>JAVBPR010000008.1:0-194936 GCA_031549485.1 Eubacteriales bacterium | reverse complement strand
GTGACACCGAGGCGGGAGCCGGGCGAGCACGGGTCATAGATTGCGTGCTCCTGCGTCGAATGCTCCGGATTGATCCTGATCCCGAATTTTTTGCCCGAGGAGAGAGCCCGGCAGCGATATTTTTCCCATTCGCCGAACGAGTTGAAAACAATATGATCGCAGATCCGCAGCAGCTCCTCGAATTCGTCCTCGTTATAGGCCGCGGAAAAGACATGAGTCTCCCCGCCCATCTCTTCGTGTCCGAGCCGCGCCTCATAAAGCCCGCTCGCGGCGGTTCCGTCAAGGTATTCTCCGATCAGCGGATAGAGCGAATACATCGAAAAAGCCTTTTGGGCGAGCAGAATTTTGCAATCGGCTGCTTTCGCAACCCCTTGCAAAATTTCAAGATTTTTTTTCAAAAGCCGCTCGTCAATTACATAAGCCGGCGTTTTTACCGCGCTGAAATCCATTTTTTTATCCTAATAATTTATATTTTGCGCCGCTAAGCAAATAACGGCAAGAGAAGCATAAAGCAAAGAGATTTCGCCATACACCACGCAGCTTAGTCCACCATTTTCGGGTTAAAATCCTCTATCCAGGGAAGCCCCTGCTTATTTAGCTCGTCCATAAACGGATCGGGATCAAACTCCTCAACATTGAAAACGCCGGGCTTTTTCCATTTTCCCTCAAGCATAAGTTTTGCGCCGATCGTTGCGGGAACGCCTGTGGTATAGCTGATTGCCTGCGAACCTACCTCGCGGTAGCATTCCTCGTGGTCGCAGACGTTGTAAACATAATAGGAAACGTCTTTTCCGTCTTTTTTGCCGCGGAAAATGCAGCCGATGTTGGTTTTTCCCTTTGTTCTCGGGCCGAGCGATGCGGGATCGGGCAAAACGGCTTTTAAAAACTGTAGAGGAACGATCTCTTTGCCTTCAAAATTTATCGGGACAATTGAAGTCATGCCGACATTTTCGAGCACCTTAAGATGAGTGAGATAATTTTGCGAAAAGGTCATGAAAAAGCGGATTCGCTTGATGCCTTTAATGTTTTGACCGAGCGACTCGAGCTCCTCGTGGTGAAGAAGATACATATCTTTTTCGCCGATTTGCGGAAAATCGTAAACCCTTTTGATTTCCATCGGCTCGGTTTCAACCCATTCGCCGTTTTCCCAGTAGCTTCCGTTTGCGGTAACTTCGCGAATATTAATTTCGGGGTTGAAATTGGTGGCAAAAGGATAGCCGTGGTCGCCTGCGTTTGCGTCCAAAATATCTATATAATTTATTTCGTCAAAATAATGTTTGGCGGCATAGGCGGAAAAAACGCCGGTAACGCCCGGATCGAACCCGCTGCCGAGAAGGGCGGTAATTCCCGCTTTTTCAAATTTTTCGCGATAAGCCCACTGCCATTTATATTCGAATTTTGCGGTGTCAAGCGGCTCGTAATTCGCGGTGTCGAGATAATCGGTTTTGGTTTCAAGGCACGCATCCATAATGGTGAGGTCCTGATAAGGAAGCGCGACGTTTATAACGATATCCGGTTTAAAGCTGTTTATAAGCGCGACAACCTCGGCGGTTTTGTCGGCGTCAACTTTCGCAGTCTGCACCTTTGTCCTGTATTTTTCAAGGGTTTTTGCAATAGCGTCGCATTTTTCTTTTGTCCTGCTCGCGATTAAAATCTCCTCGAAAACTTCGGGGTTCTGACAGCATTTGTGGCAAACGACCGAAGAAACGCCGCCCGCCCCGATTATTAAAGCTCTGCTCATTTGTTTTCCTCCTAAATCAGATTATCAAAAGAAGCTCGCGCAGCACCTTGCAGGCTACCGCAGTGGAAACTCCTGTGTGGTCGTAGTGTGGCGAAAGTTCGCAGACATCCGCGGCGACGATATTCATGCCGCGAAGCGCAAGAAGCGCGTTTTGAAGCTCATTATAGCTAACCCCGCCGGCTTCGGGAGTGCCTGTCCCCGGAAAAACCGATGGATCGAGAACGTCAAGGTCAACGGTGATATAAACCGGCGCGTCGCCAATTTGCGACCTCGCCTTGTCGATATTTTCAAGGGTAAAGCGGTTGACAAAACAGTGGGTTTCGGCAAACTCGAACTCCTCTTTTAGCCCGCTGCGGTAGCCGAATCCGAAAATCCTGCCGTCCCCCAAAAGCTCCTGCGCCCTGCGCATAACCGAAGCATGCGAGAGCTTTTCGCCGAGGTAGTCGTGGCGATAGTCGGTGTGCGCGTCAAAGTGGATTATATGAAGATTTGGATATTTTTCCGCCGCCGCGCGAATCGCGCCGAGCGAAACAAGGTGCTCTCCGCCCGCCATAACCGGGATTTTTCCGTCCTGAAAAATTGCTTTTGCAAACGCTTCAATTTTGGCAATCGCGTCTTTGGGGTTAATGGCGGTAATGTCGAGGTCGCCGCCGTCGCAGATATTCGCATCTTCAAGGTCTTTGTCCTGATACGGGCTGTATGTTTCGATGCCGAAGCTGTCGCCGCGCATGGCGGCAGGGGCAAAGCGGGTGCCGGGACGGAAAGACGTAGTGCCGTCAAACGGCGCGCCGAAAAAAACAATTCTGCTCTTTTCATATTCGGCGTCAAGGCCCAAAAAATTGAAAATATTCATCTATGAAAGCAGCTCCCTTACATAACTTGGCAGCGCAAACGCGCCGCGGTGCAGGTCGGTGTTATAATACTTTGTTTTAATTCCGAGCGAGTTCCATTTTTCTGCGTCAAGCTCGCAAAAAGGATGAAGATTATTAGAGGCAAATCCGAAAAGCCAGTGGCCGGATGGATAGGTCGGAATATGCGCCTGATAAACATAGCTCTGCGGAAAAACCGAGGCAATCCTTGCGTGCGCGCGGCTTGTGACGGTCGCGTCGTTTTTATAAAACGGGCTTTCATGCTGATTTATGAGAATGCCGCCCTCCGAAAGGGCTTTGTGACAGTTGCCGTAAAATTCTTTTGTAAAAAGCCCTTCTCCCGGGCCGAAAGGATCGGTAGAATCGACGATTATAAGGTCGTAATCCTTTGCGCGGCGGACGTACTTCAGCCCGTCCTCGTAAAAAATATTTACCCGAGGATCCGAGAGCTTTTCCGAAGTAAAGTGCAAAAATTCTTTCGAAACGGCAACTACCTTTTCGTCGATTTCGACCATGTCGATTTGCTCGATGGTACTGTATTTCGTCAGCTCGCGCACCGCTCCGCCGTCGCCCGCGCCGATAAGGAGAACGCGCCTTATATCGGGTTTTGCCGCCATCGGGATATGTGTTATCATCTCGTGATAGATAAATTCATCCTTCTCGGTCAGCATAACAAAGCCGTCAAGGGCGAGAACCCTGCCGAATTCGGGCGAGGAAAAAACATCGATTCTCTGAAACTCGCTTTGCAGACTGGCGAGCTGACGGTCGATTTTTATAGAAAACCGAACATTTTTAGTATGTTCCTCGGTAAACCAAAATTCCAAAATAATTCTCCTTCCGTTTTTGCTTCGCGGTCGGACTTGTCTACTTTCTGTGCAAGCAGTGCGCCGGTCGCCGCGCTGTATACCAAATTATATCACGACTTCGATATTGTTTACATCTATATCTATTGTGCCTGTAAGAAAAGAGCCTTTTTCTTTGGCGTATTCGATATATCCGATAATTTCTTTTGTTATGACTTCACCCGGCGCTAAAATCGGAATTCCCGGAGGATACGCCATGACGAATTCGCCCGCGACAAGCCCTGCGCTTTGCGGAAGCGGAACGCTTTTTTTGTTTGCCCAGAACGCTCTTTCGGGAGGAATCGCGACAAACGGGGGAAAATATTCGCTTCTAAGCGCGGTTTTCTTCGGCCTGATGTTTAGCCGCTTTATCTCGGAAAGCGCGGAAATCAGCCGCTCGATTTCAAGCGCGCGGTCGCCCGCGGAAATTATAGCAAGAATATTTCCGATATCGCCGAACTCAATTTGGATGCCGTATTCGTCGCGCAAAAGGTCGTAAACCTCAATGCCGGCAAGCCCGATATCGCGGGTGAAAACCGAAAGTTTCGTCCTGTCAAAGGCGAAAACGGTGTCACCGTTTATAAGTTCGTTCGAAAAAGCGTAGAATCCGCCGATTTCATTGATTTCGCGGCGGGCGTATTCGGCATGGTCAAGCGTTTTTTTAAAGATTTCCCTTCCGTTTAGGAAAAGATTTTTGCGGGCAATATCAAGGCTTGAAAGAAGTAAATACGAGCCGCTCGTCGTCTGAATAAGATTTATGACCTGGCGGACATAGTTGTGATCAACGCTATCGCCGAGGAGCAAAATGCTGCTCTGCGTGAGGCTTCCGCCGGTTTTATGCATTGAAATCGCCGACATATCGGCGCCGCACGACATCGCGGAAGGAGGAAGCCCGTCGCCAAAATAGAAATGTGTTCCATGCGCCTCGTCGGCGAGCAGAAGCATGCCTGCGTCGTGCGCGATTTTCGCTATCGCTGAAAGGTCGCTGCAAATGCCGTAGTAGGTAGGGTTGTTGACCAAAATCGCCTTTGCGTCAGGATTTTCGGCAACTGCGCGCGTCACCGCTTCCACGCTCATTCCAAGCGGAATACCGAGGCGGTCGTCAAAGCCGGGATTTACATAAACAGGAACAGCCCCGCAGACGACAAGAGCGTTTATAGCGCTTCTGTGGACATTGCGGGGCATTATTATCTTTTCGTCCGCCTTGCAGGCAGCCATAATCATAGACTGAACCGATGAGGTTGTGCCGCCCACCATGAAAAAAGCGTGCGCCGCGCCAAAAGCCTCGGCGGCAAGCGCTTCCGCTTCTTTTATAACCGATACGGGATGGCATAGGTTGTCGAGCGGTTTCATAGAGTTTACATCCGCTTTAAGGCAATCTATCCCCAAAAAATTCGTGAGTTCTTCGTTTCCGCGTCCGCCCTTGTGGCCGGGCACGTCAAACGGGACGACGCGGTTCGCGCGGTGCCGCAGCATAGCCTCATAAAGCGGCGCGCGGCTCTGGTCGCCCATCAATAGATGTTGGCGCCGCTGAAAATCTCTATCATTTCGCGGCGCAGGTTATCGGATATCTCGAGCCTCTGTTTCGGCGAAATTTCGTAAACATCTTTATTAAATAAATAGTTTTGCAGCTCGATATCCTTTATAAGCATTTTCGTGTGAAAAATGTTGGACTGATATACGTTAACGTCGATAGCGTCGTATTTTGTAAGGGTTTTTGTGTCTATATAATCCTGAATTGAGGTGATGTTATGATCCATAAAGAATTTTTTGCCCTCGATATCGCGGGTAAATCCGCGAACTCGGTAGTCGGTGATGATAATATCGGAATCAAAACTTCCGATAAGATAGTCAAGGGCGTTAAGCGGGGAAATTTTTCCGCAGGTCGAAACATCGATATCAACTCGAAAGGTGGATATCGAGTTGTCTGGGTGAGATTCGGGGAAAGTATGAACCGTAACGTGGCTTTTATCGAGGTGGGCGTGAACGGTTTCAGCGTATTTGCCCTGGTTACAGGATTGGTCGATATCCTCGGGTTCAAGTCCGCGCTCGGCAATAAGAACGTTGACCGACGCGCCTTGCGGCTCGTAGTCCTGCTTCGAGATATTCAAAACGTGCGCGCCGATAATCTCGGTAACGTCGCACAGGATTTTCGTAAGCCTTTCGGAATTATACTGCTCGTCGATATAGGCGAGATAGTCTTTTTGCTCCCTCTCACTTTTAGCGTAACAAATATCGTAAATGTTAAAGCTAAGAGTCTTTGTGAGGTTGTTAAAGCCATATAATGTGAGTTTGTTTTCGGGCACTAACAACACTTCCTTTCACCCCAAATGGAAATATGATAAGTATGCCATAAATAATAGCGAAACGCAATAGTTTTAATTTAATATATTTTCCCCGATTTTCGCATAAAATGCATTAGTAAAATAGAGGGGGACGGCGGATGAGATTTAAGGAATATGACAGGGCGGCGGCGGTCGAATATGCGCATCGGTGGGCGTATCTTCGAAACCCCCGGTATTACAATTTTGAAAGTCTCGGCGGCGACTGCACAAATTTTGCGTCGCAATGCCTTTTTGCGGGCTGCGGAGTGATGAATTACGAGCGAGTAAAGGGCTGGTTTTATGTTAGCCTGAATAGCCGGTCGCCGTCTTTCAGCGGGGTGGAATTTCTTTATTCGTTTTTGGTGAAAAACGAGAGCGTCGGACCGTTTGGCCGCGAGGTCGGAATTGAAGAGGTTATGCCGGGTGATATCGCGCAGCTTCGTTTTGGCGGCGCGGTTTTCGGACACAGCCCGATAATTGTGGAGGTCGGCGGAACGTCGCCCTCGGAAATCCTCGTCGCCGCGCATACTTTTGATGTTGACAATAAGCCGCTGTCAGGCTATTTTTACGAGGAGGTCCGCTTCATTCATATTGATGGCGCAAGGGTTTGGTAATTTTTTATTCCGCCTACGGCGACTGCCTAAATATTCTCGGCGAGGGTATTAAGAACGGCAAACCCAAATAAGAAGCACATATTTTATTCCGGCAAAGATAAAAAGTTGCGGAGCGATGTTTACATCGCTCATTTTTATTCCGTTTTTTTATTCCGCCTACGGCGACTGCTTAAATATTTTCAGAGAGGGAAGAAAATCGGCGAATCCCGGCAAGAGTTTTGTTTTTGATTATAGCAGATTTTGCGCGGCTTTTGCCCGCCGCGCTTTTGAAAAATTCTGCTTATTTTACGGTATGCTTCGTGATATAATAGACAAAAATGATGCGGAGGCAAAAATGCCCGAAAAAACAAGACCGAAAAACTGCGCGCAAAAAGTGCTTTGCGCGTATCTGAAAGAAACGGGGCTTTCCGAAGCGGAGGCAATGGAAATCGGCGCGCCGCTCGGAGGCGGGCGCGCGATAAAATGCGGCGCCATTCTCGCCGCCCAAATTGTGCTCGGGGCGAAGAACGGCAAAGTGGATAAAGCAGACCTTTACCGCGCCGGCGAAAAAAACGCCGAATTTGAAAAAACATTCGAAAATATGAATAAATCGCTTCTCTGCACAGAACTTAAAGGCAAGCATTTCCGCTCCTGCGAGGGTTGCGTTGAGGATTCAAAGAAAATTATCGGAGATATGAATAAATAGCGCGCGGCAAGGACTTGCAGCAAAAACGGCGATATGCCGTTTTCTGCGCGGATTATAAAAGCCGGACGGATAATTTTCCGTCCGGCTTCTTTTGCCTCTAATTCGCGTAAAATCAGTCTTTTTCCACGCTTATGCCGCCCGATGAGGTCGAGGCGTGAATCGTGTGAACCGGCGCGTTTCCGTATGTACCGGAAGCCCGGTTTTTCTCCTTGTCGGCAAAATCGAGAGCAAAGTCGGCCGAAATATTGCCGCTGGTTGTTTTTCCCTCAAATTTAAATGAAATATCATCGTCTGCCGATAGCCTTATGCCGCCTGAAACCGCATTAATGTAAATGTCTCCGCCGATTTTTTCGATTTCCGCGCGAATGCTACCCGAAGTTGTTTTGATACTGCCGCCCCCGCCGAGCGCTCCGATTGAAATGCCGCCCGAAGTCGCGTTTATTTCAAAATCATCCGCAAAAATAGCTTCGATAGATATTCCGCCCGAATTTGTATTAACGGTCGCCGTTTTTGCGATCATTTCACCGTTTACCCTTATTCCGCCCGAAGTTGCGCGCAGCAAAATATCTTCCGAAGCGGAAATTTTGTCGTCTATGCGAATGCCGCCCGAGTTTGTTCTCGCCTCGAGCCTTGTAAAACGGAACTCATCGTCAAATTCTATTCCGCCCGAAAGTGCGTTTGCAAAGACCTTGCCGTTAAAGCGAAGCGGGAGCTCGATAAACAAGTTTTCCGAGGCAAAGTTAAGCCCGAAAAATTCGCCCTTTCGCTTTGCGTCAATATGCAAAACGCCATTTTCGACGGTGTATGTAAATAAATTTTCGGGGGCGGTGCTTTTTTTGCCGAACTGGGTGACAACAATGTCGTCGCCCTCCGCCTCGATAAATTTTATCCCCATGCTGTTTGCTTCAACAATGATTTCGGTAATCGGCGCGGCCGGAATCTCCTGCGTTTTCACCTTTTCAGAGCCAAAATCAAAAATATTTCCTGTTCCCGGGATGATTTCGTTTCCGCTTATTGCCGAATAGGCGACAATCCCGATAAGCACGAATACAATCACCCAAAATGCAATCATGATGCCGATAAGCGTCTTTTTCATTATTCCCTCCAAAGTTTAACAAGGCGGAGGATTTGCTGAAGTGCCGCCGCCGCGAGGAAGACAAGCCAGGTTATCTCCCATTTTTCTGTTGTGAAGCTGAGTATTAAATATAGCACAACCGCCGAAAGCCAAATTATAGAGCCGACCTGAACCTTTTTGGTTATAATCGACACGAAAACAGAATTAAGCGCGGCGGCGATGACAAAAATAATCCAGCTGTATTCCCAGGAGCTAAATAAAAAGCTGACAAGAAAATAAACAATGGTTGTCAAAAGCCAAAAGGAGGAGGAGAATGTGCCGATAAGTTTTTTCTCTTTTTGCTTTTTCTTATAATCTTCAACAAAATTGTCTTCTTCCGCAATCAGGCTGTCGATATTGCCGACGCTCGCGACAACCGTTTCGTATGCGTCCGCTTCGCTTTTGCCGGAAGCGACGAGGTCGTTATATTTATCATTCAGATTCGAGAGAAGCTCTTCTTCGATCTCGCTGATTCTTTGGGTTCTCGGAGCGTCTTTAAAAAGAGATTTCACATAAATAAGAATTTTATCGTTCATTTTTTCCCCCTGCGATTTTTACAAGTTTTTCGATTATTTCTTTTGCCTCGTTCCATTCCGCGATATTTCCGCGGTATGCCTCTCTGCCCTTATCGGTGATGACATAGTAGCGCCGCCTTGCGCCGCCTGTTTCTTCGTTTCCCCAATAAGAGGCAATCATTCCCGCTTCTTCAAGCCTGCGGAACGCGCCGTAAATAGTTGCTTCCTTTAGTTCGAATTTTCCTCCGCTTTTTTCGAGAATGGCCTTATTTATCTCGTATCCGTAACTTTCATGCGCGTAAAGATGCGCCAAAATGATCGTTTCGGTATGTCCGCGGAGAAGGTCTGCCGTTATTGACAAAATACCGCCTCCCTTTTCAGATTGATTACATCTTACAACACACTACTTCGCCTGTCAAGGTATTTTGCCAAATAAATTTTGCTTTTGAAATTCATATTGTTTTTTGCAGAGTCATATAAATCTTGCTTTCTAAGATTCACCGTTCTCAATCTTCTCGCCAAGCATATTTAAGCAGTCGCCGTAGGCGAAATAAAAAATAATAAAGCCAGCGCTTAATTTAGCTTGCCTCCTAAGATTCGCCGTTCCTAATAATATTGCCAAGCACATTTAAGCAGACTCCGTAGGAGGAATAAAAAAGATTGCGCGGGAATGCGGAATCATATAAAATCAGTAACATAAAATGCACAAAATTTTGGAGGGGCTTTATGAACTGGTGGGATTGGCTGATTATTTTCGGCGGCGCGGTCATTATGTTTTGGGTTTATCACAAATTTATTATCAAAAAATAAAATTCTCATCACGGAGGCAAAAGAATGCTGAAAGTAAGCCATGTTACGAAAAAATATCGGAATCAGCTTGCCAACGACGATATTTCGTTTGAAGTCGGGCAGGGGCAAATCGCGATACTCGCGGGGCCGAACGGCGCGGGCAAATCGACTATAATAAAGTCGATTGCGGGGCTGCTTCGCTACGAGGGAGAGATAACGATAGGCGGTTTTAAAAACAAATCGTCCGAAGCAAAACAAATCCTCGGATATATCCCCGAACTGCCGAATCTCTATGAGATGATGACCGTTTGGGAGCATCTCGAATTCATCGCGCGGGCATATAAGCTCGATAATTGGAAAGAGGAAGCGCAGGCGCTTCTCGCCAGGTTTGACCTGACCGACGCAAAGGATAAGCTCACCACCGAGATGTCCAAAGGCATGAAACAAAAAACGGCGATATGTTGCGCGCTGTTGCCGAAGCCGAAAATGGTGCTTTTCGACGAGCCGATGATAGGGCTTGATCCGCACGGAATCAAACAGGTCAAGGAGATTTTCGGCGAGCTGAAATCCCGCGGCGCGGCGGTTCTTATTTCAACACATATTCTCGACAGCGTTGAAGAATACTGGGACTCGGTTCATATTCTTAAAAACGGCAAAATTCTCGCAAACCGCACCCGCGACGAGATAGCTCAAAAAGGCGAGAATTTAGAAGAGCTTTTCTTTGCCGTGACCGAGGGGGAAGCAGAATGAGCCCGCTGCTGTATTTGGGGCTGACGCTTTGGAAAAATAAATTAAAGCGCTTCTTGCGCCGGCCTTTGGCGCTTGTTCTCATTCTTGCGGCAATATATGTTTTCGTGCTGCTGTTTGTCCTAAGCTTCCGCGCCACGATAGACCTGTCGGAGTTCATTCCGCTGCTAAGTACGGCAGATAAAACCGAGGTTTTCGGCGCGATGATTTTTGTTGTTTGCCTTTGTTTCGGCGCGCTGGTTATTTGGGGCGGCTTTTCAAGCGCGACGACTTTTTTCAAGATGTCGGATGTCGGCGTTCTTTTCCCAACGCCGATTTCACCAAAGAAAATTTTGCTTTTCGGAATGCTTCGCCAACTCGGGATTACTATTGTTTTTTCGATAGGCATTTGCGGATTTGCAAATTACTTCCACACAACGCTCGGTCTTGCGCCGTCTGCGATAGCGTTCTTTACCGCCGCGATAATTTTTTCGCTGGTTATTGCCCAGCTGATTTCGATGGTTGCCTATATATTTTGCAGCCGCTCGAAAAAGCTTAAAATTATCGGGAAAAGCCTTGTAATTCTTGCTGTTTTAGTCCCTGCGGGGCTGTGCGCGGCGGAATACTTTTCGGGCAAAAGCGTTTTTTCGGCAATTGTCGCTGCGCTTTCCTCCGGCGCGATGGAGTATTTCCCGTTTTTCGGCTGGATAAAGGGCATGGTGTTCCGCGCGTTTGCGGGGCAATATGCGCTTGCGGGTATATTTTTCGTCCTGACCGCGCTCGGCACGGCCGGAATATATTGGGCAATCGCGAAAGCGGATTGCGATTATTATGAAGACGCGGAGGAAGGAGCGGAGGCCAAAGCCGATGCCGTAAGCAGCCGCATGAGTCTTATGAGCATGCTCGAAGCGTTTTCTACCATGCAGGGCGTGGGCAAAACAAGGGGAATCGGACACGGCAGGGGCGAGCGCGCACTGTTTTTCCGTCAGCTTGCCGAGTATAGGCGAAAAAATCCGTATTTTATCGACCTTTTCACCGTAGTTATAACGGTGATTGCAATCGTTATGACAAAAGCGCAGGACGCAGAATTTATAAACGCTCTTATTATGGGGCTGACTCTCAGCATTTTCTTTACCGCGCAAGGGCTTTGGACGAAAGAAATCTCAAAGCCGTTTATTTATATGATGCCGGGACGCGCGTTTACAAAACTTATCTGTGCCGCGGCGCCGTCGGTGCTGAAATTTGTCGCCGACGGTATCGTCATCGTGACGGCGACAGGCATAGCCTTTGAGCAAAGCCCGGGGATGATAATAAGTCTTATTCCGCTGTTTGCCTCGGCGGGACTGCTTTTTGTCGCTTCGGATATTTTATTTCTCAGAATGACAGGTCATGTTGTCGGCAATAAATCGCCGCTTCGCTTTGTCGGAATAGTTTTATTTTTCCTTTTGTTTGCGCCTGCCGGCGCGGCAATTCTTTTCTTTTATCTGAAACTGCACATGCTTATCGGCGGAATTATCGCGGGTTGCGCCGTAAATATCCTCGTTTCGCTGCTTATTATTTTCCTTTGCAAAAACCTGCTCTCCGAAATGGAAGAAAACTAAATTGCATCATAAATAAAGAAGCTCGCCTTTCGGCGAGCTTCTTTTTATTCCGCCTACGGCGACTGCTTAAACGAGCGCGGCGGAGAAAATTGAGAACGGCGAATCATAAAAAGCAAGCTCTAATTAACTCGCCGAGAGTCGTTTTTCCTCCTAAATAAATCCGGTTTATTGGACACTTGATTTGTTATGCTGTGAATAGAAAAGAAAGAATAATTTTCAAGGAGGGATTTTAATGTATATAAGAAGCCAAAATCTGATGGACTGCCATATCGCGGGATTTGCTTATTATGACGGGCTTGACGTAATTGATAAGCTACAACTGGGAACGCCTGTGTCGCTTGTTGTGGAATCTGATAACCCGTATGATCCCGAAGCGGTTACGATTTATTTTGGCGAAACTAAGCTCGGTTATATCCCGAAAGCAAAGAACAGCTATGTAAGCACCCTGCTTTATTTCGGACACGAAAATATACTTAATGCAAAAATCAACAGCCGCAATCTCGACGAAATACCGGAATTTCAATTTCGGATTGTTATCAAGGTTAAAGACAACAGAAAGTAAAGCGAGAAAAAATTTTTAAATATTTAGCTGAAACCTTATTCATAAGGATTACCGTTCTTATTATTCTTGCTGAGTATATTTAATCAGACTCCGTAGGAGGAATAAAAAGTTGTGCTTAATCAATATTACTCCTGAGGTTATCTGGTCCTAATATCTCGCCGTCGCCCGCTTAATGAGACGCCGTAGGCGGAATAAAAAGAAGCTCGCCGAAAGGCGAGTTTCTTTTTATTATTGTACTGAAATTATTTTGCTTTGATAGCTGCCTGCGCTGCGGCAAGTCTTGCTATCGGCACGCGGTAAGGCGAGCAGGAAACGTAGTTAAGACCGACGTTGTGGCAGAATTCAACCGAGGACGGGTCGCCGCCGTGTTCGCCGCAGATACCGAGTTTGATTTCCGGTCTTGTCTCGCGGCCGAGTTTTGCAGCCATGGCAACAAGTTTGCCGACGCCTGTCTGGTCGAGTTTTGCAAACGGATCGAATTCGAAGATTTTATTCTCGTAGTAGTCGGTGAGGAACTTGCCCGCGTCATCGCGCGAGAAGCCGAAGCTCATCTGTGTGAGGTCGTTTGTGCCGAAGCTGAAGAATTCTGCCTCTTTGGCGATTTCGTCGGCTGTGACGGCAGCGCGCGGAACCTCGATCATTGTGCCGACCATGTATTTGAGAGTAGCGCCGTTTTCTTTGATAACTTCATCAGCTGTTTTGACAACTGTCGATTTAACAAAAGAGAGCTCGCGGATTTCGCCGACAAGCGGAATCATGATTTCCGGAACGATGTTATATCCGCATTCTTTGTTAATATTGATAGCAGCTTCGATAACCGCTCTTGTCTGCATTGCCGCAATTTCAGGATAAGAAACTGCAAGGCGGCATCCGCGGTGGCCGAGCATCGGGTTGAACTCGTGGAGGCTGTCGATAGTCTCTTTGAGCTCGTCGAATGTCATGCCCATTTCGGCGGCAAGCGCTTTAACATCTTCGGTTGCGGTCGGAAGGAATTCGTGGAGAGGGGGATCAAGGAAGCGGATTGTAACCGGCATGCCTTTCATCGCCCTGTAGATGCCCTCGAAGTCGGAGCGCTGCATCGGAAGAAGTTTTGCAAGCGCTTTTTCGCGCTGTTCTGTAGTTTTTGAAACTATCATCTCGCGCATTGCGGGGATTCTCGCCGCGTCGAAGAACATATGCTCTGTACGGCAAAGGCCGATGCCCTCAGCGCCGAATTTAACGGCAACTTCAGCGTCGTGCGGTGTGTCTGCATTGGTGCGGACTTTAAGGGTTCTGTATTTGTCGGCCCATTGCATATATGTGTCGAAATCGCCGGAAATAGAAGCCTCGACGGTCGGAATAGCGCCGATATAGATATTGCCTGTCGAGCCGTCTATCGAAATGTAATCGCCTTCGGCAATTTTTGTGTCTTTAATAAGGAAATAGCCTTCTTCGTCTTTCATGACGATGTCACCGCAACCGGCAACACAGCAAGTCCCCATTCCGCGGGCAACAACGGCAGCGTGTGATGTCATGCCTCCGCGAGCTGTGAGGATACCCTCTGAAGCGTACATGCCCTCGATGTCCTCGGGAGAAGTTTCGAGACGAACAAGAACAACCTTTTCGCCTGCGCCATGAGCTTCAACAGCTCTTTCGGCAGAGAAGTAAACTTTTCCGCAAGCGGCGCCCGGCGATGCGGGAAGACCGGCCGAAATCGGAGCGGCGGCGTTCAAAGCAGAAGTTTCGAACTGCGGATGGAGAAGGCTGTCGAGCTGTTTCGGATCAACGCGGAGCACAGCTTCTTTTTCGTCGATCATGCCCTCGGCAACGAGGTCAACGGCGATTTTGAGAGCCGCAGCTGCAGTTCTTTTGCCGTTTCTTGTCTGAAGCATATAGAGCTTGCTGTTTTCGATGGTAAACTCCATATCCTGCATATCTTTGTAGTGTTGTTCAAGGGTGTTTGCGATGTTTGCAAACTGCTCGTAAACAGCCGGCATAACTTCTTTAAGCTGGTCGATCGACTGCGGTGTGCGGATGCCGGCAACAACGTCTTCGCCCTGAGCGTTCATAAGAAATTCGCCGTAGAGTTTCTTTTCGCCGGTTGACGGGTTTCTTGTGAAAGCAACGCCGGTTCCCGATGTATCACCCATGTTGCCGAAAACCATCGCCTGAACGTTAACGGCGGTGCCCCAGCTGTACGGGATATCGTTGTTTCTTCTATAGATATTAGCGCGGGGATTGTCCCAGCTGCGGAAAACAGCTTTAACAGACTCGATCATCTGAACGCGCGGATCGGTCGGGAAATCTTCGCCTTTTTCTTTTTTGTAGAAATCTTTGAAAAGACGAACAAGCTCTTTCATATCTTCAACATTAAGCTCAACGTCAAGTTTTACGCCTTTTTTCTCTTTAAGCTCGTCGATGATAACTTCGAATCTCTTTTTCGAAATTTCCATAACAACGTCAGAGAACATCTGGATAAATCTTCTGTAAGAATCGTATGCAAAGCGGGGATTGTTTGTAAGTTTTGCAAGGCCTTCGACAACGACGTCGTTAAGACCGAGGTTCAAGATGGTATCCATCATGCCCGGCATCGAAGCGCGTGCGCCCGAACGAACCGAAACAAGAAGCGGATTTTCGGGATCGCCGAATTTTTTTGCGTTGATTCTCTCCATCTCTTCGAGGTTCTTGTAGATTTCCGCCTCGATCTCCGCGGCGATTTTCTTTCCGTCGTCATAGTAGCGTGTGCAGGCTTCTGTTGAAACTGTAAAGCCCTGCGGAACCGGAAGTCCCATTTTCGTCATCTCGGCGAGGTTTGCGCCTTTGCCGCCGAGCAGATTTTTCATCGAGCCATCGCCCTCAGAAAACTGGTAAACATACTTGCTCATACTTAGTCCTCCATCATTTATATATATTTTTTTATATCTCATAAGCGGATAAAATTATATCAGAATACCAAAAAAAATGCCACCCTTTTTTGCAAAACTTCGGATTTACGCTAAAATAATCGCTTTTTTGTGCTTTGTGATATTTTTCATATTTTTGTTTTACAAGAAAAAAACGAAAAACAGAGCGTAAAAAAGCAAAAGAGATCAATCTTCTTCAAAATCCGCAAAAAATGTGACCGTCGTGTGACCGGATTCTGTAATAATGAAGGTGTTAATCCGGTTCTTCCGGAGATAAAGCGGCAGCTGTCAAAAAGACGTGGGGACTTTTTGGCAGTTGTCTTTTTATGATTAAATACATAACTAACAATAAAAACGGTCGAAACAGCGGCCGTTTTTATTATTTATTATTTGTGTTGCCGCGGCGTGACAATGTGTTCTTATAATATTAAAAGATGCAATTATATTGGAAGAAAATTTTTTGAAAAATTTTTGCTTTCGGGGGTAATGTTACCCCGAAAATCTTTGTCTATAATATCAAGCGCAGTAAATGCGCCGAAAGTGTGGGGGATATCTTGGATAATAAATTTGACTGGGCCAAAACGGTTTCAAATGCTCAGTGCGGCGATAAACTTTCGCTCGGCGAACTTTACCGCGAAAGTTGGGATTCGGTATATTACATGGCGCTCCGAATTCTTCGCAATCCGCATGACGCGTTTGACATTTCGCAAGAGACATTTATAACCGCGTTTGACCGACTTAAAGAACTGAAAGAACCGGCGGCGTTCAAAAAATGGATAGGCAGAATTGTCTATACAAAATGCTTGAACTTCATGAAAAAAGATAAGGTCGAGACTGTCGAACTTGAGCAGTACGAAAACTTTTCTTTTAATGCCGACGAAGAATTTCTGCCGGAGAGCGTTCTCGCCTCGGCGGAAAGCAGGAAGCAGGTAATCGACGCGGTAGACCGGCTGACAGAAAAGCAGCGTCTTATCGTAATGCTTTATTATTTTGAAGGATATTCCTTGCCCGAAATAGCGCAAATTACAGAAATCAGCGAATCGGCCGTTTGTAAAAGATTACACGACGCGCGGTCGATGCTGAAAGCAAAGCTTCAAAAACAGGGATCGGAGGTGTTCAGCATAGCACTGCCGTTATTATCAATTATTTTTAAGGACGACATGAAACTTGCGGTGACAGAGGAATTAAAAGCCTCGGCGTGCGAGCAATTCGAACCCTTCCTTGAAAAAGCGTCGGCAAAACTTTCGCAAAACGGTTCGGCGCAAAATCCTGCAAAAGCATCAATAGTCAAGCGTATAGTAAATGCGGCTGTCGCCGCGGTTATTATAACGGCGTTGTTTATCGGCGTTAATTTTTTCTCCGGTCAAGGCTCTTCCCCCACAGAGGACTTTGATCTGGAAGAAATAATCGGTTCGAAGGTTCCGCTATCGGATTTACCTTCACCGAATCAGCCGAGCAACCCGGAAACCACCGGAAAAGCTCCGGCAGGTACGGACAAAGAGGAAGAGCCTGAAACACCGAACGGAACGGATGATAATTCGAGCGCCCCACACTCGAACGTTAACCCCGACCTACCGGAGAAATCGGATTTGCCGTCATCTAATACCGGAAACGGTTCACCTGATGATGAAACGGATATCCCGGATGAAAACACTCCCCTCGATGACCTTCCTGCCGGAACAGACCCGGACGGAACCGGCAGCGGCAACGAACCCGGCAACGGAACCGGAACAAATCCAGGCGGAAATACAGGAAGCAGTTTCCAAAAATATATTACGGTGGAATCATTATTCGTATCCTATAAAAAAGGAAATACGGTGTCTATCGAAAAGATTTGCGAAGACGCGAAAATAACGATTAAACCGAACAGCTTTAAACTTGTTATAACAGGTTACGACAAAATCGACTTTAATCGCATATCCGAGTATGCAATCGGAATTGCGCTTTATGACGGCGAAAAAATGATAGAACGCGAATTTTTCGCCGTTCGAATAGTTTAAGAGGAGATGAGCAAAATGAAAAACAACTTTCTTAAAAGAGGAATAGCAATTCTGCTTGCGGTGCTTATGGTATCCGCAATGCTGCCTATTAGCGCGATTGCGGCCGATGATACCGATATCGTGATTACGGATGGACCGTCCGTGGACGGCGACGAGCCGGGAGATAATCCGGCCGACGAGCCGGCCGACGAGCCGACCGACGAACCGAGCGACGAGCCGACCGATGAGCCGAGCGACGAGCCGAGCGACGAGCCGAGCGATGAGCCGAGCGATGAACCGGCCGACGAGCCGAGCGATGAACCGAGCGACGAACCGAGCGACGAGCCGACCGATGAACCGAGCGATGAACCGAGCGATGAGCCGGCCGATGAACCGGCCGATGACGATTCTGATTTTGACACCACCGAAGAAGCTGATGATGAAGAAGCTGATAATGAAGAAGGCGATGAAGAAGAGGAAGAAGACCTCGACGCATTCGGTTTCGGAATTTCTTCGGTTAATCTTACAATAGACAGCGACCTTGCAACTTTAGGCCCACAAGCTGATCCGAATGATTTTGACTGGGCGTATTTCGATCAGAATATGCCGAACGGAATAACATTCACAACAACGATATCTTACACTCCTACGCAGGGCGAGCTTTCGCGCGTTGTAACTTTTGTTGCTCCGAGCGGATTTGTATTTGATAAATTAAATATTGTTCCGGCCGGAATTACAAAAATTGACTACCGTGCAGAGGGCACAGGATGCTGGCAGGCAAAAATATATTTCGATGATATGTGTGACAATCCGGTAACGCTTGGATTTAATACGCGTTTATATGACTATTTGCTCATTGGCGGCGCAATAAGAAACAACCGGCCGGTTGCTTTTGAAGCTACCGAAACAACCAATCTCGGGGAAAAAGAAACGGTAAGTTATCCGATAATTCTAAGGCAATATAATACCGAAAAAATTATTCCCGCAGCTTATTTCATGTACGCTACACAACTTGGAACCGAAACGTTTAACAGCAGTGATCCGATTGAAAAAAACTCAACGCTTAAATTAAATAAAAATGGCAATACCAACGGAACCGACTCCAACGGCTATGAACGAAAATCATATCTTTTCTTTGATATCCCGGAGACACATAATCCTTTCTGGGCTCCGCAGATAAAAGTGTATCTGCCTGACGGGTTAACAACCAGCGATCTAACAGTACATACCGACGATGACGGTCATGATTACATTTTGATTGATAACAATACTTATGCGTCTTTAGAAAAAAGCACAGGTTTAGCGCCGCTTTCGCAACTTTATAAATGGACGATAAGAACCTGGCCGCATAAGCTAAGTAATAGTTATGGGTCCTATAAAGGCCTTTTCCGTCTGCCGCTTACCTTGAAATTAAAAAACGGAGAAGAACTTACTCCCGGCAAGTTATATGAAAGTCTTCCGGCAGAAGTCAGCTACACTTCCGCCGACGGCGTCCATTCTTATCAAATTAATACAATACGGGCGGAAACCCAAGAATTTAGCTTAATTGACAGAGCTAATATTTATGTCAATGAACCCGGAACAAAAATCCTTTCCGGATATGAGCTTGAAACTTCAAGCAACATATTTAGAATCGAAATGCAAGATGATGCCGATGCAGTATGCAACGAGCATAAAGACGGCACTGTCTATGTTGAATCGGATGAAAACTTAGCTTTAGGCGGTATTATCATTCAAAACGACAAAGATTATGACACCCAGTCGCTGAATCGCAAAGTATATTATTTTGCCGACGGTATATGGAAAGAAGCGGTAGGAGCCACTATTCGTTCAGATAGATATTACGATATTACAAAATATACTTTTGAGGGAAATTATACAGATCAGATAAAAATAGAATATCCGGACGGCGTTATTCGCAGCAAGTATGATTTAATTTATCGGGCAAAAAGCGGAATTACACAAAAAACAATTTCAGAAATTAAATTTACATTACTAAATGACGATTGCGCAAATTATCCGGGAGTCGACCTCGCGACTACTGTCAAAGTTGATAGGCATACCGCTACTGCAAAGATCGAAATATACCCGGAAAATATTAATTTCACTATCACAACTTACGGATATCCGCAACCGCTACTTTTGGCCGGTGATAGCGATAGACAGAACGCATATGTTGCATTTAATACCACCAGCAGTTACACAGGTGTGTCTAAAACATTCAAAAATGTTGAATTTGAGTTTAAAAATGACAAAGCAATCGAAACTTTTGCATCGGGTTATATGTGTTCCAAGATTGCTTATACGGGCGGTAAGATGCTTTATAAAACAAATCTAAATGATGAATACCGTGAAATTGATCTTGGGAATAAAACATTAGAAATTAGTTTGTTAATAGATTTTGACAGCAATTTTGCAAGTGATGAGTGCTTAACAGAATTTAAATTGGTGTTTGATACCTTTTCGTATTCAAGCAATTACGAAGGATTTATTTTCAATAGCAGGAGTGAGCGGAATTTTCGTTCTGACGGCGAGCCTATAAAACATTATACAGAAGGAACATATTCTCTTAATGCGACTTTCAAAGCGGATGGAGAAAGCACAAAAAATGCGGTTCCTGCCGCTGCAAACCCGATAAAATTTGCAAGAAGAGGTACTGCGGAAATTTATTTCCAAAAAGACAGCTATGCGGATTACCTTACTAATTCGCTGCTTACAGCGCCGGCATCATCATCGCAAGGCGGAGAATTTAAAGTAAATATCAAAGACCACTTTGCAGGATACAATTACAACGTTTTAGTTAATGGAATAAAATATGTTTTAAAGCTAAACAAAAATTTTGTTTATGCGGGAAACGATCCTAATGTTGAGCAAGTGATAAAAGACGGCGCGACATATTTGATAATCACAAATCCGACCGATCCGACTACGTTATTTCTTTCAAAAGGAAGAACATATTCTGTCACCTTAAGAGCGCTCAGTGACGCAAAGACAGGAAACACGCCGGTATTTGACGGCGCGTGGACCGATTATTCGTGGCTTTTCACACATGACGATTGGTATTCGGAAAGGGAGCCTTATTTATTACCGTTTGTGTCCGATATGAGGGTGTTTGTTGCAGATCCCTTTACCGGAAGCACCGCAGGAAGCTATTATTATCCGCTCCAGTCTCCGTCTTTAAACGTAACTATTTCGACCACTTCCGGAATCACCCTTTATCCTGCGCTAAACGGCGGAATTGTTGCGGGAACAGTTAATTTTAAAGGGGAAGATATAAATAAGCTTTCTGCAAGAACAACCATAAGCAGCGGAACTATAGCGGTTACAGGTTATGAAGCGATTTATCATATTCCGAAAAAAGGCGAAATGATAGACTACGCGGCTTTGGGCGAAACAGGACAAAAAGAAGCAGGATTTGATATGCAGCTTCGCGGGCCTATCGTGTTTGAAGATAATCTTATTACTGCCAACGTGACTTATAAAGTAGGCGGAATATGGGTTGACGAAAGCGCGGTTACAGACTGGGCGCAGGTAAGCGACATAAAGGTGCAAATCCCTTCTCTTCCTGGAAGCGTATTTTTAGCGGCAAATATTCCGCTCGCTATTTCGGCGGACGATCTCGCCGGAACTGAAAACGGCGCAAGCTCTTTCCTTTCAGGGGCTTGCACCTATGACGGAATTCCGAAACCGAGCATCTCCAATCTTGCAACTTTCACATATCAACAATATAAAATTTCGGGTTATGCCTTTATTGACACCCCGGAAAAAGGAATAATAGACGGGAAGTTTACTGCCTCGAAAGATGCTATTCCGAGCAGCGTCGACTTGCTTGTAAACGGAACTGTCGTAAATGTTCCGGTAAATCAAACGACAGGACGTTTCGAACTTGCACTTCCGAGCGGCGCATATACGGTAGCTCCCTATCTTCCGGATTATGATAAGGCGGGCGGGCTTGACCTTACAATTTGCAATGCTGCGGGTGTCGGCGAAACACAAAATTCAAACTTCCCGCAAACTTTTGCTCCGCTTAGTTTTACGTTTGATGAAAACGGAAGAACAAGCACAGATTTTGCGGATCTTGACAATATCGGAATAGGCCTTATTTATAATCCGGATGTTGCGATGAACGATGTAACGGTTAAAATAGGCCAAAGTGTTGACAAATCAGCGGTTATCAGCGATTCAAAATGGGCGGCCGATATAGCTTACGGCGCTTCCGCAGATGCAGGATATGCGACCGTTACCGCAAACGCAAAAGTTGCGACAATTACAGGAGTCAGCGCAGGTGCAACAACCGCAACCGTTACTGTTAAATCCTTTAACGGCAGAGAATTTTCGGCAACTTACGATATCAACATTTCCCCGCTTGCTCCTCCGAGCGTAGGCGCGGATGATATAAAACTTTACGAAGGCGACAAGCTCGATACCGATGACTTTAATGTCGCAGGAACACCGGGCGAGGGCGGCGCGATAGTCGACACCGATATCGACCTTTCAAATGTTCCGACCGAAGTTAATGATGACGGTGATACAGTAGTCACCACACCGGGAACATATCCGGTAACCATAACGGTCACCGACGCTGCAGGAAATACCGACAGCGAAACTGTTTTGGTCAAGGTCAACGGCAAAATCGAAATGACAGCGCCGGCATTAAACGTTCGCGTCTGGGACACAGCGGATCTCGACAGCGGAGTTACCGCACAGTATCTTAAAGCGCCGGATGCGCCCGGAGAGGCGGTTCTTACCGAAATAACTCCGACATACGACGTAGAGCCTGATTGCAACCTGGTCGGCATTCATACCGTTATCTACACCGCGACCGATAACTGGGGAGCAAGCGAGCAAATAGACCGCAAAGTTTATGTTCACGAAATGCCTACGGTAACGGCAAGTGATTCTACAATAGGCGAAGGCGTTGACATAACCAATGACCTTGTCATAGAGACAGCGCTTGCTACAGCCTCCGCTTCGGTCGGATACTTTATCGACGCGGGCAGAGTAAACGAAGTCATTCCGGCAGATCATATCAGCGGCGAAATTATTGCGCTAAATGAAAATGTTTACACGGTTCGTATCACGGCGGATGACGGTGCAACAGCGGCGGCATATGGCATAACGACCGAAGATGCTTATATAGACGTCAAGGTAACCGTTCCGGCAAAAGTTGTGCTTCCGAAAAATCTGCCGGTTATTACGGTAGTCAACCCGGCGCTCACCTACGATGCAGGGGATGCGATAACTCTTGACAAATTTATAACCGATATGATTCCGAGCGCGGACGATATAGAAGACGGCGATCTCACAGCCGTTATTGTTTACAGTTTGCCGGCGGACTTGGATTTGGATAATCCTGCGCCGGGAACGTATGAAATCGAACTGAGCGTAACCGATTCGGACGGAAATGCGGCAACGCCGGTAACCGTAACAGTTACATTTGCTCCAAAACAAAACAACCCGCCCATTCTCAAAGTTGAGAACAATGTTCTTACCTATTCTGAAGGAACAATTCTCACGCTTGACAGATTTATAAGCGACGCGGTTCCGAGCGCGGACGATATTGAGGACGGTGATCTCACGGCGCAAATCGAATATCTTCCGAGCGACTTCTTCCCGCAGGAAATGGTTTACGGAATTTCTTATATGGTGACTTTGAAAGTTACCGATTCGGACGGCAACGCCGCTCCCGATGTTGTGGTCATAATTCAAGTCACAAGAGAACCTTCGGGCGGCGGACCGTTTATTCCCCCGATTGTAACTCCGGTTATTCCGGAAACTCCGGAAGATCCTGATGACGGCGGCGACGACATAATCGATCCGGAAAACCCGGATGACGGCGACGACACAACCGATCCGGAAGACCCGGACGACGGCGAAGATATCGATGACGGCAAAACCCCGCTTGATGGCGGCGACGGCGAAGATATAACCGATCCTGAAACCCCGCTCGATGGCGGTGACGACGGTGAAGATATAACCGATCCTGAAACTCCGAAGGATAGCGGCGATGACGGCGAAGATATCGACGACACCACTCCCCCGCTTGCAGACCTTCCGAAAACCGGAGGAATGGCGGCTGCAGGGCTTGGCGTTCTCGGAGCTATGATAACGCTTTCGGGAATAGCGCTTAGAAAAAGAAAAGACGAAGAATAAGACAAAGTAATTTCGTTTTTAAAAGAGGGAAGCATTTTAGCTTCCCTCTTTTTTATAATTTTGTTTTGTCTTTCAAAGCGCAGAAATCATCTTTGCGCAAATATATTTAAAAGCGAGTCGCCAAGGCGACTCGCTTTTAAATTATACGGAAGCGGTACGCTACGAAAAACCGGGGAAAAATTTACATATGACCTTTGTGTGACCGATTGTATATATACTGACAACATAAAAATTTTTTTGGGAAATTTCGTAACATTTTTAAAAGTCGATTGTCTTAGTGATAGCTATTGCAAAGTGGGGATTGTGAGGCAGAGTTTGAAAAACAAATTTGATTTAGAAACAATTGTACAAAAAGCGCAGGGCGGAGACGAAACGGCGTTCGAGGAACTTTACCGGTTAGGTTTTGATCCGGTATATTACAGAGCGCTCAGAGTCTTGAAAAATTCGCATGACGCAGCCGACATCGCGCAGGATACTTTCGTTACGGCCTTTATGAAAATCGGAGAGCTCAAAGAGCCGAAGACCTTTCAAAAATGGATGGGCAGAATTGTTTACACAAAATGCTTCAACTATTTAAACAGGCAGAAACGCTTGAATCCTGACGAAGTAGTGGAAGAAATGGATAGCTCGCTTTTCGAAGAAAACAAAGAATTTCTTCCCGAGCATGTTCTTACTTCCAAAGAAACAAAAACCGAGCTGCTAAAAGCGATTGACGAACTGTCGGACAGACAGCGAGTCACCCTAATGTTGTTTTACTTCGAAGAGATGTCGCTTCGCGAAATAGCGGAGATGACCGAAAGCACCGAAGGGGCAGTCCGCAAACGCTTGTTTGATGCAAGAGAAATTCTAAAAGCCAAGCTAACTAAACAAGAGGCGGGAGTGATGACTATCACTTTACCAATTTTATCTTCTGTTTTATTCGAAGATATGAAAACTGCGATCCCCGAAGCAGTCAGAAGCAGTGTTTGGAATCAGGTTGCGCCGCAAGTTGGCGCGGCGGCACAGAATGCCGCGAAGAACAATCCTTCCAAAGGCTCAGGGAATCCAATAATTAATACGATAATATCAACGGGACTTGCCGCTGTTATTATAGTCGGCGCTGTAAGCGGCTTCGCTTCACTAAGACGCGAAAACATGACCGGCGTTATCCCGGATGTTACAGGTGAAGACATCCTGGATAACACCACACCGCTTACACAGCCGGAAGAACCGATAATCAAAGAATCCGATTCGGCAGCAGTCGGAGGAGCAGCGAGTACAAATTCATCTCCGCCACGCATACCGGGAGAGAGCGGCAACGCCGCGGGTCTTCCGAAACCTCAGGAGAATCCGGGCCCCCACCCGGAAACACCTGAAGAAGACGTGCTTGATGATGAGACTCCTCTCTCCGACTTGCCCGACGGATTCGATCCGGATGAAACGGACGACGGTTCGGGAAATAATTCGGGAAGCGGAAATCTTCCAGACGGAGCAGAAAGCTTCATCTATTATGTAACGCTGAAAAATCCCCGCATCGAATACAAAGCAGGAACAGTAATTCCGCTTTCGGAACTTTTGATTGCGGCGGGAGTGAGTTACTACGATGAGACGCTTCCGGTAGAAATTACAGGATACGAAAAAATCGATTTTAACAAACCTTCCGAATACGACGTAAACGTTGCGGTTTACAAAGACGGAAAAAGAGTGGGACGCGAAATATTTATAGTAAAAATCACTAAATAAATTTTGATACTTAATATGTGGGAGTTAATATGAAAAGAAATTTTAACAAGGCGATTTCAATCTTGGTTGTTATAATGATGCTGATTTCGTGCAGCGGAATTTTCAGCATTGCTTTGGCGACAGATGACGGTACAGGAGATGGCGGCATCGCTATAATCGGTGATACCGGTGATACAGGCGACACCGGCGATACAGGCGACACCGGCGATACCGGTGATACCGGCGATACCGGCGACACCGGTGATACTGGCGATACAGGCGACACCGGTGATACTGGTGACACAGGCGACACCGGTGACACCGGTGATACAGGTGATACCGGTGATACAGGTGATACCGGTGATACCGGCGACACAGGCGATACCGATGGCGGAACCGATATTGAAGACGGAACCGACACGACCGACGGCGGTGATGATACAACAGACACAACAGACGACGGCGATGATACGACCGACGGCGACGATGAAGACGAACTTGATACCATCGAAGAAGATGGTGAAGAGGAAGAAGAGGAAGAAGAGCTGGAAACCATGTCAGCGACCTCTCTTCAGCCGAACGAAGCTCTCGTAACCGACCTTGCAACATGGCAAGCGGCGATTAGCAACGCTCTCGTTGACACGGTTTATTTTGACGTTGATGCGCTGTATCTTGACACAGGTTATACAAACACCAGAATTACAACATTTACAAGCATTTGCGGCGGAACAGTAATTTATTCTGAACCGAATTCACCGCATTTAACTATTACAGCTTCGATAAATAACAGCAGCCTTTATTTTAATGACGTAACCTTTGACGGCAACGGCACTTACGGCGGCATTTGGATAATGGGCGACAAAGTAAGAGTTTATGGCCTTAAAATTACAAATGTAAAATCAAAATTCTCAAGCCCCTTATTTGTAAAGGATGCAGTTCTTTATAATTGCCATATTTCCGATTCTATAGGCTATCAAAACGGCGGCGGCGTCAGCGCGGGAAAAAGTGTAGCCATCGAAGACGGAACGGTTATTGAAAACTGCTTTGCAGATTATTATACAGGCGGTGGTGTATTTACAGCTACCGGAATGATTGCCATGAACGGCGGTATTGTACGAAACAATAAAGCACAGTTCGGCGGCGGTCTCGGAACAGAAACAGGAACAATCGTTATGAACGGCGGCGTGGTTACCGGAAATTTTGCGTCAAGCATCGGCGGCGGTATCGCCTCCAACGTTTGGCTGGCAGGTGGCGGCGAAATCATCATCCACGACGGTGAAATCAGCAACAACAGCGCTAAAAGTATGGGCGGCGGTGTGTCCGGCTATAAAGTTACATTCAACGGCGGCCTTATTACCGAAAACGAAGCGCGTTGCTACGGCGGCGGAATCTATGTTTCTCCTTACTCTACAACACAGGCGCAGCCGTTTGTAATGACCGGCGGAACAGTAAGTAATAATAAATCGGCTCTTGCCGGCGGCGGCATATATCTTTGTTCTTACCAGCTTCAAGCTGATATTTACGGCGGCAGAATCACAGGAAACAAGACGCCGTACAACGGCGCGGGCATCCGCGGCGGGAATAATACGTACATTAATATCTCGGGCGATACTTATATCGCAGACAATATAAACGGAATTACCGTAACAGCGGGCGGGGATACAACTACCCCCACTGAATCACACGGCGCCGGCGTTTTTAACTATGCCGGAACGACAACAATTTCGGGAAATGTTGTTATCGAAAACAACAGAAACGAAAGCGAGAACAGCCTTTCGTCAGGCGGCGGCATCGCGGTTAAAAATGCAATGCTTTTCATTAAAGACAATGTAAAGATAAAAGATAACTATTCGGGTAACTTCGGCGGCGGAGTTCGTGCACAGGCGTTTCAAATCACCGAAAATGTTGAAATTAGCGGAAATGAATCTAAAAACTTCGGCGGCGGACTTTACGCTGACATGACTTCTACAATAGACGGAGCCACAATTACAGAAAACAAAACCGGAACAAACGGCGGCGGAGTAATTGGCAATGCCACGCTTTTGATCACAAATTCGACCATTACGAACAACAGCGTAAAACACAATGCGGGCGGCGGCGTATATGCAAATGCGCTCATTATGCGCACATGCAATGTGGAAGGCAACTACGCCGGAACCTGCGGCGGAGGGCTTTTCTCAAAGACTATGACCGATCTTATCGATGTTGACCTTATTAATAACGAATCTATAGTCGGCGGCGGTATTTATGTTTCAAACGAAAGCCTGTTATATGACGGCGGCGAAATCAGCGGGAATATCGCTGAAAACTATGGCGGTGGTATATACCTCGGATTTTTAACCGGAACATCCAAAATCAGCAATGTAATGATTTCTGACAACACAGCAGGCGCGAGCGGCGGCGGTATTCACAGCTACGCCACTTTAACGATTGAAGACTCCGAAATTTCAAGCAACACAGCGGCAAACAACGGCGGCGGATTTAATATTACGCGAAGCGCAAATCTCACAAATGTGAATCTTCATGACAACGAAGCAACTGATGGTTCTGGCGGCGGCGGATTTGCCGGAGTGCTGAAAATTACCGGCAGCATTGTCGAAAATAATATTGCCGGCCAAAACGGCGGCGGCGTTGATGTCGAATCCGACCTAATATCCGTGGATACCGACTTCTTGAATAATGAAGCAGGCGAAGACGGCGGTGCGATTGCCGTGTATCTTGCCAGAGCGAGTGTCAGCGGCGGAAAAATAAGCGGAAATACAGCAGCAAACAACGGCGGCGGAGCATATATCGGAGCAACTACCGCAGCATCAAATTTCAGCGATATTGAAATTTCTGATAACACTGCCGGAAATGAAGGCGGCGGAATTTATGCATCGACACTGTATCTCTTGCAAACTTTAAGAGCTGCATTCAGCAACAACAAAGCGGCATATGCATCAGTTTGGGATGAGACAGACGGTTCGACCGAAGCGCAGAATTACGCGCTCCTTATAGTTGACTCAACCCCGACAAGCTCGTTCTCAAATATTTATAACAACTACGATGTATACTATGCACTTGGAACAACTTTCTACGGCATCACAACCGCGGTTTCCGGAAACGGAACAGCGACAGCGGATTTGGAACTTGCTAAAGAAGGAACAACCGTTACCCTTACAGCTACCCCGGCATCGGCAAGAGACATTTTCTTCGCTTGGGAAGTAAAACAGGGCGATACAATAGTTCATACATCAACACAGGCATCCACAACATTTGTAATGCCGGCAGGCGAAGTCACAGCGACAGCTAAGTTCATCCGTCCCAACGACGCCCCGGAATTTACCTATAAAGGCGCAACTGGCGCGAATATGGTCGGCGGCGGAGAACTTTGGGCGACAACTTACGATACTGCCGAAGATATTTTAACTGCCCTTGGAATAACAGCGGCGGATAAAGAAGACGGCGACGTAACTTCATCAATTACACTTGACGCGGAGACAACCGCGCTTCTCGGCACAGACCTTGCGGCCGGAACTTACACGATGATTTTCAGCGTAACCGATTCTGACGGCGCAACATCAACGCTTACCTTAACCGTGACTGTCAATGAAACACCGGCTCCGGTAATTGTTGTTGAAAGAAGCGTGGTCGGAACAGAAGGCAAAGCGATTACCGAAGCGGCGATCCTCGCGGCATCGGGCGCATATGCAACCGATTACCTTGGAACAGACATCAGCGATGATATTATAGTGACCGATCTCGGCGGTCTTAACCTTAACAATCCGCAAATCGGAACATATACCCTCGAAATCAGCGTAACCGACAGCGAAGGAACAACAGCAACCGAAGAAATTACAGTTATAATAAACAAACTTCCGCCTCCTACAAATACGGCGCCGGTTCTCACTGTTGCAAGAAATTATTTTTCTTTCGATTCGGGAAAAGCGCAGAACATCGATGATATTATAATCGCGATAGGCGCGACTGCTTACGACGCGGAGGATGGCGATCTCACAGCAGATATCCAGTACATCTTCCCGAGCAACTTCGATTTTGGCAATCCGCAGCCGGGAACTTATAATGTAACCGTTCGCGTAACCGATTCTGGAGGTGAAACCGCAGAAGTTATTGTCACAATCACAATCGACAATGTAAACACCGCACCGGTAATCACAGCGGCGATAGAGCTTGCTTATGTAGAGGGAACCAACCTTACCCTTGCGATGTTCATGAGAGACGCAAATCCGAGAGCGACAGACGCGGAAGACGGCGATCTCACAGCAGAAATAACTTATCTTCCGGGCGATTTGTTCCCGGTAAATGTAGTCCTCGGAACAACCTATCAAGTAACCCTTCGCGTTGCCGATTCCAACGGCGCTGACGCGGAGCAGGTAATCGTAAGAATCGTTGTAACTCCTTATAACGGCGGCGTCGGACCGATAATTCCTCCGGAGCCTCCGATAGATGACGGCGATGATATCGATGATACCAATCCTCCCATCGACGGTGGCGATGACGACGGCGACGGCGATGATGGCGAAGATATCGACGACGGAGAAACTCCGCTCGACGGTGGCGAAGACATTGATAACGGCGACGACGGCGAAGATATCGACGACGGAGAAACTCCACTCGACGGCGGCGATAACGGTGATAACGGTGATAACGGCGACAACGGAAGCGACGGCGAAGATATCGATGACGGAAAAACTCCGCTTGCCGACCTTCCGAAAACAGGCGGAATGACAGCAGCCGCGATTGCGATACTCGGTCTCCTCTCGGTAGGAACCGGCGTTATCATCAAACGAAAAGAAACCGATAAATAAGAGGATTTTGCGCTTGCGAAAAGCAGCAAAACCGCGAATTAAACGGAATATGCTTCGAAGTTAAATTAAACTACGAAGCGGAAATTGATAAAAGAAAAACGCCCGCTTTATAAGCGGGCGTTTTCTTCTGGTAACAAATAGCGAAATAGTAAAAGAAGATGAACTTTTTTTGTGATTTTTTGTTGCTTTTAATATAAATATATTATATATTAGAATTAATTATATACATAGTTATTAGAGGGTTTAGCGTTATTGCAGCTTTGAAACGGGGTGAGGGCTTGAAAAATAACAGCGTCGCGAAGAAGAAAGTTTTTAAAATTCGTCTGTTCGGCGATTTTTCGATAGAATACGACGGAAAAAAGCTTGAGACAAACAAGAAAAGATCAAGGCAGCTTTGGACACTTCTTGTTTATCTCATTGCCAACCGCAGAACGACTATATCTTCAGAGCGGCTGGTCGCGACACTTTGGGAATTTGAAGATATTAAAAATCCCGCCGGCGCGCTTAAAAATCTTGTTTACAGACTTCGCAACATCCTTGAAACTATTGATCCCGGCGAAAACTATGATTTTATCACGCTTAAAAACGGCGTTTATGCCTGGAACAGCGAAATTCCGTGCGAAATAGACACCGAAATTTTTGAGGATTCCTATCAAAAAGCATCGTCTTTGCCTGAGGATGATCCCGAAAAAATCAAAGCCTATGAAGAAGCGATTGACGCCTATACCGGCGGATTTTTAAGCTCAATCGGTTATGAGGAATGGGTTGTTTCGAGAGCGGCGTATTATTCAAGCGTTTATATCGATTGCGTTCTTCGCGTTTGTTCATATTATGCGGAAGAAAGCAAATTTGAAAAGCTTGAACTGCTTTGCTCAAAAGCTATCGAGATAAATCCTTTCGAAGAAAGCCTGCAACTTCTGAAAATAGAGGCGCTTCTAAATTCCGGAAAATACAAGCAGGCGCTTTCTCATTACGAATACGTAACGGCACTTTATTATAAAGAGCTCGGCATAAAACCGAGCGACGAATTCAAAGAATTATTCAAAGAAATAATCAAAAATATCAAAGGCAGAGACCTCGATATATTTTCGCTTAAAGATGATTTGGAGGAGGACGAAGAGTCCGACGGCGGCGCGTTTTATTGCGAATACGAAATTTTTCGGAAAATGTATCTGCTCGAAAAACGGAGCGCCGAGAGAACCGGACAATCGGTCTTTCTTGCGAATCTGACAATAAAAAACGACAGCCCTGCGAGCCAAAGCAAAGAAGCGCAGATGGAAATGCTGCTTGAAAGCATGATGAAATGCTTGCGGCGCGGCGATGTTATTTCGCGCTTCAGCACAAGGCAATACGCGCTTATGCTTCCCTCGCTTTCGCTTGAAAACGGCAAAATGGTGGTCGACAGAATAAAAAGCACGTATAAAAAAATCAGCAAAGACAAGGGCGGCGATGTAAAAGTCGAACTTTTGCCGGTCGGGTAACAGGCGCTCTTGTTACTGCCGTGTGACTAAGATTTATTATAATTAGATTAATAATATTCTTTATAGGAATTTTATTGCGAAAATAAAAGGGGATATTTATGGCGATACGCGGAAGACCGCTGATGCCCAGCATGTCGAGCAGGCTGCTTGTCTGCATCAGCAGCTACGAGAACTCGGAAATAGGCGGCAAAATTTATCCTTATTACGGGGACGAAGTTTTGTCTTTTAACAACACGATAGCTTTTTGCAATGCGCTTGACGAGGTTTTTGACAAACGCAACTTCCCGCAAAAAGCATTTGATTACAGGACTTTTAAAAATAATAAAGAAATATCGGGCGGGAAAACCGCGGAAAATGGAAATATGCGTATGAATTTTATTACCGAAAAAGGCGAAAAAGGAACATTTGTTATTCATGTGCAGTTCAGGCAGAACGCGACATGGCAGGGAAATGTTCAGTGGCTTGAGAAAAATAAAAAACAGAATTTTCGCAGCGCGCTTGAGCTTATCAAGCTGATTGACGAAGCTCTTTCGGAAGGCAACGAAGCTATTTTAGGTTGGACCGACACCAGCGACACGAAAAAATGCGCCGGCGAAGAATAATCGCGAACCTGCTTATCACTGTTGGGATTGTTCTTATCCTTTACTTCCTTTGGCTCAACTTCGCGGGCCAAATTTATCAAGGGGTATTCACATTTCTTTACGACAGAGGATATATTGCAGCAGACAGCGAAGATTTTTTCACCCTTGACGATCTGCCTGATTTTCTCTTCTTTGGGCAAGAGGTTATCAGCACTTCCGAAAATCCCGCGATCGAGGGCGACGACGGTTCTATTATTGACGATGGCGAGAGCCCGGCAGACGGCGGTGAGGACACATCGCCGGAAGAACCCGAAAAGCCCGAGGATGAAGGCGACGAGTATCGCCCTATCGCTTATACAAGCAGGAAAAATTATAAAAGCAACGATATGCGGCTTGTCGTGCCGCGGCTCGGCGTTAAAACCGGGGTAAAAAACGGAACATCGGCAAAAGCGCTTAAAAGCGGACCGGGGCTCTATGATATTTCAGACCTCCCGACCGATGAGGGCGGCAGAGTTGTAATCGCAGCTCACCGCGATGTTTTCGGCTCGTGGTTTTATAATATCGACAAGCTCAAAAAAGGCGATATCATGAAGGTGTATTTCGGCGATTATATTTATGTATATAATTACGAATACACGAAAATCGTAAATAAGACGGATTGGAGCATCACCGGCAAGAAAGACTATGCCGCCCTGATTCTCTCGTCCTGTCACCCGAAAGGCACATCGAAGCAAAGAATATTTGTTGTCGCCAGCCTTTCTGAAATACTACCGAGAGGTGTATAATTTTATGAAAAAATTAAGAATGATTCTTTTGGCGGCGATTTTGATAATGGCTTTGGCTATTCCCGCGCTCGCGGCCGACCGCTATGAAAATGCAAAGGCGGTTATAAACGCGACCACCGCCGACGATGGATACGTTACGGTAAAATATAAAAACGCTATCGATAAAAAACTGAAGGTGATCGTTGAAAAAGACGGCGGAAAATACACCTATGACCTCAGCAACAAAGGCGCCGCCGAGGTTTACACGCTTCAGCTCGGCAGCGGAAAATACAAAGTCCGCGTTATGGAAAACACGAGCGGAACGAAATACGCAACCGCTCTTACGGCGGAATTCGAGGCAAACATCAAAAACGAATTTGCCCCTTATCTCGTGTCGAATCAGTTTGTTAAATTTACCGCCTCAAGCACCGCTGTTTTAAAAGCCTCGGAGCTTACGGCGGGCGGCGGAACCGACAGGGAAGTAGCAGATATGCTTTGTAACTTCGTTGTCAATCTGCTCACCTACGATAAAGAAAAGGCAAAGACGGTTCAAAGCGGATATGTTCCGAATGTCGATGAGATTTTGGAAATCAAAAAGGGCATTTGCTTTGACTATTCTTCGCTTCTCGGCGCGATGCTCCGTTCGCAGGGAGTTCCGACAAAACTTGTTACGGGATACACCGCAAACGGCGTTTATCACGCTTGGAACGAGATATACTGCAAAGACATCGGTTGGGTAAAAACCGGCGAAGTATACTTTGACGGCACGTCTTGGAAAATGATGGACACCACCTTCATCTCTTCTTCCAAGGGCAAGAAAGGTATGTCCGAATTTATCGGCGATGGCGGCGCATACACAAAAGTTTACGAATTCTAATAAAATAAATTTATTCTATTGCAGGCAAACGCCTGCAATAGTTGTTTGAAAAGAGGAGAAAAACGATGGCCCAGAAATTCTCGCACAGAGAAGTGTCTGTTTTTTGCGCGCAGGTCGGCATGATTTTGAAATCGGGCTTACCTCTTTATGACGGCATCGGCGCTTTCTGCAAGGACATGCCCGAAGGCCGCCCGAAGAAAGTATGCGAGGAAATTGCGCGGCAATGTGAAAACGGCATGGCTCTTTCAAAGGCTATGGCGCTTGCGGGCGCATTTCCGAATTACGCGGTCAGTATGGTCGAGGTCGGCGAGCAGACAGGTAAAACCGAAGAGGTCGTCAACGGCCTTTCCGAATTTTACGATAAAGAACACGAAATGCAGCGCCGCCTGCGAAGCGCGGTAATATATCCGATTACGCTTTTTGTCATGCTTGCCGTTGTCATGGGCGTTTTCGTCATAAAAATTCTCCCCGTTTTTTACAACATTTTTAAACAGCTTGGCGGCGACCTCGATTCGAGTTCGGGCAGGATGATGCGAATCGGTATGGCGGCGGGCAACTGGATATTTTACATAATAATTGCCCTTGCGGTAATTTTGGCAATTTTGTTTATCTTCGGCGCGACCAAAAAAGGCAAAAAAACTTTTGCGAAATTTTCGCTTTCCTTTCCGCTAACAAGAGGTTTGGTGCAAAAAAATGCGGCGCGCAGATTTTCTTCGGCTATGGCGCTTATGCTTTCAAGCGGAATGCAAACCGAAGAGGCGTTTCGTCTCGTCACCCCGGTAGTCGGGAACCCCGAAATATCCAAAAGAGTGGAAAAATGCAACGAATATATCAGAAACGGCGCACTTTTCGGTGAAGCGCTTGAAAAAGCAAAGCTCTTCCCGGGCCTTTTTGCAAGGGTTGTAAATACCGGAAGCAAAACAGGAAATCTCGACGACGCGATGAAAAAGCTCTCCGAAATTTACGAAGACGAGGCGGAAGCGAGCGTCAACAAACTTATGAATTCGGTCGAACCGGTTCTTATCGGTGTTTTATCCTTTGCAATCGGCTCGCTTCTTGTCGCCGTTATGCTTCCGCTTGTCGGAATTATGTCATCGATTGGGTGATTTATGAAAAAGCAACAGATTTTTACCATAATTGTTTTTATCGCGATTGTTATCATAGCGGTTTTTGCCGTTAATATAATCGCGGGCAAAAGCGAAACAGGTTTTGAAAAAAGCGTTACCGATTCGGTTCGTAAAACGGTGATTGCATGTTACGCGCTCGAGGGGGCGTATCCCCCGGATATCCAGTATCTGAAAGACCATTACGGCCTCATTGTAGACGAGGAAAAATATATAGTTTTTTATAACGCGTTTGCGGAAAACGTCATGCCGGATATAAAAGTTATTCCGATAAAATAATGGCAAAATAACAAAAGGAGGGCGCGTATGGGAATAAAAATCAAAGGCAGACAAACATCTTATACCGAGATGCTGTGCATCTTCGCGCTCTTCATGGTTTTTGCCACCCTTGCGATTTTCACCGTAATATCGGGCGCACGGGCGTATTCCAATATCAGCGAGAAAATGCATATAAACGACAGCGTTCGGATGTCGGTGGCCTATGTTACGACCAAAATTCACCACGCCGACAAAGAGAATATTTCGGTAAAGGACGGGGCTTTGTCGATAACCGAAACCGAGGCGGACGGCACCGTTTACGAAACGAAGATTTACCAATACGGGGACAGCCTTTATGAGCTTTATTCGGAAAACGGCATCAACCTTCCGAAGGAAGCGGGAATCGAGCTGATGAAATTAAATTCGTTCAAGGTCAGCTTGGGCAATGATGGTCTTTTTCAGATCGATATCGAAAGCGAGACCGGGAAAAAAATATCGGCGAGCGTCGCCGCGAGATAAGGAATTTTATGAAAAGCAAAACGGGCAACGGGCGCCAGCTCTTCGAAATACTCTGCGCGATAGTGATATTTGCCGCCTGCGCGGTTATATTTCTGCGCCTTTTTGCAGGGGCTTCGGTTGCCGCCGAGCTTTCTTATGATATGAATTTGGCGGTTATCAAAGGCCAAAGCATTTGCGAGGTTTTGCGCGCCGCGGATGAAATAGACGAAGAGCTTTTGGCTTCGCTCGGATTTGCAAGTGCGGGTGGACCACATACATATTATGCTAATTTCGATGAGGATTTTAATCTTGTAAAGGCGGGCGGAAAATTCAATATTGTTTTGGTCGCTTCGGATATGTTTGCGAATATAAACTCCGCAAAAATTACGATAAGAAGGACGACCGATTATCCTTTTATGAATAAGGACAGGGCAATTTTATTTGAAACACAGATAAAAAGCTATATTGAAAAATAACTGAAAAACATCGGGAAAGGGGTTGCGTAAAAAATGAAAAACAGCTTAAAAACCGGCAGCGGTGGCATTTTGATTATCGTCACGGTCGTTGTGCTTTGCATTGCTGTTTTTGCCGCGCTTTCGGTCGCAACTTCCTATGCCGATTTGCGTATTGCGGAAAAGTGGGCAAGTAGTGTAGAATCCTATTATGAGGCGGACGGCGAAATGCAGGAAATTTTGAAAAAAATCACCGAGCAAAATATTCCGCCCGAGCAAGTTTCCGCAATGCTTGCCACGGATTTTCCGCGCGCAGTTTTGGAAGATGCCGGGACGGCGCCAGGCATAACAATTTTAATAAAATATACCGATAATCAGTCGCTGGCAATGGTTTTGGATTACGCCGAAAAATATAATGTTTCCTCATATAAGGTCGTTTCGTCGGGAGATTTTGAGTATAGCGGCTCGCCGACCGATGTTTGGAACGGAGAATAGGAGAAAGATATGCAACTACTTGATGTACTCAGTGAAGCGGTCAAATTAAAAGCGTCGGATATTTTTATCGTTCCGGGGCTTCCCCTTTCCTATAAGGTAGACGGGGAAATAAAACAGCTTAATGATATTACAATAACGCCGGACGATTCGCAAAATTTCGTAAAATCGCTTTACATTACCGCTCAGCGCGATAAATTTGACCGCGCATGCGAGTCGGGCGACGATGATTTTTCCTTTTCGGTAAAAGGAATCGGCCGTTTTAGAACGAATATTTACGTCCAAAGGGGAACTCTTTCGGCGGTTATCCGCGTTGTTCCTTTCGGGCTGCCGGATTATCACGATCTCGGGATTCCCGATTCGGTCATCAGCCTTTGCAGAAGGCAAAAAGGTCTTGTGCTTGTCACCGGACCGTCGGGCAGCGGCAAGTCCACCACCCTTGCGTGCATGGTTGACCAGATAAATAAACACCGCAACTGCCATGTTCTCACCCTCGAAGATCCTATCGAGTTTTTGCATCGCCATGATAAAAGTATCGTCAGCCAGCGCGAAGTTTCGCTTGACACAAAGGATTATGTCAGCGCGCTGAAAGCGGCTGTGCGGCAGGCTCCGGACGTCATCCTCGTCGGCGAGATGAGGGATTTGGAAACGATGGAAATCGCGATAACCGCGGCGGAAACCGGTCATCTTGTTTTGTCGACCTTGCACACAGTTGGCGTCGACAGCACAATCGACAGAATTATCGACGTCTTCCCAGCCGCTCAGCAGCAGCAGATAAGGGTTCAGCTTTCGATGGTGCTTCAGGGGGTTGTTTCACAGCATCTTATTCCGTCTATCGGCGGCGGACGCGAAGTGGCTTTCGAAATTATGATTGTCAACAACGCGATAAGAAGTCTTATAAGGGACAGCAAAGTGCATCAAATTGACAGCGTCGTCCATTCCTCGGCTGCAGAAGGTATGCAGACTATGGATATGGCGATAAGCAAGCTCTATAAAGAGGGCAAAATCAGCCGTGAAAACGCGCTGCTATTCAGCAGAAACCCTGACGTTTTGGCGAGAAATCTGTAATTACCCGCGAAAAACCGCGAAAAAATACCCGCAAAATATAATCAAAATCCAGCCGGCGGCTTGACACAGGCCGCCGGCTGTGTTATACTACAAAAACACCAAATATCGCGGAGTGGAGCAGCTCGGTAGCTCGTCGGGCTCATAACCCGAAGGTCGTAGGTTCAAATCCTGCCTCCGCAACCATGAAAGAACCCTGTAACTAATACGGTTACAGGGTTCTTTCTTTATTTAGATAATTTGAAAATTATGCTGAATTGGCTATAAAATTGGATATCCTGTGAAGATATTAAATAAGAAGCGTGTATAAGTAATACACAAATTATGCGAACCTTGTTTTTATTTCAGATCCCATATATAATGAATTTATTGGAAAAACTTGTAGAATTACAGGAAATTTATGGATTATTTGATAGCAATCAGCGTGAACTTAATAAACACGTTTTTGCAATAAGGGGAGGAATACAATGAACAAACCAATTGTCATTTGTGAAGACTCTTTTCAGCTTGTTTGGGCTAAAGCAATTAATGAATTAAACGCTAATCATTGGAAAGCTTGGAATATTATTGCTCAAATAAATGTCCCTAAACTTTTTGATAGTGATAATAATAAGCTACTTGAGGCTTTTGCTAAAAAAAATACTTTGATATCTCCTAAGCATGTAGCGCATACAATTTTTCCGAAAACTTTTTTTAAAGATGATATTTCAAGAACAAGATTTTACGAGAAATATTGGAAGTTCTTTAAGTGGTCGCGAAAACGAGCGCATAGCGGGTGGGGGACATATTTTGAACGAATGATACGATATTCTACATCAAATGGAAATATAGATCAATTAGGAAGCATTATTGATAATATAAAAAACAGATCAAGGAATTATGGTGCCGCTCACACAATAATAATACCCTATCCGCATAGAGACTTAAATAAGCTTATGGGGTCTCCTTGCCTCAATTATATTACTGTTCAAGTTGAAGAAAGCGCAACATCGGAACGAACGATAAATTTGTTAGCTGTATATAGAAATCATGACTTTACTGAAAGAGCGTATGGTAATTATTTAGGACTATGCGATTTGCTAAAATATATTTCATGCGAGACAAATTCATTAATCGGAACTTTAACATGTATTTCTTCTCATGCATATGTTTTGAAAGGTAAATCGGAACTATTAAAAATAGCTGGCACGATTTTAGGGGGAACAAATTGAATAAGTTTAAGCTTAATGAAATGAAAATCGAAGTAACATATAATTGCCCTTTATCATGCATTCATTGTTCAAGTGACGCAAATCCGGATCATCAGTTATCTATATCTATTGAAAAATGCCTTGAAATTGTTGAAGATGCATTATCTATTGGAATTACCGAAATCGCATTTTCAGGAGGAGAGCCTCTAACATGGAAAGGTATAATTGATGTAGTTACATATTCAAAAAAAAATGGGCTAAATGTTAGCATATACACATCAGGTAACTGCGAAAATCAATATGAAACATTAAAAAATTTGGCAACCGCAGGAGTAAATAGATTAGTTTTTAGTTTATACTCCGATGTCGAAAAAGAGCATGATCGCGTAACAAGAAAGGCTAATAGTTTTAGCAATACAATGAAAGCAATAGAATATGCCCATAAACTTGGTATTGAAACTGAGATACATTTTGTTGCGCTGGCAAGCAATTACAAAAAAATAGCAGCAATAGCTGAGTTGGCTCAAACTAATGGAATAAGTCGAATTAGTGTCCTTCGTTTTGTGCCTCAAGGTAGAGGGACCTTAATTAGTGATTATGATACTTTAAGCAAAGAACAAAACTTAGAATTAAAGGACATAATAATTGATTTACGACGCAAAGGTTTCAATATTAGAACTGGTTCGCCATTTAATGTATTATTCTTAAACGACAAGCCAAAATGCATGGCTGCTAAAGATAGATTAATTGTTGCTCCCGATCTAAATATTTATCCTTGCGATGCTTTCAAGCAAATCAGATGTGATACAATAGCCTCTGGAGATAAATTCTCAAATTTGACAGAAAATAGACTTGCTGAATGTTGGGAAAACTCTAAATATTTTGATCTTGTTAGAGCAGCAATAGCATCAACTCCTTCAGAACCCTGCCAATCATGCAAAAGTTATAAATTATGTTTGTCAGGTTGCCTAGCTCAAAAATATTTGTATCATTCTTCATTATATAAAAATCCTGATCCCGCATGCTTAAAATTAGAGGTAAAACATAATGGTTAATATCTCACCGAATGAAAGAGCAAAACACTTTGACTATCTTCTATCATCAGTTAACAACTGTGATATTTGCAATAGAATGTGTTCACGAAAAAAAGTTCTATCGAAAAGCAATGGAAATTTGAATTCAAAGGTAGTTTTTATAGCTGAAGCCCCTGGACGGTTAGGAGCTGAATGTACTGGAATTCCTCTCTACGGCGATAGAACAGGTGATAATTTTGAAATGTTATTAGGGAATATAGGTTGGAGCAGAGATGACATATTTATAACAAATTCTATTCTTTGTAATCCACAGGATGAAAATGGCAATAATTCTACACCAACTCAAGATGAAATTAAAAATTGTAGCTATTATCTTGAAATGACATTAGAATTATTAAATCCTGATATTATTGTAACTTTGGGAATAAAAGCTCTTAATGCATTGAAGTTCATAGAGAATCATAACTACGTTTTAAAGGACAGTGTGGCTAAAAAACTTCCTTGGAACAATAGATATTTATTTCCCCTTTACCATATGGGACCAAGAGCGACTATCCATAGAGGAATAATGAAGCAAAGAGCTGATTTTATTGTTTTGTCGCATATTGTTGATCCGATAAAAGGATTAAAATCCTCTAACACTAAACCAACTTGTATTAATAAAAAAAGTATTAACAAAAACAATATACTTCTTGATATGGTAGTTACAATTGTTGAAAATCTAAAGACAGTATCATTTTTTAAATTAACTAAATTGCTCTATCTAATAGATTATAATTATTATAAAGAATACGGGAACTCAATGTCGGGTAGTATTTATTTACGTATGCAAGAAGGGCCTTGGATACCAACATTAAAAAACATTACAAAAGAACATGAAAAGATTTTTTTTGCAACAACTTTTGAAAAAAGAAAACCCTTTATCTCAAATATATTAAACGACCACATTACTGAGTTAACCAATGAGCAAAGGCAATATATACACAATATAGTATCAGAATACGCCAGTAGTTCAGATGCATCAATGAAAATAGTTGCATATAGGACTGAACCTATGAGATATATATTAGCGCAAGAAAAAGAAGGGCGCAATATGACTAGAACTCCTGTGCTCTATAAGGACGCAAGTGTTGTAGATATTGATAAAAAAGTTTAAAATGCCTGGTAGCGATTATTATAATAATGACATTATAAAAAGATAAAACCTGTAACAATTGTTACAGCTTTATTATGTCAATTTTGATATCGCGCCAACTTTAGCCCCGCAAAAATCACGCAAATAAATAATCTAATGAATCAATTGCTTCCCTCTTATTGTCAAGCGTGACAGGCGTGTATAGATCAAGAGTAATGGCAATATTTGAATGTCCTAAAATTTGACTGACCGTTTTTGCCGGAATATTATTTTCTGATGCTCTTGTGGCAAATGTGTGCCTTAGCGAGTGCAGCGTAACGTAATTAAAGCTGTGCTTTTTAATGAAATCAGAGAACCAACCTGTGACCGAGTCAGGGTGTATCGGTCCACCGTTCCAAGTGGTAAACAATCGGTATGTTTCCTGCCACTGGTCGCCAAGGCGTTCTTTTTGTTCGTCTTGCCACTCCCGATATTCTAATAACAAATTACAAGCGGTAGAGTTGAGGACAATTTTCCGGTAACCGGATTTTGTTTTCGGCTCTTTTGTTATGTAAGTCGCTCCGCCGATATATTGCGCAGAGTTCCGGTTAGTGTTTTATTTCATAAAAGCATCTCATATTGTGTACAAATTGACTTAATAATGTAATAATAAAGGTAAGAACAGAAAGCAAGGAGGAAAAGTCGGTGAAAAAAAGAATTGCAATATTATTAACGGCAATACTTTTGATAACGCTCATTCCTATATACGCCTTTGCAGAAAATATATTTGTGTGGATCAATAAGTTTGACATTGTGGTAAATGGAGTTAAAATCGAAACAAAAGGAAACTATTATGTAAGACCAGGTAGAACGGAGGTGCCTTTTTCGATTTTATATGCGGGCACAACATATTTGCCAGTAAGAAAACTTGCTGACATATATAACAAAAGAGTTGCATTCTACCGGTCAACCGGCGAAATTGTCATTACTACAAAAAGTGACGAAGAACCGATTATTTCAGGAAATCCATTGCCTGAGTTTATTTCGGCGACCAATGAGTTCAATGTTGAGTTTAATTGTTTTAATATTGTATTTGATGGCAAAAAAGTTGTTTCGAAAGGACAAAATTATAATATTGAAGGGGCAGAAGTTCCTTTTTCGATAGTATATGACGGAACGACCTACTTGCCGATTCGTAAATTGGGAGAAATATTCGGCAAAAAGGTGGGCTTCAAAAATGATGTTATTTATGTAGGGGAAAGCGATATAATTAAAGAATACATCGAGTTGCCTGGTTTTTTGGATTACGGTGCGTTTACAGAAACAAAAGCTGCTTATAGCTCGCCTTTAACAGAAGACGCTTTTACTGTTTATGCTATATATGAGTATGACGATTGCAGCAAGGCAGATATCGACAAGTATCGGCAAAATCTAATTGAAAACGGATGTATCTTCTGCGGAGGTATTGAATATGAAAAATTTGCAAATGTTGCCGATGAGTATGAGTATTATAACCCCCAGACCGATACTTATTTGATTCTGGAATCATTCGATGACAAAGTTCAAATTAAATGCTATAAAAATAAGACGACGGTAGAAAAATATTACGATCAGTTTCCGACAGTGCCTGATTACGGTTCGCTTGCAAAGATTGCACCTGATGCACAAGGGCCAAAATCGGCGGTGGATATGTATAATTATTCTTATACATATAATGACAGAAATTATTTAGAAGCCTACGCCTTCGCAAGATTTTTATTTAGGGAAGGTTTTGAATTCATTTATGACGATTATTGCCGAGACATAGGGGAAATTTATAATTATTATAGTTATTATGTTTTAAAAAAAGATAATATTATTGTGATTTCTGCTATGACATATAACGGAGGACCAGTTGGAGAGCGGAGTTTGGATATTATTTGCATAGATACGCAAAGACCTGCGTTAGATTAATAATTTAAAATGATATTTTATAAATTACAGCAAGATGTTCTCACTCTACAATAAAAAGCCACCTATTTGGCGGCTTTTTTATTATTTTATTATGGGTGTTATTATGGACTTCGTAAATATACTTCACGACAAGAAAGTTCAATAAAGTGTTTAAAAAAACATGTCTTTATATTGAAACGTATCATATATAAATCAAATGGTCAATTTTGGGCTATAAACGGGTTTTTAATTGAAGTATCTATACAAACAATATGCACGGTGCTGCCGGCACCAAGGCTTCCTCTTTGAGTGATGTATGACATTACTACGATATTATCTTTTTTCACAGCCAATACATCGCTTGAATAAGTGCGATAGGGGATATTTAAAGAATTAAGATCATCATGGCTGATTTCTTCAAACCCATCTGCTTTCAAAATAGCAATAGGTAAGCCAGGAGTAGGATAGCGCTCAGAATATAAGTAAGAATGATTATAAAAATCTATATCGGTATTGGTTAGAATACTCGGGGCATCATTATGGCGCATGCCGTAATCGATAACCGTCGGGAATTCTGGATAATACCCTTTTGGCGGAATGCCGCTAGTACAGGTTATTGCAGGACTTCCACTTACATTTATGCTTACAGTTTCTGACGTTTGAAAGTTTATATACCTATAATAATGATGAGGGGTTTTCTGCCCGTAGAACAAGAAAAATCCATTTTCAAGCAAAAGCTGTCGGTAGGCAGGTACCTCCGTTCCATCCTTAATTGTATAATTGTATGTTGCACAATAATAAGGACCGACGTTTACCGTGCCGATATTTTTTGTTTGTCTCTTTGTTAATATCGCGTTAAAGTCGGGAATTCCGGGGAAATCAATATATCCTTGGCAGGACAAATAATTGCCGACGCAAATCATACCATTGCCGTTGGAAACTATTTTTCCCATTATTTCTCCAACCTTGGTAAGCGGAATATATGTTATACCTTCAAACACTAACGAAGATGGGATTTCGCCTATAGCGCAATTATAATCTTCCCCTTTTGATATAACTCTTTTGCCGTCAATTGATATATTAAAGCAGTTAAACGCAACATCTACCTTAGCGGTTGATACAGTTGCGGATTGAAGCTCGGTTTTCTTCACCTCCGGAGCGGGACCGTCTTTTGAAGTAAGGAAAATTTCGCAATCCTCGGCATTGAAGTTGATATCTTTATTAAATATTTCGGAAAATGTTCTTATCGGCAGATACGGTGTTTCTGCATAAGTAATCGAAAGCGGAAAACTTCTTCCGTTTGCATCGGTATAATCATAACCTGCAGCGGAGATTCTCACTCCGCTTACCCAAACATCGAATTTATTAGGCCATGCAAGAATATTTTCGGCGCGGGCTGGTATAGGGAAAAGAGCTACAATGAAAATCAAAGTTAATGTTATTGCTCGAATTCGTTTCATCTGTTTATCTCTCCTTGTTTGTTGTAGCGTACGAAATATCTATGCAAACAATATACAATTCGCAGGTAGCAGAGGAGCTGTCCGGGTATGATGTGTATGCTACTACGATAATATTATCTTTTTTCACCGCCAGTGCATCGCTTGAATAAATCGGAATATTTAAAGATTTAAGCGTATTAGTGTCAATATCTTTAAATCCGTCTTGCCTTAAAAGAATTATGGGATTTATAGCATCAGGCTGCTCAATGGAATATACATAAAAATGATTATAATAATCTATATCGGTGTTGGTTAAAATATCCGGGATATAATTTTTGCGCATGCCGTAATCGATAACAGTCGGGAATTCTGGATAATATCCATCTATCGGTATGCCGCGCATACAAGTGATGCTGAATCCTTTTTTGGCGGCGACTAAGGTTAAAGCTTGTGACGTTTGAGGATTTACATATGTATACCAAAACGAGGGGCTTTTTTCTAAAGCAAAGGTAAGGCGAAATCCGTTTTGCGTCAAAATCTGACGGTAGGCAACTAAATTTCTCAGGTACAAATTTTCATATTCATATGTCGCACAATAGTAAGGGCCGACATCGATTGGCACGCTATTATCTATCCGTGGCCAGCTACTTATCGAACTAAAATCGGGAATTCCGGGGAAATCAGCATAATCATAGAGGTACTTATTAGAACCGACACAAATCAAGTTGCTGTATCCTGCAACTATTTGATCAAGTATCTCGCCGACCTTGTTAATCGGCAGATACGTTATGCCTTTAATAACTAAAGAAGAAGGAATTTTTGTATCTTCGCAAGTATATTTTTCCCCTTTTGATATAACCCTTTTGCCGTCTACCGATACACTAAAACAGTTAAGAGCGGCTTCTACCTCAATAGTTGATACACTTTTTGGAGAAGGGCTATTTTCCTTTATTTCCGGAGCAGGACCGCCTTTTGAAGTAAGAAAAATTTCGCAATCCTCTGCGCTAAAATTGACATCTTTATTAAACATTTCAGCAAACGCTCTTATAGGCAAATAATGAGTGTCAGCATATAAAAGCGAAATCGGGAAGCTTTTGCCGTTTGCATCCGTATAGTCATAGCCTGCCGATGCGATGGTTATTCCGTTTACTTCAACCGGAACATTATTACACCATATAATAATGTTTTCAGCAGAGGCATTTATGTAAACAAGAGGTGTAATGAGGAGTACTATTAATATTATCAATAAAATTCTTTTCATTGTTTTACTCCTTTTTGTTTTTAGTATAGCATTTTGTTGCAACCTTTGCCATTAGCTTTAAAGAATGCTATTATTAGCTAAAGAAAGGAGACGATTTATTTGAAATTAAAAATTTTTACAGCTTTAATTACCGCTACCTTTATTTTTTCTGCTTGCGTTGCAAATCCGACCATGAACGAAAAAGTTACCGAAACTGATCTTGGCATGGCAACTCCTGACCGGAGCGGGGATACAATTAAAATAGTGCCGGTGCAGAATAATGTAATAATTAATTACAACGAGCGTTTCGAAAATGGACTTGTTCTTGCCAGTGATGCGTTTAAAAGTTTTTTTATTGATACAACTGGAAAGGTTGTTTATTCTACCGATAAGCCTCTTGGAAGTACAGAATACAGTGAAGACGGCATTTATGTCCCAAGCTATGCGAATGCTAATTTCGCTATAGATACAAAAAACAAAAAATTGATTCAATTTAATTTTGAGCAGGATGTACAACTATTCGCATTTAATGAAGCTTTGTTTGTTGTGTCAAAAGGCAATTTTTCATTAAATGATGTTTTGTACGGATATATTGACAGAAACGGCGAAACCGTAATTCCTTTCAAATATACAAAAGCCTTTCCCTTTATAAATGGACTGGCCGTCTGCTGTAGTGGTAATAAATACGGCGTTATCGACAAAACTGGAAATATTGTAATCCCGTTTCAATATAACTTTTTGAAATCCGATATCTCCGGCAAAGGCTTTATCTTCGAAAGCGATGACTCCAAACAAGGTTTTATTGATAATTCCGGGCAAATAATTATCGAGCCGAAGTATTATATGATTGGCGGATTTTATGAAGATATTACTTGGGTTTGTACCGAAGACGGAAATCCTGATAAATTTGCTTATATCGATATAACCGGTAAAGAAATTGTGCCCTTGAAATATGACGGTGTGGATGATTTTGCGGGAAATTATGCCGGCAATTTTAGCGAAGGAATGTGCTCGGTCAGTGTTGATTCTTTCAGCGGCATGGCGCATAGCGGAATGGCGAATCCATATATCGGCAAATGGGGATATATTAACACAAGCGGCGAAGAAGTTGTTCCGCTAATTTACGAATTTACGGGTGAGTTTAAGCAAGGATACGCTCCTGTAAAAAAGGATGATAAATTGGGGTTTATCGACAAAACCGGAAAGCTTGTTGTCCCTTGTATTTATGATTTTGATAAGCATGATTTATATAGTACATATGAATACCCTGATGCGCCATATTTTGCAAACGGGCTTGCCAGAGTTAAAAAAGCCGGCAAATTCGGCTTTGTCGACACAAGCGGAAATGAAGTCATTGATTTTAATTATGATTATGCGTCCAATTTTATTGGCAATTTTGCTTTGGTCGGCAATTCCCCGAGCGGCAAAATATATTTCGGCGAGCGCAATTCAGACGCCAAATTCGGCTTTATCGATAAGGCAGGAAATTTAGTAATCGAGATGGAGTATGATTATGTTTCCGAGCTTCGTGAGGGCTTCGCGCTTGCAAGGAAAAACGGAAATTGGTTTGTCATAACAATTCCCGAAATGTAAATTATAAATAAAACTATGAAAAATCCGTCTAACTATATTAGTTAGACGGATTTTTGTGTGTTTATGCCGTTTTCCCTGCATCGTCGATGCCTTTACTCATTAACGATATATTTTATTGTAAGACTGCCCGGTGAAAGATTTTTGAAAAATTGGTCTTTATATTGATAAGTAATGATATTATCGCCGGGGACAAGCGAAATTGTTACCGAGAAACGGCCGTTTGAATCAAGCGGAACAGAGTTGCCGTTGAAATATAATTCCGCCGGCGGATTGCTTGATTTAAGGGTGCCGGAGAGAGTGATGCTGTCTTCATAGACAGTAGATGAATAATTGTCGAGCTGCAGCTCAAGATAAAAATTGCCGCTGGGAGTACTGCTATAAGTTATCGTAGCATTGGCATAACCTTCAAGAGCGTCCATGTCTAAAACAGTAACGCTTAGAGCATTTTCGCCTTTAATAAGTGGAATATCAATTCCGAAAGTTCCAGAAGAGGGATTTGTGACAGGCACTATAAATTTTTCGCCGGTAGCGTAATTTTTAATTTCAATTGAGCTGACACCGTTTCCTGTTCCGCGCGCATAGCTTCCGCTGAGATGATACGAAGAAGTATAGACGGTTGCCGCCGCTTGATCCAGTGTAACTGTCGGGAGCGTTGTCGGAAGAAGATATAGTAATCGTTTTGTAAAAGTGTCTGTTGTTTGCGCAGAAGTTTTAGCGTAAATATTTAACATTTCAACGCCGTCTTTTTTGGGGTAATAACGCGCGGTAAAGGCGCCGTTTTTCGCGGTCATTGTATAGACGGTATCATTTAAAAATATCTGCGGGTTTTCGTCAAGTGTGTTTCCGGTGACATTTCCGGAAATGTCAACATAGCCTTTATTCGGATCTACGGTAATCGAGGAGATTGGGTAATCCAAAGTAAGTTTTAGGGTAGATGAAACACCGGTGAAATTAACTTCTACATCTTTAAAAACTTGATTTCCCATAGTATCGGTTAATTGAAGAGCAAAGCGATTCTCGCCGGGTAATAATGTCACGGATTGACTAAAGGTGCCGGAAGTTTTGTTAGAAGGAAGAACGAAGCGTCTTTGGCCTACATAATCATGAAACTCAAGTTTTGCAACATCGAACTCGCCTTTTGTATAGTTGCCGGAAATTGTAAATTTATCATTATCTACAGATTCGGGGAACGGGTCGATATTAATAGTTGCGAATTTGCTGTTCTCTTTGCGTTCCACGATAACTGTTGTAATAGGGGATTTGCCGCTGTCGGTTTCCGCATATATTTTCAGCTCGTTTTTCCCGGCTTTATTAAGCGGATAATCAATCGAAAAGCTTCGGTCTGAAGTGGTTACAGAATATCTTTGGCCATTGATAAAAAGCCCTGTTTGTTCATTTGGCACAGACGACGTTATATGCCCGGAAATTTTAACGCTGGGGGTTAGCGAGACCGAAGGAATCTCGTCAAGGTAAAGTGAAACAATATTTTGCTGCTTTTCATATGTTACTGAAATTTCTCTTGTAATGTGATTTCCGTATTTATCATAGACGGCAAAATAAATTTTGTTTAAACCGAGATTTAAAGGCAGCGTTTTGCTGAAAGTTCCGGAAACAGGATTATTTCCGATAATGTGTATTTTTTTATTCACATAATCATAGACTTCAACTCGGTCAACTTCGTAGGCGTTTCCGCGCTTGTAGCTGCCGGTTAATGTTATTTGCGGAGTGTTGACGGTATTCGGAAAAGAGTCGATCGTTAAAGTCGGAAAAGAGGATGGAAGCATACGGATAGCCTTTTTTTCGACCGAAACGGTCTGACCTTTTGAGTTTTTAGCAACTATAGTTATAGTTGTTATGCCCTCGGGGAGAAGAACTGTCGTGCTCCATTTATGCGTGGTTTTGGAAACTTCAACAGGCACACCGTTGACGGTCAGGCAGTCTTCGTATTTATCGACAATAAGGGTGCCGGAAATGGTAATTTGCGGTGCTTCTGTATTTGCAACAAAGTCGTCAACAAAAAGCTCGGGCATGGAAGCCTCGTTGGAAATCGACAAATTGCCGTAATACTTTTTATTTCCTTTTGTTGCGTATATGTAAAGCTCTTTATATTGTTCGTTATTAAAAACATAGGTGTAAGTTCCGGTTGCTTTGCCGTCGCCGGTGGCGGTCAAAGGAACATTGTTGTCCCAGTCAACGCGAATTGTCGCGCCCTCTTCTGTCAAGAAGGTCAATGTGGCAGACTTCTTGTCAGCAGAATAAGTGACGGTGGTATTAACCGACAGCTCGCCTGAGTCCCTGTAATCCGGATCAAGTTCAAAAAAGTTTTCGCTTGCGCGGGAGGCAAGAACCATTGTTTCAGCTCTTGTAATACTTTCCTTAGGGCGAAAAGTTCCGTCGCCGTATCCGTTGATAAGGCCAAGTTCAGTAGCGACGCTGATATATGCAAGAAGTTCCGGGGAAAGATCGCCGCAATCGGAAAACCTTTCTTTTGCGGCGTTTGGATTTACAGCGTCTTCGGCAGAGTATCCTAAAAGCAAAACAAGCGCCACGGCGATATCTTCGCGTTTTGCATATTCATTTGGATGGAATTCCAGCTTGTTGCCGGGCATAACATAGCTTATTAAATAGCTTTTGCAGCTTTGCACATATGGGAAGAACCAGTCGCTTGGAGAAACATCGGCAAAACTTGTTGTTTCGGAAGTGTCAAGCGCTATGCCAAAAGCGAGGGTAAGAATTTTACAAAATTCCGAGCGCCTTACAAGATTGTCCGGCGAGAAAGTATTGTCGCTTGTTCCGCCGACAACTCCGGCTTCGTAGAAACTATATATTTCTTTACTCGCCCAGTATGATTCGGGAACGTCAACAAACTTCAAATTTGCCGGAGTTTCGTTTGCGGCAAATACCGGAAAACAAAACGAGAAACACAAAACCAAGGATAGCGATAATGCGATAATCTTTTTCATAAAATCACCTTTGCCTTTCGGTCGATTTTTTATTAAGATTTAGAACGCAAATTGTCTAAAACCAATAAAAAGCGTGTAAATTTCCATATAAATATATGGCATTATAACTAAAGCATAGCATATATAAACAAAATACTCAAATTTAGGGCTATTTTACATGAAATGTTGATTATTGAGCCTCGGGGGACCCAACCTATCACGATATCGGGATTATCGCGCTAAATACTGCGCCGCCTTGCTCCCGGCAACAAAGCAGCCCCGACATTTGTCGGGGCTGCTTTATTGCGGTTCTTATCTTTTTATTTAGTTTGGCAGGACTTTGGAGGTGTCATCGATAAATTTGGTCGCAATATCTATTAAAAATTTTGGCGTCAGAAAATTTGCTACAACGCTGTTGAAGAACGCTTCGCCGGCATCCTTGTCGGCAATGATGTCGATAAAAGTTTCTTCGGTCTTTTTGCCGTTTGCGAACTGCTCGATTCTTATGCCGTAAGTAATATAAGGGATATTTTCCTCGGTAAACAAACATGTCTCTAAGAAATGATAGCTTAGCTTGATCGGGGCGCGGAGGATTTTGCTTTTAAGAATTTCTGAATAGGGTTTCCTGTTTTGCTCTAATAGTTCCGGATAATTTTTTGTGCCCATTTCATTTCACCTGTTTCTTTCTTTTTTATTATTTTTTTGTGCATTTTATTTTTTCCTATAATTTTACATCCGATAAAAAAACGGATTAAGGCGCGTAAAGTTTCAAACTTTACACACCTTTCCGTATCTCACTGTTTTACTAAAATAAGAAAGAAGCTTTAGGTTTCGGTTTAATTTTAAGCAAATGCCATGCCGCCGCTGTAAATCGGGAAAGCGGTTTCTGTTTTTCCGTTATGGATTACGGTATGTATACTCATCGTTCGGTAAGCATATCCCCGCTCGATAGTAATATCACGGCTTATATCCACATAAAAATAGTTTGACCTTGTGGCGGTATAAGAGGAGCCGTAGTTTTGCCAGCTGCCGTTATAGAGGCGCTGGAGCTGGACCGTTACCGATACGGTATTTACATTTTGGGTTGCCTCGGTTGAGGCGGTCGCCCGCGCCACCGTTGCGCTCACCTTGCCGATACCGGTATTAGTCCAAAACAGATACTGATAGGCGAGCGCGGTGCTAACCATTACCACACACATTAATACAAGGATAATTGCCGTTATTTTTGTCACTTTTCTTTTTGTCATTGTCGTTACCTTCCTTTTCTTTTTTTGGGTTCTGCACTGTTAATGCAAAAAGAAAGCAAAGTTTGACAAAATGTAACAAAAAACGACAAATATTTTACAAATCAAACAAAAAAGGGCGGAAGCAACTTGCTTCCGCCCTTTAAAAAATATTAAATTTTATTTTTCGGCTTCAAAATATTCCAAGCCGGAAAGAACTGTTTTTGCATCTTCGGTATTGAAATTTTGAAAAGAAAGAGAGTAACTGATATTATCGATTTGAAAGTCTACTCTGTATTGATTTGGAGTATTATTCGAACTAACAATTTTTGCTTCAAGTCCAAGGATTGTTATCTTATCAATGATTGAATCGCCGCCAAATCCATTTCCGTTATTTTGTGTTGAAATTTGCAATTGCTCCTGAAATAATGTAAATCTTTTTATGCTATCTGTAAAAACGATTAATGCTTTATTCTGTTCTGCCAAATAGGACTCGATATTAAATGCAACCGGAAGAGCTTGTGGCAATAATAATTTAAAACCGACTTTTGCTTGCATATCATTATATGTAAGCATCAGCAAGCCCGCCGCAATGTCGTCATTTTCGGTTACGATAACAACACCTCTGTCGGTTTGCGCCGTGCTTGACGGCTTGAAAAACCAGATTTTAAAACCGTAAGCAATGCCGATAGTTCCGGCGACAAGAAAAGCAACAATGGCGGCGACCAAAAGAAAGCGCTTTCCTGTCTTTTGCGACTGCGTCTTCGCCTCGCGCGCTTCTATCTTTGCCATAATCACGTCATAACTATCTTTTTTGACAGGCAAGTCGGGCATTGCCGCGATTTCGTCCGCGATTTTTTGGTCGTTTTCCCGAAAAGCTTTTCCAAGCATTTCTTCAAATTCCCGGTCGTTTTTGAAATCGAAACCTTTCCTATTATTACTCATATTTACTCGCCTCCTTTAAAGAATCCGAATCCTTCGGCTGTTTTTTCATGTTGCGTTTAATCTCGCGTTTGCATCTTGACAGAATCTGATAAACATTCATTTCTTTTAAGTTTAGCGATTTGGAGATTTCTTTTACGTTGCAGCCGTAATTATATTTCAAATCAAGAACCGCGGAATACTGCTTGTTAAACTTTGATAATAAGCTCTGAAGAATTTGATAGTCTTCGTCTTCAATCAGCGTGGCAAGCGGATCGGGCGTGCTGCACGGAAGGTCGTGGTAAAAATCATCATCAATAGAGATAAACTTTTTGTCGCGCTTCTTTTCGTTTCGATAAATCATATGAAGATGATTTTGGGCAACGGTATGCAGCCAGCCGACAGGATTTTCAAAGGTTTTGAATTTTTCAAGATTTTTATACATGCTGATGCTGGTCTCTTGAAAAACATCGTCGAAATTAGACGGGCATGCGCGTGTGACATACGCCGAAGTTTTCATAATCTGCTGTTCATATTTTGAATAAATTTCATGAAACTCGTTGTTAGAAAGCGCCAGCGGCATAGCCGCAAAAATCATAAAAAACATGCGCAAACCCCCATCCCATGCACAAAAATGACCCTTAATAATCTGATGTTATATTACGTAACACGCTTTGTCAATATTGAGTTTATTTTGTCGAATTTTATGGAAAAATCTGACTAAAATCTTCGCTTTTGAAATGCGCAAAATTTTGCAATCCCGCCGCTTAAAATAAGGCGCGGTAAAACCCCGGTATTATGATGTGTTAAAAAGGATTTTATGCCATAAATTACAGCTATCATGCGCTTTTTTATGTTGTTATACTGGATATAGTTATAAAACCGTTTTTTATGGAAAGGTAATTTTGCGATGAAAAATCACTTTAAAACAGTCAGTTTGGCTGTTGTTTTATGTCTTATACTCTCTTTTGTTTATATACCGGCTTCCGCGGGATACTCCGCGGCATTTCCGCCGAAATATGAAATATTATATGATTATTTTCCATATGACAATATGATTTTTCAAAATGGAATTTATGTAGCATCTAATCATTCGGATGTAAAAACAAGCGAAAACGGAATCAAATGGGACGATTTCGGATGCAAAGCAAATACGGAGGGTTTAGCATACGGGGCGGGAAAGTTTGTCGCGGCCAGTTGCGATATTCAAATATCCGAAGACGGTAAAAAATGGGAATATTTAGGCATTGATTTTTTGGATTCGGTTTCTTCGGCTAAAATCGCATATAACGGCAGTTTATTTGTGCTTTACGCGTCAGGAACCTATAAAGGCCGTTCGAGACAAATATGCATGACTTCGCCTGACGGAATAAACTGGGAGACATATGAAACAAAAATAGAGCATCAGGTAAGTTTAAAAGCTGTTTCTAATGTTTTTTATTTGACAAGCGGTGAAAGTATTTATAAATCAACAAACGGTATCGACTGGGAAACGGTTGATGTGAGTATTCCTGAAAATATCACCGACGTTTACTACAGCAATATCTACGCTATCGGCAACCGTATAATTGTGCGGGCGCGGGCAAACGGCAGATATAATGCTGTTTCGGATGACGGCGGAAATACTTGGGCTTTAGCTCAATCTTCCGAAGAACTTGATGGTATGCTTGAAAACTCTGTTTTTGACGGCAAACAGCTTGTTTGCTTTTATGGCTTTGAAATGTATACCTCCGAAGACGGCGCAAACTGGACTCAAATACCTACCAACAATATGCCGATTGTTCCGAAGCATATATATTATTGTAACGGAAAATATTTTATACGAGGGGAATATCCTTTTAAAGGTGAAAATCAATACGCAACTTCGGTAAATTTACTTGACTGGACGCTTGCCGGACAAGATTCGAAACTCGGCGCAATTTACGGCGCCGGGGATAATTTTAATATTCCGGCAGGTTATAACGGTATAAACGATATTGCAGCTGTAGGTAATACGCAAATCAAAATCACCAGAAAGGCAAATTCTTATGTTTTAAGCACTTTGTCGTATTCTAAAGATGGCGGAGACACCTGGGAAATTATTGAAAACCCAATGCTCGGCTATGCAAATTCGGTTGCTTCTAACGGAAAGCGGTTTGTAATCGTGAGCGGTTACGGGGAGAAAGCTGTTTCAGAGGACGGCATAAATTGGACTGTTTCGATTGATGACAGTTTGCCGATGGATTCGTTTTCCAATGTCATTTGGGATGGCGAACAGTTTGTGTCGCTATTTGGATCCGGCACAATCTATTATTCCGCTGACGGCATAAATTGGAAGAGATGGTGCTCGATTAGAAGTTATGATAATCCAAAACTATTTTGGAATGAAGACAATTATTTGCTTGTCTCCGAGCGCTCGGTTACTATGATAGAAAAACCGCCGGTTTTCAAAGATATCGATAGTCACTGGGCAAAAAATGATATATTAAATCTTGTTGATCGCGACATTTTATATGGCGTCGGGCATACAAGTTTTGCGCCTAACAGGTCGATAACCAGGGCGGAATTTTCGGCTATAGTCGCTCGCGCATTAATGCTTGAGGACAACGGAAATTATACCGATTTTGCCGATGTCAAAAATGATGACTGGTATTACAGCGCCGTTCAAATCGCCTATCAAAAAGGCATTTTGCGCGGATACGAAAATAATGCGATTTGCCCGAATAAGCCGATTTCAAGAGAAGAAGCGATGGTGATGTTAGCGCGGGCGGGAAAACTTTTAGGGCTTGAAACCGTGACCGATGAGGGACAAGCGGATATTCTGCTGCAGGCTTTTGAAGATTTTTCTTCGATAAGCGACTTTGCAAAACTCTCGGTCGCAACATGCGTCCTTTCCGAAATCGTTAAAGGAAGTGAAAATAAAATCATGCCGGCAAGCGATATCACGCGGGCAGAAACGGCAGCAATTATTTCGAGATTAATTTCTATATAAATAACGTTGGAATTTGCGAATGTAAAACCCCTGTAACGCCTTTGTTACAGGGGTTTTTTGATGTAAATGAAGTTAGCAGGTTCTTCTATAATTATATCCTAAGCTATTTTTTCTTTTTCGAATTCCAATATATTTCGGAAATTTCGCGCATGAGGTCATCTTTTTCGGATTCTGAAATAAAATCATTTTCAAAAAGAGCGGTCAAATCAGCAATGATTTCGAGCAGTTCTTTTTTATTTTGCCCGTTTTCAAGTTTTTGCGCGGTGATTATATACCTATCCTCGGTTGAAAGAAGATAGTCGGCGGTGACATTAAAAATTTCGGACAGTTTTCCGTAAATTTCGGACTGTTTCGGATACATTTTGCCCATTTCATAATTTTGAAGCGTTCGCGTGGTAACCCCTATTTTTTCAGCTAATTCCTGCTGCGTCATCTTTTCCTTTGCTCTTAATAACTTTAATTTTTCTCCGAACTGCACAATTTTACTCCCTCTAAGCGAAACAAATTTCGCATAATTACGTTGACAACGAAACAAATTTCGCATATACTAAACACACGAAACAAATTTCATGTTTAGTCTAACTTGTTTCGCCTATTAAGTCAAGATTTTATTTTGTTAATAAGCGGCCGCTTTTTATATAGATAAAAATTTTAAAATTAAAAGGAGAATTATATGGCAGAAATAACTTTTGAAACGACCAGAATAGAGAGAACGATACTTGCACAAGGTAATTACGCGGATATTGTTTTTGCAAATCCAAATTACGGTACCGCAAATGATAATATAAGAGCTGAGTTTGAGCCGCTTACAAGTGTTGGCAATTGTCAACTCATGATTTTCGGGTCAAATAATAAATCGGAATGGTCGCATATAATCACCACATTTGCCTACGGGGATGGCATAACAAATAATTTGACTCCAGTTATCGAAACCGGGGCAAGCTCTGACTACAAATATTATAGATTTTATATTAAAAATAATGAGGGTAGCATAGCGCTTGCAAATTATGTTACAGCGCCGTTTGAACCGGGAATGAGTTCGTACGGGACAGCAAAAGTGACTGTTACGGTTTATTCTCCGACAAGTGGAGATAGCGGAGAACAAGGAACTGTGACTAATCCGGAATATGCACTTAGAAATCTTGGCGCAGGAGGATTTTATTGCGGAGATTGGGCAGAGGTGGGCTTCGAAAATCCTTATTATCCGCAAACTGGTACAAAAATCAGGGCTGTTTTTCAGAGTTTGACCGATGAATGTTATAATTCCCTAAGAAAAGTATATGGCTCAAATGATAAAATCGAATGGGAATTGCTTAACAGTGTTGAGTCGATACGTATGGGAGCAGAAACGCTTTCCGATCCGCCGACAATAGAAACGACTAATACGAGTTATCGATATTATAAATTTTATATTAATAATCAAGCTGCTGTTGGATATTTAGCAAATGCCGGCGAGCTTACTGAAAATTTCTTTGAGGTACCTACACCGTTTGGAGTGCCGGCGATTAAAGTTACAGTTTATGGCACATTTACAGGTAGCGGTACGACTTCGCAGGGAGCAAATACAACTTATGAGTCAACTACGGGCAAAGGTTATCTTGACCATGGAGAGCATAGCGAAATTATAATATATAATCCAAACTACGGAAATACGGGAGATTGGGAGTTTAGTCTAACAAGCCTCACACGCGGCGGGCTTTGCCAATATACTGTCCATTGGTCAAATGACAAAACAGAATGGACTATGTTAACAACTGGCGAATGTGGGGCAGATGGGATATATGATACATTCATACCTAAAATTAATATTACAAATAGGAATCACAAATATTATAAGGTTTATGTAAAAAATATTTCCCAGGATATAGGAATCAACGGCAAAATTGCGCTTGCAAATGGATATACTTCTTCGTTTGAACTTGCAGATACTACATATGGCATTCCGCATATAAAGGCGAAAAACACGTATATAATGACGAGAAATATAGGATTGCCGTATGAGCCTCAGAAATGGAATATTCCGGGAGTAGAGTTAGAAAATAATTGTTATAGTTATGCAATTGATATAATCGGGGGAGGTTGGGCACCTGACAATTATGATAATTTGATAGACCAGAGTGGACTTAGTTATTCGAAAGCTTTGGAAACGGCATTCCTTGCGTCTGCAGAAAGTCGAAATATGACCATTCCGGGGAAAAAACAATTGTACACTAATCAAAGCACTGCACTGGCAGAAACACCCAACGGAGCTTATGTTGTCGCGGCGTTTTTAAGTGGGTTAGGCAGAGAATATCATTTTTTAAGACTAAATGCCGGTGGAACCTCATGGTCCCACAAAAATAATAGCGAACCGGTTACAAATTTAGATGGAAACAATAATTTGATAATTGATCCTGAAAATTATGCGCTTGCCCCTAAAGAACAAACGATATATCATTTAGTAGGATATTTTATATTAAGAAAAAACGAATAGAATATCTATTCTAAGTGAAATACACGGCGGCGTGTTGCGCAAATCGCCCCTATAACATTGTTATAGGGGCGATTTTTATATGTCAAATTCCTTTGCTCTTAATAACTTTAATTTTTCTCCGAACTGCACAATTTTACTCCCTCTAAGCGAAACAAATTTCGTATAATTGCATTGACAACGAAACAAGTTTCGTATATACTAAATACACGAAACAAATTTCATGCTTAGTCTAACTTGTTTCGCCTATTAAGTCAAGATTTTATTTTGTTAATAAGCGGCCGCTTTTTATATAGATAAAAATTTTAAAATTAAAAGGAGAATTATATGGCAGATTACACGAGTACATCAAACGATTTCTTAGAGCTTTTTAAAAATAATGAAATTATTGATTTGGAACGCTCAGAAAAAATACAGCTTGATACGACAAACGGCGTATGCACATTTAATGCTGTTGCTGGAGATGATGAAGTAATAGTAAAAACTTTTATTACCGATGGCAACGGAGGAAGTTTCGGCGATAGAGATTTTGCCGATATTTTTTATAAAAACTATTACTATGGCACAAAAAGCAGTAAAATCGAAGCGAAATTTACAAGCCTAAGCGGAGAGGGAGATTGTACGCTAAAAATTTTCGGCGGAAGTTCCAAGACCGGAATGGATGAACTTGCGTCTAAAACTATAACACTTACCCCCGGTGTGCAGCCAACGATTACGCTTAGCACTGAAAGTGATTATCAATATTATAAGTTCTATATTCTGGAAAACAGATACACTGGAGCCATTGAACTTGCAGACAGTTTATCTGCGCCGTTTGAGCAGGGCGATAATGTGTTTTTATATATTCCGAAAATAGAAGTATCTCAAACTTTTCCCGAAAAAAGCGGAAAACAAGTTTTTGAAACAAAAACAGTAGAAAAAGCCGCGCTTGCTGTGGGTGAAAATGCGGATATAATTTTTAAAAATCCGAATTATGGAACGGCAAATAATAAGGTGAAAGCTGAATTCACCTCGCTTTCAACTATGGGGAACTGCCAGCTTAAAATTTTCGGCTCGAACGATAAAAGTGCTTGGACGCATATAATCAGCACAGCTGCAGCAGGAAACGGAACAACTTTTACTCCGGCAATTGAAACTGAATCGAGCACTGATTATAAATACTATAGATTTTATATTGAAAATACCAGTGGCAGCATCGCTTTATGCAATTTCCCGCAAGCACCGTTTGAGGTAGGAACAAGCTCAGGCGGAACGGCGAAAGTTAAGGTAACTTTGACAACAACGACCGCCGCGCCGACAGAGGTAGTAAACCCGGAATACTCACTTGTGACAAATGGCAGCAGCTTTGGGAACGGTGAGATAGGAAAAATTGGTTTTGAGAATCCGCATTACGGTCAAAGTTGCACAAAAATAAGAGCGGAGTTTAATAGTTTAGAAGGCGTAGGGAATGCGCTTATTGATGTTTATGGCTCAAATAATAAGACAAGCTGGACCTACTTAAATAGTCAAGAATGGGAAAATTATAGTTATGTTGAACCAACGCAGCCTATTGTTGAAATTAATAATCCAATTTACAAATATTATAAATTCGAAATTTGTGAACGCCATCTTGTAGGCAGCATGAGCCTGACTGATTTTGCGACTGGCAATTTCTTTGAAATTTCGCCATTTATTCCCGCGATTAAAGTTACGGTATTTGGCACATTCACAGGAGGGACGACAACGCCCGCACCGACAGGGCCTTCAGCGCCTGCTGCGACGAATCCGACATATACGATAAGAAATCTTGGAGCTGGAGCTTTTTGGGGAGGCGAGTGGAGAGAAATCGGATTTGAAAATCCGTATTATGGCCAAACTTGTTCAAAAATAAAAGCTGTATTTAGTTGTCTAACTACCGAAGGTTATAATTCAACTATGAAAATTTTTGGCGCGAACGATAGAAACGATAACGATTGGGTTCTTTTGGAAAGTTTGGACAAACTAAGATGGGGGGCAGATCAAGTTACGGATGTGCCTTATATAGAAACCACAAAAACGAGTTATAGATATTATAAATTCTATATCCAAGAAATAGCTGCGGTAGGATGCATGGCGTGTGCTGGTGAAATTACCGAAAATTTCTTTGAAGTTAGCAATCCGTTTGGAGCTCCCGCAGTTTCTGTAACCGTTTACGGTACGTTCGCTGCAGTGACGCCTTCTTCTCCGCAGCAGGAGACAATCTCTACCTTCGAGTCGACTTCGGGCAAAGGATATCTTGCGCACGGAGAGCATAGCGAATTTATATTTACCAATCCAAATTACGGATCTGCAAGCGATTTAGATATTAAATTTATAAGCATTACTCCCGGCGGCCTTTATGAATATACGATATTAGGATCAAATGATAAAACTACTTGGTCGTATATATCAAATGGGCAAAGAGGATCGGATGGTATCTATGATTCAATATCACTGGAAATCGATGACGTTGCAAATAAAGATTATAAGTATTATAAATTTTATATCAAAAATAATTCGCAGGAAATAGGCGTAAATGGTAAGCTTGCACTTGCGACTGGATATTCTGCGCCATTCGAAATTGTGGATGCTACCTATGGCATGCCGCAAGTAGTAGTCACATTAAAGAAAATTGGAGCAAGCAATGTTCAGGTAACAAGTTCAGAATATTATACAAGCAGCGTCTCTCATTCTGAAAGATCTATTGCATACCCTGATTACGCGGATATTGTACTTATAAATCCATATTACGGCACTTCGAGTAGCAATATCAAATGCGATTTTATTCCCTTAACAAATGAGGGTAGCTGTGATATGAAAATATATGGTTCGGATGATAAAAATATTTGGGACTTAATCAAAGCAAGCTCTGCAACAGGAACGGGGACAAATCCGATAGTGCCGACTATAGAGACAGGGAAAAGTACGAACTATAAATTTTATAGGTTTGAAATTTATAACAAAGCTACCGTGGGAGATTTTGCTGCAATAACTAGTGTGCCGAATTCGCAGTTCGAAAGAGGTAAATGGCAGGTCGACTTGCCTCAGGTGAAAATTAAGATGTTCGGCAGTTTCTCAGGACAAATAACCGAAAAAGAATATAGTACAGTTCAAAGTACTGAAAAATTTTGGTATGGAGATATAGTCGATATAATTTATGTAAATCCGTATTATGGCACTTCGCTGAATAAAATCAGAGCGGATTTTGTAAGTGCTTCGACTGCTGGAGCATGCAGAATCAAGGCATATGGCTCAAACACAAGTACAACTACTGCGGGCAGTTGGACATTAATTGATACTGTAAATCCCCAAGCGACGTCAGGATATAAACCATATATCGAATTGTATCCATATTATTACGATTATAAGTATTATAGATTTGAAATTGAGGATATGCATACAGCAAGCATGGGACATAGGCTTTGCAGTAACATAACATCAGACTTCAGATGGGGAACAAAAAACGCAATAGGTTCGCCGCAGATAAAAGTTACACTTTACGGCTCGCTCGGTTCCGTAGGTGCAGCAACTAATCCCAGCTTTAATACTGTCAAAAACGATGCTGTCCTTCCTTTCAACGAAACCGCGGATATTATATTTAAAAATCCTCGATATGGGGTTGCACTTGATAAAATTAAAGCGGAGTTTTCTAGCTTGCTGGGAGTAGAAGCCTGCGAGGTTAGTATTTATGGGTCAAATATCAAGGAATATAATAGCTGGAATTTACTTAAAACGCTGTCCTTGAGCGGAAATACAAGTACTCCTCTGTATACGCCTATGATTGAGCATATAGGTAGCACAAATTATCAATACTATAGATTTACTATTAAAGAAAACCGTACAGCAGACGGCTCGATTGAATGTGCTTATGGTTATCATGCGCCGTTTGAAGCAGGACATATTGCATCTAGGTACGCTCCTAAAATTAAAGTTACAATTACAGGGGCAGCTTCGCAGAATGTAGTCATGCCAGTGGATGGTGTGTATTGTTCGAAGCCGTTCTTAGTAGGGGAAAATGGGAATGAATACATTTTCCTTTTGCACCCGAACGCTCCAGTCGGCGCATATTTTAAGACAGAAATTTCTTCGGATGGTTCGAACTTTAAGGAATCAAAAACTATCTATCGCAACAAAAAAACAGTATATGATAATGCGATTTATTATGAGGATTGTTTTGAATTCCCGAAAGCGGGAACAGCCTCTTCTCAGCTTTCGCTAAAAGTTACCGGATCAAGACTGGTGTCAGGTGATGATTTAAGACTTAAAGCAATTCTCGCAAAACCAAATGAGGACGGGACTAACCTACCTTCAGAAAAAATAAGTCCTTATAAGGCTCAAGCAGTAGGTAGTTTTCCTGCTTATGGCATTTTGGAAACCCCGGAGTATTTAGGAGGTCCACTATTTCAAAAATATGTTTGCAGAGATCAAGAATGGTACTGGAAAGATTATGGGAAACTAGATAAACCTGTGCCTCAGAGTTATGTTAAACCACTAACATTTGATGCAACAACCAGCGCAGGGAAATGGATATACTGCAATTATCCTGAACAGCTTGGCAAATTTTCATTTACCGGTAACTATGTCCCGTTTGCGAATAGAGGGTATTATATTAACAGGCAATGGTGCAAAGGTACTTTTGAGATATTTTTCTCTTTTAGCGCATGGAAAAATTATTCTGACTACGATATTGTTGTGGAATTAGCAAATGATTATCCCTTTCATATTAATGTTAGAAAGACCCATGAGGGATTTGCAAAAGAGGCAATTCCGGCTGAAGGCCAAGCAGCAGACAATGTAGATATTAATCGGGATATGTGGAATCAATACTTTGAGAAAAAAGAAAGTAACAGCAGACAAAGACACGGGGAAGAAACCCCGCCAGGCCCGCGTGAATATGAAGTAATAGCTAACAGATTGGTAGCAACTGAAATTTTCCGCAGACGTATTAAAGGGGCACCGACCATTATTAAAAGAAATGAAAACACTGGAAAAGATGAAGAGTACGCACAAGCAGGTACCACAGGGGCATACAGCGGCGTTATACGTGTTGAAATAGATCATCCTACAGCGGACTTGGATGTTCTTGTGTACGCTATTGAAAGAAACGCTGATGGCACATTAACACAAAAGAAAGCGTCTCTAGCTTCTTTCCCGTATCCGTGTCCGTGGCCGCTTACAGCTGATGAGTCAATCGCAATGAACAAAGTCGTAGAGGAAAATGATCGTCAAAAAGAAGAATGGAGATGGAAAGCGCATAATAAAGCGTACTCGGGAATTACAGATCGTTTTAAAAATACTATTGAAAACTTAACAATTAGAACTTCCACGCTCTTACAAAAAAATTATTATCTATATACACATGGTCCTTTAGTAGACGGAGTGGTTAATAATAAGAATGTAAACGAGCATCCGCCTATTACTCTTTGCTGCAAAGATAGCCAGGGGCAAAATTATGTTGCAAGCCCTAATTCAAGACCGCCGCTTCATAATGTTGGAAACTGGTGTCTGCACAACGAGATAAAACTGACCTTAGAAAATGACTCAATAGACGAACAGCAAATAATAGAATTATGTTATGCAGGGCCTAACAAAAAGGGAACTGGTGCGATGGCTATAGTTCGTGATAACAAAAAAAATGCTACTCGGTTTATACCAAGTATTGAGGGAAGTTCTTTTATTTGGTTCCGCAAAAAATTGCTGCCAGGAGAAACTGCAACATTTGATTTTGATTTCATCCTCGGCACTAATGCCACAGGGCCAATCTGTCATATGATGCGTATTGTAAAAGAGCCTATGCTTCTTGCCAACCGTGAGCCGGAGGCAGGCCGTGAAAATTGGGTAAGACTAACCGCGGTAGCTGGCGAAGAAAACGTATATAAAATGGAATATGCGGATAATGCAGTTTATGAAGGAACTCCTCTCACCAAAGAAGTTATCGACAACGAAATCCGGTTTATTTATGGGCAGGGAAATACTGGCGAAATTCGCTCCTTTGCAAAGCCTGTATCTAACGAAGGTTGGCTTCGTTGTGACGGCTCGATGATTAGGCAAGCTGAGTACAAGACTCTTTTTGACTTTATGAATTATGAGAAGAACTTCGAAAAACCGCAACAGCTCTCAGAATCAAATTATACGATCGCTGAACCGATAAAAGCATTTGATATGATTGTCGGAGGAATACCGGCGTCCGGTTATGGAGCATACCGCGTAAATCAAGCAAAAGATGGAATTACACAGTTTTCTCCAAACGGAAACGCATTCTTAAATGGAATATTTAATGCTGGGCGAAACAGAATGATGTTTACTATTCCGAACTCAAGCAATGTGGCAATCGCAGGATCAAATATGATGACATATGAGACTGCAAATACCGGCGTTTTGGCAAGCTATACTAAGAGGCTTGCTTATGGTGAAATTGATGGAATAAACTGCACGGTAATATATTCGCCGGGAATTGCGGCGGCAAATTCATCCGCATTTTCACCAAACAACGGCACTTACAACTGGTCTATACATGACAGTACGCCTTTTGGAAGCATCGGTAAGTTGCATTATATCGGGGGCAGATGGCTGGGAATTCCGATAATTGGCAGTTCGTCAATTTCGCCGGGAATATATGAGTTCTCCCGCCTTAATACTTTAAATCCTATGAGAACGCAAGTGCTTTCCGGATTCACTGTAACCGATATCGTTTACGATGAAGTTTCGAAGTATTTCTATTTTACAGCAACAAGTCCTGATGTTGCGGTTTACCGCTGGAACGGCACAGGAGCTCCGCAGCGAATCGCGCTCACACCTATACAGTGTAACACAATTGGTCTCTTTAACGATGGAAGTGGCGATGCAGCCATTCCGATTGCCGGGGGGATAACAGGAGCTGTCTATATGTATAATGGAACATCAAATATGCAGAAGATAGCTGAGGTTAGAGGAGAGGTTAAAAGCTTACTTCAGAATGGATCTGACATTTATATTTCAACAACACAGTTATACCGAATGAAAGTGCTTAAAACGACAAATATGTTTGCTCTACCTGAAGCCCCTAAGGGACTACCGAACACATATATCAAAGCATAAAAGCCATTGGTTTTCGCCAATTAATAATTGAGAATCAATAACAAAAGGAACCGCCGTTTTGGCGGTTCCTTTTGTTATAAATAACATTTTGAGTGATTCCGGTAATTGAATTAGTGTTACGCGCAAATTATACACCTCAAAGGCCCCTGTGCGAAACGCACAGGGGCCTTTGTTTTTATTCAGTTCTATGAAGGCCATATTTCCAAACATTTCCATAGTAATTGTCTGGCCTTTCGTAGTACGCATTCGGATCAAGAAAGTATTTAGTTTCATTGGTTATTTTTCCGTCAATAAATAACGCGTCGGTACGCGACTCAATTATTGCGAAGTAAGAGCTTTCTATACAATAACCATTTTTTATTCCTTTTTTGAAAATAAATTCACAATAACTACCTTGCGCAAAACTATACATTGGACGGCCATATGTTTCTGATATTCCACGGCCATCAAAGTTTCCGTCTTTGAAATAGCCAAAATAATAATTTTCGTTATCGGATTTGTTTTTATAATATATTTTTCCTATTCCATTTGGCAAACCATCTATTGCTTCTCCTATGTAAGTAATGTCAAGCTGTGTAATTTCCTTGGTAACGGAAGCGACATAATCAGCCTCCAAAACGAGCTCGGTTTTTTCGGCTTTTTCATATGCTTCGTAAAGCGTTTTTTGCAAAACATTTATAGAAGCAATTTTATTATCCTTGTTCCATTCCAAATATCCGTAAACCGATAAATCGGCGAGCTTGATGAGGGTGTACCCGTTTATGTTATAAGCGACTACTTCACTTCCGGCGATATAGGTTTTGATATTTGTTTTATATACATCAAAAAGTTTAACCCCGGTTTTTATATCGGCTTTTAGAATATTTATTTGTTCTTTCGATAAAATCGTTTGTGCGGGAGTATTGTTCGAGGTTATGCTGAGCGTTCTTGCTTACGCTTCCCAAACCACATCAAAACCGTAGCTCCGTAAATCTTCCGCGACAACATAGGTTTCGTTATTAACATTAAAAGAGTAAATAGGCTGCATATTGACAAGGCACCCTATGTCGGTTGAAAGCACCTTTTCTTTGGCGAGTGCGGCGGACGCGCCGAGCGGGATTATTGTAAGAAGCATGACGAGCAACAAGATAAAACACAACGCTTTTTTCATAACAAAACACTCCAAAAAAGTGAAAATAGCAAATCTAATATATTAGAGGAAAAGTTCGGAATATTTGTTTCTTTTATTTTATCACAAATTAAAGATTAAGGCTCTTGCAAATAACTATCATGTTTTTTATTTGTTCCGTCGTTAATAATTTTATTTTATCAAAAGAATTTAACGCAAACTTTAATGATGATTGCGGTAATTATTCTTGTATTATTAATTTGCATATTGTATAATTTAATAACATAATTACAAAAACGGCAAATCTATCGAAAGATAGTGGCGCAAAACTATAGGGGCTTATCTGTCCGAAATCGGATAGATGCCAGCCAGTTGCATTCTCTCGGTAGCTTTGCCTGCGAAGCTACCTTTTTTGCTTTGCGAAAGGCTTGACGAAACGGGAGTTTTTGGCATATTCTATAGGTGAAAAGGAGGGCCTCGTTATGTATAAAAAATATTTTTCGATAATCCTCTTGGCGGTATGTTTTGCGCTTGTTTTTTCCTCCTGCGCGAAAGTTGAAACAATAAACGCAGTCAAAGACCTTGAAGGTAAAACCCTCGCCGCGGTAAGCTCAACGCTTGCGGATGCGGAATATCAAAAAGCAATAGAAGAAAGCACCGGCGCAAATTTGAAAGAAATCAAATTTTTTGATAGTTCGCTTATGGCGCTTGCGGCGCTGAAAGCAAATCAGGTCGACGCCGTTATTCCGCCCTCTTTCACAGCGGAAGCATATGTGAAAAACGACGCTTCGCTTAAAGCTCTGCCGCTTGAAGGCAATGTGGCGGATTCATTCTGTGTTTCGATGGTTTTGCGCGCGGCGGATGTGGAACTTCAGAGCAAGCTGAATATGGCAATAAACGATATACGTTCGGACGGAACCCTTGACGGGCTCAAATTCCGGTATGTCGATGAACCGGCCGATTACACAAAAGAAAAAGGCGCCGATTTTCCGGTAATTAAAGACGCTCCCACGATAAAAATAGGCGTTTCGGGAGATGTAAATCCGCTTGACTACATAGCCGCAGACGGCCGCGCCGCCGGATATTGCGTGGAGGTTTTATCGGCTATTTCCAAAAAAATAGGCTTTAATTTTGAGATTGTTCCGGTTACTGCACAAGCGAAATATGTCGCGTTGGAATCGGGAAAAATTGATATTTTCTTCCACGAGCTTATGCCGACCGAAAGAGACGAATTTTTGAAAGAAATGAAAATTCTTAACGACAAAATCGGTTTTACCGATCCGTTTTTCTGGTTTGACGGCTTTTCGGTCGTCGTGAAAAAATAAAATAAATAAAGCTTCGCCTCCGCTTTTGCGGAGGCGATTTTTTGCGGGAACGGCAAAAGTGCTTCCGGCTTTTGGTTTTCGGTAGAGTTTGAAAAAATATTATGGTATAATCTTGATTTATAAAAGAAAAGGGGAAAAGTATGAACGAAAAAAGAGTAGCAAATCCGGCGCCGCTCGGGCTTTTGGGGTTTGGAATGACCACGATTTTGCTCAATATCCACAATGCGGGATTTATTCCGCTTTCGGCGGCGATTGTCGCGATGGGGTTCGCCATCGGCGGCCTGGCGCAAATTATCGCGGGAATTATGGAATTCAAAAACAACAATCTATTCGGCGCGACGGCTTTCAGCGCCTACGGACTTTTTTGGTGGTCGCTTATTTTTATATGGTGCAATCCGTTTAACAACACTCCCGCCGATAAAGCGTCTATGGGCTGGTATCTCCTGCTTTGGGGAATTTTCACCCTCTTTATGGCAATCGGCACGCTAAAGCACAACCGCGCAACGCAAGTGGTGTTTTTCTCGCTCGCGCTTCTCTTCTTTCTCCTCGCCGCGGGCGATTTTTCGGGAAGCGAAATGATAGGGAAAATCGCGGGATATGTCGGAATTTTCTGCGGCGCTTCGGCGGTTTACAACAGCATGGCGCAGATTCTCAATAACGAATTCGGCAAAAAAGTTTTGCCGCTGGGCGATAAATAAGCCGGATAAATCAATATAGCCCCCTGCATTTTAGCAGGGGGCTGATTTTTATTATTTTATTACAAAAAATGCAGAGAAAATTAACCGTTTGTGACTTGTGGCTTTCTCTGTATGTCGTCGCGTTTTCGATGAATATAGTAGCGTTCTCTGCTTGTCCTCGCGCCTGCATGATACCTGCGTATTATTTTTACAAAAAGGTACAGTTTTTAAATAAAAAGCCTCCGGCAAAAAGCCGAAGGCGATTGGGCGCAGCGTCACGCTGCTGGTACGGCTGAAGGGATTCGAACCCCCGACCTTTTGGTTCGTAGCCAAACACTCTATCCAGCTGAGCTACAGCCGCAAATACCGTAATAAAAAATATAGCACAAAATCGTATTTAGCGCAAGTGCGTATTTTATTCCTATATAAACACAGATTATCGCGCATCCGCGGCGGGCAAAACAGGCCGGCATTATAATAAGAAAAAAGCCTCCGCTTTCGGCGGAGGCTTTTTGCGCATGGGGGGAAACTTAACTTAGCTTTTTTGTGTCCATTTATAGCCGTCCTGTGAGGTCGGAGGCAAACGGTCGCCGCGGCTGACATTTACCGTTCTCGCGCCGCTTACGGTGTTGCCCTGTGAATCAACTTCGGTGTAGGTTCCTTCCGGAACATCGTTTTCGCCTGGATTAAAAATTTTCGAACTCAATTTTCGTACCTCCTTTTGGTCTTCGCAATTATTTTGCGCGGAAAAACAAAAATTATACAAAAATGGCAAAAAATTTAAATTTGATTTGAGCGTAACAATTAACCGATATGAATAAAAACACTGCCGACAAAAAAATTAAAAACTATTGAATTCTTTTATTCTTTACCAAATATTGGTGGTATACTTAAAAAGATATCAGGCGTAAAATATTTTTTATGCAAATTAATAAAAATTTTTAAAAAAATTTTTGTAATATGGTGTAAATTTATTAATTATTTTTCACATTTTTATGTTATAATATTTCATAGCAAAACGACGGGAGTGGTAAAATGCGCGAAGAATGCGGAGTATTCGGAATTTACAATTTAAACAAATTTGACACTGCAAGGACGGTATATTACGCCCTTTTCGCGTTACAACACCGCGGACAGGAGAGCTGCGGCATTGCGATACAAAGCGAAAGCGGCAGCACAAACTGCATAAAAGACATGGGGCTTGTCAGCGAAGTTTTTGACGACTCGACGCTTTCGAACTTGCAGGGCTTTGCCGCAATCGGGCATGTAAGATACTCCGCGCCGGCGCTCTGCAACCGCGAGAATGCCCAGCCGCTGACCACAAAATATCTTATGGGCAGCTTTTCAATCTGCCAAAACGGAAATATTTTTAATGCGGACGAGCTTCGCAGCGAGCTCGAGGCGCAGGGCGCAATTTTCCAGACCAACAGCGACACCGAAGTTATCGCATATATGCTCGCAAGGGAGCGCATTAAAAACGATAGCCTCGAGGATTCGATAAAAATAGTTATGTCTAAACTGCGCGGTTCATACTGCCTTCTTATCATGGTGCCTGAAAAAATCATCGCGGTTCGCGATCCGCTCGGCGTTCGCCCGCTTTCAATAGGTAAGGTTGAAGACAGCTATTGCTTTGCCTCCGAGACCTGTGCGTTTGACGCAATCGGCGCCGAATATGTCCGTGATGTCGCACCGGGCGAGATTGTCAGCATTTCGGAGGGCGTTTTAAAACAGACCGACAGCGGGCTTTCGACCTGCTCGGCGGCCTGCATTTTTGAGCATATATATTTTGCGCGGCCGGATAGTGTTATTGACGGCCAGAGCGTTTACGAATCCCGCCTTAACGCCGGGAAAATATTAGCGCAGGAGAGCAACGCCATCGGCGATATCGTTATCGGGGTTCCCGATTCCGGGATTGTTTCGGCAATCGGATATTCGCAGGCTGCGGGAATTCCTTACGGCGAAGGACTTATTAAAAATCGCTATATCGGCCGCACGTTTATCCAGCCGGCTCAAGGCACCCGCGAAAAAAGCATAAAGATGAAGCTCTCTGCCCTTCGCCGCAATATCGAGGGGAAAAGAGTTATTATGGTCGACGATTCAATTGTACGCGGCTCGACAATCCGGCAGATCGTCTCGCTTCTCAAATCGGCGGGGGCAAAAGAAGTTCACGTCCGTATTTCCAGTCCGCAATTTTTGTGGGCATGTTATTTCGGAACCGATATCACCGATAGAAATCAGCTTATTTCGGTCACCCATTCGCCCGAGGAGATTATGAAACAAATCGGCGCGGACAGCCTCCAGTTTATGCCGCTTGACCGCGTTACCGAAATTGCTCCAAATTCCAAACTTGATTTTTGCAGGGCTTGCTTTTCCGGCAAGTATCCTGTTCCCGTTCCATCCCAAACTTGACTTCCGGGCGTTTGCTATTTATGGCAGACGCTTTTTAATAAGCTAAATAAAATTTTAGATAATTCTTTATAACAGAAAGGTGAGATTTATAGTGCTCGACAAAAAACTGAGAAAAGTTTTGATAATAGGTTCCGGACCGATAGTTATCGGCCAGGCGGCTGAATTTGACTATGCTGGAACACAAGGATGCCGCGTCTTAAAAGAAGAGGGGCTCGAGGTCGTTCTTATCAACTCTAACCCCGCGACAATAATGACCGACAACGCTATGGCGGACGCTATTTATATCGAGCCGCTCACCTTGCCGACTATTAAAAGAATTATTCTAAAAGAAAAACCGGACGCGCTGTTATCGACGCTCGGCGGCCAAAACGGGCTCACCCTTTCGATGCAGCTCGAAGAAGAGGGCTTCCTCGCGGAGCATGGCGTAACTCTGCTCGGCGCTTCGCTTGAAACGATAAACAAAGCGGAGGACCGCAAAATATTCAAAGAGACGATGCAGAAAATAAACCAGCCTTGCATTCCCTCCGAGATTGTAAATGATGTTGAAGGCGCAGTGCGCGTGGCAAACGAAATAGGCTATCCTGTTATTATCCGCCCCGCTTTCACCCTCGGCGGTTCGGGCGGCGGCCGCGCGGAAAATGAAGCTCAGCTTCGCGAAATCAGCGAAAACGGAATCCGCCTTTCTCCGATTTCGCAGATACTCATCGAGAAGAATATTGCCGGCTGGAAAGAAATAGAGTTCGAGGTCATCAGAGACAGCAAAGGCGGAAGCCTTATCGTCTGCAGCATGGAAAATCTCGATCCGGTCGGGGTACATACAGGCGACAGCATAGTTGTCGCGCCTGCGGTTTCGCTGTCCGACAAAGATCTCGCAATGCTCAAAAAGGCTTCGCTCGATATTGTCGAAGAGCTTGGTATAATCGGCGGCTGCAACTGCCAGTTTGCTCTGCATCCCGACACCTCGGAGTATGCGGTAATCGAGGTTAATCCCCGCGTTTCGCGCTCGTCCGCGCTTGCCTCAAAAGCGACCGGATTTCCTATTGCCAAGGTTGCGGCAAGGCTTGCGGTCGGCTACACGCTTGACGAAATCCCGAATTGCAAAGAACCTGTTTGCGATTATCTTGTCTGCAAATTCCCGAAATGGCCTTTTGATAAATTCGTATATGCAAAAAGAGAGCTCGGAACCCAGATGAAAGCGACCGGCGAGGTCATGACCATCGCGCCGACCTTCGAGCAGGCGCTTATGAAAGCGGTTCGCGGCGCTGAAATCGGAATGGACTGCATGAGCTCGGCTCTGTATCGCGAAATGCCGGAGCAGGAGATTGCGCAGGAGCTGAGCGTTTGTACAGACCGCCGCATTTTTGTGCTTTATGAGGCGATGCGCCGCGGCATGGGAATCGAGGAGCTTTTTGCAAAAACAAAGATAACAAGATGGTTTTTAGATAGAATAAAAAATATTCTCGACACCGAGAGAGAGCTTGAAAAAGGGCTTACCGACGAGCTTTATATTAAGGCGAAAAATCAGGGATTCCCCGATAAAGTTATCGAGCGGCTCTCGGGCGGAAAGATTTCAAATCCGCTTTTGCCGAAATATAAAACGGTCGAAACCCTCGCTTCGGGTTACGACAGCGTGCCGTATTTTTACGCGGACTACAACGGCGAAAACAAAGCCGAAAAATATAAAAGCGGCAAGGAGACGGTGCTTGTCCTCGGCTCCGGCCCAATCAGAATCGGACAGGGAATCGAGTTTGACTACGCCTCGGTTCACTGCGTAAAATCGCTCAAGCGGCTCGGCTATGAAGTGGCGATAATAAACAATAATCCCGAAACGGTTTCAACCGATTTTGACACCGCCGACCGCCTTTATTTCGAGGCGCTCACCGAAGAGGATGTCTGGGGCGTTATAAAAACCGAGAATCCTATAGGCGCGGTTGTCGCTTTCGGCGGACAGACTGCGATAAAACTCACAAACTTCCTAAACAGCAAAGGAATAAAAATTCTCGGCACTGCCGCCGAAAAAATCGACGAGGCGGAGGATCGCGAGAAGTTCGACGCGCTGCTTGAAAGTCTTAAAATCAAGCGGCCGCAAGGGCTTACCATTATGACCGAAAAAGAGGCGCTCGAAGCGGCCGAAAAAATCGGCTTCCCGGTGCTTATGCGCCCGTCATACGTCCTTGGCGGACAGAATATGATTATCGCTTTTAACGAATCCGACGTTTCGGAATATATGAAAATAATCCTTGCGCAAGGGATAACAAATCCTGTTTTGATAGACAAATACCTCTCGGGAATGGAAATCGAAGTCGACGCTATCTGTGACGGCGAGGAAATTTTGATACCGGGAATTATGGAGCATATCGAGCGCGCGGGAATCCACAGCGGTGACTCGATTGCGATTTATCCTGCGATTCATGTCGACGACGAGATGGCGGGAATCATAGTCCGCGCCACAAGGCAACTCGCGCTTGCGCTTAATACCTGCGGCCTTGTAAACATTCAATATCTTATTTATGAAAATGAGCTTTATGTCATCGAGGTCAACCTCCGCTCCTCAAGAACGGTGCCGTATATCAGCAAGGTAACGGGAATTCCGATGGTCGATCTCGCGACCCGCGCCATGCTCGGCGAAAAGATTGACCATATGGGATTCGGCACCGGGCTTTACAGAAAAAGCCCGTATGTAGCCGTCAAAGTCCCGGTTTTCAGCTTTGAAAAACTGATAAATGTCGACACGCATTTGGGCCCGGAGATGAACTCGACCGGAGAGGTTCTCGGTATCGCGGGAACGGTTGAAGAAGCGCTTTACAAAGGCCTTGTCGCGGCGGGATACAAGCTCTCGAAGACCGGCGGCGTGTTTATTTCGGTTCGCGATTCTGACAAAACAGAGATCTCGGATGTCGCCAAAAAATTCGAAAAGCTCGGCTTTACGATTTACGCCACAAGGGGGACGGCGGAAGTTCTCACAAAATCAGGCATAAAATCCGAGCTGATTGAGAAGATTCACGAGAGCGACGATAACGCGCTGAAACTTTTTGAAAGCGGAAAAATCGGTTATATTATTTCCACCTCGTCAAAAGGCAGATTCCCGACCAGGGACAGCGTTATCCTGCGCCGAAAAGCGGTTGAAAGGTCGATTCCCTGCCTGACGTCGATTGATACGGCGCACGCGCTTTGTGACTGCCTTGCAAGTAAGTATTCGCAGATTTCAACCGAGCTTGTCGATATAAATAAAATGCGCGCAGACCGCCAGAGCCTGAGCTTTACAAAGATGAGCGGAAGCGGCAACGACTATATCCTGTTCAACTGCTTTGATCAGCAGATTGACAATCCCGAAGGGCTGACAGTAAGGCTTGCCGACCGCTATACCGGCATCGGCGGCGAGGGTGCGGTGTTTATCTATCCCTCGAAAGTTGCGGCTTGCAAAATTCGGATGTTCAATCTTGACGGCAGCGAGGGGAAAATGTATGGCAACGCCATCCGCTGCGTCGCGAAATACCTTTACGACAACAAAATGACAAACAGGCTTGATATCGAGGTCGAAACGGCGAGCGGAATAAAAACGCTTAAGGCTTCGCGCTTCGACGGCGAAATATATAAAGTCACGGTCGATATGGGTGCGCCTGTGTTCACCCCGTCCGAAATACCGGTCAAACTTGCCGGCGAGAACATTATAGGCAAATCGGTTAAAATCGGAAACGCTTATTATGACATAACCTGCCTCTCTATGGGGAATCCTCATTGTGTGGTGTTCTGCGATGACCTTGAAATTCTCGACATCGAAAAAATCGGCCCGACCTTTGAAAACGCGCCGATTTTCCCGGAGCGCATTAACACCGAATTTGTAAAAGTGATATCGAAAAATACGCTTAAAATGCGGGTTTTCGAGCGCGGAAGCGGCGAGACAAGAGCGTGCGGAACAGGCGCCTGCGCTGCGGCGGTGGCGGCTTGCCTGCAAGGTTTTTGCAATAAAAACGAGGATATAACGGTGAAACTCAAAGGCGGCGAGCTGACAGTCCGCTACACAGACGAAACAGTTTACATGACCGGAAACGCCGTAAAAGTTTTCGACGGCACGATAAAAATATAAATTTTATTCTGCCGACTTCGTCGGCTGAGATTTCTTTGTTCTGAGCTTGCGGCGGCAAAGCTTGGCACAAAAGGCGAAAATTTAGCCGCGCCGCAGATGTTTTTGCGTTATTACTGAAAATTTCGCCGTAGCCGGTGATGTTTTTGCGTTATTACTGAAAATTTCGCCGCGCCGGAATAAAATCCGCGAAAAATCAAAAAACGGTTTGCTTTGTGAGGAATTATGAGAAATTACAAAGAAGAATTTGAAAAAAGGGTGGCCTTTTTAAAAGAGCTGCTTGAAAATACCGGGGCAAAAGGCTTTGTTTTCGGCAACAGCGGGGGAAAAGACAGCGCGCTTGTCGGGATTCTTTGCCGCGCCGCGTGCGAAAACACCTTGGGAGTTATGCTGCCCTGCGGCGTCAAAAGAAATTTCGAAGGAGATATTAAAGACGCCGAAATTCTCGCGGAAAAATACGGCATAAAAAACATCGCGGTCGATTTGACAAAGACTAAAGAAAGCCTTGTAAATGCGCTTCCCGAGCTTGCGGCATCCGCGCTTGCCAATATCGCGCCGCGGCTTCGTATGGCATCGCTGTATGCTGTGGCGGCAGGTAACGGAATGCTTGTCGCCGGAACGGGGAATAAAAGCGAGTATTTTACCGGATATTTTACAAAATGGGGGGACGGCGCGTATGACTTTAATGTCATCTCCGACCTCACAGTAACCGAAATTTATGAATTCCTGCGCTATCTCGACGCGCCCGCTTCGATAATCGAAAAAGCGCCCTCCGGCGCGCTTTTCGAGGGACAGACCGACGAGCGGGAGATGGGCGTTTCCTATGCCGATATCGACGCATATATCGGCGGGGAGGAAATCGGCGCAAACCCTCGCGAAATAATCACGCGGCTGCACAAAAACACCGCGCATAAACGCGAAATGCCGATTATGTACGGAGTAAATCATATTTCTTGAAAGCCGCACAAGCGCCGGCCGCCGCCGGGATAAATATTTTCCACATCAAAAGTAAAAAAGCAAACAAAAAGCTCCGGCGGGAAAACCGCCGGAGCTTACATTATTTTTTGATTATTCTTTCTTTTACCTTTTCGGTGACCTGCTCCGCCCGCTCTTTAACCTTATCGACAATTGAGGGCTTCATCGGCCATGGCGTGGGCGCTGCTTGAAGAAAGGTCATTCCGACCGAACTCGGACCGGAGTGCGCTCCGATAACGCTGCCCACGATATTGATTTTTGGAGTAATTTTCAGCCCAAGAGCTTTGATTCCCGCAATTATTTTTTCGGCAACAGGAAGATTATCGGCATGAACAATCTCGAGCTCGCCGTCCACATGAAAATTTGCAAACCTCTCTACCATCCAGTTTACAACGGCGGTCTCGCCGCGAAGTTTTGCATAATTTCTGCCCTGCCCGTCGATAACTGCGAGAATTGGTTTTATTCCTAAAAGGCTGCCGATGCTGGCAGTAACGGTGCCGACTCTGCCGCCTTTTTTAAGAAATTCAAGAGTATCGCAAAAGAAATATGTACCGAGATTATCCCTGATTTTTGTAAGAGAGTCAAGAATAGCGGCAACATCGCCTTTTAACTCGGCGGCAAGTTCATGCGCTTTTCGGACGATATAGGCAGTGCCGGAAGAAACCGAAAGACCGTCAAAAACATGAATATGTCTTTTTAAATTCATGTTTTCCATCTCGGTTTTTGCCAAAACGGCAGAATTATATGAGCCCGAAACATGTTTTGAGAGAGTTATGCAAATAATATCGTCATCCTCATCACATTTTTCGAAAGCGTCCGCAAATTTCATAAAATTTGGCTGAGAGGTCGAAACACTGCCGCATTTTCTCAGTTTATTATAAAAATCTGTGCCGTGAAGTTCAAAGCGATCTATATATTCTTTTCCGTCCATTACAATAGTAAGAGGAACGATTTCAACCCCAAGGTCGCGTATTTCTTCGTCCGAAAGATCGCAGGAGGAGTCAGTAATAAGTTTTATCATTATATTCCCTTTCTTTTTACAAGGATTGCCAGTAGAATATAGGTATTATAACACAAAGAAATTTAAAAAACGAGGCGAATAATGAAGTTAGTAATTTTAGACGGCCATACTTTGAACCCCGGGGATCTTGATTACAGCGTGTTTGAAAATTTCGGCGAGCTTACCTGCTACGACATAACGCCGCGTGAGCTTACAAAAGAGAGAATAGGAGACGCCGAAATTATTTTCACTAATAAAACGGTTTTGGACAGTGACATTCTTTTTTCCTGCAAAAACTTGAAGTATATCGGCGTTTTCGCCACCGGCTATAATGTAATCGACCTTTCGGCGGCAAAGCAGCGGGGGATAACTGTTTGCAACGTTCCGAGCTACAGCACCGAAGCGGTCGCCCAGCACGCAACCGCCCTGCTGCTTGAATGCACAAATTTCACGGGGCAGCACTCGGAGGAAGTGGCGCAAGGGAAATGGCAGACAAGCGTGGATTTTTCATATTGGAGCCGCCCGCTCACCGAGCTTGCCGGTAAAACCGCGGGGATTGTCGGTTTTGGAAAAATAGGTAGAGCTTTTGCGAAAATCCTGATGGCGCTTTCGATGAATGTTCTCGCCTGCAGCCGAAGCATACCTGAGTCGATGGAGGGAGTGGAAATCTGCTCTCTTGATGAAATATACGTAAGAGCCGATGTGATTAGTCTTCATTGCCCGCTGACAAGCGAAAACGAAAAAATGATAAACAGCGAATCTATTTCGAAGATGAAGGACGGCGTAATAATGCTCAATACCGCGCGCGGCCCGCTTGTCGACGAGGCGGCGCTTGCCGCCGCGCTTAAAAGCGGCAAAGTATCGGCGGCGGGACTTGATGTGCTCGAAAAAGAGCCGCCCGCAAAAGATTGCCCGATTATCGGCGTTCCCGGCGCGGTGATAACGCCGCATATCGGCTGGGCTCCGCTTGAAACAAGACAAAGGCTGCTAAACACGGCGGTCGAAAATCTGCGTTGCTTCTTAAAAGGAGAGCCGCAGAACATAGTGGGCAGTTGATAATTGACAATTGACAATTGATAATTTAGGAAGCCGCGAACACGCGGCGAATGATTTTAAAAGACGCAAATATGAAATTTGTACGTAGGTGGCGATGCCTACATCGCCCCGACACATTATGATTTTACAGAGTTTTAATTATGTCGGATAGGATTACCCAGGGCTTAGTAAAGCCCGCTTTAAGAGATTTGCCGTTTTTAATACCCTCGCCTAGCCTATTTAAGCGAGCGCCGTAGGCGGAATAAAACTTGCTTTAAGAGATTCGCCGTTCCCAATATTCTCACCATGCACATTTAAGCAGACTCCATAGGAGGAAAAAAACAGCGCAGTTATTTTCATAACTGCGCTGTTTTTGTAACTGTATTATGGGCAAGAAAATGTTTGTTTTATACATAATCTTGTAGGGAGCGATCATTGATCGCTCCCTACATCAGAAAATGCTTATACTGCGAGGTAATCCAGTCGAATAAAAAGTTTGCCGTTAGGCAAAGTGTATATTTTTCGATTCGTAAGAGTAAACCCTTTTTCTATCATTGATTGTGTGACTAATTCTTCATTTTCTTCTTCTCTTAATCTAGCGATTTCATCGAAAACGTGCTCGAATCCCGAGCGTGAAACGGCTACTCCATCAGGATTAACTTGAATAACACACGATACAATCCGACGGCGCTTTGATAGACCATCAATGATTTTTATAAAATTATTTAGATGTATATGCTTTATCAATAAATTAGCAATAATCAAGTCGCATTGTGAAAGAATCTCTATAGATTTAGTTGTATCTACCATTAAATCCAATTGATATAGGTTAACTCTCGATTTTATATCGGCAAAGCGAGCTTTGCACTCTTTAAGAAAGGCTTCATTAATATCAATACCAATTACCTTGGCAATGCCACATGGAATTATATGCTCTAATCCATTTCCATTTGTAATGCCCAATATGGCAACACAAGAATGTAAACGTTGCTCTTGTGAAAGTAATTCAAATTGTTCTTTTACAATTTTATTAAGCATTTGTATCTGTGCAACATTAGGGTGCGCCATATGTGCATCATAATCATTGGGCTTGATATCATGCCAAGCATTGCTCATTAAAATTTATCCTCCTGCACATTATATAAATTCGTGGTCGCTTTCAAACAGCGCAACCATGCCGTATAAAACAATTTTTATGCATCGTGCTATATTAGATAATTCCCATAATCAAGCTGTTTGTCTATAAATTAGGTTAAGCAGCTATCTGCTTATAATGTTCACTTGTTCAAAAACTCTACAAGTACAATTTCATTGCCATCTGGATCGTTAAGACGTAGTTCGTATGTGCCCCAATCCAACTTTACCGGCGCATCAAGAATAAGACCTTTCCGCTTTAATTCAACACATGTATTATCCAAGTTATCACAGCCAAATACAAATGACATTGCTCCGCTAACGGGCAAATCCCACTGTATTACATCCCAAATACAAATTGTCGGCGCATTTTTGATAAATCCCAAATAGACACCATTATAATCATCAACATCAGTTTTTATCATCGGTATTTCAAGTATTTCACGATAGTACTTAATCAACGCTCTTGCGTTTTGAGAAAATATATTTGTGCAATAAAAACTATTTATCATTAAACTCCGCTCCTTTATAAAATATAAATTCGCTGCGTGATTCCATTCGGGTGGATATGGAATCCGCCCCCTACTGATACTACCACAGAAAGCCGTCCTGCTCAACGGATAATTCTACATACTATTGTCTATAACAGGTACGATAGTTGCCTTCGTCGGCTTTGAATAAAATGAACGCATAAATATAGCGAAAACGGAATTTGCCGTGCTTGTAAAGCTTGCTTTAAGAGATTTGCCATTCTCAATAACCTCGCCGTGCGCATTTAAGCGAGCGCCGTAGGCGGAATAAAACTTACTTTAAAAGATTCGTCGTTCTTAATTTCCGCGCCGAGCCAATTTAAGCAGACTCCGTAGGAGGAATAAAACAGCGCAGTTATGAAAATAACTGCGCTGTTTTTAGAAACCGTATTAAGGGCGAGAAAATACTTATTAGTGGAAGTCAGAAATGCATTCCTTATTCTTTATGTGCAGGTTGCTCCAATGCAACAATATTCCAGTTCACACCAAATTTATCCGTTACCGCCGCATGGAACACGCTGTAAAAAGTTTCCGTTGGTGGGAGCGTTACTGTACCACCTTCACAGAGCATATCAAATATATCAGACGCTTCTTTGCCGGCGGGAATAGAAGCGGATAATTTAATACTTTCACCCTTGGTAAATGGTACAGCTTCATCAGCAAACCAAATGTTAGTACCACAGACCTCCATTTCGCCGTGCATCACCCATGTTCGCAGTAATTCGGGTGGAGTCTTTGATCCCTTCGGCATATAATCTCCATAATTCATGACTTTTAGTTCGCCGCAAGGAAAAACTGAGCGATAAAAATCCAACGCATCTTGGCAGTCACCATTAAATACAAGATAAGGTGTAATCATGATAAAATCCTCCGAAAATATAAACTCGCTACATAAACCTGCAAGCTGATTCTACCACAGAAAACAGCCCTGCTCAACGGCTCATTCCTAATAATACTGCTAAAACAGCTATGAAAACTGCCTTGGGCAGTTTTGAATAAAATGAATGCAGAAATAGAGCGAATATAGAATTTGCCGTGCTTAATAAAAACTTGCTTTAAGAGATTCGCCGTTATTAATTCCCTCACCACGCACATTTAAGCAGACTCCGTAGGAGGAATAAAATGTAACATCTTTGTAACTTGACATAGAATATAGCAGGGTATATACTGCAATAAACCTAAGACGGAGAGAAAAGATTCCGATGCCCGATAAGCGAGTCGGGGGCGGTGAGAGCCCGACAGGACCACAGCGGAATGTAATATGGCCTCCCGAGGGCTGCGTCAAATGCGCAGACGTCTGTCCGGCGTTATCGGAAAGAGCGTGATTGCGCTCGTTTAAGGTGGGGCATTCTGCCCAAACAAGGTGGTACCGCAGGTTTTTACGCCTGTCCTTGATTTTTTCAAGGGCAGGCTTTTTATTTTGCTTAAAAAGAGGAATCTTTTTAAAATATTTTACGGAGGAATACTATGAAAAAGGCAAACGGCGAAATCCCTTACAAAATCTATCTTAACGAAAGCGAGCTGCCGAAGGCTTGGTATAACCTTCGTGCAGATATGAAGGAAGATATTCCGCCAGCGCTCGATCCCGGCACCCTTAAACCGGTTACGGTGGAAGAAATTTCGGCGGTTTTCTGCAAAGAACTCGCCATTCAGGAACTCACAAAAGAGGCGTATATCCCGATACCTGAGGAGATTCAGAATTTCCTAAAAGTATTTCGGCCCTCTCCGCTTGTCCGCGCCTATAATCTCGAAAAAGCGCTTAACACCCCCGCGAAGATTTATTATAAATACGAGGGGAACAACACCTCCGGTTCGCATAAGCTGAACAGCGCGGTGGCGCAGGCGTATTACGCGAAAGAACAGGGGCTGACCTCTCTGACCACCGAAACAGGCGCCGGACAATGGGGGACCGCGCTTTCGATAGCCTGCGCGCACTACGGAATCGACCTTGAAATATTTATGGTAAAGGTCAGCACCCTCCAAAAACCTTACCGCAAAGCGATAATGGAAACTTTCGGGGCAAGGGTTATTCCGTCACCGTCGAACACAACCGAGGCGGGAAAGAAAATTCTCGCGGAATTTCCGGAGCACCGCGGTTCGCTCGGCTGTGCGATTTCAGAGGCTGTTGAGCGCGCTGTTACAACAAAAAACTGCCGGTATGTACTCGGCAGCGTTTTAAACCAGGTTTTGCTTCATCAGTCGGTTATCGGGCTTGAGGCATATACCGCTTTTGAAAAAATCGGAGAATATCCGGATATCGTCATCGGTTGCGCCGGCGGCGGCTCTAATCTCGGCGGGCTTATCGCGCCCTTTATGCGCGACAAAATCCAAGGCAAGAAAAACACCGAATTTATCGCGGTAGAGCCCGCATCCTGCCCGTCGCTCACAAGAGGAAAATACGCATACGATTTCTGCGATACAGGCAAGGTCACCCCGCTTGAGAAAATGTATACTCTTGGCTGCGAATTCCAGCCTTCTTCGATACATGCCGGAGGGCTTCGTTATCACGGCATGAGTCCGATTTTATCGAAACTTTACCATGACGGATATATGAAAGCGACCTCGGTAAGTCAGCTTTCGATATTTGACGCGGCGATTCTTTTCGCGAAAGCGGAAACGATACTGCCCGCGCCCGAATCGGCGCACGCGATAAAAGGCGCAATAGACGCCGCTATCGAGTGCCGCGAGAAAAACGAGGAAAAGACCATTCTTTTCGGTCTTACCGGAAACGGATCTTTCGATCTTGCCGCATATCAAACCTATATGACAGGCGATATGCAGGACTATTCGCCAAGCGATGAGGAGCTTCAAAAGAGCTTTGCAAAATTGCCGAAAGTCGATTAAAATTAATATAACAGCACAGCGCGGAGGAAAACCCCTCCGCGCTGTTTTATTATATGCGGCTTTGCCGAATTTTTACACGAAAATAGTATCAGTCACCGAATAAATTCGGAAGATTTTGCGCCTTTTTCTTTAGCATATCAAATGAAGGGGTGAAATGATCCTTTATTTCTCTCGAGAGCTCTCCGGGGGTTTTAAGAAGCGGTTTTAACACCGGGGAAGCGGCAAAAGCCCGGCCGAGTTCGGAAAAATCAAATTCATGTGTTTTGCCAAAAATTGTTACGCCGCCGCCCGCCGCGCCGGTTCGGTTCACCTTAAAAACAGCTTGTCCGCCGTCTTCGCCGTTCATTTGCCGGATTTCCGAATCCGCCGCCATAACAAGCGATACCACTGCGGTAATCATAGCAAGAATAATTAAAAAAATTGCGATTCTGCGTCTCATAAAAACACCTCTGCTCTTATTTTCCCGCATTCCCCTTTTTTTATTCTTTTTTATTCCTCCTACGGAGTCTGCTTAAATGAGCGCGGCGAGAGTATTAGGAACGGCAAATCTTTTAAAACAAGCTTTATTAGGCACGGCAATTTCCGCTTTCGATATTTCTGCGTTCTTTTATTCAAAGCCAACGAAGGCAACTATCGTACCTGTTATAAACTTTAGTATTAGGCATGAGTCGTTGAGTAGAACTGTTTTCTGTGGTAGAATCAGCATATAGATTTTACGCAGCGAATTTATATAATATACGGGAGCGGGTGTGTGATATGAAAGCTTTTGTTGTTGCGATAAATGCTATCTCCGGTGGCGGAAAAACTACAGTAACCAATGAAATTCAAAAACGCTTGCCAAATACCAAAGCACTTTTCTTTGATGACAGAAATTATGATTCTGACAGTGGAATAGAAGATATTTGCAAATGGATTGTAGAAGGTGCAAATTTGAATCTATTTGATCTTGAGCGTTTTGCAAATGACATAAATGTCCTGCTTAATGAAAATCTTGACTTCATTATTTTGGACTACCCTTTTGGTTATCGGCATAATCAAATAAAGCCTTATCTTGACTTTTCTATTTTTATTGATACACCATTAGATATAGCTCTTGCAAGACGTATTTTAAGAGATTATAATGCGGAAACTGCTTTAGTAATCTTTGATGAGATGAAACAATATCTTGAACAAGGGAGAAACGCTTATTTATTTGGATTAGAGGATACCAGAAAAAGCGCCGATTTCTTAGTAGACGGTAGTTTACCTCTTGATAAAATCATTGAATCTATTTGCCAAAAGATTATCGAAGAAAAACGTGACAGACACAGAGTATAAGCATTTTATTATCCATAATATGAATTTCTGAAACAGCGCAGTTATGAAAATAACTGCGCTGTTTTATTCCTCCTACGGAGTCTGCTTAAATATGCGCGGCGAGGGTGTTGGGAATGGCAAATCTCTTAAAGCGACTTTTACAAAGCCCTGGGAAATCCTATCCGGCATAAATTAAAACTCTGTAAAATCATAATGTTTCGGGGCGATGTGGGCATCGCCCCCTGCGTACAAATTTCATATTTGCGTCTTTTAAAATCATTCGCCGCGTGTTCGCGGCTTCCTAAATTGTCAATTGTTAATTATCAATTATCAACTATCAACTGCCATCACGGCAGGGTTTTTAAAACTTCGGCAAGCGCCGTCGCGCTTTCTTTTGCCGCAAGTTTTGCCTCGGGCAAAAGATTTGCGTCCGCGCCGACTTCGAGAATCAAAGAGCCGGTTGTAAGGTGCTGATTGTAGCGGTATTTTACAAAAGAAAGCGGTCTTGCGAGAGTTTTGTTATTGCCCTGCATCTGCCGTTGCCAGAGCATGGCAAATCGCAGATTTTCTTTATAATCAGGGTGGTCAAGGCCGCCCTTATAACACCCTGCGACAATCATAACCTGCGCCGCGCCGTTTTCGGCAACCGGACGATATTTCGAGCCGTTTTCGATTGTCAGACTATCGCGATGCAGGTCGATTACAACTCTAATCGAAGGGTATTTTTTCAGATAATATTCTATTACTTTCGCGGTTTTTGTATAGGAACCCGAAAAATTCGGGTGGTCGTTTATCGCGTCGTCGTGAACGGTTTTTATTCCGTTTTTTTCAAGCTCAGCGCAAAAAACTTCGCCGAGAGTGTAAACGTTTTTTGACATATCGGTGCTGCGGCCGGCATAGGTTTCGGGATTATAAAATCCGTCGTCGCGAGTCATGAAAGCCTCGGTAGTATGAGTGTGAACGACCAAAACTTCCGGCCCCTCGGCGGACTTTGCTTTAAGCGCGGGCAAAACGGTGGCGACGGCGTCAAAATCAAGCTCAATGCCGCTGCTGTTATTCAGAAAAATTCCCTCGCCGAGAGTTTTCTTTAGAACCTTTTTAAGCCCCTCCGGAGCTGCGGATTCTTCCGCACTGCTTGTACCGCGCGGCTTGAAAAATTCTTTATAATTAAAATTTCCCGAAAAGACAGCGGCGGAAGCGCCGATTCCGGAAAAAATAAAAACGCAAACAGCGATAATAAACACTAAATTTGTAAGCAAAAGGGCGGCTCCGCTCCGGAGCTTTTTTTTCTTGTACATTTCGACTTCTCCAAAAAGATTGCGGCATTTTCCGCCCTTTTCGGCGGCGAACATCCGCTATTTTGAGTTTATTTACAGATAATAGTATTTATGCTATAATTTCTTCTAATCGAGGTGAAATTTTTGGATCAGAGCAATATAAGAAATTTTTCAATAATAGCGCATATCGACCACGGCAAAAGTACGCTTGCCGACCGCATTTTGGAGATAACCCAGTCGGTCGCAATGCGCGAGATGGAGAATCAGCTTCTCGACAATATGGATATCGAAAGAGAGCGCGGCATAACGATAAAAGCCCGCGCCGTTCGCCTTGAATATAAAGCGAAAGACGGGCAGACATATATATTGAACCTAATCGACACGCCGGGGCATGTCGACTTTAACTATGAGGTTTCCCGCAGCCTTGCCGCGTGCGAGGGTGCTGTTCTTGTGGTTGACGCGGCACAGGGTATCGAAGCGCAAACTCTTGCAAACACATATCTTGCAATCGACCATAACCTTGAAATTGTTCCGGTAATCAACAAAATTGACCTCCCTGCGGCTGATCCGCCAAGGGTTATAAAAGAAATCGAGGATATAATAGGCATTCCGGCGGAAGATGCGCCGCTTATTTCAGCAAAAAAAGGTGAGAATATCGAAGCTGTTTTGGAGGCGATTGTCGCCGGCGTTCCCGCGCCCTCGGGCAATCCGGATGCCCCGCTCAAAGCGCTTATTTTCGACAGCTACTATGATGCATATAAGGGCGTTATCGTCTATTTTCGCGTGGTTGACGGTGAGATAAGAAAAGGCGAAAAAGTTCGCCTTATGGCAACAGGAGCAGAATTTGACGTTATCGAAGTCGGCTTCATGGGCGCGACCGATTTAATCCCCGCCGAAAAGGTCGGCGCTGGCGAGGTCGGATATTTTACCGCTTCGATAAAAAACGTCGCCGATACTCGCGTCGGCGATACGATAACCCTTGCGGAGGGCGGCTGCCGCGAGGCGCTTCCGGGCTATAAAAAAGTTACAAGCATGGTTTTCTGCGGAATATATCCGGTTGACGGCGCCGATTTCGAGGACCTTCGCGAAGCGCTCGAAAAACTTCAGCTAAACGACGCTTCGCTCACCTACGAGCCCGAAACTTCTATAGCTCTCGGCTTCGGATTCCGATGCGGGTTTCTCGGGCTTTTGCATATGGAAATTATCCAGGAGAGGATAGAGCGCGAGTTCGACCTTGATATCATCACCACCGCGCCGAGCGTAATTTATAAACTTCACATGACAAACGGCGAGGAAAAACTAATCGACAACCCGACAAATTATCCCCCGCAGAACGAAATTGTATCGGCGGAGGAGCCGTTTGTTTCGGCGAATATCATGCTTCCGACCGAATATGTCGGCGGAATTATGGAACTTTGCAAAGAACGCCGCGGCGTTTTCAAAGATATGAAATATCTTGATACCGACCGCGTTTCGCTTCATTATGAGCTTCCGCTCGGCGAAATTATTTACGACTTTTTCGATGCGCTTAAATCTCGGACAAGAGGCTACGCCTCGCTTGACTATGAGCTTATCGGTTATGTAAAAAGCAATCTTGTCAAGCTCGATATTCTTTTAAATGGAGATAATGTTGATGCGCTTAGCTTTATTGTCCACAGCGAAAAGTCCTATGCCCGCGGGCGAAAAATTGCTGAAAGGCTAAAAGACAATATTCCGCGCCAGCTTTTTGAAGTGCCGATTCAAGCGGCGATAGGCGGCAAAATCATCGCAAGGGAAACGGTCAAGGCGGTTCGCAAAGACGTTTTGGCAAAATGCTACGGCGGCGATATTACAAGGACAAAGAAACTTTTAGAGACACACAAGGAAGGCAAAAAACGCATGCGCCAGCTCGGCTCGGTCGAGGTGCCGCAGGAGGCGTTCATGGCGGTGCTTAAACTTGATGATTAACGGCAATTTTAAATATGTTCCGAAAGAAAAACCGCTCGGGATTTATATTCACGTTCCGTTTTGCGAGCGGAAGTGCAATTATTGCGATTTTTATTCGGTGCGCGGCGATAAAAAACTTTTTAAAAAATATACCGATTCGCTTATAGAGCAAATCGGCGAATACGGCGGTCCCGCAAAAAGATATATAGTCGATTCGCTTTATATCGGAGGCGGAACTCCGTCGTATTTGCCCGCGGCATATTACAAAAAAATTATAAAAGCGCTTCGCGCGCAGTTTAAATTTTCGGAGGATATCGAGTTTACAATCGAGATGAATCCGAAAAGCCTTACGCCAAGGCTTCTGAAAACTCTGAAAAAAATCGGGGTAAACCGCGTTTCGCTCGGAATCCAGTCGTCAAATAACGCAGAACTTTCGGCAATCGGCAGGCTGCATACTTTTGAGGAAGCCAAAGCCGCCGCCGAAACGCTGCGGAAATACATAAAGAATTTTTCCTGCGACGTTATGTACGGACTTCCCGGGCAGACGATAAAAAGCCTCACTAAAACGCTGAAAGACGTAACCGAGCTTTTCCCGAAACACGTTTCGGTTTACGGGCTGAAAATTGAAGAGGGAACGCCGTTTGCGGCTTCGCCGCCTGCGGGACTGCCCGACGAAGATACCGAGCGGGATATGTATTTTACCGCTATCGATTACCTTTCGGATTTCGGATTTTCGCAATATGAAATAAGCAATTTTGCGAAAAAAGATTTTGAGAGCAAGCATAATTTGAAATATTGGAATGTGGACGAATATCTCGGTCTCGGCCCCGCGGCGGCATCGTATTTCGACGGCGCGCGCTTTAAGGTCTGCGGCGATGTCGGAAGATTTATAGAGTTTTATGAAGGCGCCGGGCAAAAGATAATCGAAGATTATTTCGAACTTCCTTTTTCCGAGGCGGCGGGCGATTATGTTATGCTCCGCCTGCGGCTTGTCGAGGGGATTGATACCGAAGTGTTCAAAACGCGGTTCCGCAAGGATTTTGACGAGATTTTCGGCGCGAAGGTCGCAAAATATTTGGACGGACCGTATATGAGAAAAACAGATAAGGGATACGCGCTTACCCCGGCGGGATTCTACGTTTCAAACCATATTATCGCCGATATTTTGGATGTATAGAACAAGCCCTCCGCGAAAGCGGAGGGCTTGTTAATTGACAATTGACAATTAACAATTGACAATTATGGAAGCCGCCTGAAGACGGCTTTTGATTTGAATAAAAATTTGTTTTTTCTTATGAGTTTTTCGCGCCCGACAAAATCCAGTCGTTTACCGCGCCGGCGGCGATTTTCACCATTTCGTCTATCTGCGTGTCGATATCGCCGAGCGTCAGCATAAGATTATTAAAATCATTGTTTTCGCCGCTTGCCGTGCTGTTTGCAGAGCTTGGCATGCTGTTTTCTGTGCTTGTTCTTCCGTTTTCATCGTCGGTCGTGCTGCCGTACGGCAGCCCGACATTTTCGCCGCTTGCCGACGAAATGCCTGAAAAATCATGGTCTTTTCTTCTGCTATGCTCAGTGCTGCCATTCGAAACGCCGCTCTCTTTTTCGATTCCGCCGCGCTCCGCTGTTTCACTGCCGCTTGCGTCTTTTCCGGCGCCGCTCAAAAATACCTCGGCGCGGATAACTGTCGGAACCCCGAGGGTGATAACCGGACAGCCGAGGGTGTTTTGGCTTATTTCTTTTGCGTGGCGGGACGCTCCCGAACCGGGACGGATGCCGCAATCGGTAAGCTGGAAAACGCGGCATAGGTTTTGCGGCTCTTTTGCGGCGAGACTGTCGAAAATAACCGCCGCCGCAGGCTTTAATGCCGCTGCGGTGGCCGCAGCGAGCTCGGCGCTTTCAATTCCGCTTTTTGCGAATACCGGCGCGGCAAAAGCAGCGGTTTTATGTGCCGAACTCTCCGGAATATCGAGCATATTTGTCACCGCTATCCGATTTATCATCTTCGGGCCGAAACTGTCGATTGTCACATCTTCGTTGCCGACTCCGATAAATAAAACAAGCCCTTTTTCGGGCAGAAGCGCCGAAAGCTGTGTTTTAAGAATTTCCCGATATTTATTTTTGTCGTTTTCGCTAACCGTCACCGAAATATATTTTCCGCGCGGCAAAATGTCGCCGTTTGAATCGTAAATTTTAAGATCTTCGCCGCCGCCCAAGGCTTCTTTTGCCATGTCGGTATCAAGCGGGCTGCCGCTTAAAAAACTTTTTGAAAACAATTTTTTTTCTCCTTTTGCAAGTGTTTTTAATAAATGATATAATTACAAAAAAATATCTGTGAGGGCAAGATGAAAACAAAAACAATAGTTACGACCGCGATACTCACCGCGCTCGGTATAGTAATTCCGCTACTTATGCCGAAACTTCCGGTCGACCAGATGTACGGCAGCTATACGCTTGCCTCGCATGTTCCGATAATGATTTCGATGTTTCTTTCGCCGATCGCCGCGCTGTTTGTCGGTCTCGGAACCGCGCTCGGCTTTGTTTTTACCGGCATGCCTTTCGTGATTGCCGTTCGAGCGCTGACACACTTAATTTGGGCAGTTCCCTTCGCTTTTATACTTAAAAAGAAACCGCAAATGGCGAAAAATATTGTCTTTTTAATCATTTCTGCCGTTGTTATCGCACTTGTTCACTCCGCCGCCGAAACATTGGTAGTTTATCTGATGTCCACCGCGAAGCCGGTTTTGGCATTTTATGCGCTCGGATTTGTGCTTCACAGCCTTGTGGATTTCGGCATAGCGGTCGCGATCACCTTTCCGCTTCGAAAAGCAAAGCTGCTGTAAAAGCGCAAAACAAAAAAAGTCTTGCATTTTTGCCGCGGTAATGCTAAAATAATTTTTACTGATTAAAGTTACTTTATAAGGAGGTGTGGTCCTTTGCCAAATATCAAATCCGCGAAAAAGCGCGTTAAAGTCATCAAAGTAAAAACTTTGAATAATCAGATATTTAAAAACACGCTTAGAACATATTTGAAGAATTTTGACGCTGCTGTCGCTTCGGGTGATAAAAACGCAGCCGAGCTTTCTTATAAAGTTGCGGTCAAAAAGCTTGACAAAGCAGTTGCGAGAAACATTTTGCATAAAAATAACGCAGCGAGAAACAAAAGCCGCTTGACAATTAAGCTTAACGCAATGGCGTAAGGTAACAAAAACGTCTCCGCTCTCGGGCGGAGATTTTTTATCACAAACCGTATTGTTTCCAGGTATTTCCAGGAATCTTTTTCAAAAAACACCCTCGTGATGAGGGTATTTTTTTTCGGCGATTTGTGAGACAATTGCAACAGGTTAATTGGAGAGGTTTTAAAAATGTTTAATTTAAATTTAAGAAAACTCAGAAAAGAAAAAGGAGTCACGCAAAAAGTTATTGCCGACTACCTTAATTTGTCGCGTGAAGCCTATTCAATGTATGAAACCGAGAAAAGGCAGATGAATTATTCCACCCTTTTTATGCTTGCGGACTATTTCGATGTGAGCATCGACCACCTTCTTGGCAGAGAGGAATATGTAAAAGATTCCGAAATCCCACTGCTCAAGGAGTTTCGCAGGCTTGACGAGCGCGGCAAAGCGGTTGTTAAAGCCATAATCCGCACCGAGCTTGAGGGCGCGAAAAAGCAAATTGAGATACACCCCGCTGTTTGAATGCTTGAATAAATAAAAAAACGCCTGAAAGGGCGTTTTTTTATTTATTTTATTATACATATATAGTATAATAATTTAATACTTTGTTGTATCAGTATTTTTCGGAGGATTTATGTCAGAAGTTTTATCAGCGGCGGTGCTCGGCCTTGTTCAGGGGGTTACCGAATTTTTGCCGGTATCAAGCTCGGGGCACTTAGTAATTTTTCATGAAATTTTCGGTTATTCGGCGGGCGGAAGCAGCGTTGTCCTTGATTTGCTTTTGCATTTTGGCACCCTTATCGCCGTATTTATCGTTTATTTTAAGGATATCATTGAGATTTTAAAAGAGCTTTGCCTTTGTGTGCGCGATATTTTTACCGGAAAATTTTCGTTTAAAAATGTTTCGCCCTACCGCAAATTTCTTTTTATGATTATACTTTCGCTTCTTCCGCTTTTTGTCGTTCTTCCGTTTAAAGACACCGTTTTCGCGGCGTTTGAAAATCTTTGGATTGTCGGCTCGATGCTTCTTTTGACAGGGACCTTCCTGATTTTTTCAGACAGAATAAAAAAAGGCACAAAAGGCATGGCGGAGACAAAGGCGAAAGACGCTCTTTTTGTCGGCGCCATTCAAGCTATCGCGACTATACCGGGAATTTCACGCTCCGGCTCGACCATCACGGCAGGTCTTTTCAGAGGATTTTCCCGAGAATATGCCGTCAAGTTTTCGTTTATCATGAGCTTGCCTGCGATTTTAGGCGCGAATCTGCTTGAGGTGCCGGACGCTTTGGCGAGCGGCTCCGCGATTTCACCGATTGCAGCTATCGTCGGGCTTGCCGTTTCGATAGTCGCGGGAATCCTTTCGATAAAACTTATAAAAATGATTGTAAAAAGCCAAAAGTTCTTCTTTTTCGGAATCTACTGCCTGCTTGCCGGCTCGGCGGTTTTGATTTACCAGATCGTAAAATAATTTTGGCGGGAGCTTAAATATTCGCGAAAATGCGGAAATAGTTTGCCTTGATATTTATGATAAATATAGCTTTACAAAAGAGAAGTTTAAAGCATAAGGAGAGATAAAATGCCAGCTACAAAAGCACCGGCAAAAAGGGGAAGACCTCGCAAAAACCCCGCGCCTCCTCCTCCCCCGAAAAAAACATCGAAAATAGCGATTGCGCTTTGCCTTGCGGTAACGGCAGCCCTTGTTATCTGCGCCTTCATTTTTGAAAAAGACGGTGTGGTAATCAGCGGATTTGTTTCGCTTCTGCGCGGGCTTTTCGGCGGCGGTATGTACATTCTTCCGATTCTTTTGCTCGCGGTTGCGGGTTTTGTGCTTGCCGCGCTCGGCGGAAAGATAAACCGCCGCATGACCATTTCAACGGTAATTTTATTCCTCGCCGTTTGCGGATTTATGCAGATGTTCTCACAGGCGGAATATACAAATTTCGGCTCAATGATCGCCGCCCTTTATAACGGCGGCGGCGGTGGCGTTATCGGCGGAATTTTTGCCGAGCTGCTCCGCCTCCTGCTCGGCGCGGGATTTACATATGTGCTGCTCTCGCTTGTTGTTATTTTTGCAGTGATTTTGCTAACCGGAATAACCTTTGCCGATATTGAGGAGCTTTTTGCCGGGCAAAGGGAAAAACGAGAGGAACAAAAAGCCGAAAAAAGTTTAGGACAAGCCGCTGATAAAATTTCCGATAAAACCGCAGACAAAACCGATGAAAACGAGCCGCCGCTTTTCACCTCTATCGGTTCTCCGGGCAGTGAAATTAAAATTCCGGCGCCACCCGAGCCGGCAAAGAAAAAGTTTGCCTTTGATATGGCGATAGATGACAACATGGCAAAAAAATCGCCGTCCCGCGAAACGGCGGCCGATCCATTCCGCGAAAAAGATATGTTTGACGCGGCGACCGCGCAAATGCAAGAGCCGAAAATAACGAAAAAAGAGATATCCGAAGAGGGCGCAAAGGTTGCAGAGCAGGTGGAAAAAGCCGAGGATAAGCCGGCATATATCTATCCGCCGTCCTCGCTTCTCGCCCGCCCGTCCGCCGAAAGTTCGGACAGCGCGACCGAGCTTCGGGCAAATGCGGTAAAAATCGTCGAGACTCTTCAGAGTTTCGGGGTGGAAACCACCGTTTTAAATGTTTCGCGCGGTCCCGCGGTTACACGATATGAGCTCGCGCCGGCAGTGGGCGTTAAAATAAGCAAGATAACCTCGCTTTCGGACGATATTGCCCTCGCCCTTGCCGCAAACGGCATAAGAATAGAAGCGCCGATTCCGGGCAAGGCGGCGGTTGGAATCGAAGTGCCGAATAACAGGATAAACACCGTTTTTGTTCGCAGCCTTATCGAGGGCGAAAATTTTGCGAAAGCAAAGGCAAACGAGGAAACCCTTCCTTTCGTTCTCGGAAAGGATTTAAGCGGCGAACATGTCGTCGGGGATATTTCGAAAATGCCGCACGTTCTTGTTGCCGGCGCGACCGGAAGCGGCAAAAGCGTTTGCGTAAACTCGATGATAATAAGCCTTTTGGCTTCGCGCTCGCCCGATGAGGTCGGGCTGATTATGATCGATCCGAAAATGGTCGAACTTACCGTTTATAACGGGATTCCGCATCTTTTAATTCCGGTTGTCACCGATCCTAAACAGGCGGCCGGTGCGCTCTTTTGGGCGGTCGGAGAGATGGAGCGTAGATATAAACTTTTTGCCGAAAAAGGCGTTCGCGACCTTTCGGGATATAATCTCCTCGCGGCGGGCGACGATGAAATTCAAAAGCTCAATAAGGTGGTAATTATAATCGACGAGCTCGCCGATTTGATGATGACAAGCCCCAAGGAAGTAGAAGATTATATCTGCCGCCTTGCCCAGAAAGCCCGCGCGGCCGGAATGTATCTTGTTATCGCAACCCAGCGCCCGTCGGTCGACGTTATCACCGGCGTTATTAAGGCGAATATTCCGTCCCGCATCGCGCTTGCGGTCGCGAGCATGGTGGACAGCAGAACCATCCTCGATATGGGCGGCGCAGAAAAACTTCTCGGACGCGGCGATATGCTGTTTTATCCGTCCGGCGCGCCGAAACCGCTTAGAGTTCAGGGATGTTTCGTTTCGGACAAAGAGGTTGAAGCGGTTACCGAATTCGTGAAAAAACAGGGCTCGGCCGAATACGACCAGTCGATTATAGAGGGAATTAAAAACGCGCCGGTCAAGGGAGCAAAACCGGCTGATACAGGCGCATCGGGTGATGATGAGGATGATATGTTCCTTGATGCTGTCGAATGCGTTGTCGACAGCGGCATGGCGTCGACCTCGCTTTTACAGCGCCGGCTTAAACTCGGCTATGCCAGAGCGGCGAGGATTATCGACGACATGGAGGCAAAAGGGATTGTCGGCCCGTTCGAGGGAAGCAAACCGCGCCAGGTGAAGATTACCCGCGAAGAATGGCAGGAAATGCAGATGCGCAGGAACGACGCGAAAGACTAAGGCGGCGCGGGAAAAGTTTCCCGATACAAGAAAACCTGAATGCCGCATCGGCGCGGCACGAATAAAAGGAGCAAAAATGTTTTTGCCGGTTTCAAAAGAGGATATTGCAAAGCGGGGCATATCAGCCCCGCTTGATTTTATCTGCGTTTCAGGTGACGCTTATGTCGACCATCCGAGTTTCGGCACCGCGATTATATCAAGAGTAATCGAAAAAGAGGGCTTTACCGTCGGGATAATAGCACAGCCGAATTTTAGAAACGACAGCGACTATACAAAGCTCGGAAAGCCTAAATACGGATTTTTTGTCGGCGCGGGAAATCTCGATTCGATGGTGGCGCATTATACCGCCGCAAAGCGAAAAAGAAGCGAGGATTTGTATTCCCCCGGCGGAAAGGCCGGGCTTCGTCCCGACCGCGCGACAATCGTTTACACAAAGGCATTAAAGCGGATATACCCCGACGTCCCGGTGATTATCGGCGGGCTTGAGGCGTCTCTCCGCCGCTTTGCCCATTATGATTATTGGGCGGACAAGGTTTTGCCGAGCATCCTTTTTGAGAGCGGCGCCGATATCTTGGCGTACGGAATGGCGGAACGCCAAACTGCCGAAATCGCCCGAAAACTCGGCGCGGGAATCCCGGTTTCGGAAATTCGTGATGTCCGCGGAACCTGCGTTATGACCGAGAATATAGATAATAAATGCACCGTTTGCGACAGTTTTGAAGATGTCGCGAAAATAAAAGAAAAATATGCGCTTTCGGTGCGGCTGCAATATAGAGAACAGGATCCCTTCTCTGGAAAAACTGTTTATCAAAAGCACGGCGAAAAATATCTGCGTCAGAATCCGCCCGCATTGCCGCTTTCGGAGGCGGAGATGGACGCCGTTTACGACCTTCCTTATGTGTATTATTATCATCCGTCATATGAGGCGGCGGGCGGAATTCCAGCAATCGAAGAGGTCGAATTTTCGATAACGCATGTGCGCGGATGCTTCGGCGCGTGCGCGTTTTGCGCGCTTGCCTTTCACCAGGGCAGGATAATCCAAAGCAGAAGCCATGCTTCGGTTATAAAAGAGGCGGAGCGTATGGTGAAAAATCCGAGATTTAAGGGATATATTCACGATGTGGGCGGACCGACCGCAAACTTCCGCAAGCCGTCCTGCAAAAAATGTCTTACAAAAGGCGCGTGCACCGACAGGCGCTGCCTTGCGCCCGAACCCTGCCCGAATCTCGAAGTTGACCACAGCGACTATCTTCAGCTTTTGCGTGAGCTTCGCGCGATAAAAGGGGTTAAAAAAGTTTTTATCCGCAGCGGAATCCGCTTTGACTATTTGATCGAGGACAAAGACAGCGAGTTTTTCAGGGAGCTTGTGAAATTTCATATCAGCGGTCAGCTTAAAGTCGCGCCCGAGCATGTCGCGGACGGCGTGTTAAAGGCGATGGGGAAACCGGCGAATAAGCGCTTTTCGATGTTTAAAGAAAAATACGAAAAACTCAACAGAGAATACGGATTAAAGCAGTTTCTTGTGCCCTACCTTATGAGCAGCCACCCGGCAAGCGGTATTGGCGAGGCGGTAGCGCTTGCCGAGTACTTGAAAAAAGAAAGGCTGAACCCGGAACAGGTTCAGGACTTTTACCCGACGCCCGGAACAATTTCGTCCTGTATGTTTTATACCGGGATAAACCCTGAGACGATGAAAAAGGTTTACGTTCCGAAAACGGCGGAGGAAAAGGCGATGCAAAGAGCGCTTTTGCAGTACAACCGCCCGAAAAATTACGAAACCGTCGTCCGTGCGCTTAAAGCCGCCCGCCGCGAAGACCTTATCGGCAGAGGAGATAATGCGCTTGTCGCGCCGCGGGGGAACACGGCAAAACAAAACGAACATAACAAAGCGCAACATGGCGGAGAGAAAACAGTAGCCCGGACAGGCGGACACGCGCAGTCGAAAAGCGCATATAAGTTCACTGAAAGAGATAGGAAAAACGGCAAAAGAGAGGAAAGCAAAAGCGGCGTGAGCCGCAAGAAATCAAGTTTTTCCTCAAAAAGAATCTCGAAAAAATCATAAAGATTTTTTGCTTATTTTAAGCGCGCGCGAAATTAAAAAATAAAAATTTTCATAATGTTATTTTTTCGCTTCCAATTTTACTATTAGTAAAGTACAATTACCTTAACCGATATATACAAACCCAATCTCTAAAATTTGAAGAACCAAATTTATTTTTAGTGGGGAATGAAAGTGAAAAACACATTTAGTAATTTAGGCCTCGGGCTTGATAAAATTTTCAACAAACTTGGATGGAAACTTCGGCCGAAGCTTATTGTTATATTTCTTGTTGTCAAGGTTATTCCGATAATCTTGCTTGCTCTGCTTGCCTGGAATCAAATTATTTCGCTTGGAAGTATGCTTCGCGATATTGCCGTTGCAGACTCATCCGAAGCGCTTAACGACAGCGCGATTGAAAATATAGAGAGAATGACCACCGATACGGCAAAAAAGGTGGCGCAGTTCCTTTATGAAAGAGACGACGATATTCGCTATCTTGCGAAGATTACTCCGTCTGAAGATGCGTTCCGTGTTTTTGGGGAAAGCAAGATAAGCAAACTTGTTCAAACCGGGGATTGGGTGCTTGCGGAAGACGGAAAATCATGGATTCCCGCCGAGACAACAACGGTTATTGAAGAGGGTGGCGGAAAATCAACCAACAAGGAAAATGAGGATAAAAACGGTTACCACTACCGCCCAAGCGAAGTTTTCGAAACAAAAGATATTCCCCTTTACGATGAAATTACTTACGTTGACCTATCCGGCAACGAAATCTATAAATACGTAACGCCGAATTCAACAAAGAATAACTATCCTATGGCGGCCGAAAAACGGAACATTTCGGATAAATCCAATACCTATGTAAAAGCCGAAAATTATTTTGACTCGCTGAAAAATTTGAAACCGGGCGAAATTTATGTTTCAGACGTTATCGGCGCATATGTCGGCGCAAATTATATCGGGATGTATACCCCTTCAATTGTTGAAAAAGCAGCGCAGGACAGAGGATACGATATTCTTTTTGCGCCTGAAAAACAGGCTTATGCTGGCAAGGAAAACCCAAACGGGCAAAGGTTTGAGGGGATTGTCAGGTTTGCTACGCCGGTTACCGACCAGAGCGGGAATATTACCGGATATGTAACTTTTGCCCTTAATCATGATCATATTATGGAGTTTGTCGACCATCAGACGCCGATGAACGAAAGATATACTGAGCTTCCGAGCGCGTTCGAGGGAAACTATGCGTTTATCTGGGACTATAAATGCAGAAGCATATGCCACCCACGCCACAATTCGATTATAGGGTACAATCCCGAAAACGGCGAGCCGCAGATTCCGTGGCTTGAAACCTCGATTTATGAGGGCTGGCAGGCAAGCGGAATTGCAAAATGGACCGATTATATAAAAACTGTTCCAGAATTTGATAATCAGTCGAGAAGTAAAAAGCCCGCTGCCGCCTTGACAAAAGCAGGGCTTGTCGGGCTTGACGGAAGATATCTCAACAATGCGCCGCAATGTACCGGTTGGATGGACCTTACCAAAGAGGGCGGCTCCGGCTCATTCTATATTTTATGGAGCGGTCTTTATAAAATCACAACGGCGGGCGCAATTCCTTATTATACCGGGCAATACGCGCCGTCCGAAGCTAATGATTTTTCAATGCGCGGCTTTGGTATCGTCACCATCGGCGCGGGGCTTGACGATTTTACCAAGCCTGCGGTTGAAACAGAGCAGCGTCTGAATGATGCGATAAATGGCAATCTCAAGACCACATCGCTGCAGCTTATTATAACGACCTTTGTGCTTATACTTTTAGTCGTTTTGGTTGCTATTTGGCTTGCCTCATCCCTTTCGGGAAGCATAAATACAATAATCAGCGGCGTTTCAAGATTCCGCGCCGGCGAGCGGCAATTTAGGTTTAATTCGACGGCAAAGGATGAATTCGGAACGCTTGCCGATTCGTTTGACGACATGGCAGACAGCATTGTAAGCAGCGTCACAGGCCCGCTTGTTATAACCGATATGGATTTGAATATAAAATATATGAATGACGAAGGGCTTAGAATCAATAATATGCCCTTGGAAAAAATTATTGGATTATCATATCGCGAGAAGAGTGTGTATCCATCAGGTTCAAAATATTGTCCTGTTACCGCATTACACGAAGGCCATGAACCCGAAGTTTATTTCGATTCAAAAAGCGGGCACTATTTTAAAGGAACCGCAAATTATTTAACGGATAAAGACAACAATAAAATCGGTTATATTATTGTGACAAACGACGTCACCGAAATCCAAAACGCAAGAGAAAAAGCGGAGCAGGCGAGCCGCGCGAAAAGTGATTTCCTTTCGAATATGAGCCACGAGATGAGAACTCCGATGAATGCGATTATCGGAATGACCTCGATAGGCAAAGCGGCTGACAATATTGACCGCAAGGATTATTCGTTCGAGAAAATCGAGGAAGCGTCTACCCACCTTCTCGGCGTTATCAACGATATCCTCGATATGTCAAAAATAGAGGCAAATAAATTCGAGCTTTCAACTGCGGAATTCTGTTACGAAAAAACCCTTCAAAGGGTTGTTAACGTTATGAGCTTCCGTATCGAGGAGAAGAACCAGAAGTTCTCGGTCGATATCGATCCCGAGATTCCGCAGATGCTTCTCGGCGATGACCAAAGGCTTGCACAGGTTATTACTAATCTCCTTTCAAACGCTGTTAAATTCACTTCCGAGGGAGGAAAAATCAGCCTTACTTCAAAACTTATCTCGGAGGAGACCGGCGTTTGCACAATCGAAACAAGGGTAACCGATTCGGGCATTGGCATCACAGAAGAACAAAAGAGCAGACTGTTCAATTCGTTCGAACAAGCGGAAAGCAGCACATCTCGAAAGTTCGGCGGAACAGGGCTCGGGCTTGTTATTTGCAAGAGAATTATCGAAATGATGAACGGCAATATCTGGGTTGAATCGGTTTTCGGAGAGGGTTCGACCTTTGCGTTTACCGTCCAGCTCGTAAGGGCGTCCAAAAGAACGGTAAACTTGCTTGGTCCAGATATTAACCGCAATAACGTCAGAGTCCTCGCGGTTGACGATGCGCCCGAAATTCGCGAATATTTCAAAGACCTTTTCGAGCGTTTCGGCGTAAGCTGCGAAATTGCGGACAGCGGCGAAAAAGCAGTTGAAATGATAAAGAAAAACGGCGAATACGATATTTATTTTATCGATTGGAAGATGCCGGGGATTGACGGAATTGAGCTTTCGCGCATAATCAAAACCGAAATGGCAAAACGCAAATCGGTTGTAATTATGATGTCGGCGGCGGAGTGGAGCAATATTGAAAGCGAGGCAAAAACGGTAGGAATCGATAAATTCCTTGCAAAACCGCTGTTTGCTTCGGATATTGCAAACTGTGTAAACGAGTGTCTTGGCGTTGATAAATCAAAAGAAACCGAGGAAGCAAAAGAAGATATAAAAGACGATTTCAGCAAAAACACTATCCTTCTTGCCGAAGACGTCGAGATTAATAGGGAAATTCTTCTCGCACTTCTCGAGCCGACCGGAATTCATATCGATTGTGTTGAAAACGGAAGATATGCGCTCGAAAGAATAAAAGAATCCGCGGATAAATACGACATGATATTTATGGATATTCAAATGCCGGAAATGGATGGGCTTGAGGCAACCGAGAAAATCAGGGAGCTTGATATTCCGAAAGCAAAGAGCATTCCTATTGTCGCAATGACCGCAAATGTTTTCCGCGAGGATATCGAGAAATGCACCGAGGCCGGAATGGATGACCACGTCGGCAAGCCGCTTGATCTTGAGGAAGTTATGATAAAACTGCGGACTTATCTTAAAGGGAAAAAATAAGGAAAAATTTTAAGGGCGGGTATTTTACCCGCCCTTCTTGTTTAACTCGATATAACCTGTTATAATATAAAAGTTGCAACAGATATTTGTAGCATTGCATATGCAGGTGTGGCGGAATTGGCAGACGCGCTAGACTTAGGATCTAGTGTCCCCGACGTGCAGGTTCAAGTCCTGTCACCTGTACCATAATAAAAACCGCCCCGAAAGGGGCGGTTTTTGTTATGGTAAAAGCGATAGATTGACGAGAAACTTGAGCGAAGCGAAAGGTTCACGGGGTCCCCGCAAAACGCAGTTTTGTGGGGTGGAAGGTCCTGTCACCTGTACCATAACAAAAGCCGTCCCGAAAGGGGCGGTTTTTGTTATGGTAAAAGCGATAGATTGGCGAGAAACTTGAGCGGAAGCGAAAGGTTCACGGGGCCCCCGCAAAACGCAGTTTTGTGGGGTGGAAGTTCCTGTCACCTGTACCAAGAATAGTGTGCTTTGAGCACAGTTCGCCCGAAAATTTGCAAGCGGACATGCTCGCGTAAAAAGGCACCGAAGCGTGCATCTTTTTCGCGTGATGGCAGCGGGTCAAATTCGAGGAGAAGCGAACAAGCGAAGCATAACTGACAAAAGCCGTCCCGAAAGGGGCGGTTTTTGTTATGGTAAAAGCGATAGATTAAGGAGAAACTCGAGCGAAGAGACAGATTCACAGGGTTTCGCTAAAACGCAAATTAATGGAAAATTTCAATCCATCCTTATCCATAAAAGCCATCAATACTGCGGTTTACCAGCGATAATCATGGCAAGTGAAGCGCTTTTCATTGAAACAAAATGTCACATATGCTATTATAGGATAGAAGTAACTTTCAAAAAGGAGAAAGTGATATGCGTAAAAACATAAAACAGCTCGCTATGATTGTTCTCGCCGTTTTTATTATTGTTTCGCTTCCGGCCTACGGATTTGCGGCGGACACAAACGATAATAATGGGCATTGGGGCACTCCCGCTATTGAAAAATGCGCGGAATACGGCATAATGTTCGGCGAAAACGGGGACATGCGTCCTGATGACAATATAAAAGTTTCCGAGCTTTGCGCTATGATAAACCGCACATTCGGTTTTACCGGTATAAGCGGCACGGCGGCAAATTTTACCGATATTCCGAAAAATGCGTGGTATGCAAATGATATTTCGGCTGCTGTCGCCGTAGGATATTTCCAGGGCATCGGCGACAATATGGCGGGCGCCGATACATCTATTTCCCGCGAACGCGCATTTACTCTTGTCGCGCGCGCCAATAAACTCGCCGGAAATTCGGAAAAAGCAACTAATTTCAGCGATGACAGCTTGATTGCCCCTTGGGCGCGCGGCGCGCTTTCCGGGCTTGCAGATGACGGATTTATCGCCGGTGCGGACGGGAAAATTAATCCTAAAGGAACGCTGACACGCGCCGAGACGGCGCAAATTCTTTCGAATGTTTTCGGAACAATTATGGACGAAAACGGAACTGCCGCATCGTCTGAACAGCTTGTTGTGCGCCGCGCCGGTGTTTCGGTGGAAAACGGTGTGGTATCAGGCAATCTTTCGGTCACCGAGGGCGCGGCAAAAGGAGAAACTAATCTTAAAAATGTTTCGGTCGGCGGAAGGCTCTTGCTTTCGGGCGGAAATGTAAATATTAACCGCGGCAGCGTGAAAGATATTGTAGTTGACGGCCGCGCAGGAAACATCAATGTTGTGATCTCCGGCGGAGCTTCGATAGAACGACTGGCTATAAACTCGCAGGCAACCGTTTCGTTCGAGCCGCTCATTATTTCTTATTCAAATAACGGAACGCTTTCCCTTTCGGGCAATGCAAACAGCTGTGTTCAAAACAGCGACGGCACGGTAACGGTGACCGTTAATAATACGACTTTTAAAATTGTTCCGGCTGTGAATGGCGAAGTTGTTGACGACACAACCGTTCCCGGAGGAAACGGAGGCTCGGGTGGTGACGGCGGACCTACCGGCGGAAGCGAAGTTCTCGCGACTCCGGCAAACCTTGCCTTTAATTCCGCTACCGGCACCCTCACATGGGACGCTGTTCCGAACGCCGACAGTTATTTTGTCACTTTCGGCTCCGATCCGGCGGTCGAAGTAACAACAAATTCATATACAAAAACGGGCTTTGTGCCGGGCAATTATACAGCCACAGTTAAGGCGCATTCAAACGACGCGGGGTTTGAAGATTCGAATGTCGCAACTTTGAATATACTCGCAAAACTGAACCTCGGCGCTATTCAAAATGCCGCAATAACAAATGGTGTGCTGACTTTTGACGCGCTTGCAAATGCGACCGGCTATGTCGCCACCGTAAACGGAACAGACCATGCTATCGCCGCCGCGGGACCGCTGCAACTTGATATTCGCACGCTTTCGCTTCCGGTCGGCTCATATAGTATCACGCTTTACGCCACCGGCGACAGCTCATATAATGACTCGGCTACGGTAACAATTCCGTATTCGGTAATACAGCTCGCCGCGCCGGCTTTGACCTATAATCCGGCAACCGACGCGCTGAGCTGGAATTCTATCACAAACGCAGACAGATATTATGTGACAATAGGAACAAACGCAACTGTTACCGTGACAGGCGCGATTTCATATTCACTGTCCACTTATGCTCCGGGGACGTATACGATGACCGTTGTCGCGTCAAACAGCACAAATTCGGATTTCCGCAATTCCTCGGCGGGAACGCTGTCAAATGTAACTGTTCCGAAAAGAAATCTCGGCGCTCTGCAAAACTGCAAAATAACAAGCGGAAAATTTACCTGGGACGCGCTTACCAATGCGCCGTCCTATCAAATAGTTATAAAAGATTCCGGTAATGATCCGGTCGGCTCGCCGTATAACTATGCGACGACCGATACCCGCTCGCTTGATATTTACGCGCTTGACCTGCCGCTGGGCGATTACACAATAAATATTAAAGCGGTCGGAAATTCCAATTACAACGATTCGGCAACCGTTTCGGTGAGCTATTCTGAAAAGGTCATCCGCGATCTTGCGACAAGGGCAAACTTCCACTTCAGCAACACCTACGCTGCGGACACGACCAAATACTGGATGCAGGATTTTGTTGATTTTAGTTTGCGCGAAGGTATGACCTTTGATATGCCGACAACTCTAGTGCCGAATGATATAAATGCGGCATATTTGGCGCTCTTAACATCAGCGCCCGGCTCTGCGCAAAATGATGCGGCGGCGGCAGTTATTGGCAACGATGTTATAGTAAGCTTCTTTTATAACAACGGAACTACCGACATTCCGCTTACAACGACCACCGGGCTGTATTTAATTAAAAATAAGATTTGGGAAGGTTGGCTTTGGGAAAGCGACGACGGCGATCCCTATGCTGTGATTTCCGGCACCGTTCCGACAACCACTATAGGCGGCGTTGTAACAGCAGGAAAGAATCTTCGCGTTTCGTCAAATATAGCGCGTGCGGCCACTGCGCCCGTTGATCCGATAACTTCTTATGACCTTGATTTAGTCGAGGACGGCGTTTTATATACACAGGTTGATGTAATTTACAAAACCGGCGCAACCGTAAAAGTATATCGCGAAAAGGTTGCTCTTGATGTTCCGGCATATTAATCCCTAAAGTAAAATAAAAAAGAAGCGGCAAGGAATTCCTTGCCGCTTCTTTTTTTGGCTTATTATGTGTTTAGTCCCAAGTTTCCGTCAGCCATCTTTTTTGTAGGCAGACCTGAAAAGATATGTTTATTAAAGATATTGCCGCTAATTATGCAATTTCCGTCCGCTCCGCCGCTGTTTGAAGAGGGCCTATTAAGCTCGCCGCCGCGACTGCACCGCCGGCGATACCGACAGCCTTTAAAAATTCTCTGCGTTTCATGAATTTTACCTCACATGATAAATTTGCTTTTCCTATAATAGAATATTTGATTTTTAATTTATTAGGTCGCTGTTTCGAAGCAAGCGGAGGGCGATAGCGGCCGTTTCGCCGCGCGTAATATTGTCGGCGGGACGAAGCATATTATCCGAACCGACAAACAGCCCGGAGCCGAAGCAAAATTCGGCAGCATTTATTGCCCATAGGCCGACCTCTTGGTAATCGCCAAAGCCGGTGATGTTCCCCTCTTTTCCGGCGTATCCTATTTTAGCCGCTGCCCGCGCCAGAATAGCCATTGCTTCCTGCCGTGTAATTTTGGCGTTTGGATCAAATGCAGTAGGAGTTTTGCCGTTTATCAGACCTGTTTTATATGCCGCGCAGATTGCATCATAATGAACCGAATTTATATTAACATCGCTAAAAGGAATTGTATCGCCGGAAGCATACGGAGCGAATCCGAGCGCGTTTATAACGATGGCGGTAAAATCAGCTCTGGTTATATCCGCGTCGCCGCCGAAAAGATTGTTTCCGATTCCGTTTATAATTTTTCTGCTGCCTGCTTCGTTGACGTCATCTTTATACCATTTTCCGATAACATCATCAAATGAACAGCTGTTTTTAATAAGCGCGTAAACCGAGTTGGAAAAACTTTTGAATTCGGCGTACCAAACGCCGTTTTCGCTGAAAATTTTGGTCGGAATATGAGCTACCGTCTGCCCGGGGCCGAGCCTGACTGCGGTGGTGATTTCGGCGGCCTGCGCCTCGGTCAAACCGATTCTTCTTGTAACATAGCTTTCAAAACCGTTTATTTCAAAAGAGCGGCCTTGATAAACTGCGGTCAAGGTAAATTCGATTGGCGGAACTACAAGAGTTCCGGAGTTTGCGGGAAGAGAAGATTGTGAAAGAATGCGGATGCCGATATGAATTTCAACATTCGAAAGATCGGTTATATTTTGCGCGGCAAGCATATCTGCAAAATCTATTGCCTGCGGAGTAATCTCATAAGTAACTCCGCCGAAGCCTATTGTTATCGCGGCGCCGTTTTGGGAAACTTCGGAAATCTGATTTGCATAAAGTTTTGTGTCAAGCGCGGCGGCAGAGGTCGAAACGTTTATCACTACATTTCCCGGATTTGCGGCAAGCGCGGCAGCGAGCAAGTTCTGCGGAACCGATACAACCGCTGTGTCGCCCGACAAAACAACCTGACCGATGTCATAAGGCTGCCCGTTTATTATTACCGGAATCCCCGTCGGGTCATTCGGCGGCAGAATAATCACTCCGCCGTCTCCGGAAGATGCCTCGGCAATAATAACGGTGAAAATTTTGCTTGCGGTATTGCCGGGTGCGGGAGCTTCGTTTGTCGCCGTTGCTGTAAAAGTAAAACTTCCGGAAACGGTGGGAACTCCGGTGATAGTTCCGCTGGACGCCGTAAGGGCAAGCCCGGCGGGCAACGAACCGGAGGATATGCTCCAGGTCACATCGGTATTACTGGTCGCGGTAAGCTCCGCAATATACGCGGAACCCTCGGTGCCGTCGGGAAGTGTTTCGGAGGTAACTATCACCGGAGGAATATCGTTTATAGTAATACTCAAAGATTTGCTCGCGGCATTGCCGGGCGCAGGCGCGGCGTTTGTGGCGGTGACCGTAAAGGTTGACGTCCCGACAGTGGTCGGAGTGCCCGAGATTATGCCGGTGGATGCCGCAAGGGAAAGCCCTGCCGGCAGCGAGCCTGAGGATATGCTCCAGGTCACATCGGTGTTGCTAGTCGCAGCAAGCGTAACACTGTACGAACTGTCAATAGTGCCGCCGGGGAGCGGCGAAACGCTTGTAATTACAGGCGGAACATCGTTTATAGTAATGCTTAAAGATTTGCTCGCGGCATTGTCGGGCGCGGGCGCGCCGTTTGTGGCGGTGACCGTAAAGGTTAACGTCCCGACAGCGGTCGGAGTGCCCGAGATTATGCCGGTGGATGCCGCGAGGGAAAGCCCTGCCGGCAGCGAGCCCGAGGTTACGCTCCATGTAACGGCGGTGGCGCTGGTCGCGGCAAGAGTAACGCTGTATGCGCTGCCGATTGTGCCGGCAAGGAGCGGCGAAACGCTTGTAATCACAGGCGGCGCACCGTCGATAATTATACGCAAATTTTTCGAATCGCTTCCGCTTAAATTAGTTGCCGTCACTGTGAAGTCTGCGGTTTCGGCGGTTGTGGGAGTACCTGAGATAATTCCGGTGGATGCCGAAAGGGTAAGCCCTGCGGGCAACGAGCCGGAAGTTATGCTCCATGTAACTGTTATGTTGTTTTTTACAAAAAGCATCCATGTATTGTAACTTCCGACAGTTCCGTTTGACAAAGTGGCGGTTTCAATAACAGGAATGGGAACGCCGCCGCCGGTGGCTAAATCAAGCAGCGGATATCCGGCGTTTACACTATTGTCATCGGAAATCCATCCGGAAAACGTGCCGTTATCATCAATCCATGCGCAAAGCGCTTCTAAAAGATCGTCGCCGTCATCTGCATAACCGTTTGCGTCCATAACCGCAAGAGTTTGGTCGTCGGCGTCTGCAAAGGTGCCGCAACCCTCAATAGTGTAATAATGATCGCCGAAAATCGGACCGGTAAGAGCTAAGTCATATTTTGCGTAGCTGTAAAAAACGCCGTCCGCCGAGCGACAATCAATCGAGTCGTGCAGTCCGACGAGCCCGCCGGACGTGGAGCCCGCGCCGCCCAAAACTTCTCCCGCGGCGTAACAGTTTTCTATTCGGCTTCCGTTAAAGCCGGCAAGCCCGCCGATATATGAATCTGTTCCGGAGAACACATTGCTGAGTGAATAGCTGTTTGTAATAACGCCGTAGCCGCCGTTAAATCCGACAAGTCCGCCGACATAGCAACTAGAACCGTTGCCCGCAGTAACAGTACCTGCCGAATAGCAGTTATCGACCGAGCAAGAAGAAAGATCTCCGACAAGACCGCCGGCAAAAGTGTCATTATCGGCAAATATGTGACCGGCAGCCAGGCTTTTAGAAATTGCGCCGGATTGTGTGCTTCCTACCAAACCACCGGCCTTAAAATAATCCCCGGCGTAAATTGTGCAGTATGATTGACATTCGTTTATATCGCCCATGCTTTCGCCGACAATCCCGCCGATGCTGCCGCCGCCGACAAATTTGCCGATAAGAACTCCGGAAACCTTTGTGTTTTTTATTTCCGAACCCGGTGCGGTATAACCGAAAAGGCCTAAATATGAATCGCTATTTTTATCGACAAAAATTCCGGAAATAAGATTGGAATCTCCATCGAATATGCCGCAGAACATATTGGCGCTGTCCCCGACGGGGGCCCAAATGTGCTCTCTAAGGTTTATATTGTCGCCGAGAGTAACGGTAAAATCGGCATAGTCGATGCCGGAGGTGACCTCGCTTGCGAAAAGAGCAAGTTCCGGGGCTGTCATGATGGTCAAAGTTTTTGCCGTGCCGTCATATTGCCCGGAGCCGTAGCTTGCGGCGGTATTGTCTTTCCAGTAATCAGACGGAGCAGGAAATAGCTCACCGTTTTCACCAAGAGGAAATTCCGGAGCGAAAACAGATGCAAATAAAGGGAAGCCTCCGTTTGTCGGGACAGTGTCATTATCTTCCTGCCACGCACAAAGTCCTTGCGTAATTTGAGAGCTAACCCAAGCATTTAGCGCGTCAACTAATAATGTTTCGTTCCCGTCGTTTATAATCATGTCGACGGCGCGAAAGTCCGCGCAGTCTGTTTCGGTACCGGAATATTCAATATTGCTTATAGGGGTACTAATCGAAAATGAAGAGGCTATCGAACCGGAGTTTTTGCCAGCGATGCCCGCCGTTTCGGCGCCTGTCCCGCCGGTAAAAGTTCCGGCGGAATAGCAGTTCTTGATTTTGCCGGAATTGTATCCGGCAATTCCGCCCGCATAGCTCACGCCCGAATTTAGGTCGCCGCATTCCGCGTCTGATGTTGAAAAACTATTCAAAATTGTGCCGGTATAATTTAGGTAGCCAACTATTGAACCCGCTTGGCTATCTTCTCCGGCGGTGACTTCGACGTTTGATGCGCAGTTAAATATTTGCCCGGCGAAATCCCCGACGAGGCCGCCGGCATTTCGGTTATTGCCGCCGGCAACCGAACCGGAAACGGTCAAATTTTTTATTATACTGTTTTCTCCGGCAAAGCCGAAGAGGCCGAGGCCGCAGAATAAGTCAAGCGAGCCGTCGTCATCGACAGTCAATCCGCTAACAGTTTTTCCGTTTCCGTCAAATATACCGGAAAACGGCACATATTCACTGCCGCCGATAGGAACCCACGCTTCAAAATTCAAATCAATATCATCTGTGAGAATAAAATGAACACCGTCATACATCTCATAGGTTTCGACAATGCTGCGGCTCAAATAGGCGAGCTGCGCCGCGGTTGAGATTTCGTAAGGCGTGCCCTCGCTGCCGTCGCCTTCGGTCCAAATCTCGGAAGCAGAACCGTCCCAGCTATCGGCCGCGGCGATATTTATAGGAAACAGCGACAGCATAATTACAAAGACCAATATTTTAGCCGCTAACTTAATAAATTTGTTTTTCATTTTCTTTCCCTCCCTAAAGCTCAAAAGTTCTGTTATCTTTATTATAACTCATTTAAATTATATAACAAGACTTGTAAACTATAAGTATAAAAGATAAAAAAAACACCCGCTTGGATTGTTATCCAAGCGGGCGGGGCAAGCGCAAAGAAAATGATGTGATATTTAGCTTCCGAGCCGGTCTTTTTTGATTAGAAAAACTATACCGCCGTTATAATACGGCCCGACAAAGTCGACCGATTTAAGGCGCTCTTCTGTAATCGACATGCAGCTGCCGACCATATCGGCTTTCCCGGAGGAAAGCGCGGCCAAAAGCGAATCGAATTTCGTTTCGGTAACTTCAAATTTCATATTAAGCTCGTACGCAATTCTGCTTGCGATATCGACGTCAAGCCCGATTGCCTTTCCGCCCTCGCCGGCATAACACATCGGCTCGGTGGAAGTGTCACAGCTGTATTTTAAAATGCCCGCGCTTCCGTCAAAATCGGATTTATATGTAAGTTCCGGCAATTCTTTCGGCTTGGAACTGGCAAAAAACCAATAATCTTCACAGCCTTTTATTGTGCCGTCGGCCTTGAGCTTTTCAAGAACGGCGTTGGCTTTGATGCCGAGGTCGGAGCCTTTTTTGACCGCAAAACCGTATTTATCGGTCACGACCACTTCGGGGAAGACCACAAGTTCGGATTTTTGTGCGGCGGCAAACCTTGCAACCGGCTCGTCAAGAGCAGCGGCATCGGCTTTTCCGGAGGTGACCGCGGCAATTTCGTCCGCTAATGTGTTATATAAATCATGAGAAAGCCCGGGGACGACCTTGTTGGAAAGATCGGCAAAAGCCGCGCCGCTTAGCGAAGCGATTTTCGCCCCTTCAAAATCCTGAAGAGCGGTAAATGATTTTCCGGTTTCCGCGCATCCGCAAAGGAATAAAACGCAGACAAACAAAAGACAAACAGCTTTTTTCATAAAATCCTCACCAAAAAATTTTTACAAAATTGCCGCTTTGATTTGCGCATTTGGCGCAGTACAAAGCCCTGCTTTTTTATTTATACTTATAATACTACAAATAAACCTATTTTGCACGAAATGTTATATTTTCAATAAAAATTCAAAAAAAAGGGAAATTTTTATTAAAAGATTATGCAAGATTACGCAAAAAAAATTTCAAATAAAATCGACATGCTTTTATCGGTGTGGTAAAATAATAAAATAAGTAAACTTTTACACGAGGAGAGGTTCAAATTGAAAACACTTTATGAAGGCAAAACAAAAACAGTGCTCGCGGATGAGGCAAGCGGAAAAGTTTATCTGAGATTTAAGGATTCCGCGACAGGCGAAAACGGCGTGTTTGATCCGGGCTCGAACACGGTCGGCGGAAGCGTTGAGGGAAAAGGAAATATCGGGCTAAAGGTTTCGAAATATTTCTTTGAGCTGATGGCGGAAAACAATATTCCCACGCATTATATCGGCGCGAAAATCGATGAAAATCTTATGGAGGTAAGAAATCTTACCGTTCCTCCGCTTGAATTTGTGCTCCGCTATTATACCGCCGGCAGCATGTGCCGCAGGTTTTCTTTGGAAGAAGGGGTTTCCTTTGAGCCGCCTTATGCCGAAGTTACATTGAAAGATGACGCCGAAGGCGATCCGCTAATCAGCGAGAGAATCTGCATTATGAAAGGTCTTCTTTCGGCAGGTCAGTACGATGCGGCTATCGAAATCGTGAAAAAGGTCGGCGAGGTTTTAAAGAAATCGCTTGCCGCCATGAATCTCACCCTTATCGATTTCAAGGTCGAAATCGGATATGATAAAGACGGCAAGATTTACGTTGTCGACGAAATTACTCCCGACATCTGGCGCGTTAAAGACGAAACAGGAAATATTCCGAATCAGATAGACTGCGCGAAAATGATTTTGGACAGAATATAACTATTAAAGCGGTGCCGCAAGGCACCGTTTTTTTAAAAATGAAAATCCCCGGGCAAACGCCCGGGGATTTGTGCATTATATTACTACCGTTTCGCCCTCTTTGGCAAAATAAATATTTTTTCCGGTTTTCAAAAATTCTTCCGCGCGGGAATCAAGAAAGCCGTCGGTTGAATTTATATTGTGGTGATAAAAATAGATTTTCTTTACCCCGAATTTTTCGAGCAGCTCCGCTCCCTGCTCCATAGACGAGTGCCCCCAGCCGGGAATAAAAGTTTCGGCTGTGAAAAATGCGTCCCAGATAAGCAAATCGGAGGTTTTTAAAAAGCAGGAAAGCCTTTGCCCAAGGTCGTTTTCGCATTCATAATCGGTAAGGTAAACGATTTTTTTGCCGCAGCATTCAAAGAGGAAACCAAGGCATCCGCCGGGGTGATTTACGCTTCCGGCGGTTATTTTAATGCCGCCGCCAAAACAAAGCTCGTCGCCGTCCGAAATGCTTTCAAACTTGACATTTCCGCCATAGGTAAATACCGGCAAAGGAAAATAGGGGGGCGAGCAAACGACGCCTAAAATCTCTTTCGGGGATTTCCCCTCGAAATTGCCCCCGTAAAGGGAGATTTCAATATTTTTGTCATAGAAAATTTCGGATGCGGAAATGCCGCAGATATGGTCGGTATGGTAGTGCGATAAGAAAAGATTTATCTTTTTACCGTAATGATTTTTTTTGTAATATTCCGAAAAAAGGGCAAGGCCGGAGCCGGCGTCAAACAGAAATATCTGATCATGGCATTCGATGCAGACAGATGATGTGTTTCCGCCGTATTTCATTTTGTCGGCGGCCGGCGTCGGCATAGAGCCGCGGCATCCGAAAAAAGTGACTTTTATCCCCATTTTACTCTCCCGCAAATATATCTTTATATTTTTCTTTCATCTCCATAATAAGGTCGAGCTTATTTAAAAAAGCGTCGACAACGTCGGGGTTGAATTGGCGGCCGCGCTCTTCTTTAATAAGTGCGATAACTCTTTCGGGTTCCCAGGCCTTTTTATAAACGCGGTCGGATATCAGCGCGTCAAAAACGTCGGCAAGCGAAGCTATTCGCGCAAACGGGTGAATCTGCTCGCCCGAAAGCCCCTGCGGATATCCGCGCCCGTCGTGCCGCTCGTGGTGCTGGTGCGCGATTTCGGCGGCGACGTTTAGCATGCGGCGGTTGCTTTGCCGCAAAACCTCGAATCCGACAGTTGAGTGGGTTTTCATCTCATTATATTCCTCGTCGGTAAGTTTGCCCGGCTTCTGCAAAATTGCGTCGGGGATCGAAACTTTTCCGAGGTCGTGCAAAGGGGAAACAAGCACCAAAAGGTCGACATCCTCTTTTGGAAGTCCCATTTCTTCGGCGATGATTTTGCAGTATGCGGCAACCCTTTTAACGTGGTTTCCGGTTTCGCGGGAACGGCTTTCGCCGACCTCGCCGAGAATATTTATGATTTCCTGCTGCGTTTTTTCGATTTCATCGTGAAGCAGCGACGCCTCAAGTGCTTTTCCCGAGAAAGAAGCGGTCAACTGAAGCCGCTCGAGGTCGCGCGCGTCAAAAAGAAGCGAGCCGGTCACCTTATTCAGCACCTGAAAAGCGCCGATAATTTCACCGTTTTCGCCGTACATCGGCACAATAAGAATGCATCTTGTAAGATATCCCGTTTTTTTATCAACTTCTTTGTTAAAGCGCGGATCATCATACGGATCGTTGCAAATGATTTCGGCGTTGTTTTGTATAGCGTAGCCGACAAGACCGGAGCAGTCGGGAATCCGCAGCGAGCCGGTTCCGTCGGCGAGCCGGGAATATAGCTCGCCGCTCTGCTTATCCCAAAGCCAAACAGTGCAACGCTCGGCCTCGACAAGCTCTTTTGCCATCGTCGATAAAAGAATAAGAAGCTCGTCGATATCACGCTCTTTGTTAAGCTTTGCGGCATAGGAAAAAATTATTTCAAGTATTTCGTTGCCGGTATGAGCTACCGGATTTTTTTCTGTTGACATATGTCTCCCCCACGACCAAAATGTTACTGCTAATAATATATTATCACTTAGTAAAAAAAAAACAAGGAAAACAGGTAACATTCATTGTAAACTATATTAAAAGTATTGTATAATGTTATATAAGTGTGCCATAAATTTTGTCCGTATTAAAGAATTGGTGGTTAAAATGTTAAAAAGATATTTAGCATTATTTTTGTCTGTTATGCTCATCATATCTGCGCTTCCGATAAGCGCCTCTGCGGCAAACAGCGCGGTTGCCTCCACCCTCAGGCTCGAGCGGATTGAGGGTAATGTCACCGCGAAAAACAGCGCGGGAAAGGTTATTTCGGTGAATGCGGGCGGAAAGATATACAACGGCTACTCCATTTCGACCGCCTCGAAAAGCTATGCCTACATAAGCCTTGACAGCAGCAAAGCGGTCAAGGTAGACGCAAACAGCAGCGTAAAAATTAAGCAATCAGGCAAGAAACTTGAAGTTTGCCTTTCTTCGGGCAACCTGTATTTTAATGTTTCGGTTCCGGTTTCGTCCGACGGCTCGCTAAGTATCAGAACTTCTACGATGGTTACCGGCGTGCGCGGCACCTCCGGCGTTGTCCGCGTAATTGACGGAAATACGAGCGAAATATATATTCTCACCGGCGAGGTAACGATTTGGACGATAAATCCGATTACCGGTCAGGAAGAGAGCACAACGGTAAAACCGGGACAGGTCGCGGTTACCGAAGTTTACGAAAACGGCGAAGAAAGCTATGCAAAGGTCACCGTTCGGAGCTTTACCGAAGAAGAGCTTCTCGGATTTGCCTGTAAAGCGGTCGAAGAGGGCGACGCGGCATATCTTAAAAAAATTGACGATTCATCGAATTTGGATTCGAAAAAAATCATCGGCCTCGCAGATGACAGGCTCAAGGCCGACCAGGACAGTTACGACGATTTGATGAAAGATGTCGAAGACGCCATGAGCGAGCTTTTTAACAAAAAAGCGGTTGATCCGCTATTTACGAAAGACGGCGGCGATGACGGTCCGATTGCCGACGGCGGAAGCAGCGGAGGAGGGCCAACCCCGCCACCGCCACCTCCTCCGACAAGCTATACAATAACAGGAACAATCACCGGCACTCAGCTTCAGGCGCTTCTTGATAATTTTTCATATACTCATATAACGGTCGGCGCAACCGGCGTTGTAAATATTTCGAGCATGGAAACTGTTACAATAGATCCGGGTCAAACGCTTTTAAATCAAGGCACGATAAATAATAACGGTACAGTTCACAACTTTTCAAACACAACATTTCATAATGATACAACCGGAACGGTCACCGGAACCGGAAGCTGGAATAACGGCGACGGCGTTTCAAACCCGGGAAGCATGATTATTGACGGTATAATGGCTTGCGGCACAATAAGCAACGCCCTCGGAACTCTCACCATTCCGTCTACCGGCTCGCTTACCGTGGGCGGAATACAAAACTTCGCGACCTTCACGACCGAAGGGATAGTCACGCTTTCGGGACAGTTCGCGCAAACAACAGGCACCGCGAATTTCAACGGCGGTATGTTTACTTCTACCTTCTCCGGAGCGGTGCTTGACATCACCGGCGGTATTGTTAATGCAAACGGCGGGGATATCGCGCAAATAGGACCGGCCGGAACGGCGCTTGTTCTCTCGGCCGGAACGGTCAATCTCGCGGGCGCTCACATAATGAACAAGAATCCGCTCAACACAAATCCCGCGGCCGATATTTCGGGCGGAACCTTTACGATGAACAGCGGAACCGTTTCGTCTATGGGAACTGCGGCGATGAATATTTTGTCGGCGGCGACGGCGACCTACTACGGCGGCATCGTTTCCTCGACCAACCCGGCGGGAATGATTACCGGCGGCGGCAACCTTCAGAATTTCACCGTCACGGTATTTTTAAAAATCAAGAGCGGCCAGGTTATTGTCGGAACATCGTATAATGACATCTTCAATAAAATAAACGAGCCGACGACCATTTTGGTTACCGATAATGGCGCTGACCTTTATATCAACGAAAATATAAACATACCCGACGATAAGACTATCACCCTGAAATTTGATAATAATCTGATTATGGGCGCGGGATACAGGCTGACAAGTTACGGAACTTTAACTTTTGAAGGCAACGGAACTGATCAAGGGCAGGTTATGGGTGACCAGTATTCGGTCTCGAATTACGGAACGCTCAACATAAAGAATGAGATGACGGCGACCGTTCATAACGTCATAGGATCAATAGTCAATATAAAGGACGGCGCAAAATTTGAGCCGCTCATCGGAATCACACCGGCGTTTCTAAATAGCGGAACGCTTAATATCGAGCAAGGCGGACAGATGAGTATCAGCAGATATATGATTCCCGAAGAAGGGCTTCTAAATCTCGGCACGATCAATGTTTACGGCGTCTTACGCAATGAAGAGTATTCGATTATGATCAACACAGGAACGATAAAAGTGTACGGAACCTTTGAGAACACGGTAAACGGAGAGCTGCAAAGTTCCGGTGCGATTGAGGTCCTGACCGGCAAGTTTAAGAATGTCCAGGGAGCTACCGGAACCGACGGCGGCGGCGGATCGCTAATCACTATGTCGCCGAAATTCCAAAATACCGGCACTGTTGTCGTAGGCGCGGGAACCGAGCTTGAAAACAGCGGAGAGATTAGCACAAACGCCCAGATTCAAAACGGCGGAACCTTTAAGATGACCGGCGGCGTTCTTATCAATAATACAACCTATCCGACATCGGTAGCCGGCGGCACAAAAACAATAACCGGCGGAACCTTTATCAACGATACTTTAAGCGCAACCCTCACAAGCGGCGCTGTTTCGATTTATCTTAACGGCACCTTGCACTCATACGCCCAGTCAATTAACGACGCGCTTGTCTTTGTCAATGCAAGCAGGAAAACATCATACGGAAACGGCCCTTATAAATTAGTGCTAAATCAAAATATAACTGTTTCCGGCGGTTATACTCTGTTAATCGGAGAAATTCCGGCGGACGAAAGCGACATAGCGGCGATGCTTCTTGTTGATATCGAGATTGATTTAAACGGTAAAACCGTCGGACTTGATGGATTATCGATAGATAACTATTGCGACCTGAAGATTTCGGACAGCGCCGGCGGAGGAAAGATTCATTCTGTCGGGGAGTATACATACGCACTGATTTTCAACGATGGAAAACTTGAGGTGACCGGCGGAACTTTTGAAAACAGCGACAGCGCTTTATTAATCAGCAACAATGAACTGAAAATATCCGGCGGAACCTTTATCGACGAAAATACAAATGAATATTCAATGTCGGTAATCAGCACCTCCGGCTCTTTGGAAATTACCGGTGGAACATTTACGTTTACCGGCGATGAGATTATCGGCGTAATTGCAGAAGGTGATGTCGACATCAGCGGAGCCGAATTTAACATCACCGGCGATAGGGGAACCGGACTGTATTTAACCTCGAGTTACGGAACATACACGCTTGAAGTTGAATCAACAACGATAACAATGATTGGCGAGGATACTCACGGAATCCACTGCCGTAGCAGCGAGGATAAAACATCGACCCTTACCCTAACGAATAATGATATTACCGCTACCAATGTTTTAAGGCTTTCAAAATATATGACAAACACCGTTTCGGGCGGAACATACACAGCCTGCGGAGATTCCGGCGGATATATCTTCCTTGTTTCGGAGGATTTGGGAACTCCTGTTGCGGTCGAAGTGTCGGCGGGAACCGAACTGGTCGCAAATGCAAGCAGCGCGGCAATAGCGGAGACAAAGATGGCGTCGGCGGGCATTGAACTTTACAGCGGAGGATTACCGCTCACCATAGCGGAAGGCGATTTTACCCAAACCGATGCGACGCATTGGCTTGCAACGGTAGCATAAGAAGGAGGGCGGAAGATGAAAAACAGCAGAATGTTTAAAAAATTTATTTCGGCGCTTTGCGCGGTCATCCTGGTTTTGACTTCGGGCGTTTTTGCCCTTGCGGCGGACGATATATTGGTTCCGAACAACGCCTTGTTCCATAACGGATCGCCCTCGGCGATAATAAAAACAGGCGAAAAAAGTTTTTTGATTGCGGATGTTTTTAACCGCGCGATATGGTCGCTAAAAGAGGGAGAAGAGCCGGTTTTGCTCGCGGGCAGAATTTCGCTTAAAGATCCAAACGGCCGCCCGGTTACGGGATATAACGATTCCACCCTGCTTGATTCGGCGTTTGCTTCGCCCTGGGATATTGTGCCGTTTCTTAAAGGATATCTTATTAGCGATACCGACAATAATGCGCTGAGATTTATTGATATCGAGAAAAAAACGGTTAAGACCGCGGCCGGAAACGGCAAGGCGGGGTATAAAGACGGATTCGGTATGGACAGTGCGTTTGATATGCCGACAGGGCTTGCCGCTGATGAAAACGGCAACGTTTATATCGCCGATACAGGAAACAGCCTTATCAGAAAACTCTCGTCCGATGGAAATATCACGACATTCGCGGGAACGGGAGAAGGGTACAAAGACGGCGCGGCCACGGCCAGCGCGTTTCGTTATCCGACCGGGCTTTGCTATAAAAACGGCGCCCTCTATATAGCCGACACAGGAAATCATCTTATCAGAAAAATCGAAAAAGGAATGGTTACAACGGTTGCGGGAACAGCATTTCCGAAGGACAGCGACGCCTATGAGGGCGGCGGATATGTCGACGGAGTTCCGTCTTTGTCCGAATTTTCCGCGCCGGAGGGAGTCGAAGTTTCGAATGACGGCACTATCTATGTGTCGGATACGGGAAACAGCGTAATAAGAAAAATCACGGCGGCAGCGGTTTCCACCATGCTTCTTTCGGACGTTACCGAAGGGGAAACATATCCCGTTTCTCCGCGCGGACTTCTTATCGATAAAGATAACCTTTATATTACCGATACCTTTGCCGGCGTTGTTTATAACCCCGTTTCAAAGGATGCGAAAACTATTCCGGTAAATCCGCACGATATAAAATACAAAGATGTGCCGGAGGATGCATGGTTCTACGAAACGGTTAAATACGTCAGCAGAAAGGGCCTTATTCTCGGCATGGAGTCGGATATGTTTTATCCTGACGCCAAGATAAGCAGGGGCATGGCGGTAACCGTTCTCGGCAGGTTTTATGCCTTGCAGAGACCGGACGAAAAAATAACAGGGAAAAACATTTTTTCGGACGTAAGCGAATCTGATTATTTCTATGATTACGTTTCTTTTGCCTATGAAAAAGGTATTGTAAACGGCACGGGGGATAATAATTTCTCGCCAAATGAAAATATAACGCGCCAGGATTTTGCGGTAATGCTTTACAGATACGCGAAATTTATCGGATTTAACACGGAACATAACGAGGATTTATCTCACTTTAGCGATGCCGATAAAATCAGCCCTTACGCTAAAGAAGCTATAGAGTGGGCTGTTACATGGGGGATTCTCGTGGGGAACGAGGGTATTTCCCCGCAGGGAATAACTTCAAGGGCGGAAGCGGCAACGATATTTGAGCGCTTTGGAAAACTCACAGGAATTTAATAAATTTTGCAAAAAGCCCGAGGGATTTTCCCTCGGGCTTTTACTTTTTTTATATTTTACTTGCTAAATACGATGGTTACTTTAAATAAATCTCCGTCGGTGTCAATGGTTAGTTTTCCTCCGCAAGCTTCTGTATAGCTTGTTGCAATAGCAAGCCCGAGACCGTTACCGTCCATAGACCTTGCAGTATCTCCCCTTGAAAAACGCTCGGTAATTTCATCGTTTTTAAAATTCATTTCATAATTTGCTATATTTTTAAATGTGATATATACCTTGCCGTTTTTTTGGAAAGCGTCGATATAAGCGCGGGTATTTGGCAATGCGTATTTTACGATATTTCCGATTAGGTTTTCAAACACTCTGCTCATAAGTTTTCCGTCTGCCAAAACGCTTATATTTTCAACATCCAGCTTGAATTCAACGGCGTAATCGTCAAATTCCGCAAGCGTCTGGTTTATAAGTTCAGAAATATTCAGGGTCTCGATATTTGTGGCGATATTTCCGCTTTGCGCTTTTGATACTTCAAACAAATCTTCTGTAAGTGTTTTCAATTTCTGGCTTTTTTCATAAATAACTTTTGCATAGTCGTTGTTGCCGTCCTGTTTTAAAAGCAAATCAGAATAATTTATTATGGCGGTAAGCGGTGTTTTCAGGTCATGTGAAACATTTGTAATAAGTTCGGTTTTGAGGCGCTCTGCTTTCATCTCCCTGTTTAGCGACAGCTCGAGTCTTGTTTTTACTTCATCGTCATAAGGTTTTAACACATGTTTGATGATAAAATACAGGCTTCCGACCGTTCCGATAATCAGCAAAAAGAAAAAGATAAAGAAGGAGTGAGAACCCCAAAGAAATGCCGCGGCGAGAGCTGCAATAAATTCGGCAACAAGCACGGCTCCGATGATTTTTACTTTAAGAGGCGTAATGTCAAAAATAGTTTTAAATATATGACCAATCTTGCGGCAAATGATATAAATAAAGCTATGCTTTATAAGAGTTCTGTTTTTTATATGCCTTACAAGAGAGAATAAAAACATAAGGAATGCGGCGCAGAAAATAGCTGTTATGACCAGAATGGCAGGCGGGAACGCGGTATAAATTTCGCGGGCGCTTCCGAAAATATGGGCGGCCGTTGCAACAAACCCTGCCGCCACCGAAAACATCCCGACAAAGGAAAACTCGGTCCAAAGCCTGTCGATAACGAGCATATTTATTTTTTTGTCCTTATCCCTGCCGCATACAAAAAGCAAATATACGAGCGCCAAAAGTCCTATGACAAACAGCGCAAGTATTTGCCATAAATCTTTTTGCAATGCCGCCTTTGTTTGGGTAAACTCCGCTTGCTTTTCTGCAACGAAAGTATCATCAAACGAAATAAAGATTTTTTTGCCGGCCTCCGGTGATGTATAAATATTATTGCTTATTTTCAGATCTTCTTCATAGCCGTCAATGATATTATAATACTTAAATTTTTTAAACTCGTCGGCGGTCGTCATCCCGCAATTTGTAAAAACGCTTTCGCCGTCTGCGGCATAATAATATATTCCTTCTAAGTTTTTCAGATATTTTTGGTACACCGCAAATCTCTGAAACGTATTATGGACTCGCTCGTCCCTTTCCTTAAGACAAACAGCTCTGATATTTTCTTCGTTTTTCAGTGTCACAAGAGTGCTTAAATGTGAATACATAACATTTGCGTTTCCCTCAGCGTATGGCTCCACAGCTATAAAAACCTTCGTATTTTCTCTTTCGGGAATTTGTGATTCTCCCGGATAAAAAGAAAGCGTAGAATCATATGTATAACCGTCTGTAACAATATATAACTCGAATTTTTTAAATTCGGCGTCGGTCGTCATTCCGCAATTTGTAAAAATGTTTTCACCGTCCGAAACATAATAATAGATACCTTGCATAGAACTTAGAAAAGTTTTAGCCGACTCCAGCTTTACAAGAGAATCTGAAATTTGCTTATCACACTCAGCGGCAAGCTCGTTTACAATATAATCCTCGTTTTTTAATATTAAAGATTCTTCAAGATTACCATACAAGCTTCCCAAAGTATGGTTGCTGCTTATATAATCTTTTGCAAACAGTTCCACCGCGCCGTCTGATGAAACAAACATTTTTGCGATAAAAGAAAATGCCGCCGCAAAAGAAATTATTGCGAGCAAAAACGCTATCGTTTTTGCCCATGTGCTATAACTTGCATTTTTCAATTTTATACCCAATGCCCCACACCACCTTTAAATATTTTGGCTTTTTCGGGTCAATCTCAATCTTTTCGCGAATACGCCTTATATGCACGGCAATTGTGTTGTCATTTACAAAAACGTCCTCGTTCCAAACTTTCTGATATATTTCTTCTGCTGAAAATATCCTGTTTGGATTTTGGCATAGAAGCTGTAAAATTTTATACTCGATAGGCGTTAGCTTAACTTCTGCGCCGTCGATTTTGACGCATTTATTAACTGTATCAAATTCCAGCCCGTCAATGTAAATCTTGCCGCTTTGCTCGGTCATACTGCCAAGGTTTGTATATCGTCTTAAAGCGGATTTAACCCTTGCGATTAATTCTAAAGGGGAAAACGGTTTGGTTATGTAATCATCGGCGCCGAGAGAGAGCCCTAATATTTTGTCGGTTTCTTCAGATTTAGCCGACAATAATATTATCGGAATATTTTTGCTTTCCCGGACTTTAAGCATTGCTGTTATTCCGTCCATTTTCGGCATCATAATATCAAGGATTATTAAATGAACGGTATTTGCATCTAAAATATTCAGCGCTTCAATGCCGTTATATGTAGTTAAAACATTAAACCCCTCATTTTTCAGATAAATAGATGTGCTCTCGGCAATCGCCTTATCGTCATCAACTACAAGTATCGTCTGTTTATCCAATTTTTCACCCCCAATCTTTATCCCCTTTGTCAAATATTATAAAAGGGAATTCTTACGAAAAAGTAAGCAGAATTCTTAAAAATTTATTAAGATAAGCGTATTAAAAAACACATGAAGTGTTTTAATACGCTTTTCTTAATTTATATAAGGTTGCGCTAAGATTTATTTTACACCAGACCGTCCAAGGTCAAAATTTCGAAGCCTTCGCTCTTGCCCTTCAGCTTTATGCTGTCGCCGAGTGATGTCGTTTTTATTCTTCCTTCAAGCGCGTCGGCAACCGCGCGGCTGATAAGCACTTTGCCGGCAGGGGCGTTGGATTCAAGGCGCGCGGCGGTGTTTACCGTGTCGCCGATTGCCGTATAGTCCATCCTTATTTTAGCGCCGATATTTCCGATAACTGCGGGGCCGCAGTGAACGCCGATGCCGAAACTGACAGTCTTGCCGTATTTCTCCAAAAGCTCTTGCCCGAGCGCTTTCGAGCCCTCGACCATTGCAAGCGCCGCCTTGACCGCCTTGAAAATGTAATCCTCCTGCGGCAGCGGCGCGCCCCAAAAGGCCATGGTAGCATCGCCGATAAATTTATCAAGTGTGCCGCCGTTTGACATAATGCTTTCGGAGGTCAGGGTGAGGTATTTATTTAAAATTTCGACAACCTGCACAGGGGAAAGCGATTCTGACATCGGGGTAAATCCGCGGATATCTACAAACAGCACCGCGACATCGGTGAGCTTTCCGCCGGCGTCAAGCGGGTTTTGCCCCTGCTTTAAAATATCCGCAACGATTTCTGGCGCGACATATTTTTTAAAGGTGTTTGTAATCGCCTTTTTCTCTTTCGCGGCGCGGTAATAGTTAAGTCCGACAGAGCCGACAAAGCAGATTGCGGCATAAGCGGGAAGGTAAAGCGGGTGCAAAAACAGCCCCTTAGAGCCAAGCAGGAAACAAAGCCCGATATACGCGCCGGCAATTACAACAAAGGCGATAACCGAGGATATGATTTTGCGGTTTTGAAGCCAGACAAGAAAAATAAATATAACTGCGAAAAGCGCGATAGCTTGCGGAAGTTCAGCAGCTTCTTTTCTAAACTCGTTTTGTATCATCGCTTCGACCGCATTCGCCTGATATTCGGTGCCGTACATTTTTTTGGCGTGGTCGGCAGAGGTCAGAACAAAGTCCTGCAGAGAGGCGTCGGCAGGTCCGATAAGTACGATTTTGTCTGCGTAAAAATCGGGTGAAATATCGCCAGCAAGCAAATCCGAAACGCCGAGCCCGTCAAAGAAAATTTCGGGCTCGCCCGCGTAAACCTGATAGTATCTGCCGAGCGAGTCAAGAGAGGGGGAAATCTCGGCGGGAAGCCCGCTATGGTCTGCAAACATCGAGAAAAGAGCGTATGCAAAAGAGGGGATTTTTTCGCCGTTTTGCAAGGTCAGATAAAATAGCGAATGCCGCAAAATCCCGTCGGTATCAAACATCGAATTTATATGTCCTTGCTTTGTAACGGCTTTAAGGGCGGGAAAAGGTTCTACGAAATTTTTAACGGCAAAGTCGTCAAAAACAATGTTTTCGCCCTCCCCGAAAATTCCCGAACCGAATTCGCCGTTGCAGGCGACTACCACATTCCCGTATTTTCCGGCGGCTTCGACAAGTTTTTGGTCCGATTCGGGATTTGTTTCCCCGCCGAAAATAATATCGGTGCCGATTGCGGCGGGCCGCTGCTCGGGTATTTCATTTAGTTTGTCAATCGCCTCGGCTATAACTTTGCGATCCCACGGCCACGGGCCGAACTCGTCAAGTGATCTGCTATCGATTCCGATTATTACAACATTTCCCGAAAGCGCGTACCCTTCCTGAAACATCTTATCGGAAATCGCGCTGTCAAGAGGGAAAAGCAGCTTCTGCTGCATTGAAAAAGCAAGTAAAAGAGCAAGGATAAAGCAAATTGCAATACTGATAATTTTCTTGTTTTTCATATATTCTCCTTTGCGCCGGATTCTCTTTAAAACTTATATAATTATTATATCATAAAAATAAAGGCGCGCGGGTTTACCCGCGCGCCTTTCCACATATTGATAACTAACTCTCCGCGCCACAAAAAAGGTATAGAGCAGAGGACTTAGCAATTTTTTTAAATTTATTTGCGGTATATAATTCAGTTTAACAAATCAGCGTTACCGTGCAATTGCTGCATATGCATTGCCCGTTATAATATATTTTTGACCGGCTTGCGATTTTTGCAGGGTAACATATTTCATAGAATTCAATGATACAGCAGCCGCAACGGCATTTACGAATAATGCGTTTAGATTTCTCCGCCGATAACTTCAACTTGAAACTGAATAACGGCGTTTCCAAGAGCGGTTATAGTCGGTATCGTGTAGCTGAGAACGCCTCCGGCAATTACCGGGGTAACTGTAGTTCCGTCAAGTTTAAAAGAGCCGTCGACATATTCGCTTCCCGCCGGAATTGTATCGCTGAACGCGAGGTCGGTTATCTCTGTCAAACCGACATTGGTGATTGTTACGTCATAGGTCAAAATATCTCCGATGCTCGCCGTCGGCATATCTACCGCTTTTGTAATGGTCGGAGCAAGCAATAGCAGGGTTTCTGCGGGTAAACTGTCGATTGTTTCTCCGTCATATGTGACGCTTGCAATATTATCAATTCTGTTAATGAGTGCCATTTTTCCACCTCCTTTCAACATATTGTATTCGGTAGAAAAAGGCATGGTTCGTTCTTTCGAGAGGTAAGAATTTATGCAAAAATAAAAATCGGCCGCAAACAAAAGAACTTTGACCTTTGTTTGCGGTCGATTTTAATATAACAGTAAAATTTTAGATTACGACTTTTTTTTAATCGTGAGAATATTTTGACCGTTTTCGTAGTTATATTCAACGCTGTCCATACTCTTTTTGACCATGAGAATTCCAAGGCCGCCGATGTCCCGCTCCTCGGCCGAAAGTGTGGTATCCGGATCGGTTTTAAGAAGGGGATTATAGGGGATTCCGCTGTCGGCAAAAACAATCTCCGCTTCGGGCGGAACGCCGCTTATGCCGCATTTCACTGTCGCCTTGCCGACATCGCCTGCGTATGCATAGTGCGCGATATTTACAAAGATTTCCTCAACGGCAATTGCAATCTGCATGCAGGCTTTCATCGGGAAATCCTTTGCCTGAAGCTCCGCATTGACAAAATCTAAAACCGCGTCTAAATTTTCGGTCGCAGCATTTAGCGTTATTTCTTTCATTTTATTCCCCCTTATAGGTCAGACCGAGCATGGTAATATCGTCAAACTGAGGAGCTTTTCCGACAAAAAGGTCAATCTCGGCTTTAATCCCTGTCAAAATTGATTTCAAATCCTCGTCTTTGTATTTGTTTAGAACCTCGGTAAGACGCGGATCGGAAAACAGCTCATTATTTATATCGGTCGCTTCGGTAACGCCGTCGGTGTAAAGGAAAATCGTGTCGCCCTTTTCGAAAACGGTGGAGTTTTCCTTATATTTTATACCCTCCATACCGGCGAGGACAAAGCCGGCCGGCGCGCGCATAAATTCAAATTCTCCCGAAACTTTTTTAATACACGGCGGATTATGCCCCGCGTTCACATATTTGAATTCGCCGGTCTTGATATTTAGTATGCCCATAAACGCGGTAACAAACATGCCCGCGTCGTTTCCGTCGCAAAGCTGATTATTCGCCCTTGTGAAAACTTCGGAGGGCGAAATTCCAAGCTGGGCATAGTTTTTGATAAGAGTTTTTGTGATAACCATGAAAAGCGCCGCCGGAACGCCTTTGCCCGAAACGTCGGCCATAACGATGCCGAGATGGTCCTCATCGACCAAAAAGAAGTCATAAAAATCTCCGCCGACTTCTTTGGCCGGAAGCATGGTGGCATAGATATCAAACTCTTTTCGCTCGGGGAAAGCGGGGAAAATGCAGGGCAGCATAGAGTGCTGTATATTGTTGGCGACATTGAGCTCGGCCGAAATTCTTTCCTTATCGGCTGTAATCGTCTGGATGTTATCAATCATGCTATTAAAAGCGCCTGCAAGCGTTTCGATTTCGTCACCGGTGTTTGCGGTAAGTTTTTTCGAAAAATTGCCTTGTCCGATAATGCTTGCATCGTTTGTAAGATTTATGATAGGGCTGGTCAGGCGTTTTGCCGCGTTTCTCGAAAAGTAAATTACAACAGGGATAAGAATGGCGAGAACGAAAAGCAGCACGATTATCAAAATTAAAATCGCAAAGTTTCTATTTGACAATGCGGTGTCTTTAAGACCGATAATGTTCGTCTCCGACATAGTGGCGGGACGAAGGGCTTCTTCAACAGTGATGAGGGTTGCGATGCTCCAGGGAAGCGCTTTAAACGGCTCAAAAGCCATATAGTATTCCTTGCCGTCTACGGTGACTTTTTCGATGCCGCTTCCGCCGGCAACCATTTTTTTGGCGGCTTCGCGCAGGCTCTCGTTTTCGCTTACAAGAAGGTTTTCGCGGATTATCTTGCCGCTTTCATCTTTTTTGATTGTCGGCGAAATAATCATCTGACCTTTGTCATTAAGAACAAAGGCATAACCTGTATCGCCGATTTTTGTGCCGACAATAATATCGTTTAGATTGGTAAGAAGCGAACCGATTCCGACAACGCCTTTGATTTCTCCCGCGCCGTTATAAAAAGGAGCGGCGCAGGTAATCGCAAGACCTCTGCCATGCTGATCGTCATAGACATCAGTCCAAATGATATCGTTTGCTTCCTTCGCTTCAATGTACCAGCCGCGGGTGCGGGGATCCAGTATATCGCTTTTTGCGGCGAGATTTGTTTCAACTGCAAGAACAAAAGCGCCGCTCTGCGTGCCGATATATGCCGACTGAACGTTAGCGCCGTTTTCGGCGATATTCAGCATAAGGTTGGTATTATTTCCGATAAGATCGGTTTCGCTTTTAAGCGAAGCTGCGGTGGTATCCTCGCTGTGCAAAAGCTGTATGATATATTTCCCGCTCGCCGTCTGGGTGTTTGATATTATAGGCGCCGGAAGATATTTTTCGGGGCTTGACATAACTTTTGTGGCGTTATCGCTTAGCATTTTTATGTAATTTTGAAGCTCGTCAAGTTTTTCGTCGCTAAGGGCGGCTTTTCCCATCGCTAAGGTTTGAAGCTGTTGGAGCGTTTGGGTCTCCATCGCGCTCTTGCTGTCCTCCGCCGCCGAATTGCCGAGCTTTGTGCTTGTCGTAAGGGTGTTTTGCCTTAAAAAACCGATTCCGAAAGCGAAAACAACCGTTATGACCGCTATCGAAAGAAGCGAGAGGAGCAGGGCCTGCTTTGATACTTTTGATAAAATCGAAGAATTCTTTTTCATTTAGCACCTCTATCGAAAACATTTATTTCGTCCCAAATTTCCGCCAGTAGCGGAGTCGTTTTTATTGCGCTTACGTTTAATTTTGAATTCTGCGGATGAAACATTATTATATATTCGCCGTCCTTGCAAAGAGGAGAGAATCCCGAAAATTTATAACCGAGCTTGCAAAGAGCGGAAAATCCGTCGATAGCCCCGAAGTGATTAATGTTTAAATATACTATTGAAGATTGCAAAGGGTGACTGCCATATGCCGCTTGCAGATTTCGGATAATATCGGGAAGGTCGCCGCCGCATTTTTCCAAAGCTATATAAAGGGTGGCGTGCGGCTCATCGTAAAAATCTTTCAGCACCGTTTCGTCTTGTTTTTCCGGGGCGCTTGTTATAATCTCAAAATCCACACCGAGCGAGGCGTATATTTTTTTTGTAAAATGCGAAAGACCCTCGCAAACAAAAAGTTTTGCCGCGTCTTTTTTTTTGTTTTTCTTTGCGTAAACGGCAAACGATTGTTTTTGCGAAACCGTATCCTGTGTCGGAGCTTGTTTTGAGTCGTAGATGTTAAAAAGAAAACCTGTCGGGGAAAGCCCGCATCTTTCCAAGATGCGCTGTGATGCGGGGGTAGCTGACACGGGACGGGAACAAAAAGAAAAACAGTTTTGATTTTGAAAGGCGTCCATTGCATAATTTACAAGCGCGATGCTGATGCCTTTATGCCGGTATTCTTCCCGAACGGTGTGCATAATAAGCTCAAATGTGCCGCTTAATAAATTCGGTTGCGCAAGGCCGAGGGTGCTGACCACCTTGCCGTCCTTATCAACCGCAACGAAAAAAGAGATGTCCTTATTGTTTTTAAGATAATCTTTTTCAAAAACTTTTTTGTTTGCGTATTTACCCTTGTAAATTTCTTTCAGGCAATCGATTACAGAGCAAAAATCATCATCCCGCGCGGCGCGAAGGATAAAAGATTCGGCGCCGTCTTTGGTGCAATAAGTCATTTTCCTACCTCTTATGTTAAAATAACAAGATTATTTATTCCGAAAGTTTCGCGGTATTCGATAACATTGGCGGACTCTGCTATGTATTTGATTCCGAGGAGGTCGAGGTTTTTCTCGATATCGTCGGAAATAGTTTCGCGGTAATAGTTTATCGGATCGAATTTTATTCCTGTGTTTCTAAAGCGGACAACTATCATGCCGTCCAAAAAGAAGATTCGGACAGAAACCGAAATGGATTTCCCCTGTTCGGAGTTTTTGCCGATAATAAGGGTTAAAATTTCTTCGACAGACATGCTTATCAGCATTGTTTTTTTCATCGGGAGGTCGATATTCTCGCAAAATTCCGAAATCTTTTCAGCCGCTTGCGCGGCTTTGATTTCTTTATCATCAACCGAAAAGGAGATGTATTTGCCCTCATCCTGATAGCTTTTATTAATTAAAAGAGGGAAAGAAAGCAGCTTGTTTTTCGTTACGGCGTAATATACGTAAATAAAAACAATCAGCAAGGAGGCGGCTTCGGCCGCCGCAAGGCTTATCCAAACACCGGTAACGCCAAAGGAATAGGAAAAAGCATATGCAAAAGCGGCGGCAAAAATAAACCCTCTGAAAATTGCGGTAATGTTTGCAAGTTTTATTCGCGATGTTGCGCTGTAGTGGAAGGTAAGCGTTATATTGACAGCGGCAACTAAAATGCTGATCCCGAAATAGAACAGGGCAGGGCGGAATCCCGCGAGCATTTCGGGGGAAGTGATATTAAATAGCAAGCAGATATTTTTATAAAAAATAAGCAGAAGCAGGTCGAAAATAAACATGGCTGCAACTGCGATTTTAAGCGCGAGGGAAGTCGTTTGCGAGAGGCTGGTGGTGTCGCGTTCTTCGTAAAAAACTCCGAGCAGCGGTACCGAAGCCTGCCCGATTCCAGAAAGAATCGCCACCGCGACGGTGTTGATTGTGGAAATTATTCCGAAAATCGCAACCGAGAAAGTGGTGCCGATGCTAAGGAGAATGCCGTTTATTATCAAAGTTTTAAAAAGTGTGAGGCCGTTATTCAGTGCCATCGGACTGCCCAAAACTATGATTTGTTTTAACGAAACGCCTTTCGGAGAGCCGAGTTTTATTTTCGATTTCCCCTTATGCAGGAAAAAAGTGCCGGTCAGAACCGCGCCTATCGAGCCCGCGGCTGTGCCGAGGGCGATTCCCGAAATCCCGAGGTCGGTAAACCGAAGGAGAATGAGATCGGTAACGATATTGAATACGGTCATCGAGAGAAACATATAAACGCCGACCTGCGGCTTTCCGTCGAGACGGGCAAAGTTCATCGGAACATAAATAAACATTGTGAAAACGCCGAGCGGCAGAAAACATGTGAGGTAATCTTTTACAAGGGCAAGTAGCGAAAGGTCTTTCGTAAGAGCTTCGGCAACAGGGTTTCTAAAAGCAAAGCAAATAGCGGAAACGATAATTCCGATGCCGAATATCAAAAAAACAGAAGCGCTGTAAAGTTTATTTACATTTTTGTAATCATCTTTTGAAATGAATTTTGCGGCGGCGGAAGCGGAGCCCATGCCGATAAGAGCGCCAAGGGTGGTAAAAAGATAGAAAAACGGAACACAGATGCTTATTGCGGCGAGCGCGCTGCTGCCCAAAAATTGCCCCGCAACAATACCGTTTACAATGGTGCTGATAGTAGAGCAAAGCAGCGCCAAAACGCTTGGCGTCATATATTTTTTAAATAAATCTTTTATAAGCGCGACGTTGTCTTCCACGCAGCCTTGCCCCCTTTTTCAAGCAGTATTTCGGTGAAATTATCGTTTAAGGGTTTTGCAGTATTCGTCTATCGACTCCGCAACTTTTTTCGTAAATGCAACCGCGTCCACAACGACTTTCGGACCGTGAACAATATCACCTGCGGCAAAAACACCTTTATGGCTTGTGCTTCCGTCCTCGTTTGTTTCAAGAAGGCCGCGCTCGGTTTTTGTGACCTTTGTTCCGATAAGCGAAGCCGCTTGCGGACCTTGCCCGATTGCGATGATAATTGTGTCGGCGGGGATTTTTTCGGTCGCGGCGAAATCTTCGGTAAACTTGCCGTCTTCCTCGATAATATTACAGCAGACAACGCCTTCGCCGGTAAGGCGGACGGCTTGTTTTAGATGGATGAATTTCACTCCGTCGACCTTTGCCATGTTTATTTCGTGCTTGTTACCGGAAATCGCCTCTTCGCTGAGGTTGTTTATTATGGTCACTTCGCCGTTTCCGATTTGACGGACAGCGGTGCGCGCGGCATCCATAGCGACATTTCCGGCGCCGATAATCGCAACCTTTTTGCCGAGATTATAGGAGCCCGGGCTTTTAAGGAAATCAATGGCGTAATGCACATTTCCGAGAGTTTCGCCGAGCAGGCCGATACGATTCGGCCGGGAGGTTCCGACAGCGACGAAAACCGCGCTGTATCCGTCGAGGAACATGTCCTCGATCATGATATTCGAGCCGACAAAAGTATTCGGCTTAAAGTAAACGCCGAGCTTATCGAGAATATCGCGGTATTTTTTAAGCGTTTCTTTTGGCAGGCGGAATTCGGGAATACCGTATTGAAGAACGCCGCCGATTTTATCGCGCGCCTCGATAAGGGTAACGCTGTAGCCTTTTAGCGAAAGCAAAATCGACATGGTGATACCGCTCGGGCCCGCGCCGATTATCGCGACGCGGTGACCGTTCTTTTCGGGGCTTTCGGGCACATAAGAATTAAGATAAAAATCCGATATGTATTTTTCGATATCACAAAAAGAAACGGGCTCGCCTTTTATGCCGACAACGCAGTGCCCTTTGCAGTTTTTTTCATGCGGGCAAACAACCGAAGTAACCGCCGAAAGAGGATTGTTTTCAAAAAGGATTTTGCCTGCTTCCTGCATTTTCCCTTGTTCAAAAAGTTTGATAACATCGGGAATTTCGGTTTTAAGCGGGCAAAATTCCTTGCACCTCGGCTTCGGGCATTTCAGACACCGTTTGGCTTCTTCAAGCAAATTCATAAAAAATTTCCTTTCGGGTGCTTGTTATTTTATTGTCAGAATATCCGAAAATCCTGTGATATCAAAAACTTCCATTATTGTTTCGTTGACGTTTGTTACGGTCATGCCGCCCTGTTTTTGCATCTTTTTCTGCGCGGCGAGGATAACGCGAAGCCCTGCGGAGGAGAGATAGTCGAGCGCGCCAAGGTCAAGGGTGAGGTCGTTTACATCTTCTGTAATGGCGTTTATCGCCGTTTCGAGTTCGGGGGCGGTGGTGGTGTCAAGGCGCCCTTCAAGAGCAAGGGTAAGTTTATTTGCTTCTTTATTTGTTGTGATTGTCATTGTTTTTCTCCTTTTATTTTAAAAAGTTTTTTTCACGATCATTTCGATTTTTTCGGTCGTCGCTCCGATGATAATATCATCGGCAAAGTTTTCGAGAATCGATTTTTCAAGGCCGTCCGAATCCTTTTTGCGCTCGCTTTCGGACGCGTTTTTCATATAAGAATCAAGAGACCACATCGCCTGATAGGCGCCCATCGAGCCGGCGTACATCCCGATTCCTGAGGAAGCTAAAGCGGAATCGCCGTAGAAAAGGTTTTCGAAAATGGATTTTAATTTGCCCTTAAAGCCTTTTTCGCTCTCATTCTTTTTTGAGCTCGCCGCCGCGACAAATTCGGATTTTTTCTCGGGGCTGATATTTGCCTTAGCGGAAAGGCAGAGCTCAAAACATTTTCCGTCGCTTTTTACCGAAAAATCAAGGTCGGTTACATCAATAAGGTTTTCGGTCATCCCGACCATTTCTTCGCCGAGAAGGCGAAGGGTATTTGCATTTTTTTTGCTTAGATTCCACGCATCGGCGGAAACTTTGATTTTTTCAAAAATGTTTTCAAGTGTAATCAATTCACCGCTCCTAAATCAAAATTTTTACGATATTTTTCTCGTCTTTATAGCTGTGCGCCGCAGATTTTGCAATCTTATTTATCAGTATGAATGAAAGGTCGCCGTCCCTGTTTTCAAACGGATTTTTCGGCTCGCCGCAAAATTCTATATTAAGCGTCAGCTCTTCCGAAAGGTCGGAATATTCCGCGGTGTAGGCGGCGGGAACGTCGGGCATAAGATTGTATAAAAACTCTTCGGTCACAAGCTGTGCCGATTTGACTTGTTTTTCGGAGAGCATCTGCTTTTTCATGAAGTCTTCGAGCTTTGCGTTAAGTTCATAGAGGTCAAAATCGCGGCCCGTAATTTGGTATTCAAAAGAGCGGATTTTTTGGATAAAAGCACGGGTTTTCGGATTTCGCGGATTGTCAAAAATCTGCTCCGGCGTTCCGTCTTCGTAAATCCCCATTTCGTCCATATAAAAAACCCTTGTCGAAACATCGCGCGCGAATTTCATCTCGTGCGTGACAATCATCATAGTAAGCCCTTCGGAGGCGAGCTTTCTTATAACAGCCAAAACTTCCGAAACCATGGTGGGATCAAGGGCGGAGGTCGGCTCGTCGAAAAGCAGGATTTCGGGCTTCATCGCAAGGGCGCGCGCGATTGCAACCCTTTGCTTTTGCCCGCCCGAAAGTTCATCCGGGTAAGCGTAAGCCTTGCCCAAAAGCCCGACCATTTCGAGATATTTTTCTGCTTCCGCATAGGCCTGCACCCTCGGGATTTTCAAAAGTTTCAGCGGCCCGAGCATGACGTTTTCGATAATCATAAGGTGGGAATAAAGGTTAAAACTTTGGAAAACCATGCCCATCTTTTGCCGGATTTTCGCCACATCGGATTTTTTGCTGAAAATACTCTCCCCGTCGATAAACACATCGCCGCTTGTCGCTTTTTCAAGGCGGTTGATACAGCGCAAGAAGGTCGATTTGCCGCATCCGGAAGGGCCGATTATAGAAATGACTTCGCCTTTATTTATCTCTACCGAAATATCGCTAAGGACTGTAAGGGTTCCGAATTTTTTCGTCAGGTTTTCTGTTTTTATCATAAATTCACTTCCCGGCTTGTTTTTTCGCGACGAGAACCTGGGGGTTTGCAAAGTATGGCGCGGTGAATAAAAGTTTTTCCTCCCGCTCGGGGGTTTTATACATCCCAAGCGAAATATCGGCTTTGTCGCTGCCCATCGCCGTAATTACCGAAGCCCATTCCATATCCAAAAATTCGGGTTTATAGCCAAGCTCGTAAGCTATTTTGCTGATTAGTTCGATATCAAGACCGGCGTATTTGCCGTTTGAGATAAATGTGGTCGGCTCGCGTGAGGAAACAATAGCAACGCGGACTGTCGGCGCGTTTTCGAGGACGGGGATATCGACGTTATCATATTCCTCGCCGCCGTTTTTTATCCAGTGCGAAATCATTTCGTCTATAGTTCCGTCGGCAAGATATTTGTCGACAAGAGCGGAGACCTTTGCATGAAGTTCGGGATCCTTTTTATTTACCGTCAGGCAGAGCCTTTCGTCGGTCAAAAAATCCGAAACGATTTCAAGCGTTTTATTATAGCGGACGCAGTTCAGGGCGGAGGTATAGTCCATCATCGCGTAATCGATTTTATTTGATGACAGCGCCGCTGCGCTGTCCACATAGTTGTTAAATCTTTGAATGTTTGCATTTTTATAATTTTCCGCGGCGTAAATTTCGTTTGTGGAACCGAGCATAACACCCACCCGCGCTTCTTCGACAGGGGGACGCTCAGAGCTTGCGGAGCAGGAAGAAAAAACAAGCGCCGCGATAACGCAAATAAAAACAAAGGACAATTTTTTTAGGAAAACTGATTTTGACATATTAGTTACTCTCCTTCGGGGCAATACCTTTGACTATGCGCTTTCTGCGCTTGGGATCAATTTTTATCTCGATAAGATTAAGCAGAATAATGAAGACATATGTGATAAGGAAATAGATTATCGCAGTAGCAATAAGCGGGAAAAACGCCTCGAAGGTGCGGCTTCTGATAATATCCGAAACTTTTGTGAGGTCCTGTATTGCTATATATCCGACAACCGAGGTCATCTTAACCATCGAGATAAATTCGCCCTTATAAACGGGGAGAATAAGTTTTGCCGCCTGCGGCAGGGTAATAAGGAAAAACACCTGTGACTTTGAAAATCCGCTTGCCGCCGCCGCTTCAAGCTGGCCTTTGTCAACAGCGTCTATTCCGGTGCGGAACATCTCGGAAGTATATGCCGAAAAGTTCAGACAAAAGCCTAAAATAGCGACAAAAATCGAGTTGATATTGACCTGGCCGAATATGACGTAGTAAAGAATCATCAATATAACAATAATCGGCGTCCCCTGAAAAATTCGGACATAAAACGACGCGAGCCCCGAGAAAAATGGAATTTTGCTTCGCCGCATCGCGCAGATTCCCGCGCCGAGCAGGGTTCCGAAAATCATCGAGAAAAGGGAAATTATAATTGTTATCCACAGCCCAGAAAGAACAAGCTGCCATCGGTTTTCAAGTATAAACGTTCGGTTAAAACTTTCGGCAATGCCGCTGAAAAAATTTAAAATTCCCGTGATAAACGCTCCTTTTGTTTGAGGATTATAGACAAGCGCGACTAAATTATTTTCATAAATAGTATCAAAAAACGCGACTTGGTCGCTCCGCTCGGAGGTCGAATCGACATCAAGGGTGGCGACATTGATTTTGCCGGAAACAATGGCTTCAATAGCGGCGTCGTCGTTAATTACCAAGGGATTAAGAGTATAACCGAGCTTGGAGAAAACCAAGTTCGCAACATCTATGTCGGCGCCGACTAGTTCATTATTATAATAGAACGAATATCCCGGATATTCACCGCCGTATGAAATATTGAGAGCTCCGTTTTCGCCGGTAAAGGTGACCGGCTCGAGTTTTACTCCATCGAGGTCGCGCTGTGACCATTTTTCTTTAATTTTATCTATCGTTCCGTCATCCCGGAGTTGCTTTATTATCACGTTTGCTTTTTCGATAAGTTCGGTATTTTTCTTGCTTGTTACAAACGTCCAGTCGATTTTACCGTATGAGGGCAGCGCGCGAAGAACGGGATTTTCGGCTAAATAAATTTTGGCAGCAAAATCATCGGTCAAAGCCGCATCGATTTTATTTGTTGCTAGTGCGTGAATTATATCTGTCTGCGAATTAAAAATTTCCGGGACAACTTTTATTTTTGCGTTTTTTTCGAGAATGAATTTTTTCGTCGTATCCGAAGTGGTGCCGATTTTTTTGCCTTCAAGCTGCTTATATGAGGTGATGATTTCAGCGCCGTCGTCGACCACAAGCATATCCTTAAGCGCCATGATAACAATGCCGCCGCCGTCATACGGATGGGAAAAATCAACCTGCTGCTTGCGTTCCTCGGTAACCGAGATGTCGCTTGCGATAAAATCTACCTTTCCGCCTATAAGAGCGGGAATAAGAGCCTCGAAGTTCACATCAAGGAATTCAACCGAATAGCCATATCTCTGCGCAAAGCGATAAGCCATTTCAACATTGCTTCCTACGAGCTTGCCGTCTACCACGCCAGTAGTTGGAAGAAGCGAGGCGCTTGAAACGCCGACGGTCAGCTTGCCGTTTTCGCCGCTTAGCGAAAACTCGGGCATTTTAAAATTGTGGTCATAAACCCAGCGCTTGTATAATTCGTCGAAAACGCCGTTTGATTTTATCTCGTCTATAAAGCGGTTAAATTCGGTTTCAAGTTTCTGATTTTCCTTTGAAAATGCAACGGCATAGTCTTCCTGAGTTAGCATATTAGGAAAAATAGCGAGGTTTGGATTTTCCGCCGCGAGCAGGCTGAGGGTGATATGGTCAAAAAGAAGGCAGTCGATCTTTTTCGAATTTATTGCGGAAAGCATATCGACAACATTATTGTAATGTACAAGAGTTGCGCTTGGATAGGTTTCGGTGGCATAGTCGACCGATCGCGTTCCTGTGACAACGCCGATAGTCATATTTGCAATATCTTCGGGCTTTGAAATTTTGCCGAGAGTGTCGGGGGTGTCCGCGGCACATCCCGAAAAAAGTCCGCAAAACATGATAAGAATAAAAATTAGGCAAATATATTTTTTCTTCATTATCCGTACTCCCCTTTTTAAAAAATTACGACGAAAAGTCGGTAAAAAGCATCTCGGTAACGATTTGCGACGGGTGGGCGCTGCATCTGTTTTAAAACCGAAAAAACGATGATGCCTTCTATATTATCGCAATAAAATAAATATGTAACTTACTATTGAATTATTTACTATTATAACAAGTAACATTATATTTGAATATTTGCGGTTATTCAACAAAATTATTGCTGCGTTCCACGTTTTTAAGGGGCTTTGCGTGCCGAAACGGCGCGGTAAAAGGCGTTGAGGTCACAAATATTTTTCCTAAAATATAATTTTTCTTGCCGTGTGACTGAAATGTAACCGCGAATTCTTATAATAGCAGATAAAACAATATGGTTTAGAAAATTATTTTATTATAAAAAAATAACATAATGTTTTGATACAGAACGATCGGTGTGATATAATGAAACAAAAAACGGGATTTTTCACTTGTTTTGTTGATTTGTCAAGCTTTTCACATTAATTCTATAAACGTAGGAGCAAAAGATGAAAAACGAACTAAGCAAAGACGCTGTATTTAAAAATTCTTTGGAAGTCATTATCGATGCTACCAAAATCGGGCTTTGGGACTGGCATCTTCCGAGCGGAAAAGTTATTTACAGCCGGCAGTGGGAAAAGATATTAGGGTACGATGAGGGAGAGCTTCCTCAGACGGTAGAATCATGGGAAAAAGCTGTTTTGCCCGAAGACCTTGCCATCGCGGAAAAATCGATAAACGATTATATGGAAGGGCGAACGGGCGGATATGAAGCTGAATTCCGCATAGTTTGCAAAAACGGCGATATTATCTGGGCGCAGGATAAAGGAACGTTTACCGAATGGGACGAAGACGGAAAACCCGTCCGCCTTGTCGGCGTTCTTCAGGACATCGAAAGAATTAAAAAAGCGGAAGAAGAGCTGATAAATCAAAAAGAGCAGCTCGACTTTGTCGCGCGGCTTTCCGAGCTCGGCATGTGGGACTGGGATCTACGGACACAGACAATCTCGTATAATGATGAGTATATTCATATGCTCGGCTACACGCAGGATGAAATTACGGGAACGATGGATGAATGGGAAAAATTCAACCATCCAGACGATTTGCCGATATCAAGCGCCGCGCTTGACGATTACCTAAGCGGCAAAACAGACGAATATTTTTGCGAAATAAGGATGCGCCATAAAGACGGGCATTATGTCTGGACTCTTGATATGGGAAGAATTGCGGAATGGGATGAAAAAGGAAATCCGACAAGGGTTCTTGGCGGGCATCTCAATATCGACAAACTTAAAAAAGCGGAGCAGAAACTTCAGCTCGCGCTGACCGAAATTGAAAAACACAATGCCTCGCTTGAGGATGAAATCCGAGAGAGGATGAAAGATATCGAGCGGCAGGACGTTCTTCTTAATGCGGTTAACGAAGTCGCGTCAAGGCTTATATCGGCTGAGGAAGAAGATTTTCAGAAGATGCTTTGGGAAAGCCTTAGCATTCTCGGAAACAGCGTCGGTGTCGATAAAGTTTATATTTGGGAAAATCACGTCAATGACGGCTTGCTGTGCTGTAGCCAAATCGCCGAATGGTCGGTCGGCGAAGGCCCTACACAGGGGAATATGTTGAAAAAAGATATGCCTTACGAGCAGGTTGTTCCGACCTGGAAAACCACCTTAAAAGCGGGAAAATGCATTAACACTCTCGTAAAAGATATGCTTCCGGAAGAGCGGGTTCGGCTTGAGCCGCATGGAATCGTCTCGATTCTTTTAGTGCCGATATTTATTCAAAATAAGTTTTGGGGATTTATCGGGTTCGAAGATTGCAATGATGAAAGATTATTCACCGAAAAAGAGGAAAGCATTTTGCGTTCGGGCGGACTTATCGTCGGCGCCGCGCTTCTTCGAAACGAAATAAATAAAAGCCTTGTTATCGCGAAGGAAGAGGCGCTTTTGAACGCCGAGGCAAAAACCACATTCCTTGCAAACATGAGCCATGAAATAAGAACTCCGATGAATACAATTATCGGAATGACGACAATAGCAAAAAAATCTTTCGACCAAAACAGCATCACCGATTATTTAAACAAAATTGAAAACGCTTCTAAACACCTTCTCGGCATTATCAACGATATTTTGGATATGTCCAAAATCGAGGCAAACAAGGTCGAGCTTGTTTATGAAGAAGTCGTTGTCAATAAGATGATAAATAACATCTGCACAATCTCGGCGACCAAAGCGGATGAAAAAGACCAAAATTTTGTCGTTGAAATCGACAAGGATATTCCATACAGCATAATTATTGACGAACTTCGCCTTTCGCAGGTTATTACAAATCTTGTAAGCAACGCGATAAAATTCACCCCGAAGAGCGGCCAGGTTAAGCTGAAAATTGAAAAATCAAACGAAACAGCCGACACTTGCGACCTCACATTTTCGGTAATAGATAACGGAATCGGTATTGAAAAAGAAAATATGGGACTTCTTTTCAATGCGTTCGAACAGGCGGACAGGGGCATTTCGCGCCGTTTTGGCGGAACAGGGCTCGGCCTGACGATTTCAAAGGGAATTATCGATCTTATGGGCGGCAATATCTCGGTTGAAAGCGAATTCGGAAAAGGCAGCCGGTTCTTCTTTACAATCAACGTAGAAAAAGGCGTTGCAAAAGAAGAAGCAGAAAGTAAAACGATAGTAGAAGAAAACAAGGTGTTTGATTTTTCGGGCAAACGCCTGCTTCTTGTCGAGGATATCGATATCAACCGCGAAATAGTTATTGCCCTTCTTTCCGAAACGGGTATTTTAATAGACGAAGCGGAAAACGGCGAAATCGCTTTCGAAATATTTAAAGATAACCAAGATAAATACGATATAATATATATGGATGTGCATATGCCGGTTTTGGACGGATTCGGCGCGACGAGAAAAATCAGGGCGCTCGGAACCGAAAAGGCGAAAAATATCCCGATAATTGCGCTCACTGCGAACGCGTTTTCGGAGGATATCGAAAAATGCCGCAACGCGGGGATGAACGACCACGTGGCAAAGCCGATTGATTTTAACGAGGTACTTGAAAAAACGCAACTTTATATATAATAAAAAGCCGTAAGAGCTTTCAAGAAAATTACTTATTATCGGTTGCATTATAATGCGGCGTCGCATAAATATGGGGAAATCATAACTATTTATGATTTAAAAAATCCTCCGTGTTTTGGCGCGGAGGCAAAATAAAACGATTTTGGGTTTTAAAAGTGGGGGTTTTTATGGCCGAGAATTTATCAAACAAGAAAAAGATATTTAAAGGTGGTAGCTTAATGGCCGAAAAATTACGGGCAATGACAAAATTTACAAACGAGCATAAAGTCAAGGTACTTTTGATTTTCTTCGCGTTTTGCGCGATTCTTCTTGCGCTTATGACAACCCTTACGATAAGAAATTACGGAGACACGCAGGAAATCCTCGCCGAGAGTATTAGCGAAAAAATGGTGACGATGGCTCTTGCGACGCGGGAAGCCGTTGATGTTGAAAAATTTGCAAGCTATAACAGCGAGGCGGATATATTAAATGATTCGGCGTACATAAGCGAGCGCACAAAACTTCAGGATCTCGCGCAGAAATTAGGCGCAAAATATCTTTACGCGCTCAAAAAGATCGGGGATAAATATTATTTCGTATATGACACTGATCCGACTGTTGATGAATTTTTCCTCGAATATGAAGGCATCGGTGAGGTTCATCTTGAGGCGTTCGCCGGCGGAAATGTTGCAACGCCGTATAACGCGGACGATGAATACGGCTCGTTTAGCACGGGCGCGGTTCCGATTTACCAAAACGGAAAAATTATCGGAGTTGTGGGCGCGGATACCGACGACCAGTTAGTAGAGCAAAACCGAAACGTTCAGCGCGCGAATATGATTACCTTGCTTGTCGTTATCATTCTCACGCTCGCTCTTATGGCAATTATGCTTTCATCGCTTCTTCGCAGGCTGAAAGAAACAAGCGACAAATTATATGTTCAGGCGCATTATGATAAACTCACCTCGCTGCCGAACCGCCAGTATTTGTTCGAGCATCTTGAAAAACTTCATGCCGCAAAGCGGCAGTATGCCATGTTTTTCATCGACCTTGATAATTTCAAGCAGGTCAATGATACCGCCGGACATGATGCGGGTGACGCATTGCTGAAAAATATCGGCGATTTCCTCGCTTCGGCGCACGAAAATACAAAGGCATTTCGTCCGACATCCGGCTCGCTGAATGTTGCGGCAAGAATCGGCGGAGACGAGTTTATTTTAGTCGCGCCCGATATCACATCAGAGCAGTCGGAGCAGTTTGCAAAAGAGCTTATTGAGCAGCTTAAAAATATTCCGGATAAAAATATCGAAAAGTTCAAAGTCGGTTTCAGCCTTGGTATCGCAAATTATCCAGAGGACAGCGAGAGCTACCATGTTCTCATCAAATATGCGGATATCGCAATGTATCATGCGAAAAACGCCGGCAAAAACACATATTTTGTTTACAACGCCGAGATGAAAGAAAAAGACGAAAAATAAAAATACAATAAAAAGATCCGCTTCGTTTTGCGAAGCGGATCTTTTTTATTTAAGTACAATTTTTCAAAAATCTTTTAAGCGAAAAGGGTGGAAACGGGGAGGTCTTCATAAATGCGCTCGATAGCCTCCGCAAAAACCGGTCCGACCGAAAGCATAGTTATTTTGTCGCTTTTTTTGCTTTCAGGAAGCGGAATGGTATTAAGGAGAACAAGCTCCTTGATACAGCTTTTTTCAAGCCTTTCAATAGCCGCGCCGGATAATACGCCGTGTGTTGCGCAGGCGTAAACTTCGCGCGCGCCGCCTTTTTCCATAAGAGCGTCGGCAGCGTGGCAGAGAGTGCCGGCGGTATCTATCATATCGTCAACAATAATAAGAACCTTGTCTTTTACATCGCCGATAATATTCATAACTTCGCTGACATTTGCCTTCGGGCGGCGTTTGTCGACGATGGCAAGAGGCGCGTCGAAACGCTGGGCGAATTTGCGGCTTCGCGTAACGGCACCGAGGTCGGGAGAGATGACAACGACGTCGTCTTTACAATTTGCGAACTTGCTTTGGAAATAAGGGAGGAGAATAGGCGTGCCCATAAGATGATCGACCGGAATATTGAAAAAGCCTTGTATCTGCGGCGCATGAAGGTCCATTGTAAGGGCGCGGTTTGCGCCGGCGGTGGTGATAAGGTCGGCAACAAGTTTTGCAGAAATCGGATCGCGCGCTTTGGCTTTTCTGTCCTGGCGGGCATATCCGAAATAGGGGATAACCGCGGTGATTCTTCCTGCCGAAGCTCTTTTAAATGCGTCAATCATAATGAGGAGCTCCATGATATTGTTGTTGACGGGATCGCAGGTGGACTGCACGACAAAAACGTCGGAACCGCGCACACTTTCGTTGATCGAAACCGAGATTTCGCCGTCCGAAAAAGCGGTTATATCGCAGGCACCGAGGGGTATTCCCAAAGCGTCCGCAATTTGGCCCGCCACAACGGGATTGGAGTTTGCCGAAAAGATTTTGATATTTTTTGCATGGGCAACCATATTTGTTTTTCTCTCCCCTTTTTATTTTTTCCGCTGACCGCGGTAAGTTTAAAAGTTCAAAACAAGCAAAAGCTATTTTTTGCGCCAGCCGTCTTTGTTAATCTGTCGCGCTCTTGCAATTGCAAGGCTTCCCTCGGGAACCTCGTCTGTAATCGTCGAGCCGGCGGCGATATATGAATTGCTTTTTACGGTGACCGGCGCGATGAGGTTGGTGTTGCAACCGATAAAGCTGTCATCCTCAACAACGGTGCGGTATTTCGAGCTTCCATCATAATTGACGGTAACGCATCCGCAACCCCAGTTTACATTTTTGCCGCAATCGGTGTCGCCGACGTAAGTGAGATGGGCGACGCTTGTTTTCTCTCCGATTTTTGAATTTTTCACCTCGACAAAATTGCCGATTTTGACATTTGCTCCGATATCGCTGTTTGGTCTAATATGCGAATACGGACCGATTTTTACGCCCTCGCCGACAACGCTGTATTCAATTTGTGAGCTGTTTATTACCGCGCCCTCGCCGATAACCGAGTGGTCGATAATTGTGTCGGGACCGAGTTCGCAGCGGTCGCCGATTTCGCACCCCGGTTTAATAATCGTGCCTTTGTGGATAACCACATTTTTCCCGAGCTTTGTCCCGGGCGCTATCGTAACGCCGGAAGGATCGGTGATTTCAACCCCGGAAGCGGCGAATTTTTTATTCCCGCGATCGCGCAGGGTTATATTGATTCTGTAAAGAAAGGTGGGATCGACAGCGCGGTAAAGCTCGCTGTCGAAAAGCGGAAAGCAGCACGCGCTGCGAAGAACCGGCATGGCGTCTATTTCGGGCGGCGAGAGCTTTGCGTCACCCAAAACATGTGAGTAAAGATCCTTGTGAATCCACGCGGCGCCCGGAACGTATTTCTCGGTTTTAACGGCGGTGACATCGTTTTTGCAATCGGTATGAAGTTTATACGCCCTGCCTATCGTCTCGGGAGAAATAAGGGGCAAATCGCCGAAAATAATGAAGACGTCCTCGGATTGTTCGGCAAAATGAAGCGGGTTTTCGCCGCCGTTAATAACATCGTCGCGGCCGAGATCCGGAACCGTTTCGGTGAGAAGAATCTTTTCGATGCCGGAATTTATAAGGCTTTCGATAACATAATAGACGGCAGGGCGGTATACCGCCTGTCGGGAACTGCCGGTAGTTTCATCTGTAATTATAATCGCTTGCAAGGGAGCCTCCTTTATTTGGTGACAGTAACTTTTGTGAGCCCTCTGGGGGCGTCAGGGTTAAGGCCTTTAACGGCGGCAAGGCGGCATGCAAACATCTGTGCTGCAATCGCGCAGGCGAAGATGGCGGCGGGGCCTTCAGCCTCGTCGGGAAGTTTTATGCCGACATTTCCGAGATCGCAATACTCTTGCTTATTGGAAAATACGATAGCGTCGCCGCCGACATTTTTAACCTTTTCTACCATAACCTTAACATCGGCGTCGGTAGCTTTGTCACACAAATAAAAGAAAACCGGCATATTGTCGCATATCATAGCAAACGGGCCGTGATGGAAATCGGCGACCGAGTAAGCTCTGGCGCGGACATAGCAAGTTTCCTGGATTTTAAGGCATGCTTCCATGCACATCGGGTATAAATAGCCGCGGGATAGATAAAAGCATTCCGACATATAGCGGAATCTTGAAGCAAGCGCTTCGTAATTATCGGTCGAGGCGAGCGTTTTTTCGCAGAGCGACGGAATAGAAGAAAGCATATTAAGAAGACCCGCATCGCCGCTCAAATGCGCGACAATGGCGGCGAGAAGATAAAGCGAGGTGCCGTATGTTTTTGTGGCGGCAACGCTTTTTTCAAGACCGCAGTTGAGGAAAAGGTGGTGCTTTGCTTCTTTTGCGACAACAGAATCGGGGAAGTTGGTAATCGCAACGGTTACCGCGCCGTCTTCGTTTCCTCTTTTGATGCATTCGAGGGCATCGGCGGCGGCGCCGGACTGAGAAACGGCAATAACAAGGGATTTGTCGAGTTTTAAACCGCCTTTATATGAGGTGATTACAGACGGCGCCGCAAGGGCGACGGGAAGCCCGACATATACTTCGCAAAGATATTTGAAAAAAATACCGGCGTGATCCGAAGTTCCTCTTGCGGCAAGCAAAATGTTGTTCGGCGCGGCGGTTTTAATGTCCTTTATTAGTTCGGCAATAGCTTTTTCGTTATAGGCGGCGCACTCCGCGATAACCTTCGGCTGTTCCTTAATTTCCTGTTCCATTAAAGTCATAACTATACCCTCCAAAGTAAATATTATTTCATTAAATATAATATACTTTTCTCGGATTATTGTAAAGGGTGAGTAGCTTAGATTTTTTCAAAAAATTATAGCGATTTTTCGTCAAAAAACCCGAAAATATTATGTAACCGATAATTTGCGCTCCGCATAGCATATACAAAAGAAGATAAGTGCGCTTCTTTAAAAAAATATGTGAGGATGAGATATTATGGCGTGCAACAATATTTCAAACGGCAATATCTTTAATAACGGTCTGGTAAACTTGAGCAGTCCCGGCTGCGGCTCCTGCGGAACCGATGACAGATTTTTGCGCGGGAGATGCAAGGTAGGTTCGGGAACAGGCGGCGCGGGTCCGCTTCCGATTTTAGACGGATCGTCGACAAATTCCATTTCGGTTGTTGACGTTTGTATCGACACAAGAAATATGCGGGATCCGTCTATTCTGCTGATATTCAACGCGATTATCAGTTTGCCGGCGGGCAGCAACGCAATGTTTAATTTTGAAATCACAAGAACATTGGTCGGCGGGCTTCCGAGTTCGGTAGGGGCAACATATACTTACGTAAAAAGCACACCTGCACTCTCCTCCGAATCGTTCGGATTCCAATTTTTTGACACCGAGCTTATTCAGGGAATCTACAATTATTCGGTAAGGCTTGCCGGAAACAGTGTGCTCTCAGGAGTATCGGGCGCGACGATAACAAATGCAACGCTTAGCGCGGTCAGCTGCATAAACTTCTGAAAAAGCAAAATAACTTTTGAAAAATTATTAATCCGGCAACGCCGAATTAATAATTTTTTCTTTTCATAAGATAGCGGTGCGGGTTTTAAGGCTTATTTAAAAAACAGAAAGGCGGTCTTTGTGTGATTATCAAGGCGAAAAAATTTAATTACGAGCTTTGCTGTGAATATATCGAAAAGCTATGTAAAAAATATCCAAGAATTAGTAAACGCGCAATAGGATGCTCGATTTTAGGACGGAAAATAGAGGCGCTCGAAATCGGGAAAGGCAAAAAGAAACTTTTAATTGTCGGGGTTCACCACGCGGCAGAGTGGATTACAGGGCTCGCGGCGCTACGTTTTGCCGAAGAAATCGCGAAAGATTTTCAGCTTGAGGATAAGCGGATTATTATAATTCCGCTTCTCAATCCGGACGGTGTCGAGGTGGAGCAAAACGGGGCGGAAGGCGGAGATATTTTTTGCGAAAGGCTGATTTCGCAAAATGGCTGTAATGATTTTTCACTTTGGCAGGCAAATGTCCGCGGCGTCGATTTAAATCACAATTACGACGCAAAATGGATCGAGGGGAAAAAGCATGAAAAAGAGCTTGGAATCTTTGGCGGCGGCAGAACGCGATACAGCGGCGAATTCCCGGAAAGCGAACCGGAAACGGCCGCGCTCACAGCACTTGTAAGGGCGATGGGAATTGACTGCGTTATTGCCTTGCATTCGCAAGGAGAGGAAATCTATGCCGATTTTGACGGCGAAACGCCGGATGAGGAATTGGCAGAGGAAATGGCGCGCGCAGGGGGGTATAAGCTCGTAAAGCTCGACGGATATACTTCCTGCGGCGGATTTAAGGATTGGTTTATAAGCGAGTATCATCGCCCGGGATTTACTTTGGAAATAGGCTTTGGCGAAAATCCGCTCCCTTTGGAGGATTTTGAGGAGATTTACGGCAAAGCGGCGAAGATACTCCGATTTGCCGCGGATAATTATTAACAAATTATTTATAGACTTTTAGCTGTTTTGTGTTATAATTTAGAAATTAAATCTTTAGGAGAGTAGAAATGAAGAGAATTTTAACCCTCATAACTGCGGTTGTAGTTGCCGCGGTCGGCTTTGCGGGATGCAATAAAACTGTGGATGAGGTCGCTTTTACCGTAAACGGCGCAGAGGCGTACGTCAGCGAACTTACATTCTACTATAACGCCACAAAACTCAGCTATGAGTATCAGTACGGCGAAGGCTCTTTTGAAACATACAAGACAGAGCCGGTTTCGGAAACCGATCCGACAACGCAGGATGACAGCAATCGTCAGAGAATTGTCGATATTTTAATCAACAAAAAAGTTCTCGAAGCGGTTTTCAACGAAGAAGGGCTTAAAATTACCGCCGATGAAGAGAAAAATTTCAAAGAATACGTAATCGAGCAGCTCGGCGAGGAGCAGCTTGAAGCAGAGCTCAAACTTCTCGGAATAACACAAGACCAGTATTTCAAAATGATAACAAATGACATTAGGCTTCAAAAACTTAAAGACCATTTTTACGGCGAGAGCGGCTCAAAAGCGATCACCGACCAAAAGGTCAAAGAAACTCTTGCAAGCGATTATGTTCACGTAAAACATATTCTTGTAAAAAATGTTGATGACAGCGGCACAGCCCTTACGGGAGATGCGCTCGCCGCGAAGCAGACGAAATACAACGAAGTTAAAGCCAAGGTTGACGCCGGCGGAGATTTCGAAGCGCTTATCAAAGAATATAACGAAGATGCAGGCGAGCCGGACGATGGGTATGTTTTCAGAAAAAGGCTTGATGAAGATACTTCCGGCATGGATCCGGCATTTGAAGAAACCTCTTTCGCAATCGGCGTCGGAGAAGTCGGCGTTTGCGAGTCGCAGTATGGCTGGCACATAATTAAAAAATATACGACAGACGATGAGTTTTCTTTCAAAGACAAAGAAGAAACAATAAGAACTGAGCTTGCGCAAGAGCTTCTCGCAGGGCTTATCGCGGAAAAGCTCGCGCAGTACGAAACCGAGAAAAAGATAATCCCGGTCGTTGACGTTCTTGTCAAAAACGGTTATAAGCCGAGCATGGTTGATAAAACCTTTGTAGATCCGGCTCCGACACCTAACAATACCGGCGATGCAGAAAAAGGCAAAGAAAACGAAAAAACCGAATAATCAAAAAATAAATAAAACCCCCGAAAGTTTTTTCGGGGGTTTTATTCTGTCTACGCACTTAACATAGTGGAAATTACATAGACTTGAGCCCGCTCCGAAACGCTTACATATCACGGCGGAGACTATCTGGACTTGAGCCCGCTCCGGGGCATTGGCATATCCTGTCGGAAGATACCTGGACTTAAGCCCGCTCCGAAACGCACTTATCTTGGCGGAAACTATCTGGATTTGTGCATGCACCGGGCGTAGAAATATCTTTGACTAAAATATTGAAAAGTGCATACGGCACTATTTCGCAGACAAAATATATTTTAGATTATTCCCGGCGGCAATCACAAACGACGGCGATTTTTTTCTTGTGTTTTATTTCTGAATTATAGTATAATTGCTTAACATTAAAAGAAAGAGGGCGAGCCCGATTAAAACAAAAGAACTAACATTTTACGGCGTGTTTATCGGCATAATCATTTTGCTGACATTTGTGCCGTGGCTCGGATATATCACCCTGCCCGGTGGAATTTCGATAACCACAATCCATATCCCGGTCATCATCGGCTCGTATTTTTACGGAATGAAAGGCGGAAGCATCCTCGGCGGCGCGTTTGGTATTACCAGCGTTGTAAAAAGTCTTATGACGCCGACAGACGGTCTTTCGATTGCGATATACGGCAGCGGGCTCGGATTTTATTCTATTTTCCTATTTATCGTCATTCTGATTCTTCCGCGTATTCTTATCGGCATAACTGCGGGCGGAAGCTATAAAGTTTGCAAAAAAGTCATGCCCGATATTTTGGCAAAAGGCAGCGCTGCGTTTATCGGCTCAATAACAAATACCGTTTTTGTTCTCGGCGCTCTGACTGTTTTCGCGCTTCCGCGCGCCCTTGAAACTTTCGGCGTTACTTCGGGAGGACTTCCCGCGCTTATGAAAGTTTTTCTCACCGTTATTGCCTTGAACAGCCTTGTTGAAGCCGCCGCCGCTGTTGTGCTGTGTACCGCGGTCGGAAAAGCCCTGGAACCGGCGTTCGGCAGGAATCGGTAGATAAATGTGTGGGAGCGCCGCTCGCCCGAAAATTTGGCGCGAGGACACGGCGTTTGCTCGCCGAAGGCGAGCGAAGCGGGACGCAGCGACAAATTGGCGGAGAAAGCGAGCAAGCGCAACATGATTGATAAATGTGTGATAGCGCCGCTCGCCCAGGTGGCAATTGACAATTGAAAATTGACAATTTAGGAAGCCGCGAACACGCTGCGGATGATTTAAAAAGACGCAAATATGAAATTTGTACGTAGGGGGCGATGCCCACATCGCCCCGAACATTATGTTTTACAGAGTTTTTTATTTGTCCCGGGTAGGGTTTTCGCAGAGCTTAATAAACCTTGCTTGCTAAGTTTTACCGTTCCTAATATTCTTGGCGAGTTTATTTAAGCAGACTCCGTAGGAGGAACAAAAAGAGGAATAAAAAAGCCGCTCTCATGAGCGGCTTTTTTGTATATTATAGCTTTCGGTTGTCGATAACTCTTTTTGCCTTGCCCTCGCTTCGCGGAAGCGATTTCGGCTCGACAAGTTTAACGGTACAGCTGATAAGAAGCGCGGAAGAAAGCGCTTTTTTAATTTTATTTTGCATCGACTCGATGTTTTTGACCGAGTCGGAAAACATCTCGGAACTCATCTCGATGTGAATTTCCATTGTATCAAGCTCATCTTTGCGGTCGACATAAATCATGTAGTGCGGCTGCGCACCCGATTCGCTTAGAAGAACCTTTTCGATTTCAGACGGGAAGACATTTACCCCGCGAATAATAAGCATATCATCGCTTCGGCCGGTCACGCGCTCCATTCGGGGAGTGGTTCGTCCGCATTCACATTTTTCATGGGTGAGCTTTGTGAGGTCGCGTGTGCGGTATCTGATAAGCGGAATAGCCTGTTTTGTAAGGCAGGTGAAACACAGCTCGCCGAATTGCCCGTCCGGCATAGGTTGAAGAGTTTCGGGAGATACTATTTCGGGATAATAGAAATCGTGCTGAATATGCATTCCCGCGCGCAGATAACAATCGTTTGCGACGCCGGGACCTGCAACCTCGGAAAGACCGTAAATATCATAGGCTTTGATGCCGAGCCGCGTCTCAATTTCGGCGCGCATTTCTTCGCTCCAGGGCTCGGCACCGAAAATTCCGATGCGAAGATTTATATCTTTCGCCGTAAGCCCGGCATCCTGCATCTCGTCGCCGAGGTAAAGGGCATAAGAGGGGGTGCACGCCAAAACGGTGGAGCCGAAATCTTTTATTATTTGGATTTGTCTGGCGGTATTTCCGCTCGAAACCGGGATAACCGAGCAACCGAGCTTGGTCGCGCCGTCATGCAGGCCGATTCCGCCGGTAAAAAGCCCGTATCCGTAAGAGATATGCATAATATCTTCGTTTGTGACGCCGACCGAGGCAAGGCACCTCGCAACCGATTCCGCCCAATCGTTAAGGTCGCTTGCGGTGTAACCGACGACGGTTGCCTGGCCGGTCGTGCCGCTTGAGGCGTGAATTCGGCGAACTTCGCTCATCGGAACCGCAAAGGCGGCATAAGGATAGCAGTCGCGCAGATCCTGTTTTGTGGTAAAGGGGAGCCTTACGATATCGCAAAGCTCTTTGATATCCCCTGGCAAAACGCCGATATCATCCATTTTGCGGCGGTAATACGCCGCGTTATTATAGGCATGGGCAACAAGCTTTACAAGGCGCTCGCTTTGCAAAGCATACATTTCGTCATTAGACATAGTTTCGATTTTTTCATTAAAATAAAGCATAAAGTTATGTTATAAACAAAGAAGATAAATGTCAAGTAAATTGTTTTGCTTTTTTAAATGCTACAGAGTATACTATTAAAAGCTGATTACAAGGGGGATTCTGAAAAGATATGGCAAACGAGTCACAGGAAAAAAGAAAGCGAACCGAAACAGCGATTCTCGCGGAGCAGGAAAACAAAATCGCCGAGGAAAAAAGAAAAAATAAAGAGCCTTTCACCTTTGCAAAGGCGCTTAGTTTCGTTCTGCCGGTTTTGTTTTTGCTTTCGATATATTCGCTGATATTTTATTTTCCGGTCGCCGAGCCGCGGACAGAAAGCATTATCGAAAACCGCGTAATGCAGCAGTTTCCGCCCGCTCGGCTCAAAGATATTGCCGACGGCAGTTTTCAGACAAAGTTTGAGAAAGCGATTGCGGATCAGGCGTTTTTCCGCGATCCGCTTCTTGTCGCCAACAGCAAAAAAGACACTTTCATTTCGGATATCGCCGCTCTCGTTCTTAAACCGAAAGCGAGCTACGGAAAGGTGATAACCCTTTTCAAAGAGAATGCGCTTTACGAGCTTCACGGCAAGGAATATCTGCTTCAGTACCCCTTTATTTACAATGACAAAATCGACCGCAGTATAGCAAGCGCGGCGGAATATTTTGAAAAGGTGAAAGAGGAAACCGGCGCAAATATCGTTTCTTATTCGATAGAGCCGATAGTCATGTCCGACGCGAACCCGCTAAACAGCATGTATCCCGGATATGTCGGCAGACGGTACGGCGATACCCTGCTTAAAAGCCTGCCGAAAAGCGTCACCGCGCTCTCGCTCCGGTATTGGACTATAGAGGAAAATCTTGCAGACTTTTATATTACCGACCACCATTTTAACGGAAATACCGCGCAAAAGATTTATAATAATTCATACGACGCGCTGTCGAAATTTTCGGCGCTTTCGCCCCGCCTTAATACCGAAGTTATCGAAGTGCCGAACTCTCTGATGAGAGGAAGTAAGGCGCGAAGCTCGCTTTATGACAAACTTTCCGAAATGCTGACCTCCGCCGAGGCGCAGATACCGGAATATAAAATGATAATGAACGGCAAGGAAGAGTCGGCGCGCAGCAACCGCGCAAGCATTCTTGCGGGCAATGTGCTCAGCGAAGAAGCGCTTAAATACACCTCGGTTTATGCTGAATATTTCGGTTTTGATTTTGCCGAAATTATTTATCAAAACGATTCTGCGCAAACCGGGCGGAAACTTATGATAATCGGGCCCTCCTATACCCAGACTTTCGAAGGGCTGCTCGCCTCGCATTATAAGACGACTTTTGTCATTGATCCGCGCTATTGGCCGGAAGCGTACGGCGAAAAATTTGATATTATAAAATATACAAAAGAACATGAAATAGATGACATCTTATTTTTAGCTCAGCCTCAGCAATACGCGGAGTGGCTGCTTTCGGAGGTGGGCAAATAAATGCTTTTTAGCAGCGCAAATTTTCTGTTTATATTTTTGCCTATCGTTTTGGCAGTATATTATCTTCCGTTTGGACGAAAGTATAAAAACGCATGGCTGTTTTTGACCTCGCTGTATTTTTACGGCTGGGGCGAACCGGTTTATCTGTTGCTCATGGTTTTTTCGATTACGATAAACTATGTGTTCGGGCTTCTCCTCGAAAAATTTGATTCTTCGCAGGGCAAGCGGAAGTTTATCGTGGCATTATCGGTCGTTGTAAATCTTTCGCTTATCGGCGTTTTCAAATATTCGGGGTTATTTGTGACAAGCCTTAACGGGCTGTTTAATCTTTCGATTCCGGTTCCGCAGATAAGCCTGCCTATCGGAATATCGTTTTACACCTTCCAGATTATGACATATGTGCTTGACGTTTACAGGCGCGACGAAAAAACACAGCACAGTTATATAAACCTCGGAACATATATCACCATGTTTCCGCAGCTCATTGCGGGCCCGATTGTCCGTTACGGCGATATAGCGGAGCAGCTTGTGACAAGAGTCGAGAGCGTAGCGCGGTTTAATAAAGGCATCAGGATTTTTATTATCGGACTTGGCAAAAAGCTGCTTATCGCCAATAGCTGCGCCTTTATTGCGGACAAGATTATCGATGATTTCGGCGGCGCGGGAACGGCGGCGGCGTGGGTAGGGATAATCGCATATAGCTTCCAGATATTCTTTGATTTTTCGGGATATTCTACGATGGCGATAGGTCTTGGCGAAATGCTCGGTTTCCGCATGCCGCCGAACTTTAATTTTCCGTATATCGCGCGCTCGGTCACCGATTTTTGGCGGAGATGGCATATGACGCTCTCCACCTTTTTCAGGGATTATCTCTATATCCCGCTCGGCGGCAACAGGGTAAAATTCCCCCGGTATTGCTTTAATCTGCTTATCGTTTGGTTTGCCACAGGGCTTTGGCACGGCGCTTCCTACAACTTTATTTTGTGGGGGCTTTATTACGGCGTGCTCATACTTATCGAAAAAATCTTCCTCGGCAAAGTCTTCAAGAAAGTGCCTGCGCTCGGGGTTGTTTTCACAATTGCGGCAACAATATTCGGCTGGATAATTTTCAGAATAACCGACCTTTCGCAGATAGGCGCTTTCATAAAACTTCTCTTCGGCATCGGCACGGGAGAGGGAACACTACTATCGTTCGGGGTTTTGCCGTATCTTCCGTGGCTTGTTGTCGGCGCGGTCTTTTCAACGCCGCTGCCAAGAAGGATTTTCCAATGGATAAACAAATCGACAGTCGGCAAACTTGTGTTTGATATACTTCTCGGCGTGATTTTCTTCTACTGCGTCGCGGCGGTCATCACCGAAAGCTATAATCCGTTTATTTATTTCAGATTTTAAAAAACCGCGCCGCTTTTGCAGGCACAGTATTAATGTGCTTATATAGCGTGCGCGTTAAATATAATAATTTGCTTGACTTATCTGGCGAAATTGTTTTATAATCTTTCTACATGGCGTTTTAAATTGTTTTATTCTATCAGGAGGTGAATATAAATGGTCAGAACATATCAGCCTAAAAAAAGGCACAGAGCCAAAGAACACGGCTTTCGGAAAAGAATGCATACAAGAAGCGGCAGAAAAATTCTCTCGAGAAGAAGATCGAGGGGCAGAGCAAAACTCTCTTACTAAACGGTATATTTGACGAATTAAGGGCCGCCTTTGTGGCCTTTTTTTGTTCTGAGAATATAGGGAAATGCAAGATGAAAAATACAATTTCTTTAAGAGAAAACCATGAGTTCCGCAGGACGTATTACAAGGGAAAAAGCTTTGTTTGCCCGCTTTTTATCATGTATGTCCGTCAAAACGGCAGAAAGATCAACCGCCTCGGCATCACGGCGGGCAAAAAGGTCGGGATTGCGGTATTGCGGAACCGCTCGCGACGTATTATCAAGGAAGCATACAGGCTTGCGGAGGATGAAATCAAAACGGGGAACGACATCGTAATGGTCGCCCGGACAAAAACGCCTTTTTCAAACACCGCGGAAATTTCGGCATCGCTTAAAAAAGCGTGCGCCGCCTTGAAAATACAAAAATAGCGGCTTATGCCGCCGCCTTGCTAAAAGGCAAAGAGGCCAAAATATGAAAAAAATTCTCATCTCGCTGATAAAATTTTATCAGCGCAGGATATCGCCGCTAAAGGGAAAATCCTCCTGCCGGTTTTATCCTACCTGCTCTACTTATGCCATACAGGCAATCTCGAAGTACGGAGCCGTCAGGGGCTCGGCGCTTGCCCTAAAAAGAATATCAAAGTGCCATCCGTTCCATCCGGGCGGAATCGACGAGTTAAAGTGAAAGAAACTTTCAATCAAAATTTTGAAGGAGAATTATTTTGGGCGATATGAACATTTGGGGCATAATTGCGCAGCCTTTCGGCTGGCTTTTCAGGCTTTGCTATACCGATGTGCTCGGCTATGCTTTTGCCATTTTTATGTTTACCCTTATTATGAAAGCGATACTTATTCCCCTTTCGGTCAAGCAAAAAAAAGGCACGCTAAAGCAGTACGCGCTTAAACCGAGAGAAGATGCGATAAGAAAAGAATACAAAAACGATAAAGACAAAATGAATAAAGAAATCATGGAGCTTTATCAAAAAGAGGGCTTTAATCCCGCCGGCGGATGCCTTCCGATGTTTCTCCAGCTCCCGATCATTATGGTTCTTTATCAGGTTATCATCAATCCGCTTACTTACATTTTGAAGATGCCGCATGCCGATATAAATTCGCTTGCAAAAGCGGTCGAAATCGGCGATAAATTTACGCAAATTCCGCTCTATAATCAGATTTTGCTTAAAGCAGACAGCCTAAAAGCAACCTTTCCTGAAATTATGGCAAATTTCCGGGAAATCAATTTCGGACTTTTCGGGCTGAATCTTTCGGAAGTTCCGTCGATAACCCATATGTCGTGGATTTTAATTATTCCGATTATTTCGGGACTCGCTTCCTTCCTGTCCTCGAAATACACAATGAAATATACTCCGACAGGCGATCAAAACGCCGCAGGCACGACGAAATCGATGATGTATATGATGCCGGTTATGTCGGTCGTCATCTGCTTCAGCGTTCCGGCGGGCGTCGGACTTTACTGGATAATCAGCACCCTTCTCGGAATCGCGGTAGAATGGGCGCTTAACCGCAAATATAAACCGCTTGAGATTCTTGAAAAAGCGCGCGCGGAAGCGGCGATAAGCAATAATCAGAAAAAGAAAATCGAAAAAGCAAAACGCCAGACGGTCAAGGTCGAAACAGAGGCGCCGCGCGTCGCGGGAAAAAGCGGACAGAAACCTGCCGCAAAGGCTGCTGTTTCTCTGCCGGCAGGCAAAAAAGTTTCGTATAAATTCGAAGAGGATCCCGAAATCATTGCGGCAATAAAAGCGCATAACGCCGCTATTGATTTGGCAAACGGAATTACGCCGGAGATAGATGACTCGGCCGAAACCGAGCGCCTGGAAGAGATTCAAACTGCGGAAATGGCAAGCGAGGTTATCGGAACTTCGGCGGACGAATTACCCACGGAAATTCCCGGAACCGAAGTTTTGGAAGAGCTTGTCGAAGAGGAAAAATAAATGTTAAAAGAATTTGTTTTTACAGGTAAAACCATTGACGCGGCGATTGAAACAGGTCTTGCCGAGCTTTCGATGGATAGAGACGATGTCAGTGTAGAAGTTTTGGAAACGCCGTCAAAAGGGCTTTTCCGTTCCACAAACGCTAAGATAAAAATCATTTTTGAAGCGCCGGACGAAGCTCCGGAGCAGGCGCCTATTGAGAAAGCCGCGCCCGCTGCGAAAACCGAAATTCAAGAGAAAAAATGGGCGAAGCCGGAAAAAACCGAAAAAGCTGCAACAGAGGTAAAAACCGAAATTCCCGCCGCGCCTAAAAAGAAAATAATTTCTTCGGGCGACGAGCTTTCAAAAAAAGCGGAGGAGTTTTTATCGGTAATACTCCGCAATATGGGAATAGACGCGACCGTAGCGGCGGCGACCGACGAAGAAACTTTGAATGTCGAAGTCAGCGGCGATAACATGGGCGAGATAATCGGCAGAAGAGGCGAAACGCTTGACGCGCTGCAGTATCTCACCAGCCTGATTGTCAATAAAGGCAAATCCGATTATGTAAGAGTTACAATCGACACCGAAAACTATCGTGAAAAACGCGAAGAAACCCTTGTCCGCCTGGCAAATAAACTTGCGGCAAAGGTTTTGAAAAACCGCAGAAATGTCACTCTCGAGCCGATGAATCCATATGAGAGAAGGGTTATCCATTCCGCGCTTCAGGGCAGAGAAAATATCTCGACTTCTTCAATTGGCGTTGATCCGAACCGCAAGGTAATAATCATGTACAGCGGAAGCGATCCTGCGCCGCATCGTCCGAAGAGCTCCGGCCCGCGCGGCGATTTTAAAAGAGACGGAAATTTCAAAGGCCACAGCGACTTTAAGAGAGAGCAAAAGCCGTTTTCACCGCCGAAATCCGAGAGCAAACCAAAGGCGGAGATAAGCGATAAAGAACTTTTTAATAAAATGTTCGGCGACAAAAACAAAGATTAATGAGATAAAAGCCGCCGCGTAAAAGCGGCGGCTTTTGGATTTTTAGTGTAAGGAAGAAAAAATGGGCAGAAATTTTGCCGCGATTTCAACCGCGGCGGGAAACGCCGCGCTCGGTATTGTCCGCATTTGCGGAGACCGCGCAATAGAAATCGCAAACAGCGTTTTTGACGGCGCGGATCTTGTAAAAGCCGCGGGAAATACCGTTTCATACGGTAAAATTATTCGGAACAAAGAGGTTGTGGATTTTGTCACAGCCACCGTTTTTCGCGCCCCGAAATCGCCGACAGGGCTTGATATGGTCGAGTTTTGCGGGCATGGCGGAGTTGTCGTGCTTTCGATGATTTTGCAAACGCTTTTGGAGGCCGGCGCCGAGCCTGCCGAAGCAGGCGAGTTTTCGAAAACTGCCTTTTTAAACGGAAAACTCGACATGGCGGAGTGCGAAAGCGTAATCGATTTGATAAACGCGAAGAGCGAGGCAGCGGCGAAAATCGCCGCAAAGGGAACAGAGCTCTCGAAAAAAATAAACGAAATCCGCGACACGCTTATTTCCGCGCTTTCCTCGATATTTGCCGCGGTGGATTTTACCTATGAGGATATTCCAGAGCCGGACGGCGGCGAAATTTTAAAGGCGGTAAAAAAGACAAGCATTGAAATAGAGCAGCTTCTTTCTACTTATGATTTCGGCAGAGCGGTTTCAAAGGGAATCGACACGGTTATCGCGGGAATTCCGAATGTCGGAAAAAGCTCGGTGATGAATATGCTTTCGGGCGAAACGCGCTCTATAGTTACCGAAATTTCGGGCACGACGCGTGACGTTGTCACAAAAGATATTGTTATCGACGATATAATCCTTTCGCTTTCGGACACCGCGGGGATTAGGGAAAGCGGCGATGAAATCGAAAAAATCGGCATCTCCCTTGCAAAGGAAAAATTTGAAAATGCCGAGCTTTTGCTGCTTATTTTTGATGGTTCGAAAGAGTTGTCGGGCGAGGAAAAAGACCTTTTAAAAAAGGCTGAGAGCAAAAACGCGGTAGTTGTTTTAAATAAAAGCGATGCCGGACTAAAGGCGGATTTGCCGGGGGCGATTGTCGTTTCGGCGAAAACGGGCGCGGGGTTACCGGAACTGAAAGCGGCGATAAAAGCAAAGGCCGGCGCCGATTTCAGGGAAGGGCTTATCATCACAAACGCTCGCCATTTTGCCGCGCTTTCAAGAGCGAAAATCTCGCTTTTGGCGGCGGCTGACGCGCTTTCGCAGGGCGAGCATCCTGATATTGCGGAAATCGATATAACCGCCGCGGCCGACGCGCTCGGAGAAATCACCGGCAAAACGGCGAGAGAAGATGTAGTAGCCGATATCTTTGCGCGTTTTTGCGTCGGCAAATAAATTTTGCTTTTATAGATTTTCCCGCCGCGAAAGTGCGTCGGCAAATAAGTTTTGTTTTTATAGATTTCTCAGCGCGAAAGTGCGGCGGCAAAATTTGAATAAAACTATCAAACAGGCGGCGGTTTTACAAAACGCCGCAAAAAAACGGAGAGAAAATGACCTATAACGCCGAAAAATATGATATTGCCGTTATCGGAGCGGGACATGCGGGCATTGAAGCTGCCCTTGCCTGTGCGCGCCTTGGCATGAAAACGGTGATTTTCACGATAAATATGGACGCAGTCGGAAATATGCCGTGTAACCCCTGCATGGGCGGCAGCGCAAAAGGGCATTTGATAAGAGAAATCGATGCGCTCGGCGGCGAGATGGGCAAGGCGGCGGATATTTGCGGAATCCAGTTTAGAACGCTGAACAAAAGCCGCGGCACTGCGGTTCACAGCAACCGCGCACAGGTAGACAGAAGAAAATATCAGGCGCATATGAAGCATGTTTTGGAGCTTTCAGAAAACCTTGACCTCAAACAGGCGGAAATTGTGGATATCGAAATTGAGGAAAAACGGGTTTCGGCGGTTATTTCAAGGCTCGGCGCGAGATATGAAGTAAAAGCGGCGATAATTGCCGCCGGAACATATCTTAGCGGCATGATTATTGTCGGCGAGAACGCATACCCCGGCGGGCCGGACGGCATGTTCGCGGCAGAGGGCCTTACAGAAAGCCTAAGAAAAGCGGGGCTTCCGCTTCTGCGTTTTAAAACAGGAACTCCGGCGCGTATTCATCGCGGTTCGGTTGATTTTACCGGGCTTGAAATCCAGGCGGGCGAGGATGATTTCACCCCGTTTTCGTTTACCCACAGCAGAGAGGACTGCGGCGGAAACCGAGCCCTTTGCTACAGCACATATACAAACGAGCGGACACATGAACAAATAAGGCAAAATATTCACCGTTCCCCGATTTACAACGGCAGTATTAAAGGCATCGGGCCGCGTTACTGCCCGAGCATCGAGGATAAGGTCATGCGCTTTGCCGACAAAGAACGGCATCAGCTTTTTATTGAGCCGATGGGGCTTGATACCGAGGAAATGTATTTGCAGGGCTGCTCCTCCTCGCTTCCCGAGGATGTGCAGGAAGCGCTCATGCGAACAATAAAAGGGCTCGAGAAGGTAAAGGTCACCCGCCCCGCATACGCAATCGAATACGACCTTGTCGATCCGCTCGCGCTTTACCCTACCCTTGAAACAAAGGAGATAAGCGGTCTTTACGGCGCGGGCCAGTTTAACGGGACTTCCGGATATGAGGAAGCTGCGGCGCAGGGGCTTGTTGCCGGAGTGAATGCGGCGCGGAAAATCAAAGGCGAGTCGGAATTTATTTTGGAGCGCAAAAGCTCATATATCGGAACGCTTATAGACGACCTCGTCACAAAAGGCACAAATGAGCCCTACAGAATGATGACGTCAAGAAGCGAATACCGCCTGCTATTAAGACAGGATAACGCCGATATGCGCCTGACCGAAATCGGGCACGATATCGGACTGATAGACGAAAAAAGATACGCCGATTTTCTTTTGAAAAAAGCGCAGATAGAGGACGAGGAAGCGCGGCTTAGGAAAACAAAGATAGAGCGCAGCGCCGAGCTTGACGCGGTTTTAACCGAGGAGGGCGGTGCGCCGCTTTCATCGGGCGCGAAATTTGCCGACCTTCTCAAGCGTCCGGGAATCACCTATGAAAAACTCGCAAGGTTCGACGCTGCGAGCCCGCCGCTTTCCGAAGAAATTCGAAAAGAAGCGGAGCTGAGAATAAAATACGAGGGATATATAAAGCGCCAGCAGGCGGAGGCGGATTCCGCGAAAAAGTTAGAATCAAAAATTTTGCCGGGCAATATTGATTATAAAAGCATAAAGGGACTTAGGCTTGAGGCGGCGGACAAACTTTCGAAAATCCGCCCCGAAACCCTTGGCAGAGCCGCGCGGATTTCGGGGGTAAACCCCGCGGATATAAGCGTTTTGCTTATATATCTCGCGGCGTCCGGGAGGGATAAAAATGCCAAAAATTGAGGATTATCTGAAGGCGGTTGTCGAAAAAAACGCCGTCATGAATTTGACGGCGGTAAAAACCTTTGAAGAAGGGCTTGTAAAGCATATTGAAGACTGTCGTTTCCTGTTCGAAACCGGACTTTTCAAAGACGGCGTTTCGGTGCTTGATGTCGGCAGCGGCGCGGGATTTCCCGCAGCGGTCATCGCGGCGCAAAACGAGAAAATAAATGTCACCGCACTCGACGGAACAGGAAAAAGGGTTGCGTTTATCGCCGAAACCGCCGCCGCATTGGAGTTTTCAAATCTCGCCGCGCTACAGGGCAGGGCAGAACTTTTGGCAAAAGAACCTCGCTTTCGCGACAGCTTTGATATCGTTTGCGCGCGCGCGGTTGCTAAGCTCTCCGAGCTTTGTGAATACTGCCTGCCGTTTGTCAAAGCGGGCGGATATTTTATAGCGATGAAAAGCGAAAAGGCGAAAGAGGAAATTGCAGAAGCGAAAAACGCGATAAAAGCCCTTTCAGGTGAACTTTTTGATGTAATGGAAACTACCCTTTCGGACGGCTCATACAGAACCCTTGTCATAATTAAAAAAATCGGACCGACCGATGAAAAATATCCGCGAGCCTCGGCGGTGATAAAAAAGCGGAGCCTTTAAAAATAAATTCCGGACGGGGTTGCTATGATAATTCGAAGAGAAGAAGAAAAAGAATTTGACAAAATTCACGAGCTTGTAAAAACCGCCTTTGAAACCGCAGCGGTCAAAGACGGCGACGAGCAGGAATATGTCCGCAAGCTGCGGAAAAGTGAAAATTATCTGCCGCCGCTCGCGCTTGTCGCAGAGGAGGGCGGGGAACTTATCGGGCATATCATGTTCACCAAAATGAAAATCGGCTGCGGCGAAAAAATATACGAAGAGCTTCTTCTCTCGCCGATTTGTGTCGAGCTTTCGCATCGGAATCGCGGCATCGGCGGTGCGCTTATAAAAAGAGGATTTGAGATTGCGAAAGAAATGGGCTATACCGCCGTTTTTCTCGTCGGAGATCCGCTTTATTATTCGCGCTTCGGCTTTAAGGAAACGACGTGTTTCGGAATAAAAAACGAAGGGGATATTCCCGAAAAATACATTATGGCGTGCGAGCTTTACGATGATGCGCTTAAAGGGAAAAACGGAAAAATCAGTATAGTATAAAACCATGAAAAATCCCGGGAGAAATTTATTTCTCCCGGGATTATAATTTGCGCTAAAAATCAGTGTAGCGTAGCTCTTTCATTGCGCGGGAATGATTTTTGAGCTTTTTCTCTCTGCGATTTAATGCGCCCTCTCCGATTTTTCCAAGCGCAGCAAAAAAGAAAATTGCTCCAATAAGTATTATAGCCCAATATAATGGATATTCTTTATCGAAAAAGTCTTTTGCGATAAAAAACGCTGAAGTAAGTAGCAGCGCTATAAACGAGAATATAAAAAGTATTCTCGTCACTCTATGGATAATCAACATGGACTTATAAGTTTTTATTATTTCTTCTTCGGTCATCAGTTCGTTCATAAACCGTGCCCCCGCAAAACAAAAATTATTAAAAAAGGCGCCTTACAAATTGCAAGACGCTTTTTAAATAGCAAGATTATTTTTCCTCGGGATTTTCCGCCTTTTTCTCGATCGATTTAAAAAGGTCGATAAGCTCTGCATCGGTGGTGTTTAAAAGAATGTTTTCGTTTCTTGTGAACGCCGAAAGAGAAGCGTTATCTTTTATTGCGGCGTCAAGAGCTTTGTTATTATCGTAATAATAGAGGAAAACATCAGCGCCGTTTTTGGTAAACTGCGCGCCGTCGGTGGCCGACATTTTTGCAAAATCGGGTTTTTCGATTTTAAGCTCGGCGCCATCGTGAACAAAGGTGTTGGAAATCATTTGCAAAGAAAACACGGGCGGTTCGGCTTTTGGGGCGCAACCGACGATGCTGAAAACTACGATAAGCGCAAGCAGTAAAGCTACAATTTTTTTCATTTGAAATCTCCTAAATAAAAGCAATTATTTAAAGTGTTTCAATTATATAATATTTTTCAAAAAAAAGCAAAGCTATTCGCACGCGGTTTCCAAAAAAACATTTATTTCGGAATCTTTTGTCATTTTTTCGACCGAAGAAAAGAAATCTTCGGCGGATTTTTTGGGCGAGCGCAGGATTCTAAAAAGACCGAAAAGGCTTTCAGGATTGCCTCGTGAAATAGTGCTGACGCCTTTTCGGCAGGAAAGGCTCGCCTTGAAACCTATATCCTTTAGAATGTCGTTTGTCTCGCCCGAATATGCGCCGAAAGGAAAGGTAAAGGTTGTCGGCAGACGACCGGTAGAGTCGTAAATTTTTGTTTGGAGCTTCATCAAATCCTTGGTAAGGCGTACCGAATAATCGGCGGTGCTTTCGCCGTGCTTTTTCTTTGCCCCGTTTTGCCCGTTTATGACCTTATGAAGATGATATGAATGGTTTTGTATCTCGAAATGCCCCTCGACAATCATTTTACGCATCGTTTCAAAAGACAAATAGGAAAAATTCGGATTTTCCCCGCCCTCTTTTTCGGAGCGCTCCGAATACTCTCCGACCACCGAAATGACGGCGCGCATATCGTATTTTTCAAGCAGCGGCGAACCGTAAAAATAGTTGTTATAATGCCCATCGTCAAAACTCAGGATAATAGGCTTTTCGGGGAGGGGCGCGCCGCTGTAAACATAATTTACAAGGTCGGCCATAATAATTGTATGGTATCCGTTTTCGTGAAGATATTTTAGATCGTTTTCGAACTGCTCGGGAGTCACGGTGTATGTCGGATCGGTCGAGCCGCTGCTTAAAATGCGGTGATACATTATTATCGGAACCAAGGCTGATTTTTCGGCTTCTTTTTCGGCGACGCCAAAAGCGGCGGATTCGGCGGCGAAATTGGACAATTCGATAAATTCGTATTTGCTTTTATATTCCTTGGTGCCTGAAATCTTCTCGACCTGCGCGCGGTTTGTGTACAGCAGCTTTGAAAGCTCGTTCAGATTTATCCATGTTTGATTTTCTCCGTTTTTTTCTTTTTCATCAAAAATAAGCTGAACGCCGAAATGCAGATGGGCGGGACCGATGTTTTCGGCATTTTCTTCTTTTGAATAACCGGTTTTCCCCACATAACCGATAACATCGCCGGCGCAAACTCTGCCGCCTTTTTTTATCTCGGATGAAAACGGAAAATCTTTTCGCAGATGGGCGTAATAATAGTATCGTTTTTGGTCAAAACTGCGTATGCCTATACGCCAGCCGCCGTATTCGTTCCAGCCGAGCTCCTCAATAGTTCCGGATTCGGCGGCGATAACCGGCGTTCCGACCGCCGCCATAAAATCGTGCCCTGTATGCTGCCGGTCGTACCCGTAAGTTCGCGCCGCCCCGAAATCGTCCGATTCGGAGCAGGAAAATCCGTCCGCTAAGGGGAAGAAAACTTTTAGTCCGTAGCCCCTTTCGGAGCCTTTTTCGGTTTCCTTTTCATAGCAGCCTACAAATTCACTAAAAACAGCGGAATATCCCGAATAATAATATTTGTAGTTTTTAAGATTTTTTGCGGCTTCGCTCATGCTTTTGCCGGCTGCAAGCGCGCCTGTTATGTTTTCCAAATCCGCTTTGTTATATTTTTCAAAATCATTTTCATATTTTGCTGCGAGAAAAGCGATAAGCTCCGCGAAATTGTATCCAGGACCGCTCTCTTCGCTGTGCGAGGAGATATCAAGCGCAAGGGCGTCGCTCATCGCTTCAACGCTTGCGCTAAACGAAAAATCACGCAAATCGGGGGATTTATTTAAAAGGAAAGAAATTAATATAGCGATAAAGACAATCACCGCGGCCGCGGCGCAGAAAATCAGTATATTATTTTTGCGGGACATAAAATGAAATTTAAACATTTATTCCTCCTTCGCAATATTAGTTAATCTATATGCAATGAAAGAGAAAAATATAAAATAAATCCCCGCTTTTAAAAGCGGGGATTTTACGTTTGCTGTTTTATTTTGAATTTGCCGCGTTTTCGGCGCGCGTTTTTTTGTTGCTGTAAATATACGGAACGAGCGCGGTGACGACGTTTTTATGCTTCTGCAAAATACTTTCGATAAAAAACGACGTCTGATTATGGAAAATATCATCGATAATTCCGTTGCCGACGAATTTTGTTAAAATAATGGTTAGATCTTCGCGTTTGCCGAGCTTTGCCTCCTGTTCCGAAACAAATTGCTCGAGCGGGCCTAAAATATCACGATAGGGAGCTTCGATAACGGTAAGCGGAATGCCTATGCCGAAGTTTTCCCACTGCGCTTTCAGCGTTTCGGTGTGCCTTTGGTTGGTCGAAATATGAAGCGCGATAAGGTTTGACGAAATATTCTTTGCATAATCAAAGGTTTTCATCGCCGCTTTGTTCATGTTATGAATCAAAACAATGCAGGGAAGTGTGTCCGAGCTAGGGCTCGGCGTATAGACATAATCATATCCCTCCATGCTTATTTCCTTTTCGAAACGGAAATAGTGGCTGTGAGTGAAGGACATGAAAGCCATAATTAGGGGAATGGCGATAAGAAGAACCCAGGAACCGTGAGAAAACTTTGTGACAAACACTACAATAGTGCCGACAAAGGTCATTAAAGCGCCGATACCGTTTATCAGCGATTTATAATGCCAGCCTTTTTCGCGGGATTTTGCCCATTTCACAAACATTCCGGCCTGCGAAATGGTAAAGGAAACGAAAACGCCGACCGCGTAAAACGGAATAAGTTTATGGGTGTCGGCCTTGAAAACTATAAGCAGCAAGGCGGCGGCAATAAAGATGAAAATTATGCCGTTTGAAAAACTCAGCTTTGTTCCGCGGTGCGAAAACTGGCGCGGCATGTACCGGTCTTTGGCGAGAATAGAAAGAAGAATCGGAAGCCCGTTATATGCGGTGTTCGCGGCCAGAAGAAGAATAAGCGAGGTGGTGAATTGCAGGATATAGAAAAATACGCCGTTTCCGAAAATCGCGTTTGCCATCTGCGACATAACTGTGGTTCCCTCGATAGGAATAACTTTAAGATGGCCGGCTAAAAAGCTTGTTCCGCCGAAGATGAAAACGATTATCGCGCCGAGCAAAAAGAGAACCTGTTTCGCCGTTTTTTGCGAAGGTTCTTTGAAGCTCGGAATCGCATTGCTGACGGCTTCCACTCCGGTTAAGGCGGAACAGCCGGAAGAAAATGCTCGCAGGAATAGAAACAAGGTCATCCCGCCGAGAGCCTCGACGCCTGTGGATACGCCGGTATAATCGATGGGAGTGAGAGTTCCGCTGAAAAAACGGACAAATCCGATAACAATCAAAGCTGCCATCGAAATTATAAACGCGTAGGTGGGAATGCCGAATATTTTTGAGCTTTCGCTTATCCCGCGCAGATTGATCAGGGTGATAATCCCGACACAAACAATTGAAATAATAATTCGGTAGTCTTCAAGCTCCGGCACGGCGGCGATTATCGCGGCGGTCGAAGAGGAGATACTGACCGCGACGGTCATAATATAGTCAATAATGAGGCAAGCGGCGGCAAGCAGGGAGGGTCTGCGCCCAAAATTTTCCTTTGAAACAACATATGAACCGCCGCCGTTTGGATAATGGTTGATAATTTGTGTATAGGAAAAAATCAAAACCAGAAGAAGAAAAATTATAGGCAAACTAACAAGCCCGACATAGCGAACAGCTAAAAAGCCTATTATCGGGACAAGCGCCATGAGGATTTCCTCAACCGCATATGCAACAGAGGAAACGGCGTCGCTCGCCATAATCGGCAGGCCCCAGAGCCTTGAAAGCTTTTCTCCTTTAAGCTGGTCGTTTGAAAGCGCACGCCCTAAAAAGAAGTTTTTTAAAGTTTTCACTTTTTTTCTCCGTTTTTCGTAAAAAATAACGTATAATATATACAATATCTTAGTATTTTACCCTTTATTAAATTATTGTCAATGATTTTAATGTTATAAAACAAATTTTAAATAAAAATCGAAAAAATGCTTGCAATGCGATAAATAATAATGTATTCTATATTAGCGTGATTAAGTATGCGATGATGCGGGAGGTTGCCGTCCGGGCTTAACGGTCGGGTTTTTCCGTGGAGCATGGCCGCTTTGACGGTCGGCTTTTTTACGGCGGGATATTTAAGCTCCGCCTTAGCGAGCAGCATTTTTTATAAATGCGCCTGTCCTTCCTTGTGGCAATGTGCGTTGCGGCACACGATGAGCGGGAAGTGTTTTACAGTGGGATTATGTCCGGATTACAACTGCCGCAGTTTGTATCCGGTATTTTTAAGCCCTGAAAAAGAAACACCCGGCCAGGTGGTAGGATTTTGCTCGAAGTTACTTAAACGCCAAATTACCTTATTTAATATGTAGGAGGAAAAAATGGCAGCAAAAAACATCAGAATCAGACTCAAAAGCTATGATCACAACCTTGTCGACCAGTCGGCAGAAAAGATTGTTGACGCAGCAATCCGCTCGGGCGCACAGGTTTCGGGACCGATTCCGCTTCCGACCAAGAAAGAGATTGTTACAATCCTTCGCGCGGTTCACAAGTATAAAGACAGCCGCGAGCAGTTCGAGTCGCGCACACACAAACGCCTTATCGACATCATAAAACCGACACCGAAAACGATGGACGCGCTTATGAGTCTTGAAATGCCGGCAGGCGTTGATATCGACTTGAAGATCTAATGTGCGAGAGCGCAGGTCGCCCGAAAATTTGGCGCGAGGACACGGCGTGGCCGGCGGTAGCCGGACAGCGGGACACAGCGACAAATTGACGGAGAAGCGAACAAGCGGAGCATGATTGTCTAATGTGCTTATAGCGCGGGCTGCCCATAAAAATGCTCTGACGACACGGCGTTCGGTTGCCGAAGGCAAGCGAAGCGGGAGGAAAGAAATTTTTATGGAACAGCAGACAAGCGGAGCATGATTGTCTAATGTGCGAGAGCGCAACTGCCCGAAACGGGCAAAAAATTATTAAGAACTTTCTTTCCTTATTAAATATAAACGGCAAGGCGCAAACCGTCGCTTTCATTTTAAAAGCGCAAGGTGCGCTCGTAAGTATTTAAAAAAGGACGCGCCGAAAAGGCACGGAAAGGTCATGTTGACACCGCAAATATTAAGCGGCGCCAACCAATAACCATAGGAGGAAAATATATGGCAAAAGGAATTATCGGAAGAAAAGTTGGGATGACTCAAATTTTCGACGAGGGCGGAAAGGTAATACCGGTTACCGTTATTGAAGCCGGCCCTTGCGTGGTGCTTCAGAAAAAAACCGAGGAAGTTGACGGTTACACATCTGTTGCTATCGCATTCGGTGACACAACCGAAAAAAGAATTAACAAGCCTATCAAAGGCAGCTTTGACAAAGCGGGCGCAAGCTACAAAAAACATGTCAAAGAATTTGACCTCGATAATGCCGCAGATATTAATCTCGGCGATATCATCAAAGTTGACAGCTTCGAAGTCGGCGATGTAATTGACATCACAGGCACATCCAAAGGTCACGGTTATTCCGGTACCATCAAAAGATGGAACGGACACACACAAAGAAACTCACACGGCGGCGGTCCGATTCACCGTCACGCCGGCTCAAACGGTTCCGCTACAGATCCCTCAAGGGTTCTTCCGGGCAAAAAACTTCCCGGACAGTACGGTGCGGAGCAGGTTACAGTTCAGAATCTCAACGTAGTAAAAATTGACGCCGAAAACAACCTTCTCGTTGTTAAAGGCGCTGTGCCAGGCCCGAAAAACGGCATTCTTTATGTAAAGAGCGCTGTTAAGGCAAAGGCTTAATGTTAGAAAGGAGGAAATCAAATGCCTAAGTTACAAGTAATAGACATGACCGGCAAAAATAGCGGAGCGCTTGAAGTATCGGACAGCATTTTTGCGGTAAAGATTAACGCGTCATTAATACACCGGGCGGTGATTGCCTTTTTGGCTAACAGACGTCAGGGCACACAAAGTGCCTTAACCCGTGCAGAAGTTGCGGGCGGCGGAAGAAAGCCATGGCGCCAGAAAGGAACAGGCAGAGCAAGACAGGGTTCGACAAGAAGCCCGCAGTGGACACACGGAGGCGTTGCATTCGCCCCGAAGCCGCGCGATTACTCGCTCGACATGAACAAGAAACAAAAAAGACTTGCCCTTTGTTCCGCTCTTTCTCAGAAGGTCGTTGACGGGGATGTAATAATTCTCGACAGCATCGATTTTCCGGAGATCAAAACAAAAACAGCGGCCGAGATGCTCAAAGCAATCGGCGTGGAAAACAAAGCGCTTGTCGTAACCGACGTTGTAAATCAGAATTTTGTTAAATCGGCGAGAAACATCGAAAACACAAAAACAACGATTGCAACAACGCTTAATGTTTACGATATCGTAAAATACGATAAACTCGTCCTCACAAAGGACGCTGTCAAAAAAATTGAGGAGGTGTACGCATAATGAAAACTGCACACGATATAATCCGCCGTCCGATAATCAGCGAAAAAAGCATGGCGGGCGTACAAAACAAAGTTTACACCTTTGAAGTTGCAAAAGATGCGTCCAAAACCGAGATAAAATACGCGGTCGAAGAAATCTTCAAGGTCAGCGTTGTTTCGGTAAATACAATAAACGTCGAAGGCAAAATGAAAAGAATGGGCGTTCACACAGGCCGCCGCCCGTCTTGGAAGAAAGCGATAGTCAAACTTACCGCTTCCTCCAAACCCATTGAGTTCTTCGAGGGAATGAATTAAAGGAGAGTAAAAAATGGCTATAAAACAATACAAACCCACCTCTCCGGCAAGACGTCAAATGTCGGTTCTGACATTTGAAGAGCTTTCAAAGGTCGCTCCCGAGAAGAGCCTGCTCGTCACACTTAAGAAAAAAGCCGGAAGAAACAGCTACGGCAGAATCACCGTTCGCCACAAAGGCGGCGGCGCAAAACAGAAATACAGAATTATCGATTTCAAAAGAGATAAAGTCGGCGTAAAAGGCGAAGTCGCCACAATCGAGTATGATCCCTGCAGAACATCGTTTATTGCCAAAATCGTTTATCCCGACGGCGAGAAAAGATATATTCTTTATCCGCTCGGCCTCAAAGTGGGCGACACGGTTATAAGCAGTGCGGAAGCGGATATCAAACCGGGCAACGCGCTTCCCCTTTCGGCAATTCCGGTCGGTACATTTATTCACAACATCGAGCTCTATCCGGGCAAGGGCGGCCAGCTCGTCCGCGCGGCGGGTAACGCAGCCCAGCTTCTTGCAAAAGAAAACGGCTACGCGCATATCAGGCTTCCTTCGACCGAAGTTCGCCTTGTAAGGCTCGAATGCTTTGCAACAATCGGCGCGGTCGGCAATGCGGATCACGGAAACGTGTCTATCGGTAAAGCCGGCAGAAAACGCCACATGGGCATCCGCCCGACAGTTCGCGGTTCAGTTATGAACCCGTGTGACCATCCGCACGGCGGCGGTGAAGGCAAATCGCCTATCGGTCGTCCCGGTCCGGTTACCCCGTGGGGCAAGCCGGCGCTTGGATACAAAACCAGAAACACAAAGGCGAAGAGCAGCAAATTCATCTTAAAACGCCGTGGTGGTAAGTAAGGGAGGGTTATATAAATGAGCAGAAGCGTTAAAAAAGGACCTTTCGTAGAAGCAGCTTTATTTAAAAGAATTAAAGAGATGAATGGAACAGGCGAGAAAAAGGTTCTCAAAACTTGGTCAAGAGCATCAACGATATTCCCGGATTTCGTCGGACACACAGTTGCTGTGCATGACGGCAGAAAACATGTTCCGGTATATATCACCGAAGATATGGTCGGTCATCGCCTCGGCGAATTTGCTCCGACAAGAACATACAGAGGACACAGCGGTTCTAAAACATCCAACACTAAATAAAGAGAGTTTACGAAAAGGAGGAAACGAAGAATGGAAGCAAGAGCAAAGCTTAGCCATGCGCGCATTACGCCGCGTAAGGTGAAAATTGTACTTGATTTGATTCGCGGCAAGGACTATAAGGTTGCGCTGGCTATCTTGGAACACACTCCGAGATCGGCGTCCGAGCTCCTTGTTAAGCTTATAAAAAGCGCGGCGGCAAATGCCGAAAACAATTTCCATATGGATGTTGAGAAGCTTTACGTCAGCGAATGTTTCGTCGGAGCCGGTCCGACACTTAAAAGAGTTATGCCGAGGGCGAGGGGCAGCGCGTCGCGTTTGCTTAAAAGAACCTCGCACATAACAATAGTCCTTAAAGAGAAGGAGGCGGCGTAAGTATGGGACAGAAAGTTAATCCCCACGGGCTTCGCGTTGGTGTTATCAAAAACTGGGATTCAAGATGGTTCGCAGGGAAAAGCACCTTTGGCGACACCCTTGTTGAAGACAAGAAAATAAGAGATTTTCTTAAAAAGAGAATGTATAATGACGGCCTTGCCCGCATTGAAATCGAGCGCAGCGACAAGATAAAACTCTTTGTCCATGTTGCGCGCCCGGCTTCGGCAATCGGTATAAAAGGCGCGAAAATCGAAGAAACAAGAGCTGCGGTTGAAAAACTTGTCGGCAAACCGGTTCTTCCGGTTAACATTATCGAAATCAAAAACCAGGACCTTTCCTCTCAGCTTGTCGCAGAGAGCATAGCTTCCCAACTTGAAAAAAGATCTTCTTTCAGAAGAGCTATGAAGCAGTCGCTTTTCCGCACAATGAAAGCGGGAGCAAAAGGAATCAAAATCCAGGTTTCCGGACGCCTTAACGGCGCCGAAATCGCGAGAACCGAGCATTATCACGAGGGAACAATTCCTCTCCAGACGCTCCGCGCCGATATCGACTACGGCTTTGCCGAGGCGAACACAACATACGGCAAAATCGGCATAAAAGTTTGGATATATAAAGGCGAGGTTCTTCCTGCGGTCAAAAGGACCGTTAAAAAGGAAGGAGGGCAAGTCTAATGCTGTTACCTAAAAGAGTTAAATACAGAAGAGTTCACAGGGGACGTATGACAGGCGTTGCCACCCGCGGAAACAAAATAGCATACGGCGAATATGCCCTCGTTTCCAAAGAACCTTGCTGGATAACCGGAAACCAGATCGAAGCTGCCCGTATCGCGCTCACAAGATACACAAAGCGCGGCGGCAAAGTTTGGATAAAAATATTTCCGGATAAACCGGTTACCGAAAAGCCGGCCGAAACCCGAATGGGTTCAGGTAAAGGCTCGCCGGAATACTGGGTTGCGGTTGTTAAACCGGGCAGAATTCTTTTCGAGCTTGCCGGAATTCCGGAAGAAGAAGCAAGAGAAGCTATGCGCCTTGCCGCTCACAAGCTGCCTGTAAAATGTAAATTCATCAGGCGTGAAGATCAGGAAAAGGGGGAATAAGCCGATATGACCATCAAAGATATAAGAGAAATGTCAAAAGACGAGATGATCGAAGCACTAAAAAAGAACAAAAGCGAGCTTATGAATCTCCGCTTTCAGAACGCCATAAATCAGCTTGATAACCCCATGAGGATTGTCGAGGTCAAAAAGACTATCGCAAGAATTATGACCGTCCTCGGCGAGCAGAAGGAGGAAAATTAAATGGAGAGAGCTTTTCGTAAAACAAGAACAGGCAAAGTTGTAAGCGATAAAATGGACAAAACGATTGTTGTCGCCATCGAAAGCAAAGTTAAAATGCCTCTTTACAAAAAAATTGTTACAAGAACATATAAACTCAAAGCTCACGACGAAAATAACGAGTGCGGCATCGGTGACAAGGTCATCGTTATGGAATGCAGACCGCTTTCCAAGGATAAAAGATGGCGTCTTGTTAAAATTGTCGAGAAGGCGAAATAAGATTGGTGTGTTTGCCAAAACGGAAAACTTTGAAAATTTCGGGGTTGCTATTTTGGCGGGGCGGCATAATAAAACTTTTCGCCGCACCGAAAGCACATATTAATTTGGAGGAAAATCATTATGGTACAAATGCAAACATACCTGAAAGTCGCCGACAACACCGGAGCAAAAGAGCTTATGTGTATCCGTGTTTTAGGCGGAACAGGTAGAAGATATGCAAATATCGGCGACGTAGTTGTCGCTTCTGTTAAAAAGGCGGCGCCGGGCGGCGTCTGCAAAAAAGGTGAAGTTGTCAAATGCGTTATAGTTCGCAGCGCGAAAGGTCTTCGCCGTCCGGACGGTTCTTACATCCGTTTTGACGACAACGCGGCGGTTATAATCAAAGACGACAAAAACCCGAGAGGCACCCGTATTTTTGGGCCGGTTGCCAGAGAGCTTCGCGATAAGGACTATATGAAAATACTTTCTCTTGCCCCTGAAGTTCTTTAATTTTTTGGAGGAAACAAAATGAATAAAGTACACGTCAAAAAAGGCGATACCGTTCAGGTTATAGCGGGCAAAGACAAAGGCAAAAAAGGCAAAGTTGTCGGCGTTGCCCCTAAAGAAGGAAAGGTTATCGTCGAGGGCGTTAACATGGTTACAAAACATGTTAAACCCAAAAAGCAGGGACAGCCGGGCGGCATACTCAAGGCCGAGGGCGCTCTTTATGCTTCAAAAGTGAACCTTTACTGCAGCCACTGCGGCAAAGGCGTTCGCTACAAAACTACAGTTTCGGCAGACGGCGCGAAAACCAGAGTTTGCGCGAAATGCGGAGATTCCATCTGATTTGCTTTTGCGGCTTTATGCCCTTCGGGGCTTGCACAATGGCAGTTCAAAAGTTGTTTTGGCGCAGAAGAAGCTGTGCAGTAAGCGCGAAATGCGGTTATTCTACAGGTTCTGCAGCTTAAAACAAACTATATTTTGAATAGGAGGCCAACTTTAATGGCAAGGTTAAAAGACTTTTACCAAAAGGATGTTGCGCCGGCTTTGATGAAAAAGTTTTCATACAAAAGCCCGATGCAGATTCCGAAACTTGAAAAAATTATTGTTAATGTCGGTTGCTCGGACGCTAAGGAGAATTCCAAGGTTCTTGATTCGGTCGTAAACGACATCCGCTTAATCACCGGTCAACAGCCGGTAATCACAAAGGCGCGCAAGTCGGTCGCTAACTTTAAACTTCGCGAAGGTATGCCGATAGGGGTTAAAGTTACCCTCCGCGGCGAGAAGATGTATGAATTCCTTGACAGGCTGTTCAACTTCGCCCTTCCGCGCGTTCGTGACTTCCGCGGAATCAACCGCAATGCGTTCGACGGCAGAGGAAACTATAATCTCGGTCTTAAAGAGCAGATTATCTTCCCTGAAATCGAATACGATAAAATCGACAAGGTCCGCGGCATGGATATAACTTTTGTAACCACCGCAAAGACCGATGAAGAGGCGAGAGAGCTCCTTAGTTTGATGGGCGCGCCTTTCACAAAACAGTAAGAGGAGGAAGCGAAAAGTGGCAAAAACATCATTAAAGCTTAAACAAAGCAGAGAAGCAAAGTTTAGTTCAAGAGAATATAACAGATGCAAAATCTGTGGCCGCCCGCATGCCTACCTCAGAAAATACGGCGTTTGCCGTATCTGCTTTAGGGAGCTTGCCTATAAAGGTCAAATCCCGGGCGTACGCAAAGCAAGCTGGTAATTTGAAAGAGGAGGTAAGATTATGCAAATCACCGATCCAATCGCAGATATGCTGACAAGAATCCGCAATGCGAATTCTGCAAAGCATGAAAGTGTAGATATCCCTTCATCGAATGTCAAGAAAGCTATCGCAGACATTTTGCTTGAAGAAGGCTTTATCAAAAACGTGCAGTATCTTGACGACGACAAACAGGGTGTTATCAGAGTCGGCCTTAAATACGGCGCAAACAAATCCCAGGTTATCAAAGGGCTTCGCAGGGTTTCAAAACCCGGTCTTCGTATGTATTCAAACGTTGACGAAATGCCCCGCGTTATGCGCGGCCTCGGAATAGCAATCATTTCGACAAACAAGGGAATCATCACCGACAAAAAAGCCCGCGAGCTCAACGTCGGCGGCGAAGTACTCGCCTTTGTTTGGTAAAACATTTTAAAAGAAGGAGATAATCATGTCCAGAATTGGCAGAAAACCCATTCTTTTACCCGCCGGCGTAGAGTTTAAGCTCGCCGAGGGGAACACGGTTACTGTAAAAGGCCCGAAAGGCACATTAATAAAATCCTTTCGTCCCGAGATGACCATAAAAGAAGAGGGCACAACAATTATCGTAGAGCGTCCGAACGACGAAAAACAGAACAGGGCGCTTCACGGCCTTACAAGAACCCTTATATCTAATATGGTTACAGGCGTTTCGGAAGGCTTTTCAAAGAAACTTTTAGTACAGGGCGTCGGCTACAGAGTTGCAAAACAGGGCAAAACCCTTGTTATGAACCTCGGCTACTCTCACCAGGTTAATATGGACGAGATAGACGGAATAGCAATCGACGTTCCCACCCCGAATGAAATCATCATCTCGGGACCGGATAAACAAGTTGTCGGTCAGTTTGCTGCGAAAGTTCGCGAAAAACGTCCGCCGGAGCCGTATAAAGGCAAGGGTATACGTTATGAAAACGAATTTGTACGCCGCAAAGAAGGAAAAGCCGGCAAGGGCGCCAAAGGTTAATGAGAGGAGGATGTAATTGTGATAAATAAAATTGATAGCAAACTCGGCAGAGCAAAACGCCATAAGAGAATCCGCGGCAAAATAAACGGCACGGCAGAATGCCCGCGTCTTTCGGTTTTCCGCAGCGCATCTCACATTTACGCGCAGCTCATTGACGATGCAAAAGGTGTAACTCTCGCATCCGCCTCTTCGCTTGATAAAGATTTCAAAGGAAGCGGCGCAAACAAAGAAGGCGCAAAACTTGTGGGGCAGGCGATCGCGAAAGCGGCTAAGAAACTGAAAATCGAAGAAGTGGTTTTTGACCGCGGCGGATTTTTGTATCACGGCCGTATTAAAGAACTTGCTGATGGAGCCCGCGAGGGCGGCCTTAAATTCTAAGAGGGAGAGAGAGAATGAACGAAAGAATAGACGCACGCGAACTTGACCTCAAAGAGAGGGTAGTCACCATAAATCGCGTTTCCAAAACTGTTAAAGGCGGAAGAATTTTCAAATTCGCCGCTCTTGTGGTTGTCGGTGACGGCAACGGTTATGTCGGTGTCGGTCTCGGCAAATCAAGCGAGGTTCCGGACGCTATTGCAAAAGGAATCGACGACGCAAAGAAAAATCTAATAAGAGTTTCTTTGAAAGGAACAACAATCCCGCACGAGATTTTGGGAGCATACGGCGCAGGCCGCGTGCTTTTGAAACCGGCTCCGGAAGGTACCGGCGTTATCGCCGGCGGCCCTGTCCGTGCAGTTGTCGAAGCGGCGGGAATAAAAGATATCAGAACAAAAAGCCTTCGTTCGAATAATCCGCGTAATGTGCTGAATGCTACTATAGATGGCCTTAGCGCGCTTCGAACAGCAGCGGAAGTTGCGGAAGTTCGCGGCAAAGCGGTAAAAAGCTTTAAAGCGGCCAAAGCTGCTGAAGCTCCGGTGAAAGAAGCTACCGAAGAAGTTAAGGCTGTGGAGGTAGAATAAGATGGCAGATTTAAAATTAAAGCTTGTTAAAAGCTTAAACGGCAGACTCGAAAAACAAATTGCCACCGCGCACGCGCTTGGGCTCAAACGCATCAATGATGTAAAAGTTCAGCCCGACAATGCGGCGACAAGAGGCAAAATAGCAAAAATTTCTTTTCTGTTAGAAGTGACAGAAGTCTGATTATCGAAGGAGGTGCGTAAAAAATGAAGCTACACGAATTAAAACCTGCAAAAGGCTCTACAAAAGACGGCAGCTTTCGCGTGGGCAGAGGCCCGGGTTCCGGTAACGGCAAAACAGCCGGCAAAGGACACAAAGGCCAGAAAGCACGTTCGGGCGGCAGCATTCGTCCGGGTTTTGAAGGCGGCCAGATGCCCCTTGCAAGACGTGTTCCGAAAAGAGGATTTAACAATATTTTTGCAGCAGAATACGCGGTTGTAAACGTATCTAAACTTGATTCCTTTGATGCGGACTCGGTTGTTGACACAGCGGCGCTTATCAGCGCGGGCATCGTTAGAAATGCCAAAGACGGAATAAAAATCCTCGGTAACGGCGAGATTACAAAAGCCCTTACCGTTAAAGCGGCAAAATTCACAAAAAGTGCCGTCAGCAAAATTGAAGCGGCAGGCGGCAAAGCAGAGGTGGTGGCGTAATGTTTCAGACGCTGAAAAATGCATGGCATGTCGTCGACCTTCGTAAAAAAATCCTTTACACCATCATGGTTATCTTCATCTTCAGAGTCGGCATGGCGATTCCGGTTCCGTTTATCGCGGCCGACGCTCTGAAAGCGTTTTTTGACACACAGGCAGCAAGCGGAAACATTTTCGGATTTCTTGATATGCTGTCGGGCGGCGGACTTTCAAGCGCGTCAATTTTCGCGCTGTCCATCACCCCTTATATCAATGCTTCGATTATTATCCAGCTTCTCACGATAGCAATCCCCGCGCTTGAGCGCATCGCAAAAGAGCCGGACGGGCAGAAAAAGCTCGCATCGATAACCCGTTATGTAACGGTTGTCATCTCGCTCTTTATGTCTTTTGCTTACTATATGGGAATCAAAAGCCAGGGCGCGCTCGGCACACACACAGGCATTTTCGAGGCTATCATCATTCTTATTACATTTACTGCGGGCTCCTCGCTCATCATGTGGCTTGGCGAGCAGATAAATGAAAAAGGAATCGGCAACGGTATCTCGATAATCCTTTTTGCGGGTATTATTTCAAGAGGCCCGGCTATTGTTCAAAACGTCATCGGTAATGCCGCCGCAAGATGGTGGGTTGCTCCGATCACAATAATCCTCGGCATCGCGCTTATCGTTTTTGTCGTCATCATTACAGGCGGTGAGCGGAGAATTCCGGTTCAGTACGCTAAAAAAGTTGTCGGCAGAAAGATGTACGGAGGACAATCAACTCATATTCCGGTAAAGGTCAATATGACCGGTGTTCTTCCGGTTATCTTCGCGCAGAGCTTCCTTTCGCTTCCGAGCACAATAGGGCTTGCGTTTCCGACACCGGATCCCGGAACATTCTGGGCTGGCTTCTTAAATGTATTTAGTATGAGCCACTGGGTTTATGCGATACTCTACTTCTTATTTATTGTTTTCTTCAACTATTTCTACACCTCGATTCAGTTCAATCCGATCGAGATTGCGAATAACGTTAAGAAAAACGGCGGGTTCATACCGGGCATCAGACCGGGAAAACCGACATCCGACTTTATCTCGAGAGTGCTTTCGAAGATCACGCTTATGGGCGCTTTGTTCCTTGCGGTTATTGCTATATCTCCGCTTATGCTCGGCTGGTTCGGCATAGATTTCCAGCTCGGCGGAACTTCGCTTCTCATCGTTGTATCGGTTGCTATTGAAACCTACAGCCAGATTGAAAGCCAGCTTCTCATGAGGCACTACAAGGGATTTTTGGATTAAGGAGTAAATATGAATTTAATTCTTTTGGGAGCGCCGGGAGCGGGAAAAGGCACGCAGGCCGATAAAGTCAGCGAGCATTTCAATATTCCCACTATTTCAACCGGCAATCTCCTGCGCGAAACAGCTGCGGGGGACAGCGAGCTTTCGAAAAAGGTCAAAGAGCTTATCGGAAGCGGCGCGCTTGTTCCGGATGAAATCGTCGTTGAAATTCTCAAAGCGAGAATAGCCAAAGACGATTGCAAAAACGGATTTATCCTTGACGGATTTCCGAGAACGGTTGGTCAGGCGGAGACGCTTGAAAACCTCGGGGTTAAAATCGACCGAGTTATTTCTATCGAAGTACCCGACGAAGAAATCCTCACAAGGCTCACGGGAAGACGTATTTGCGGCGATTGCGGCGCAACTTACCACACTGTTTATAACGCCCCGGCAACTGCCGACGTTTGCGACAAATGCGGAAAGCCGCTTGTAATCCGCGAAGACGATAAACCCGAAACTATCAAAAAACGTCTTGAAATTTTCCACAGTCACACCGAACAGCTCAAAGAGCATTACCTTGCCAAAGGAATTCTCAAAATAGTTATCGGGCAGGACGCGGTGGAAGACACAACAAAAGAGACGATGAAAGCGCTTGCATGATTATCCTTAAAAACGAAGCGGAAATTGAGCTTTTGAAAAAAGCCTGCGGCATAGCCGCGGAAGCCTTGAAACAGGCCGGTCAGATGGTCTCGCCCGGTGTGAAAACATCCGAGATTGACCGGCATGTCAAAGCCTTTATCGAAAGCTGCGGCGCAAAGCCCTCGTTTCTCGGTTACGGCGGATTTCCGGCCTCGGCGTGTATTTCGATAGACAGCGAGGTTATCCACGGAATCCCCGGTGACCGCGTTATCGAAGAGGGAAATATCGTCTCGATTGATGTCGGAGCTTTTATCGGCGGATTTCACGGAGACTGCGCGAACACTTTTCCCGCTGGAAAATGCGGCGAAAGCGCGCTTCGTCTTATCGAAGTTACGAGAAACAGCTTTTTCGAGGGCATTAAGTTTGCAAAGCCCGGATACCGCATCGGAGATATAGGAAGCGCAATATCTTCCTATGTTGAAAAAGCGGGATACAGCGCGGTTCGGGATTATGTGGGGCACGGAGTGGGGCGAAACCTTCACGAAGATCCGCAGGTTCCGAATTACGGCCAGGCAGGCAAAGGGGCGAGAATAGAAAACGGTATGACTCTCGCTATCGAACCGATGATAAATGCCGGCGGCTATGCGGTAAAACAGCTCTCGGACAAATGGACTATTGTAACTGCCGACGGGGGACTCTCCGCTCATTACGAAAACACGATTGCGATTATCGGCGGAGAGCCTTTGATACTCACAATTCCTTTTTCGGAGGAGTGCTGATGGAACTTAAAATAGGCAGCATCGTCAAAAGCGGTGCGGGACATGATAAGGGCGATTTGCTTGTAGTTTGCGGGGTGTCGGAAAATCGCGTCAGCGTTATTGACGGCAAGGCGCGGCGAATAGAATCGCCAAAAAGCAAAAACCAAAAACATTTATCGTATATTTCGATGTGCGAAGAAAAAATTTGCGAAAAACTTTCGGCCGGCGAAAAAATTCCTGCGGCCGATATAAGAAAAATCTTGTCGCTTGCAGCGGCAGATAAACAATTGTAAGGAGGAGCGTTCTTTGGCAAAAGAAGATGTATTCGAACTTGAAGGGATAGTAGTTGATGCCCTTCCCAACGCGATGTTCAAAGTAAAGCTTGAAAATGACATTGTAATTCTTGCGCATATTTCAGGCAAGCTCCGTATGAATTTTATCAGGATACTCCCGGGCGACAAAGTCACGGTTGAAATCTCGACCTATGATCCGACGCGCGGAAGAATAATCTGGCGCGGCAAGTAAAATAGGAGGTTTACAAAAATGAAAGTAAGACCAAGCGTTAAACCAATTTGCGAAAAATGCAAAATTATCAAAAGAAAAGGCAAGGTAATGGTTATCTGCGAAAACCCGAAGCACAAGCAGAAACAGGGCTAATATTATTTCCGGCTCGGCTGCACCGCTTTTCGCGGTGGTCGGAAAAGGAGCCCCTAAACCGTTGCATATTATGTTGGAGGTGTAAAAAACTAAATGGCTAGAATAGCAGGTGTTGACTTACCGAAAGAAAAAAGGGTCGAATGCGGGCTAACCTACATATTTGGCATTGGCATAAATCGCTCAAGAGCCATATTGAAGGCGACCGGCGTTAATCCCGATATCCGTGTAAAGGACCTTTCGGATGATGATGTTTCCAAAATACGTGAATTTATAGACAAAAACTATACTGTTGAGGGCGATCTTCGCCGCAACGTCAGCCTCGATATCAAGCGCCTTGTTGAAATAGGCTGCTACAGAGGTGTTAGACATAGAAAAGGCTTGCCTGTAAGAGGGCAGAACACAAAAACAAACGCAAGAACACGCAAAGGTCCGAAAAAGACTATTGCGAACAAGAAGAAGTAAGGAGGTAAAGATATGGCAAAGGTTGCACCGAAAAAAGGCGTTTCCAGAAAACGCAGAGAACGCAAGAATATTGAAAAAGGCGCGGCGCATATCCGCTCCTCGTTTAACAACACAATCGTTACGATCACCGATGTCAAGGGCAACGCTCTTTCATGGGCAAGCACCGGCGGCCTCGGATTCCGCGGCTCGAAGAAAAGCACTCCTTTTGCGGCGCAGTCCGCAGCGGAAACAGCGGCGAAAGCGGCTATGGAACATGGCCTTAAAACCGTCGAAGTTTACGTTAAAGGACCGGGTTCGGGAAGAGAAGCGGCTATCCGCGCGCTCGAAACCGCAGGGCTTGAAGTTACGCTCATTAAAGACGTTACTCCGATTCCCCATAACGGTTGCCGTCCGCCGAAAAGAAGAAGAGTTTAATTTTCTTCAAGGACAGCGCGGATATATTCTGCGCATAGCACAATCAATCAAAATACAGGGAAAATCCCTTTTACTATTAATGGAGGTAATTTTTAATGGCAAGATATACAGGACCGGTATGCCGCCTCTGCCGTCGTGAAGGAACAAAACTTTTCCTTAAAGGCGACAAGTGTTATTCCGGTAAATGCGCCATAAGCAAAAGACAAACACCCCCGGGACAGCACACAAGGGGCAGAAGAAAACCGTCTGAATACGGTTTACAGCTTCGCGAGAAGCAGAAATGCAAAAGATATTACGGCGTTTTGGAGACACAGTTCGAGCATTATTTCGAGCTTGCCGCCCAAAAAGCAGGTGTTACGGGCGAGAATCTTCTCTCACTGCTTGAATCCCGTCTTGACAACACCGTATATAGGTTAGGCTTTGCTATGTCTAGGGCCGAAGCACGTCAGCTCGTGCGTCACGGTCATTTCACGATCAACGGAAACAGAGTAAATATCCCGTCTTATCTCGTTCGCGCAGGCGAAGTAATCGCAGTTAAAGATAAGAGCCGCGACAGCGAGAAAATCAAAAGCATTTTAGAGGCGAACGCAACCCGTCCGACTCCGAAATGGCTTGAGCTCGACCGCCAGAATCTGCAGGCGAAAGTCATTGCAGCTCCGGCGCGAGACGACATCGACATGGAATTCCATGAGCATCTTATCGTCGAGTTGTACTCCAAATAACAGCTTTTACATTTACAGAATTAGTGAAGGTAATGAAATGCGCGGCTTTAAGGGTATAATTCTAACCCTTAAATGCCTAAAAAATGTTAGGAGGGCAATACATGATTGAAATAGAAAAGCCGAGACTGGAAATCGAAGAAATTTCGGAAGATATGTCATACGGCCGTTTCGTTGTCGAGCCGCTCGAAAGAGGATACGGCACAACGCTTGGAAATTCGATGCGCAGAATTCTGCTTTCGAGCCTGCCCGGTGTTGCGGCGACAAGCGTTAAGATAGACGGAATTCTCCATGAATTTACAACCATTCCGGGCGTTAAGCAGGATGTAACCGAGATAATTCTCAATATCAAAGAGCTTGTTTGCAAGCTCCACTGCGACGGGCCTAAAACGGTATACATAGAAGCCGAGGGCGAGTGCGTTATTACAGCAGGCGACATCAAAGCGGACGCCGAAGTCGAGATAATCAATCCTGACCTTGTCATCGCTACGCTTAGCAGCGAAGGCAAGCTCTATATGGAAATCACGCTCGACCGCGGCCGCGGATATGTTCCGGCGGATAAGAACAAAGCAAATGTTCCGCAAACTATCGGCGTTATCCCGATAGATTCTATCTATACCCCGGTTCGCAAGGCGAATTACACGGTTACAAACACGCGCGTCGGGAATATCACCGATTATGATAAACTTTCGATAGAAGTTTTCACAAATCAAACAATAAGCGCCGAGGAAGCGCTTTCATACGCGGCAAAAATCATGAGCGAGCATCTGAACCTTTTCATCGATCTTTCGGAAGAAGGAAGAAGAATTGATGTCATGGTGGAAAAAGAGGAGAATCGCAAAGAAAAAGTTTTGGAAATAACTATTGAGGAGCTCGACCTTTCGGTTCGCTCTTTCAACTGCCTCAAAAGGGCGGGAATCAATACGGTCGAAGACCTTATTTCCAGAACCGAAGAAGATATGATGAAGGTCAGAAATCTTGGCAGCAAATCGCTTGACGAAGTCGTGGCGAAACTTGCAGCGCTTGACCTTTCGCTTAAAAGCGACGACGAGTAATCATAACTTTTAATAATTTTCGAAGGAGGATATTTATATGCCAGGAACACGTAAACTCGGCAGGCCGACCGACCATAGAAAAGCTATGCTCCGTGCGCTTGTCACCTTTTTCCTCGAAAAAGGTTCGATAGAAACGACAGTTACAAGAGCGAAAGAAGTCAGCGCGATGGCCGAGAAAATGATAACTCTCGGAAAGACAAACACATTGCACAACAAGCGCCAGGCTATGTCGTATATAACAAAAGAAGATGTCGTTAAAAAGCTTTTTGACGAAATTTCGCCGTCCTACGCGGACAGAAACGGCGGATACACAAGAATATACAAAATTGGCCCCCGTCGCGGTGACGCCGCGGAAATGGCGATTTTGGAACTTGTAAAGTAAAAATCCAAATAAAAAGCAGCGGATAATTTATCCGCTGCTTTTTTGCGTTTTGCTTTAAAATCCGGCGCAAAAGAAATATTAGCAAAGGCCGGTTTCGGAAAAATTTGTCTCGATAAGTTTTTCACAGCCGACCGAGGAATAGCGCCAGTAGTCGATATGACCGCTGCTTATAAAATAATTTAGCGGTTGCAAAAGTGGTGGTGCGATAAAAACATCTACAATCGAGAGCTTTATTTTCATTTTGCTTTCTATAACGCTTTTTATGTATACTGCCGCCGCCTGGCCGGCAACAAGGCCTTCCTTTGATTCGGCAAGACCGGAAAGATTCGGAGTGAGCTCAATAAAAACTCCATACGGCAAAGAGCTTCGCACAATGCCCGCGACCGTTGTGCCGGGAGTGAAAAGTGCGGCATTTTCGTCAAAGGTTCCGAGAAGCTCGCGCATCGAAAGGGTAATGCGTCTCGCCTGCCTGTCAAAGCCGCAGATGACCGCTTTTACCATTTGTCCGGGTGAAAATCGGTCGGCGGGGCTGCTAATTCTCGAAACCGAAATCCGGTCGATGGGAAGAAGCGCGGTCATCCCGCAGCCGATATCGGCGAAAGCCCCGAAAGATTCAATTTTTGTAATTTTTGCGTCGACAATATCGCCGGTTTTGAGATTATCGATATATTTATTGCAGCATTCTTCCTGCGCCGCGGCGCGGGAAAGAATTGCGACCGGGCGCGGGCCTTCGGTCAGCGAAATTCGCAAAACCTTGAAACAGACCGGCTTGCCGACTCTTGTCAAAATTGCGATCGGAAGAGTCCCTTCGCCTATCTGCGCGTCCTGTTTAAAGATAAAGGCATCGATTCCCGGAATACCTATATGTAAAGTGTTGTCGCGGTCGCAGCAAAGCGCCTTTGCCTCTAAAATTTTCCCGCTTACCGCGGCGTCCATAAGCCCCGAAACGGTGAGTGAAAGACGGTTTTCGGGTGTGTCTATAAGTGAACCCTCAGGATAATATGTCATTCTTTTAAAGCCTCCCTTGCCTTGCGGCATTTCATATTCCTTTCTTTTATACATATGAAGGCAAGGGGAAAATAATTCTATAAAAAAAGCGGGCTTTTATGCCCGCTTTAATATTTTTTTATTCGCTGCCGACCAGGTTTTCGATATGGCAAAAATATCCGCCGCTGCCGGTAATGATTGCCGAGACCTCGCTGATATTAGACGACGGAGCGGTTACGATAAGCGCGGCTTCCTGCCGCATATCCGCCTCAAGATTTTCTTCTATTCCCACGTCAACATCATTTAAAACGGCGGCGCCGAACATCTGGTTTGTCGGGGGAAAGGGAACGACAAGCATATCGAGTTCGGACATTTCGTCGCTTTCGACAAGGTTGTTAACAAGGGAATTTATAACACCCGCGCGGTCGCCCATGCGGTGCTTGATTTTTGCCGCGGCCCTATCTGCGGCGTCTATGTTTTCAAAGCGTGCTGTAATTTTCATGACCATATTTTATTCTCCCTTGTTAAATTTATTCTGTTATTAATAATTATGTACAAAGTACCCCTAAATATTAGCGTTCTTTAGTGGAAAATTTTTCGGTGATGATATATAATATAAATTCACTATAGCTAAGAATATTGTCGAAGGGGCAGTTATGATAGAAAAACTTGAGGGCGCGGAAAAAAGATATGAGGAAATTGGCGAAAAACTTGCCGATATTGAGGTCATAAACGACCAAAATCTTTTCAGAAGCTTGATGAAAGAGCATAAGTCGCTTACTCCGATTGTTGAAAAATTCCGCGAATATAAAGCGGCGGTGGGAGCATCGGAAGAAGCGGAAGAACTGCTTGCGACAAAGCTCGATCCGGAATTTAAAGAGCTTGCCGAGGCGGAGTATTATGAGGGCAAAGAAAAGGCGGCGGCCGCTCTTGAGGAGCTTAAAATCCTCCTTATTCCGCGCGATCCGAACGATGATAAAAACGTTATTATCGAAATCCGCGGCGGCGCGGGCGGCGAGGAAGCGGCGCTGTTTGCCGCAAACCTATACCGCATGTATTCGATGTACGCGGAGACGAAAAAATTTAAAACCGAGCCGATAAATATCAACGAAACCGAGCTCGGCGGAATAAAAGAAATCTCGTTTATGATAAACGGAGACGGCGCATACAGCCGCTTTAAGTTCGAAAGCGGGGTTCACAGAGTTCAGCGCGTGCCCGAAACCGAGAGCGGCGGAAGGGTGCATACTTCTACAGTCACCGTAGCGGTTCTTCCCGAAGCGGAGGATGTCGAGCTTGAAATAAACCCCGCGGATTTGCAGATAGACACCTATCGAAGCGGCGGCGCGGGCGGTCAGCATGTTAATAAAACCGAGAGCGCGATAAGGATAACCCATATTCCGACCGGGGTTGTTGTCGAGTGCCAGGACGAGCGAAGCCAGCATAAAAACAAGGAAAAAGCGATGAAGGTTCTCCGCTCTAAACTCTATGAAAGCATGGTCGCAAGCCAAAACGCGGACATCGCGTCCGAGCGGAAATCGCAGGTCGGAACAGGCGACCGAAGCGAGCGGATAAGAACCTATAATTATCCGCAAGGGCGGGTATCGGATCACCGAATCGGGCTTACACTATACAGGCTCGAAGCTTTTCTAAACGGCGACCTCGACGAGATGATCGACGCCCTTATTACCGCCGACCAGGCGGAGCGTCTCAAAGGCGAGCAGGAATAACGAAAAGCGCCTCCGAATAAGTATTTTTTGGAGGTGCAATATGAATATATATCAATCGATGTTTTTGGGAGGCGCCGCGGGCATAATCGGAACAGGCCTTGGCGGGCTTGCGGCTCTTTTTATAAAAAACGGCAAAAAAACTGTGAGCTATCTTCTCGAATTTGCCGCGGGGCTGATGATAGGCATTTCGATTTTTGACCTTTTGCCCGAATCTCTTTGCCTTGCAAAAACTCCTTATGTCTTTTCGGGTCTTATTCTTGGCGTTGCGATAACCGCCGCGCTCGGAAAATTTGTCGATACCCGCAAGGGAATAGGCGAAAAGGGAAGCCTTTTGGGGTGCGGGATAATAACCCTTGTCGGAATTTCGATGCACAATTTTTTTGAGGGAATTGCAATAGGCTCGGGATTTGCCGTTTCAAATTCGCTCGGATTTTCGATTCTGGCGGTTATCGCCTTTCACGACCTGCCGGAGGGGGTTGCAATGGCAGCTCCGCTAAAAGGCGGCGGCGTAGGAACATCGAAGGTGGTTTTGCTGGCGGCTCTTTCGGGAGTGCCCACCCTTATTGGCGCGGCGCTCGGCGCGGCGGCCGGCGGAATATCAAACGACGTCGTGGGGTTTTGCCTTGCGGTTGCGTGCGGCACCATGCTTTTCGTGTCGTTTGCCGATATAATTCCCTCGTCAAAGAAGCTGTTTTTTTCGAAATGGCAGGCGATTTTAAATATCGCCGGTCTGTTTTTGGGATTTGCCGCAACAAAAGTTTTTTAGGATAAAATATGGAAACAAGGATATTAAAAGAATCAAAGCAGGCGGTTATCGAGGCCGCGAAAATCATAAAAGCGGGCGGCGTTGTCATAATTCCCACCGAAACGGTTTACGGACTTGCGGCAAATGGGTATGACAGCGGCGCCGTCTGCAAAATTTTCGCGGCAAAGGGTCGGCCGCAGGATAATCCGCTTATCCTGCACGTCTGCGAAATCATTGATATTCTACCGCTTGTAAAGGAAATGCCAAGCGAGGCAAAGCGGCTTTTTGAAAAGTTTTCGCCGGGGCCGCTGACCGTCGTAATGGAAAAAAGCGAGCGGGTTCCAAGCGCCGTTTCGGCGGGGCTTGACACGGTGGCAGTTAGGATTCCGGAAAACAAAACGGCGCGCGAAATAATCAAAGAATCAGGAGTTCCACTTGCCGCACCATCTGCAAATATTTCGGGAAGGCCGAGCCCGACAAGGCTTTCGCACCTATCCGAGATGAAGGGCAGAGTGCCGCTTATCGTGGACGGCGGGGAGTGCGCTGTAGGGGTTGAAAGCACCGTTATCGGCATTTACGGCGGCAGAAAAATCCTGCTTCGCCCCGGCGGCATAAGCAGGGAAGAAATAGAAAAAATAATCGGGGAGATAGAGGTTGCCCCGTCGATTTTGGATAAATTCTCGGGCGAAGCCGCGAGCAGCCCCGGTATGAAATACCGGCACTATGCGCCGAGCGCCGAAATGTTTCTCGGAGAGGCTGAAAAAATACTTCAAAAAGCGAAAAAAGGTGAGTGCCTGATAATTTGCTATGAAGAAGATAAAGAGCTTTTTGAGGGGTATTTGACCGCCGTTTTAGGACGGCGCGACGATTTTGAAACCCAGGCTCAAAGGCTTTATGATATACTGAGAGAAGCGGACAAGCGCGGGGTAAAACAAATCTACGCGCAGACGCCGTCAAAAAAGGGAAAATCTTTGGCAATTTATAACCGCATGATAAAAGCGGCGGGGCACAAGGAGCTTTAACGATGAAAGTCATAGGGCTTACAGGTCCGACAGGGGCGGGCAAAACCGACACGGCAAAAGAATTTGAAAAATACGGCTTTCGGGTTATCGACACCGACCTTGTCGCGCGCGAGGTGGTGGGGAATGGAAGCCCTTGCCTTCTCGAACTTTCAAATGAATTCGGCGGCAGTATTTTGGATGAAAACGGAGAACTTATCCGCAAAAAACTTGCCGAGGCAGTTTTTAAAAACCGAACCGAAGTGGAAAAACTCAATAAAATCACACATAAATATATTCTCGCGAAAGTCAATGAAAAAATTACGGAGTTCGAAGCTGCCGGCGTTCCCGCAGTGATTGTGGAGGGTGCAGCGCTGATAGAAAGCGGATTTTGCGAAAAATGCATCAAAATAATTGTCGTTACCGCAAGCCGTCCTGTGCGCCTCAAAAGAATCATGGAAAGAGACGGGATTTCTTCGCTTCACGCGGCGGAAAGAATCGCGGCGCAGTTTGACGACACCTTTTATATCGAGCACGCAAATTATGTTTTAGAAAATAACAGCGGGAAGGAAGCTCTTTCAAAGCAGATCGAAGAAATTGCAAAGAGCATTTTAAAGGATGATTAAAAAACTAATCAAGTGGGTAATAATATTTGCGGTTATCGCTTTTGTTTGCGTTTTTGGGGTGAACAAGTTTTTGCGCCACTATTTCCCGATGGATTTCGAGGAGATTATCGCGAAATATTCGGCGGAATACGGCGTGCCGCAAGATAAAATAGCCGCCGTTATCAAGGCGGAAAGCGGATTTCGTCCGCAGGTCGTCTCGTCTGCAGGAGCTATAGGGCTTATGCAGCTTACGCCCGAGACTTTCAAGTGGCTTCAGACAAAAACCGAAGAAAAAGAAGATTATACCGACGAGGATTTAAAAAATCCCGAAATAAATATAAAATACGGAACGCTAAATCTTAAAATGCTCGCCGGCAGCTATGAAAACGAAAAAACTCAATATGCCGCATATAACGCCGGCAGAGGCAGGGTGAACGAGTGGCTGAAAAACCCCGAATACTCAAAAGACGGAAAGTCTTTGATAAAAATCCCGTATAAAGAAACAAGAAATTACGCGAATAAAATGGAATTTTACCGCAAGATATACAGATACATTTATTAAAATTTTGGAGGGACGAAAATTGGCAGATAAAAAGAGCGCGGCCGAGAAACTTTCGGAAAAACTTCTCTATAAAACAAAATCTCTTTACGATATTTTAAGTGACAAAGAAAAAGCTGAAGCGGAAAAGTATTGCAATCGGTATAAGGCGTTTTTGGACTGCTCAAAAACCGAGCGGGAAAGCGCGCAGACCATCCGCGAAATGGCGGAAAAAGCGGGCTTTAAGGAATATAAAGGAGCTAAACTCAAGGCGGGCGATAAATTCTTTTTTGTCAACCGCGACAAGGCGATTATCTGCGGAATTTACGGAAGCCGCCCGATTGCGGACGGTATTAACCTCACCGCCGCGCATATCGACAGCCCGCGCCTTGACCTAAAAATCCGCCCGCTTTATGAGGACTGCAATTTGGGTTGGCTTAAAACGCATTATTACGGCGGCGTCCGCAAATATCAGTGGACGGCGACACCGCTTGCGCTGCACGGCGTGATAATAAAAAAAGACGGCAAAAGGGTAAACGTTTGCATCGGCGAAAAACCGGACGATCCTGTTTTTTGCATCACCGATCTTCTGCCGCACCTCGCGAGGGAACAGGGCGCGCAGCCGCTTAACGAGGCGATAAAAGCGGAAAACATGAACGCGCTTTTCGGCAGCGTGCCTTATTCGGACGCCGAGATAAAAGACCGCGTTAAACTGAATTTGCTGAAACTTCTAAATGATAAATACGGCATCACCGAATATGATTTTATGGCGGCTGACTTATCGCTTGTCCCTGTTTTTAATGCGCGCGATGTCGGGCTCGACCGCTCGCTTATCGGGGCATACGGCCATGATGACCGCGTTTGCGCGTTCACGGCGGCAACCGCGATTTTCGATGCGAAAAACCCGGAAATGACCTGTATAACCGCGCTTGTCGACCGCGAGGAAATCGGCAGCGACGGAGTTACCGGAATGCAATCCGATTTTCTTTTCAATTTTATCCGCTCCCTTGCCGAAAAAGAAAAAGCGGATATGGGAATAATAGTTCAAAATTCTCGCTGCCTTTCGGCGGATGTCGCGGCGGGGCTTGATCCAAATTACGCAGATGTCTACGACAAAAGAAATTCAAGCGAGCTGAATCTCGGACCTGCCGTTATAAAATATACCGGCCGTTCGGGCAAGGCGGATACAAGCGAAGCTTCCGCCGAATATATGGCTGAAATACGGGATATTTTAGACGGCGCAAAGGTCGTCTGGCAAAGCGGATCTATGGGCAGAGTCGATGCAGGCGGCGGAGGAACCGTTGCAAAATATATTGCCAAACACAACGTCGACACGGTCGATATCGGAGTGCCGGTGCTTTCGATGCACTCGCCTTTTGAAATCGCCGCGAAAACCGATATTTATATGACATATAAGGCGTTTAAGGCGTTTTATGTTTCGAAAAAAAGGTTTTCTTAAAACTAAATAAAACTTTAAATCCCATGGTGCGTTAAATGCGCCCATGGGATTTTTTATGCCGCCGGCGCGTTCTGAAAATCTTTTTGTAATATTTTCCAAATAAAACGGGATAATAACATAAATAATGCAAAAAGGAGAAAGAAATGTTTTCTTTTTTAAGCAAGAAAATTAAAGCGGCGGTATTTCAAGCGGCATCAGAAAAAGAAGCGGCAAAAGAAAATGACGAAATGGAAGAACCGCGCGATATTCCCACAAAAATCTCGGATTTTATCGATATGATAAAGGCCGAAACAGGAAATTCGGGAGATATAATTTTCCGCGAATTTACGATAAATGACAGCAAAAAAACAAAAGCGGCAATCGTTTTTGTGGATGGGCTGACGAAAACGGAGCAGATAAACGAAAGCATAATAAAACCGATTATGTGGCGCGAGGAAAAGGAAATCGACCTTAACTTGTTGCGCGACGGAATCGTTTGCACCGCCGAAGTTGCAAAGGTTGATACGAAAAAAGAGATGTATTCAAAATTTTTCGGCGGCGACAGCATTTTATTTGTAGACGGTTTTTCGCAGTGCCTGACGATAAGCACAAGAGGATGGGAAAAACGCGCGGTGGCGGAACCGCTCTCCGAATCGGTAACACGCGGCCCGCGAGAGGGTTTTACCGAAGACTTTCGAACAAATATATCTCTTATCAGGCGAAAAATAAAAAGCGGCACCTTGCGCGTTGATTACCTGAACGTCGGACAACGCTCCGCGACTGCCGTCGCACTGATATACCTCTCGGACGTCGCAGATCCCGAAACGGTAAAAGAGGTCACGCAAAAAATATCAAAAATCAATATCGACGCAATTTTGGAGTCCGGGTATATTGAGCAGTTTATAGAAACAAGCAACTTCTCGATTTTTTCAACAGTCGGAAATACCGAAAAACCGGACGTTGCGACAGGTAAAATACTTGAAGGTAGGATAGCGGTAGTAATTGACGGAACGCCGTTTGTGCTGACCGTCCCGCAAGTTTTTGCGGAAAATTTTCAAACATCCGAAGATTATTACGGGCGAACAATTTATGCGAGCTTTATAAGAATATTGCATTACGCCGCATTTGCGCTGACGATACTCGCGCCGTCGCTTTATGTAGCGATGACAACCTTTCACCAGGAAATGATTCCGACGACACTACTTTTCACCATGATAAAAGCGAGAGAGGGAATACCGTATCCGGCGATTTTCGAAGCATTTATTTTATTGATAATATTCGAAATCTTAAGGGAGGCGGGGCTCCGCCTACCGCGTCCGATCGGTCCTACAGTCAGTATTGTCGGCGCGCTCGTTATGGGTGACGCCGCCGTTTCTGCCGGAATTGTCGGCGCGCCTATGCTAATTGTAATAGCAATTACAGCTGTGTCCGGATTTGTCGTGCCGCAGCTTGCGGATGCATCGGCAGTGCTTCGCGTATTGTTGCTGATTATGACCGGAATATTCGGCGGATACGGACTTGTGTTAGGAATTATATTATTATTTATCCATCTCGGCAGCCTGAAGTCTTTCGGTGTTGACTATATGTCTCCGATTGCGCCGATGAACATCGAATCACTTAAAGACCTTTTTATTCGCGCGCCGATACCAAAAATGAAGACAAGGCCGTCTATGATAGCAAAAGGAAATATAAAAAGACAGGGGGAATAGTAATGAAAAAAGCTGTTGCGGCTGTAATAGTTGCGCTTGCGTGTGCGCTTTGCGGTTGCTTTGATTCGATAGAGCTTAACGACCTTTCGATTGTACTTGGCATGGGAATAGACGCGGTAAAAGATTCTGACGAAATAGCGCTTACCATGCAGCTCGGCCAGGCGGGAGGCGGCAAGAGCGGCGGAGGAGGAGGCGAGTCTTCGGGAAATGAATCGGAAGGAAGCGGAGAATATTTTACAATCAGAAGAACTGGCGGCTCGCTTACCGACGCGGTTAAAGAAATAACGAAATATTTAGGTCGCGAAATGTTTCTTCCGGATAATCAAGCGGTTTTTTTCAGCGAAGAAATTGCAAAAAAGGGAATTGATAAACCGCTGGATTTTCTAAACCGCATAAAGGGAAGCAGGCCGGAACTTGCTATATTTGTCACCGATATAGAAACAAGCGAGGTTATGACAACCCGTTCGAGTCTTGAAAAAATACCAAGCGTAAATACCTTGAAAATTTTGCAAAATCAAGCAAATTTGAGCGAGGCGCCGGAGATGACTTTGCTTGAACTTTATACTTTAATGAAGAGCAAAACCTCTTCCGCGCTCGTTCCGATTGCAACAGTTGTGCATGATGAGGTCAAGCCGCGGGAAAAAGTATCCGGATCCGCTATTATTAAAGCAAATAAAATGATAGGAAAGCTGGATGAACATGAAACCAGAGGCGCTTTGCTTCTTCGAGGGGACGGAAAAAAAGCGACTGTTTCGATTAGCGATCCCGTCGGTTCCGCCGGTCTATATATAACGAATGTTAAGTCCGAAGTCGAACCGGAAATAGAGGAAAACGGAACGCTTAGAATCAATTTAAAAATTTTTCAGACAGGACAGGTTGTCGAGGTGACGGGTTACGGTGAACTCAAAGAAGAAGAAACGGTCGCGCATTTAAATAAAAGGGCATCGGAAATAATAACTGAGGATATTTTTAAAGCATACGCGAAAGGTGTTGCCCTTAAAAGCGACTTTCTGGAATTTGACGCGGCTTTTGCAAGAAAATATCCAAAAGAATTTAAAGGATTTGAGGAAAAATGGGAAGACCTTTTTCCGACGATAAAGCTAAATGTAAAGGTGCAAACCGAAATTATAAATATCGGTAAAATTCCGATAGTGGCATTAGAAAACGAGGGCAGTTGATGACAAAACTAAGTAAACGGCAAATGATTTTTACGATTGCTTGTGTAATGCAATCCTCCTCGCTCATAACGGTATACTTTGTGCGCTATGCCGCGCGCGACGCATGGCTTATTGCAATTATTACATCAATTTTAGCGGCCGGACTTTTTGCGATATTTGCAAAACTCATCGCGCTTTATCCGGACAAAAATTTGATAGAGATGTGCAGCGAGATTTTTGGAAATGTTGTCGGCAAATTTTTCGGGCTAATTTTTCTGATTTTTATGCTTACTTTGGCAGCTTTAAATATGCACGATTTGCAAAGTTTTGTCACAGAATATTTAATGCCCCAAACGCCTAAAATGCTGATTTATGTGACTTTTTCGCTTGTTTGTGCCGCCGCTGTGCGCGCCGGAATAAGCACCTTGACAAGATACGCGTTTTTAACTTCGGTGATGAGCCTTGGAACAGTAATATTGACGACGCTTCTTTTGCTTAACCAGGCGGATATCAGCAATTTTTTGCCTATCTTCTTTAAAAATCCGCTTGAATATGTAAGAGCGGGGCATATACTGCTGACCATACCTATTGGAGAAGTTTTTTTGCTACTCATGATTTCTCCTCACGTCGAAGGAAAGAAAACTTTTAAAAAAATATATAAAAGTTTTATTATCGGATTATGTCTCGGCGCTTTTTCTATCATGATTGTCGCGGCGCAAAGCACGGCAGTTTTAGGAGAAAATATGAAATATGTAAACCTGCCGACATACGAAGTTCTTCAGCTCATAAACCTGCCTAACGGCGGAGTAAGCAGAATAGAAGTGTTTTTCGGCGTTACTTTGATTATTATGCTCTTCTTTAAAGTCACCTTAATTTACAACTGCATTGTAGAGGGATTTAAAAGTCTGTTTAAAATCAAAGACAAAAAAAGGCTTGTTTTTGTCATCGGCGCGGTTTTCTCGACATTTGCCGCTATCACTTATAAATGCAGCGGAGGTAATGTAGCTTTTGCGTCGAACGCTGCACCGATTATTTGGAGTTTTGTGGAGTATGTTATTCCCGCCGCAATGCTGATTTTTGCGCTTATAAAAAAGCGCGCAACCGCAAAAAAGGGGCAAGAAACCAAAACGAATTTTGATGCAAGCGGCAAAAAAAGAGGGGTGAGCGCATGTTCTTAGTAATCGTCACATATCTGACAATAAGTATTATTGATTTGCCTGCGCTTATAAAACAAAAAGATAAATCTGCAATAATTGTTTTTTCGATTCTCGTTTGTGCCGGTTTGGTTCTTGGCTATATTCTTGCAAATAATATTGAAGTTTTGTCGCCGATAGAGTGGATAACACATATTTTCGAAAAATATAATATCGGATATAAAAATTAAAATCATCCCATGCGCGATATATGCGTATGGGATGATTTTTTGTCTTGTTATGCTATTTTGAATATTGTCAAAAATGTTCCGCCGCCAGCCTGCAGCTTTACTTTCCCGTCAAAATTATAAAGCATAAGTTTTAGTTTATCGCCTTTTTCAAGATTATCAATGTATGAAATTTCAAATTCGGCGGTTTTTTTGGTGGGGGAAATAATCGAGCCGGAAAGGGGCAGAAGATTTCTGAAAATCGCGGTGTTCAGCTTTTCGCCCGCGCCGAGTTTTACTTTATAAGTGATAAAATATTTGCCCGCTTCCGAAACGGCGAATGTGTCAAAACACTTATTCTCTTTAAAGCCCGAAAGAGTTTGGCAAACGGGGAGAGAAAGAGGTGTTCCGCCGCTTGTGACCTCGAGCTCGTCGCCGCTGATATTTGAGGCGGTCATGTTTATATCGGGCATTTTTCCTGCCGGCCCGGGCTCGCCTTTCGGTCCCGCAGGGCCCGTTTCACCCTTCGGCCCGGCAGCGCCTGTTGCACCTTTCGGACCTGCCGCTCCTTTCGGGCCTTGCGGTCCCGGCGTTCCTGCGGGTGCCGCGGGCGGAGCGTCAACTTCCGCGGGTTTTGAATCTTCGGATTTTGCCTGCGCGCCCTCGTGGCTTTCGGGATTTTCTTTTGCAGGGGCGCCGCCGCTTTGCATTTTTTCCTTGAAATAATCGGCATCCGCTTCGGCTTTTTCTTTTATTATGTCGGATAATGAATCGGTAAGTAGCTTGTTTTGACATTCGTCGCATTCGCAGCCGCGATTGCCCGGATAGCGTGAAAAATATGTGTTGCCGCGGCATTTGGCGGTAGAATATCCGGCGTCTTCGGGATAATAGAATTTTTGGCTCATAAAAAACCTCCTTTTAAGTTTGCTTTATTTTATGAGCAAAAATAAAAAAAGGTGCAAAAAAAGCGGGCATAAAACCCGCTTTTTTTCGGTTTTTAAAAAATGCCGAGCGACAAATATCTTTCGCCGGAATCGGGAAGGATAACGACGATTTTTTTGCCCGGATTTTCTTTTGCCACGCTTTCGGCAGCAAACAGAGCAGCTCCGCTCGATAGCCCGCATAGAAGCCCTTCTTTTGAGGCGAGCCTTTTGCAGGTCGCGACAGCATCGTCGTATTTTACCGTGACAACCGCGTCAAGCAACGAAATATCAAGGTTTTTTGGAATAAACCCCGCGCCGATGCCCTGAATCTTATGTGCTCCGGCACAGCCGCCCGATATAACGGGTGATTCGGCAGGCTCGACAGCGACAATCTGCGCAGTGCTGTTTTTCTCTTTTAAAAATTTTGCAATGCCTGTGATGGTTCCGCCGCTTCCGACGCCCGCGACAAAAAAGTCGATTTCGCCGTTCATCGCCTCCCAAATTTCGGGCGCGGTTGTCTCGTAGTGCGCCTGCGGGTTTGCGGGATTTGCAAATTGGTTCGGGCAAAAAGCGCTCTTGTTGATAACAAAATTTTCGGCCTCGTTTATCGCTCCGCGCATACCCTCCGCGCCGGGGGTGAGGATAACTTCCGCGCCGTAAGACTTAATAAGCTGAATTCGCTCTTCCGACATGGTGTCCGGCATGGTGAGGATAACCTTATAGCCGAGCGGCACGGCGTAAGCGGCAAGGGCGATACCCGTATTTCCGGAAGTCGGCTCGACAATAGTGCTTCCGAAAGAAATAATGCCTTTTTTCGCGGCGGTATCTATCATATATTTTGCGGCGCGGTCTTTAACGCTTCCGGCCGGGTTTGCTTTTTCTATTTTAGCGTAAACGCCGAAACGTTCAAGAAAAACAAGCGGGGTTTTGCCGATCATCTTATCAAATGAATTCATTTTGCCCTCCAAGCGGATATTTTGATCTTTTGTTTATTTTAATATTAAAACTTGTATTTAGCAACATTCGGGATAGAATATATATGTAAGAAAATTTTTGGAGGAATAATATGGCAAACCTTTTGTATATTATCGCAACGCCGAAAAAAGAAGCGGATTCGATAACGCTTAAAATGTCAAATGCCTTTATCGAGGCATATAAACAAGCAAATCCCGACGATACGGTTGAAACGATAGAGCTGTATAGCGAGAATCTTAGATTTTTGAGCGAACAGGATATCGGCGAGATGTTTTCGGGAATGGATACCGATATGAAAGCGGCATCGGTAAAATTTGCCGAAGCGGACAAATATGTTTTTGCGGCGCCGATGTGGAATCTCAGTTTCCCCGCGGCTTTGCATGCGTATATAGATTATATTATGCAGGCGGGGGTGCTTTTCCATTATACCGAAACAGGCGCGATGGGCGATTTAAGGGACAAAAAGGCGGTATATATCACGGCGAGAGGCGGAGCCTACACAGCGCCGCCAATGAGCGAGCTCGAATGCGGCGCATCGCATATGAGGAAGATATTGAATTTCATCGGCGTAGATGACGTTAGCGAAATAACCTGCGAGCTGACGCAGGTTTTGATGGGAGATATGCTCGACGATGCCGTCGCGCTGTCGATCAAAAACGCGGAAAACGCCGCAAAAAGTTTTTAAAACAAAACCGCCCGAAATAAGGGCGGTTTTGCATATCCGGTAAAAAGCGCGGCAAAAATCGTTTTGCGGCGCCGAAATTATTTGACTTTTTTTTGATTAGTTGATAAACTATATTGGCAACAAAATAAAACGATTTTCGGTTACGGAGAAGTACTCAAGCTGGCCGAAGAGGCGCCCCTGCTAAGGGCGTAGGGCGGGTAACCGCCGCGAGAGTTCAAATCTCTCCTTCTCCGCCATAACGTAAATACACTTTTGCGAGAAGTGTATTTACAACGCTAATTACGAGCCATTGAGGGCATTGTCTAAGAGATTAGGCGATGTCCTCTTTGGTATTCTGCAAAAGATTTCCGATAAAACGATAGCGTATCTCAAGCTCCTGCGTTTGCTTTCCGTCTTGCCTGAAACGCTCTGAAACGATGATGCTATCTATCAGCTCCGATACAGTTATGCGGTCAAGGCGTTCGATTTCCAAATAGCTACCGATTAAAGACAGCCAGTCGTCAAGTACCATACGAATACCTCTGTATTTCTTTTATATAAATGCGAGAAGCCGCCTGATAACAGACGGCTTCTCGCTGTATATGAAAAAAGACACTACCTTTTGATAGTGCCTTTCGCTTATTCATCCAATTTTTCTTTATACTTTTCGCCCCACTGCCACATGGCATCATGAATAGGTTTAAGGCTCAAGCCTGTTTCAGTCAGTGAGTATTCCACTCTCGGCGGCACTTCGGCATAGACCTTGCGATGCACAAGTCCGTTTTCCTCCATAATGCGAAGATGCTGAGTTAAAACCTTTTGTGAAATCCCGTCGAGGGATTTTTTTAGTTCTCCAAATCGTTTTGTGCCGGTCAGTAAATCACGCACAATCAATACCTTCCACCTGTCGCCCATGAGCGTGAGTGCTGTTTCAACAGGACAAGCGGGTAAATCATATCGCTTTAACATAACAATCCTCCATTAGTTACTCAAAAGATACTACGGC
>JAVBPR010000034.1:0-22371 GCA_031549485.1 Eubacteriales bacterium | reverse complement strand
GGTAAAGGTGTAGTTAGCCACTTTATCCGCCGAATAACCGCCCATAAGACCGCCGGCGTATGCGATCATCGTATTTTCGCCGTTTGTTTTAACGTCCTGCGTCAATATTTCAAGAGTTGTATTTGGCTTTATATCTATTTTGACATTTTCGAGGAAAGCCTCGTTGTCGCCGGTAGAATATATCTGACCGAAAATTCCGCCGGTAATACCATATGCGTTAAATGCTTTTAAAGTAGTACTGAGCCTTGTTACAATTTGACAGGTAACAGGAGTTGTAGAGTTGTTTGAGGTCAGCAAAATATTTCGCAGCCCGTTTGTTTTTGCTGTGGCGGGATTGAAATATCCGATAACTCCGCCGGTACATGTTTTTGCAGCATAAGCCGTAAGGGAGTCGCCGATTTGTATTTCAAATAAAGACGGGCGATAAACGGTGCTTCCGTCAGCCGTGGTGGCGTAACCGGTCTCAACGGTGAGGGTATCGATTACCGAATCTTTTAAATGTCCGATAGCGCCACCGAGATATCCTGTGACCGGTTTTACGGTATTAAGGCGGAGATTATAAACATTTGAAACAGAGCCGTTATGAACGAAACTTGTATCCATACGCCCGACAAGACCGCCGATATAAGTAGTGGCGGCGGATTCCGAAACGTTTATTTCGGTAGACGAATGGCAGTTATCGATTATCGCGTTTTTCGCATATCCCGCGACTGCGCCCGCGACCATCTGTCCGCTGGTTTGCGCGGTAGGTGTGGTATAAATCTGTCCGCCTAAATTAACGTTTCTGACGACTTGGTAAGAACTGCTTGTCGGAGAGAGGACGCCGAAAAGACCGACGTTTGGAGCAACCGCCGCGGCGGTAAGCTGCGCGGTGTCCTGCTGGAAAGTTACGGTGTATCCGCAACCGTCGAAAAAGCCGGAAAAGTTGTTTGTGGAGCCGGTATCGCCGGTGCCTATTCCGGAAAAGGCCATCTCGAGAGTGATATGCTTTACCATTTTGAAGTAGCCTTTTTGCAGCAAAGTTCTGTTTGCGGCAACTTTTGTCAGGCCGAATTTTGCATAGTCGGCGGGTGCTGATGCAGTAAAATTATTGACTATACTTTGCAGCGAGGTGAATTTATCAAAACTGTCAAGCAGATATGCCGTTTTAAAAGAGCGCCCTGCCGCCGGATTTGGGTCACCGGTAACGGCTAATGATACGCCGCCGGCCGGCATTGTAAGTGTCGGAAAATAGGTAGTGCCGTTTGCGGAAAATGCGCCGCCGTTTATCTTCCAGGCGCCGAATTCCATAGCTTCGTTGACGGCGACGAGAGATACCCTCGCGCCCGTCTCAGCGGTGAAAGTTCCGTCGCCGTTGTCGACAACTTTTGGACCAAAGCAGTAGACCGAAAATCCGGTCATCGGCTCGATTTTAATTATATTTGCGGAAAGGGGAGAAAGGCTTGCCACCGTGCTTGATTCGTAAAGATTTTTAATGGTGGTGGAGGTATACGCCGTATTCATGGTGGCGGTCGAATTAGAGAATACGCAGGAAGGTCCGCCCGAAACACCGATAAAACCACCGACATTTAAAGCGGGGTTTTTGGCGGTTGTCATGTTAAGATTAAGTTCCAAAAGCGAGTCGGTAACTTCGACAGTCTGAGAAGTTGTGACTTCGCCGACAAGACCGCCGATATTTACAGTTGTGGCAGCGCCGGTGTAATTTATCGTCATGTTCGCAATGACATCCATTTTGTGGAAAAGCGCCGAAGAAGAAAACGGAACAAGGGCATAGGTCGTTTTTGTCGCGCCCGACCACTGCGCTTCGGTGGAATCAATAGTATAGGTCAGTTTTTTGCCGTCGCCGTTAATACTGCCAGCAAAAGGCTTTGCGGTAGTGTCGCCGATGCCGGAAAATCCGACGCCGGAGGGGATAGTAATATCAGCGGTCATTTTGTATTTCGCCGCGGCGTAATCAAGGGCAGTCTGCGCCGAATTTGCGTCGCCCGCAAGGGTATAAGCGGGATCAAATCTTTGAATATCGCTTTCGAAGGACGCATCAAGAACGCCGAGGTTTACAATGCGCGCCAAGGCAAGGACATCATCCACATCGTCAAGCGTGTAGGCTCCGTCCCAATAATCCGCCGCATAGGCGGTATTATTTACGATATGCAAGCCCAAGGCGGCAAGCAACCCTATCAAAATTAATGCTGAAATTAAAATAATTTTTTTCGTCTTCTTCATACGTCACCTTTAAACTGCGCTGTTTAGAACAGCGATACTTATATTTGTTTTAAAATCTGTCCGCCCATAGCCGACAAGCGCGATTTCTGCATCGATGATTCCTGGTTCTGGCTTTGTAAAATTAAGAGTAAGGCTACATCTTTTGTAAAATTTGGCATCAAAAACATTGTTGCCGTTGATTTGCAAAATATTTATTATTTCCTCGCCGGCACCGTTGCTTAAATCAACGGGAATGGTAGTAATAACGCAATTTGTCATATCGCTTTTTGAAAAAGCGATTCCGCTTGATGTGATATTTATTGCGCTTGGGCTATATGCGTATGCGATTTCGTTTTGCAGAACTTCGCTAATATTCGAAGCGAGAGAGGCGGCGTCGGCCTGTTCTTTAGCTTCTGCTATTGAGCGGAGGGAAAAGAACGCCTCGCTACACATTATTGCCAGAAACATTGTGGATAAAACCATGGCGGCAACCAGCTCGACCATCGTTACTCCTTTATTGTTATTAATTTTTTTAAACAATTTATCACCTCTTAGCCGTCATACGCGCGACTTTTTAATCTGCAATCTTAACGATTAGTTTATATTTGCTGTTCTGATAAAATTTCGGGGCGGTATTGATATCGGTGTCGCTGTAAAGGAAGCCTCCGCCGCTTTCGATAACGTCAAACGAAACAGTCATGTCCGAAGGTACACTGCTGTCAAAAACGCCGTTTTCGTTGATATTTTTTGTCGCCGTATAGAAATCGGTCTTTTCTTTTGTGGAAGTGCCGATAAATCTTTGACCGACCGAATAAAGCATCAGGACCGTGACCATAATTATACCAAACATGGCAACGGCGGTAATAGTTTCAACTAACGTTTCACCTTTTTTATTCAATATTTTTTTCAAAATAATCACCTCGCTGTTTCTTTTCATCACGAATGCGTGTAGCCTTTGGATTTCCACTTGCTTATGCTTGCTACAATCGATCCCGCGCCATCGCCCATACCGTAAGTAGTCCCGCTGAAGGTATAGTGCGCGCGGATAGTGTATTCGCTTTTTTCATACGGAACGGTTATTGTAACCGTCATATCGGCGGTAACGAAGGCTTCTTCGGGGATAGCGGGAATGCTTTCGTCGGGGACGCCGGGAATATAATGCTGATAAATATAGCTGTTTTGACTGTTTAGCTTTATTTCGATTTTCGGAACGATGCTGCCGCTGGCAAACCATTGAGTGTTTGGGGTCAAGGTGATTTTTTCGTTATCGACATCAACCGTTTTGCCGGTCAGTGAAGCTCTGTAAATGCTTTGGGGAATAGAGTTCCATGAAGTGCCGGTTTTTGTTATTTGCGATGTGAGATATTGCGCGACCGATTTCGCGTAATAATAGCTTGTTTGATTTCGCTCGTGTTTTATTTGCGAGCGAAAAGCGGCAAGCCCGGCGGTCAGCATAGACGCGCTGACGATAAAGAGCATCAAACCCATGACAATGACGAGAATGATGGAGCTGCCTTTATTATGTTTTGTTTTTCTTTTGATCATAGCTTCTCCTAAACGGTCGTTTGCCGTATACATATATATATAATTAAGTAGGAAGTTGCATTCGACATTTTTTGCGGCTATATTTGAGCGAATGGCTTCAAGAATAACGCCGCGTACGCTCCGCGATAAAATCACCTTTGGCGGCGCTTGCCCGAAAAGGCATACGCCGCCAAGGAATTTATTCGTTAAAAATCTCGGTATAATCGAGAAGATCAAGCGGGTTGTCAAGCGGCGCGGGAACAAAACCGGTAACTTTCACCGCCGCGGTTCTTGAAGAATTGGTCGGGTTGTTGTAGAACATGATTTCGTATCTTCCGCCCGGCTCAATAGTAAATTCGACTTTCCGGTTGGCGTTGCCGTTAATCTCATCGGCCGGAATGTATGGATTGCTGTTATCAATTTTATAATCCGCATCTGCCCATTCTATGGTAATATCCATATCATTTGAAACATAATCGTAAAATGATTCGGCAGTTTCAAGAACGACAAGTTTATATCTGTTGCCGTAGGCGTCCAGCAAATTGTTTTGCGCCGTTACCGTCAAAAGGTCCGGAACGGTAATCTGAATATCCTCCCATTCGGTGAAGTGACCTTTTTCGCCGCCGCTTCCGAAAGTTTTGAGGACGGGGTAGGGGTAGTTTTCAGGCAGATACGAATCGGCCGCCGGCAAAACTGCGGCAATATTACCGTTTTCAAATATTGAGGAGGAGAAAACTCCGTCTGTAACAGCACTTTTAAGTTTGGCTTTCGTAATCATTCTTCCGCCGGTGGGAACCGCGCCGCCTACCGCCCGCTTTGCGTTGTTCCGGATAGCAAGGCAGTTTACGCAGGTTCCGCTGTTATTACCAATCAGCGCCGCGGTCATGCTTCGGTTTGTGGCAGAGCCGCTGTAGCTGCCGACAAAGTTTGTGGCGTAAGAGGTTCTTACCGTTCCCGCGCTTTCGCCGACAAGCCCGCCGAGAGAAAGGTCGGTAAAGGTGGTGCGGCCGCCCATTGCGAGCGAAATAGGTTTATATGATTCGAAGTCTTCGATTTCAACGCTCCTGATATTTACGCGGGCATTATTATAGCAGTTCTCGATAACAGCCCCGGCGTCGACAGCTCCGGCGAGTCCGCCGATGTTTGCTTTGCCGGAGGGGATGACCGCCGCGATAAAGCCGGTGTTTGCCGTCAAGATATCACCTGCTTTGTAATAACCTGCGTTATATGACTTGGAAAGAATGCCGCCGGTCATCTTGCCGACTATGCCGCCGACATTCGAAGAGCCGGAACACGAAACATCCACAACGCCGTAAACGATACAGCGGTTGATAACGCCCGCGCTTTCGCCGGCTATCGCGCCGACCGAGCCGGCGTAGTTGGATTCGATATCCACAGCGTCAAGCATTATGCCGTCGATTGCACCTGCCGCTCCGACAGTTCCGAGCAATCCGAAAGGAGTGTTTGAGTCGAGAGAGTTTGTCATGCTCAGATTTTGAATTTTCATTGGTATGCCCGCGCCCGACGCCGAGATATATTTTCCGACAAAAGGCGCCGAGGTGTCAAAGCTGTAATTCGTTCCGTCAAATACAGGCTTCCAGCTAAGCGGCGACAAATAATCTATTGTAAATAAATCGATATCAACCGTTTGGGTAAATCTGTTGAGCGGCGCCGCCGCATTTGTCGCGACAAAGCGCACGTTATTGAGATGGCGCGGCGCGCCGACGATATAAGCATTGCTGTAGGAAGCGTCCACCGCGCCCGCCTTGGATTCGGCGAGGTAGTATGAATGTCGCGAAATCGAGGTGGCGGTTCGCGATACAAGACCGGTTTCGCTTATAACCGCTGTAATGTCGTCAACCGGGATTTCGGGATAATGAACCCCGATGCTGTACTTAAATCCGCTTGCCGAATTGACCGAATAATCGACATAATCAAGAATCCAATAAATTATTGCGTAGTCCTGGCCGTGCGCAGTAACTTCTTCTTTGTAAACTATATGCGATTTTCCGTTGCTATCGTAATTGTTAAGCAGCGCGCCGGACAGCGAAATTTCCGAAATATCGCTGAGTTTAAATGTAATTGCGGTTTTATTTGTTCCATCTGTGATTTGAATGTTGTTGCTGTTATTAAGAGTAATTTCATATTGAGGGTCGTTAATCTCATCGACCGGCATAGACGCCCGAACGAATAAAGCGTTCTGCAAAGCGTTTGCAGGAAGAGCGGGATCGTAAAATCCGTCTATGAGATCGATCGCGAGCCCTTCTGGGATGTCGCTGAGCGCTCCGGTGTAATCAACGCCGTAGTAGCCGAGCTTATGTGAGGGTACGCGGTTTTCGGCGACCGAGAGATTTGTTTCGCCGGTGCCGCTATATGAGAAGTCTTTATGCGTCTCGCTGTAAAATGCGCTGAAAACAACGCCGGTTTTGGCATTGAATTCTATTACAATAGAATATTCAAGCACATCTTTATCGGCGAGCGAATCGTATAAAAGGTTTTTCATGAAGTTGCCGTCCGAGTCGGGAGTGCCTGCGGGAATTACAATATAATATATATATGGGTGGTTGCTGGTGTCGGTCGGGGGAAGCAAATCCGACGGCACCTGATCATGCTTCGATTTGATATCGGTTTTAAGATAACCTCCGGTAAGCGTGCCGCTGTCGAAGGTCGCAAGCTCGCTGAGCTGGCCGCGGTTGCGCAAATCGGTAAGCCCGGTTTGCGCGGAGAGGAAAATCGTCCTTGCGATGTTATTCATTTTCTGCTCGTTGGCAGAATTGATGTGTCCTATGAACGGGGGTATGAGGATGGCAGCGAGAATAGCCAAAATAACAAGCGTGCTGATTATTTCAATCATGGTGAAACCTTTAGTACAAGGTTTTTTCTTTAACATATTTTCCTCCAAAAAAATAGTTGCCGCCCAAAACGAGATTGCAGCTGCGGACAACCGGCTGAGAAAGGACGCTAAGGTCCGAAAAAATAAAATCAGTAAAGTTACTTGAAAATTATCATTAGATGTATTATACTGCAATAAATATCAATTAGCAATATGTTACGCGATATTATATTATATTTTTTAGATAATCCTCATTATATTAGGGTAAAGGCGTGAAAAAATGAAGACAATTCGTATTGGCGAGCTGCTGCTTTCGGAAGGAATATTATCGCAAGAACAGCTTTCTCAAGCGCTTGAATTGCAGAAAAAAGACGGCAGCGGACAGCGGCTTGGCGCAATTCTTGTCGATAATGGAATAGTAAAAGAAGAGCAGATTCTCGAGGCGCTTTCAAAGCAGATGGGCATTCCGTGGATTCGCATGGAAGACCAGCCGATCAGCGTCCGCTCGGTCGAGCGCATTCCGAAACAGGTCGCGCTTAAATACACGGCGATTGCCATATCCGAAAAAGACGGAATTCTTACCGTCGTTGTGCAGGATCCGCTTAACTTTTACGCTATCGAGGATATTAAACTCATCGTAAATATGCCGATTCAGCTTATGATAAGCCGCAAGGCCGAAATCGTAAACGCTGTTAATTACTGGTATTCCGAAATCGACGCGCAGCGCGCCGCGGCATCGGCAAACAGCTCGTCAAGCACCCAGATTGCCGAAATAGAAGACCTCAGCGGCGGCGAAGACGACACCCCGACAGTTACCCTTGTTAACTCCATTCTTTTTAAAGCGCACAGCGCTGGCGCGAGCGATATTCATATCGAGCCTTTTGAGGATAAAACGGTCATGCGTATCCGCGTCGACGGGCAGATTGTCGAGTTCCTTACCGTTAACCCCTCGCTCCATAATTCGATTATCACAAGGATAAAAATTCTTTCCGACCTAGATATCGCGGAAAAAAGAATTCCGCAGGACGGACATTTCCGCGCGAAACAAAACGGGGTTGAGCTCAACGTCCGTGTTTCGATTCTGCCTACCGTTTTCGGCGAAAAAGCGGTTATGCGTTTCCTCAGCCGCAATGTCGCGCTCGACCACAGCAGCACTTTCGGCATGAAGCAGGAGGATTTTGATATCGTCGCAAAAATGCTCAATCAGCCGCATGGTATTATATACATCACCGGCCCGACAGGTTCGGGTAAAACAACAACCCTTTACATGATGCTCGAGGCTCTTTCGAAGAGGCCGGTTAATATCTCGACCATCGAAGATCCGGTTGAAAAAAATCTTGAGAGAATCAACCAAACGCAGGTTAACGTCATGGCGGGCCTGACCTTTGAGGGGGGGCTTCGCGCCCTGCTCCGTCAGGATCCGGATATTATCATGGTCGGCGAAACCCGTGACCATGAAACGGCTTCGATTGCGGTCAGCGCCGCGCTTACAGGCCACCTTGTTTTATCGACTTTGCATACAAACGACGCGGTTTCCGCCATCGTCCGCCTTGTCGATATGGGCGTTGAGGAATATATGATTGCAAACGCGCTTACCGGCGTTGTCGCCCAGCGTCTTGTCAAAAAAATCTGCCCGAACTGCAAAGAGGCATACGCGCCGTCCGAACATGAAACAATGCTTCTCGGCGATAACGTGACGACCTTGCATAAGGGAACGGGATGTAACGCATGTAACCACACAGGCTATAAGGGAAGAATTTCGATTCACGAAATCCTCGCTATCGATACGACGATACAGGGCATGATTTCCCGCAAAGAGCCGATGGAAGACATATATAAATATTTGAAAAAATCCACGAATTTCAAAACGCTTAAAGAAAGCGCCGCAAGCCTTGTTCTTGAAGGCGTTACAACAATGGAAGAGATGCTCAAAATCGTTTACGCGGTTTAAATTCTCTTAAAGGGGGGCTTTTGTTGACAATTAACGAGCTTCTGGCATATGCCAGAGAAGAGGGATGTTCGGACGTTCACATCACCCATAACAGCAATCCTGTGGTGCGAAAAGACGGCGTTCTGGTGGAAACCGAATTCAATCTTTCTCCGGAAGAGAAAAAAGCTCTCATCTTCGAGATGATAAACGAAAGCCAGAGAGAAACGCTTAAAAAAATTCAGGATTTGGATTTTTGTTACTCGATTTCAAGAGAGTGCCGCCACAGGGTTAATATTTACCGTCACGAGGGCAATTTGGCGGCGGCTATTCGTATAATTAACAACAAAATCCTTTCTTTCAGCGATTTAAAACTTCCCGAAACGCTTAGAAGATTCGCCGATGAACCCCGCGGGCTGGTGCTTGTCACAGGACCGACCGGCTCGGGAAAATCCACAACTCTTGCGGCGATGATAGACTACATAAACGAAACCCGCCCGACACATATCTTGACAATTGAGGACCCGATAGAATATGTTTATAATAAGAAACGTGCGGTTATCCACCAGCGCGAGATAGGCGAGGACGTCCAAAGTTTCTCGGCGGCGCTCCGCTCGGCGATGCGTGAAGACCCCGATGTTATCCTCGTCGGCGAGATGCGCGACTTCGAAACTATCTCCGCGGCAATTACGGCGGCGGAAACCGGGCACCTTGTTTTCGGAACTTTGCATACTATGGGAGCTGCCGATACGATAGATCGTATTATCGACGTTTTTCCGGCGGCGCACCAGCAGCAGATAAGAACCCAGCTTGCAAGCACCCTGCGCGGCATAGTAACCCAAACCCTTATTCCGAAAGCCTCGGGCAAAGGGCGAGTCGCGGCGTTTGAAATCATGGTCGGAACCGACGCGGTGCTTAACCTCATCCGCGAAAACAAATGCCATCAGCTCACAAGCACAATCCAAACGGGCGGCAAGCTCGGCATGGTTACCCTCACCGCTTCGCTTGCGGGGCTTGTCCGGTCGGGCGAGATATCGATGGAAGACGCCCTAACAAAAGCGAAAAACCGCGAAGAACTTATGTCTTCGGTTCAAGGGTAAATGCGAACTTTGAAAAACCCGCTCATTAATCAGGTATGACCTGTGAAAGCTGGCAGCGCAAGCGAGTAGCAGATTATATATAAACAAAAAATTAAACAAAAAATTAGCTAATTAAGGGAGAATATCTATGACAAAACTTATGAATGTCAAGAAAAACAAGAAAAAAGGTTTTACACTCGTTGAGCTTATCGTTGTTATGATCATCATCGCCATTTTGGCTGCTCTTCTCATTCCGAGCATGATCAGATACATCGACGATGCAAGAAACCAGACAGCTGTTGCACAAGCACGTTCAATCTATGTTGCTGCAGAGTATGTTCTTACAAAGGCATACGGCTACGACGATCCTGCTTTCGCCGGAGTTGACTCTGATGGCGATGGCACGGTCACCAGAAATGCAGAAATTGAAGATTATGCGCAGATTCCTGAAATTACAGGCGGTACTCCAACATTCACTTATTCTGTTGTAATAGCTGACTGGCATGTTCAATCTGTAGTTTACAAAACAGATAAAGCAGAAGTTACATTTACACCTGGTGAGGGCGCTGATATCGTAAAACTATAAGGATTTAACTACCAAGCGGAAGAAAGCGCTATCTTCCGCTTGGTAAATTCCTTTTTTAAAGGCACTTATTTTATTAACCTATAAGGGGTAAAGTTTTTATGCCCGCACCTGTTTCGATTGCAATTTATATTATTTTATTCATTCTCGGAATCTGCATCGGAAGCTTTCTTAATGTGCTTATCTGGCGGATTCCAAACGGCATTTCGTTTATCAAAGGGCGCTCGTTCTGCCCGAAATGCAACACCCAGCTAAAGGACCGGGACCTTATTCCCGTTTTCAGCTTTCTTTTTTTAAAAGGACGCTGCCGCGCCTGCAAAGAGCCTATTTCGGCGCGCTATCCCATTATCGAAACGCTTACGGGGCTGCTTTTTATGCTCTCCTACTGGCGGTTCGGACTCAGCTTCGGTACCCTTATTGCGATATTTACCGCTTCGGTTCTTATCTGCATAACGATGATAGACTTTGATACTATGGAAATTCCCGACGGATTTATAATCGCGCTTATTTTGCCCGCGGTGGCAAGCGTTTTTGTGTTTCCGGAGGTTACTATACTCGCCCGAATTATCGGGGCAGCCGCAGTCAGCCTTCCCATGCTTATCCTCGCGCTTCTCATTACCGACGCGTTCGGCGGCGCGGATATAAAACTTATGGCGGTTTGCGGCTTTATGCTCGGCTGGCAGGGGATTCTGCTTGCCATGTTTATCGGAATTCTTCTCGGCGGAGGATATGGCATATATCTTCTCGCCACAAAAAAAGCAAAGAAAAAAGAGAGTATGCCGTTCGGGCCGTACCTTTGCGTCGGAATATTCGTTTCGCTTCTGTACGGCAGCAATATCATATCGGCGTATATTAACTACTTTTTTGGATAAAACACACTTATTAGCAGAGGGGACAGCAGATGCCAAATTATAAGTATTCGGCTAAGGACCTAAATAATAAAACCCGCAAAGGCGTGATAGAGGCGGCCGATCCGTCGAAACTCTATTCTCTTTTGCGGGAACAGTCGCTTACGCTTATGGAATATGCCGAAGTCGAAGAAAAAAAGGCAGCGTTTAAGTTTAAAGCCACGCAGATTTCCGAATTTGCGCGTCAAATGGGCGAGATGCTCGGCTCCGGCCTTACCGTCGCCTATGCGATAGAAACGCTTAAAGAAAGCGAAGAAAACCCAAAAATATACATCGTTTACGACACGATTTATAAATCCATTTTTAGCGGGCTCACTCTTTCCGAAGCGCTAAAAGAATGTAACGGGGCTTTCCCGGGACTCTTTATAAATATGTGTACCGCAGGTGAATCAAGCGGTCAGCTCGAGCCGATTATGCGCAAAATGGCGGAGCACTATGAAAAAGAAGCGCGCCTTAACGGAAAAATAAAATCGGCGATGTCGTATCCTATAATTCTGCTCAGCTTGCTCGGCGTTGCGATGATTGCAATTTTCGCTTTTATCCTGCCGATGTTTTTCGAGCTGTTCGAGGGAATGGAACTCCCGGTTATCACACAAATTGTTATGGCAATAAGCGATTTCATATTGGGATACTGGTATATTTTGCTTGCCGTCGCAATTCTTGTTCCGTTTGTCATAAAGGCGCTTTTGGCACAGCCGAAATTCCGGCTTGCGTTTGATAAGATGAAATTATCGATGCCGATAATTAAAAAACCGCTTAAAATTATCTATACCGCGCGTTTTGCAAGAGGACTCAGCTCGCTTTATTCAAGCGGACTTCCGCTTATCGAGTGTCTCGGAATTGCCTCGACGCTCACAAATAACAAGTACATCGAATCTCTTTTTCCTGATGTTATCCGCGATATCCGAAACGGCGAATCGCTTTCGGTATCGATGAAACAGATAAAAGAGTTTGATATAAAATTAATCAGGACGCTCCACATTGGTGAAGAATCGGGAAGGCTTGTTCAGATGCTCGAAAGCTCGGCAAACGGTTATGACTTCGAAGCCGACCAGGCAACAGGGAAGCTCGTTTCGATGCTTGAGCCGATGCTTATTATAATTATGGCGCTGTTTATTGGTGTAGTTCTTATTTCAGTTATGCTACCTATATTCTCGCTTTACGGCAACATACAGAATATGTAACGAATAAACCGACGATAGAGGGAAAAATGAAAAGTTCAATTTATATTTCAAACAAAAAAATACAGGTCTTCGGCTATAACGGCTCGGGGAAATCTGCGCAGATTGTAAAATATGCGGGGATAGATTTGCCCGAACAAGCGGTTATAAACGGAATTCCGCTTGACGCCGCTTCGGTCAAGGCGAAACTTACCGAGCTTAGAAGCAACAACCCGGATATGTTTGCCGGCGCTTCGCTCACCATCGATTCAAGCTCGATTTTCACAAAAAGAGTCTCGGTGCCGGTTCTTCAAAACTGGCAGAATCTCGATGTCGCGCGCAAAGAGCTCGCGGATTTTTCGGATTCGGGAGAAGAGCTTACTTACGATTATTCTTTGTATACAACCGGCGGCGAGAGAAGCCTTTTGGCATGCGCCCTTAAAAGAAGCGTTATCGAAACATATCTCGATATTTTCAAAGATGCGGGAATTAAACTTGATTCGATTCATGTGGGGCTTGACCTTATAATTCAATATGTCAAAAACGATCCGAAACTTTCAAGCGGAATAATCGCCCTCAATATCGTCGATGAAGTCAGCATATTCTCACTGCTTTTCGAAAACGGTAACTACACTTTCTCGAGAAGAACAAGAATTTTTGCCGAAACAGAGGACGAATTTTCATCAAGGCTTCTGCAGAACATGACAGCTCTTGTTCAGTTTAATAAAGATTTGAGCACCAGCTATTTTGTCGGTGTTTCTCCCGAAATTATCGCAAAACTAAGGGAGATAAAGCCAGATTATATGGAAATCGACGTGCAAAAGCTCACCCTGCCGATTCCGGGAACATTAGGCGCGGAGGCGACCTCCTGCGTATTCCCTTATTTCGGGGCGACGGCAACGGCAACAAATGTTAATTTTCTTAAAGCGTATAAAGATAGCTTCAAAAAACAAAAGACAACAAGGTTCAAACCGGTATATATCATCCCGATCGTTGTTGTTGCGCTTGCTCTGTTGTTTTTCGGATTCTTAAAAATCCAACAAATCGGCATTGAAAAAGAAAACCGAGATATGGAAGCGTATCTCAGCGATCCGCAAAATATCGCGACCAAAGAGCTTGTGGCGGAAAAACAAAAAGAAATTGATTTTCTTCGCGTTATAAAAAGCCAGCTAGACGAAAAACAGATGAATTATGCGGCGGCGGCGAAACCTTCGCCCGAAGTGCTTCTTTTCCTCGCTTCGATGCGTCAGGGATCGGTAGAGTTTCGGACAATTGATTTCAGCGCGGCAGAGCGCAAGTTTATAATAGGGTGCACCAGCGGCACACAGCTTGAAGCCTCGTCGTATGTCTCAAGAATAGAGAATTACAAAGATTTTGACCGGGTTGCTTATGTCGGATATTCCGACGAAGCGGGAAAAGGATTTTTCTTCTCGCTTGAAATAATTTTGAAGTAGGGAGGGGAAAAATATGAAAAGTGTTAAACTTTCAAAACGCGAAAAAGTGCTTGTTATCGCGCTTGCCGCACTCGCGCTGTTCACAATATACTATTTCTTGCTGCTGACACCGACGCAAAAAGCGCTTTCCGAGGCGCGCGCGGCAAAAGAGGTTCTTACAATCGACCGCGACCAAATGAAACTTTATATTGAAACGAAAAACGAGGTCATCAAATCGGGCGAACAGCTTAGAATTGAGGCGATGGAAGCCGAGGGTAAATATTATCCGGACAGCGACACCCTTTCGATAGATAAATATCTTACGAACTTGTGTTTTGCAAATAATCTTTCGCCGCAGAAATTACAGATGACAGATATCAATGTGCCGGTCTACGAGGGAGATGTCAACGCGCTTTGCTCCACGACAATCAAACTTTCGGTAAAGGGCAGTTTCGATTCGCTTGTCATGATGCTGAACAGTATTGAAAATACGCTTTATATCAGCGTGGAATCGATAAATTATTCGTATATTCGTGACGAGTTCGACATGATTGTAAAAATCTATACGCAAAAAGATATAAGCTGGCCGCAGCCGGAAAAACCGGCAACCGATACAGCTACCGGCGACGGCGCGCAAACCGGCGACCAGAACAAACCGGCCGCCAACTAAATCACCATTAAAAGAAAGCCCTTTCGGGGCTTTCTTTTTTGCCTATTTTATCCGGCGCAAAATTAATAATACATAGATTTGTTTATATATGTTACAATATCAGCATGGAAGATAAAAGGATGCAAAAACTGAAAGAAAAGGCGCTTTCGCTCCCGCTTTTGCCGGGGGTGTATTTAATGCGTGATGAAAACGGTAAGGTTATCTATGTCGGCAAAGCAAAGAAACTGAAAAACAGAGTTTCAAGCTATTTCATCAATTCGAAAGGCCATTCGCGAAAAACGCTTCGCATGGTCTCAAAAATTGCGGATTTCGACTATTTTATCACCAACACCGAGGTTGACGCGCTCCTTCTCGAAAACACGCAGATAAAGCTATATATGCCTTATTACAACATTTTGCTGAAGGACAGCAAAACCTTTCCGTATATAAAAATAAATTTAAACGATGAATATCCGAAGCTCGAATTCACGAGAAAAAGGGAGCAGGACAAAGCGACCTATTTCGGCCCGTTTTCGGGCAGCGCAAAGCGGATAATCGAAACGGTGAACAAGACGTTTTTGCTACCGAGCTGTAATAAACAGTTTCCGCGGGATATTTTGAAAACACGACCGTGCCTTAACCGGTCGCTGAAAATATGCATGGCACCGTGCGCGGGCGATGTAACGACCGAAGATTACGCACAGGCGATAAAAGGCGCGGTTGCCTTTTTGCTTGGAAATATCGACGAAGTTTTAACCGATTTAAGAGAGAAAATGGCAGAGGAATCGCAGGCGGAAAATTACGAAAAAGCGGCGTTTTACCGCGACAGGTTAAGAGCGGTGGAACGGCTTCATATCAGGCAAAAGGTGGTTGCGGCGCCGGATGTAAATCGTGACGTTATCGGCTTTGCCGAAAACGAATTCCGGGTAGTTTTCGATGTGTTTTTCATCCGTGGCGGCAGAATTTCGGACAGGCAGAGTTTTGATTTCGAAGCGGAGCTTGCGGAAAACCTGCCCGAGGCGCTCGGCGAATTCATGCAGCGGCTTTACAGCGGCCGCGCGGATATTCCGAAAGAGATTTTGTGCTTTGAAAGTCCTGCGGATACAGCGGTTTTGGAAGAATTTCTGCGAAAAATTTCGGGACGAAAAACCGAGATAATAACTCCAAAAATCGGCGAGAAAAAGAAAATCTGCGAAATGGTGTGCAAAAATGCCGAAGAGAGCTTGCGGCTTCTGATGACAAAAGAGGAAAAACAGGCGAAATCGATAACAGAGCTTAAAAAAATTCTCGGGCTATCCGAGCCGCCGCGGCTGATTGAGGCGGTGGATATAAGCAATACCGCGGGAAGCGAAAATGTCGCGGCGATAATACGTTATCAAAATGGGGAAAAGGACAAAAGCGGGTACCGTCATTATAAAATCAAAACCGTTTCGGGACAGGACGATTACGCCTCGATGAAAGAGGTGCTGGCGCGCCGCTTTGTGCGTTATTTGAATGCCGACGCGGGCTTTGAAACGCCGCCCAACCTTTTGCTCCTTGATGGCGGAGCCGGACACCTTTCGGTCGTTTCGGAGATGCTTTCGGGCATGGGGATAGAAATCCCGGTTTTCGGCATGGTGAAGGACGACAAACACAGAACGAGAGGTCTTGTAAGCAAAGAGGGCGAAATCGCCTTAAAACAAGGTTCTCCGGCGGCGGCGCTTATCGGCAAAATCCAGGAAGAAGTTCACCGCTTTGCGATAGAATATCACCGGAAAAAGCTGTCCGCGCCGCTGACCGTCTCGAAACTTGAAAAAATAGAAGGCGTCGGAAAAACGACGGCGACAAAACTTTTAAAACATTTCGGTTCGCTTTCGGGCGTTTCGGGCGCCGGCAGGGAAGAACTGCTGAAAGTTCCGGGCGTTACAAAAAAGCAGGCGGATGCTATTACCGCGTTTTTTGCCGATTGATTTAATTTAGATTTATTGATAGAATATAGGAGACTATTTTTATGAGAGTGATTTCGGGGCGCGCAAAAGGGATGCGGCTTGAAACCCTGTCGGGACTTGACACCCGCCCGACGGCTGAGCGCGTTAAGGAAGCGGTTTTCAGCAGCCTGCATTTTGACTTGCCCGGCTCTTCTTTTCTTGATTTGTTCGCAGGTAGCGGACAGATGGGAATCGAGGCGCTGTCGCGCGGCGCCGGGCATGCCGCATTTGCGGACAAGAACCCGGCCGCTGTCCAAATTATCAAAAACAACATAAAAAAAACCGGGCTTGAAAGCTCTGCCGAGATTTTTAATCTCGACTATAAAGATTTTGCCAGGCGATGCAAAAGAAAGTTTGATTTTGTTTTTCTTGATCCGCCTTTCGGCGCGGGAATGGTTTTGGAAGCTGTTTCGGAAATTGCCGATAATGTCGCGGAAAACGGCGTTATCATCGCGGAATGCGAAGAGGTTCCGCCGGAAAATGTTTGCGGATTCACCATTTTCAAACAGGCGCGGTACGGCAAGATAAACGTTTGCTATTTCAGGAGGGATTGATATAAAAATTGCAGTTTGCCCCGGCAGTTTTGACCCGCCGACACTCGGGCACATAGACATAATTCTTCGCGCGGCGGCGCTTTTTGACAAGGTGATTGTCGCGGTGCTTGATAATTCTGAAAAAAAGTATCTTTTTTCGGCCGATGCCCGCTCGGAAATGCTTAGGGAATGCTTGCCGAAAAATATTGAGGTCGAGGCTTTTTCGGGGCTTTGCGCCGAGTTTTGCAAAGGGAAAAACGCCAATGGAATGGTAAAAGGGATTCGCGCTGCGGCCGACTATGATTACGAGAAAACGATTGCAAAGGTAAACGCGCAAATCGGCGAAGGGCTTGAAACCGCGCTGCTTTTTGCAAAGCCGGAATATGAGTATCTCAGCTCCACGGTGGTAAGGGAATATATTAGATTCGGGAAAAATTTGGACGGGCTTGTACCGGCCGCTATTATAAATAAAATTATTTAAGGGAGAGCGAACTTATGATGACCGAAGAGTATATCGAACAGTTGCAGACGATTATAGAAAAAGCGTGGAGCTTGCCTTTGTCGGGCGGCAAATGCGTTGTTGACGGTGAAACGGTTTTGGACCTTATGGATAAGATAAAAGAGAGCTTGCCAAGCGAACTTGGACAGGCAAAAGCTATCGTTGCGGACCGCGGCGAGATTATCGCAACGGCGAAAAGAGAAGCGGATATCATCGCGAAAAACGCAGAGGAAAAGGCGCGGATTCTTGTTTCGAAAGACGAAATTGTCCGCGGTGCAGAAGCGAAAAGCGCGGAAATCCTCGGAAAAGCGTCTGCTTCGGCAAACGAGACGGCGGCGAGCGCGAACACGAAAGCTGCGGCGGTTATCGCAAAGGCAAACGCCGATGCCGCATCGATGATAAAAACCGCTACAAATCAGGCGGAGCAGGTGAGAACGGCGACATCGGAATTCGTCGAAAAATCGATGAAAACTCTCAACGATGCGTTAAAAGGCGCGGAAAAAAGCGTCAGCGATGCATATGTAAACTATCAGGCAACACTTAAAACCGTAAAATAATGCCCCTCGAATAAAACCGAATGATCTTTCGCAAAGCGGAAAAAGCATGAATTGCGGCGCAAGTGTCCTTTGCGATGTCTTTGATTTTGAGGTTTGAGGAACCGAAAAACGGCACCGAAGAACCCTGCGATTCATCGCGAAAAGCGTCGCCGGAAAACCTGCGATTCACTTCGTAAATGAAGAGCCGGAAAATCTCCGATTCACTACGTAAATCGGAGCAGAAACCCCCTGCAGTTCGCCGCGAAAAACAGAGTCGAAAACCACGGCGATTCGTTGCGGAAAACAATTTCAATAAATAATTTAGCACCCCCGGGAGATATCTCCCGGGGGTGCTTTTGTCTGTCTTGATATTTTGAAGGAAAGGGGAGCGGCGCGCGAAAAAAATTTCGCGCCGGGATACCTCTTTTTTGTTACGACACAAGATATTGTGGGCGAACATATGTTTTGCACAAAAAAATTAAAAAATATTGTGGTTTTGCAAAAAAAATCGGTCAAAAGCATTGCGTATGTGGTTTTTTTATTGTTAAATAATATTAAAAGTGGCAGAAAGTGTTTGCAAGTGTCACGAAGTGGGAAAGGAGGCGCCGAAAATGGTAGGAACCTATTCGCATAATATCGACAAAAAAGGGCGCCTCACCGTGCCTTCAAAACTTAGAGAACACCTTGGCGAATGTTTTATGGTAACGCTCGGACCTGACCATTGCCTTTTCGGATATGCGATGTCCGATTGGGAGGAAATGGAAGCGAAAGTTAGGCAGATACCGATATCGAAGGGCCGACATCTTCAGAGAACATTTTTTGGCCGCGCGTTTGAGGCCGAATGCGATTCGATGGGACGAATTCTTATCCCGGCAAATCTTCGCAAAGATGCCGACCTGCAAAAAGAGACGGTAATCATCGGCGTCGGCAACAGAATCGAGATTTGGGATAAAGAGAATTGGGAATGCGCCGATGCTGAAGCGAGCGCTCTTCTCCTCGAATCGATGGACGACCTGATCCTCTAATTATGAAACATTATTCGGTAATGCTATCCGAGGCGATTGACGGCCTTGATATTAAAAGCGACGGAATCTACGTTGACGGAACGACAGGCGGCGGCGGACATTCGGAAGAAATAGCAAAAAGGCTGAGCCGCGGAAAACTGATTTGCCTTGACCTTGACGATTATGCGCTCCGCACGGCGGCCGAAAGGCTTTCGGGATATAAGAATATCGAGTTTGTTAAATCGAACTTCAAAGATATGTGCGCGGTTCTTGACAGATTGTCAATAGAAAAAATCGACGGCGTGATACTGGACCTCGGGGTTTCATCCTTTCAGCTTGATGACGCGGACAGGGGTTTTTCATATAACAAGCCCGCACCGCTTGATATGAGAATGGATCAAACTCAAAAACTTTCAGCCTATGACGTTGTAAACGAATATCCGGAAGAAAAACTTTCGAAAATCCTTTTTGAATACGGCGAGGAAAAGTTTTCGAGAAGAATTGCATCGTTTATCTGTAAAGAGCGTCAGGCGGCAAAGATAGAGACGACAGAGCAGCTTGCGGAAATCATCAAAAGCGCGATACCCGCTGCGGCCCGCCGGGAGGGCGGAAATCCCTGCAAAAGAAGTTTTCAGGCAATAAGAATTGAGGTCAATGCCGAGCTGACCGGGCTTCGCGAGATGATAGCAAGCGCGGCCGAAAGGCTAAACGAAGGCGGACGGATAGTTATCATAACCTTTCATTCGCTTGAAGACAGAATAGTGAAAAAATGTTTTAACGAGCTGGCGACAGGGTGCATATGCCCTCCTGATTTTCCGCAATGTGTTTGCGGCAGAACGCCGGCGATAAAAATTATTAATAAGAAACCGATTTTGCCAAGCGGCAAAGAATTATCCGAAAACAGCAGAAGTAAAAGCGCAAAACTTAGGATTGCGGAAAGAGAAAAGGGAGCTGTCTATTATGAGCACTAATGTTGCATATGATCTATCAAATTTTGACAACCGCGTAAGGCGCGAGAGAAAAGAAGAAGCGGTAAAGATGCTTGATACCCGCCAAAAGAAAAGCGGGAGAATGCAGGCGGTTAAAATTATCGCGGCTGTTTTGGTTTTCATTGCGATTTTTGTTGTTACGGTTCTTACATATATTAATCTCACCGAAACATCGGCGGAGATAAACAAGCTTGAAAAAAGGCTCGGTGCGCTTGAAAACGAAAACAAAGCCTTAAATATCCAATACGAGTCTATGGTCGACTTAAAAGCGGTTGAAAAAACGGCAATCTACGAATACGGCATGAGTAAAGTTTCGCCGGAGCAGCTCTCGTATGTTTCGCTCCGCGGAGAAGACAGCGTAACCATTTCGGAAAGCGGCGGAGGAATAGGCGAAATCATCCCGGGCGCGTTTCGCAGGCTGTCGGCATTCTTTGAATATTTTAACTAAGCGCAAAGTATAATTAAAAGGAGCATGACTGAGAGTTCGAGCTACAGGCTCTAACTCTCTTCTGCGTATTTTAAGAGAACAAATCTGTTAAGAGTTTGAGGTAAAGAGATGAGCAGAGAATCGGCAATAAAAGGGAAAACGGCTTCGGTGTCTGCGGGAAAAACAACCCGCAAGCGCATTCGGGGCATGTTTTTAATTTTTGCGATACTCATGGTCATTCCGGTCGTGGCAAGGCTATTTACTTTACAGATAATCCAGCATACCGAATATGAGAGCAAGGCGATTTCTCAGCAAACGAGGGACAGCGCGATAACGCCGACAAGAGGCACGATTTTTGACCGGAATTTAAAAGAGCTCGCCGTTTCCGCTTCGGTTGAAACGGTTTATATCGCGCCGAAATCGATAAAGAATGAGGCGCAGGCACAGCTTATCGCAAAAGGGCTTTCCGAAATATTGGGTGTTCCGGAAGAAGAAGTTTTAGAAAAAACAAAAAAGAAAAATTATTATCAGGAAATCAAGAAAAAGGTGGAGCTTGAGACCGCGGAAAAGGTCAGAGCGTTTAAGGTCGAAAATAAACTCGGCGCAATAAATCTCGTTCCGGACACAAAAAGATATTATCTTTACGGAACTTTCGCCTCGGCCGTTATCGGTTTTGTCGGAACCGACAACTACGGACTCCAAGGGGTTGAGGCGTATTACGATAACGACCTGCAAGGGCTTCCGGGCAAAATTGTAACGGCGAAAAATGCCGGCGGAACCGAGATGCCGTTTGCCTATGAACAGCTTGAAGACGCGCAAAACGGGCTTAATCTTGTTCTTACGATAGACGAAGTTATCCAGCTTTACGCCGAAAAATATCTGAAACAGGCCGTGCTTGAGGCAAACGCCGCAAAGGGCGGCGCCGCGCTTGTTATCAACTGCAAAACCGGCGAAATACTCGCCCTTTCGAATTACCCCGACTATAACCTTAATTCGCCTTTCGATATTCTCGACACCGCGGTTCAGACGGCGATGGATACGGCGCCGACGCCCGAGGAAAAATCAAAAGCCCGAAGCGATTACCTGAATTACCTTTGGAGAAACAAGGTTGTTTCGGATACATATGAGCCGGGTTCGACCTTTAAAACCATAACTGCATCAATAGGCCTTGAAGAAGGTGTTATCGGAACAAACGCGACCTTTAACTGCCCGGGATACTATAAGGTCGGCGGAAGAATGGTCAAATGCTGGAAAAGCGGCGGCCACGGTCACGAAGACTTTGTAGACGGACTTTCGAATTCCTGCAACGTTGTATTCATGCAGCTCGGTCTTTCGATGGGGCCGGAGATATTTTACAACTATAACACCGCCTTCGGGTTCCGCGAAAAAACAGGCATCGACCTGCCCGGCGAGGGAACCGGAATCATGCACTCGCGCGCAACGCTTGAAAATCCGATAAGCCTTGCGACCGCTTCTTTCGGCCAGACCTTTAGGGTAACCCCGCTTCAGGAACTCACCGCGATTGCGGCGATTGCAAACGGCGGAAACATCGTAAGGCCGCATGTCGCAAAAGAATTTGTTGATGACGACAAAGTGACGATAAAGAAATTTGATGCCGCGGTAAAAAGACAGGTAATATCTGCCGAAACCGCCGCGATTGTCCGCTCGATGATGGAAGAGGTTGTTTCGCGCGGAACAGGTAAAAATGCCTATATCCAAGGTTACCGCGTCGCCGGAAAAACCGCGACCAGTGAAAAAACCGACCAGCGTAACGAACAGGGCAAGGTCGATAAATACATCTCGTCCTTTATCGGTTTTGCGCCGGCGGATAATCCGGAAGTTGCCGTGCTTGTCATGATTGACGAACCGAACACATATACAAACTCGGGCGGTCTTCTTTGCGCCCCGGCGGTAAAAAACATTCTTGCGGAAACCTTGCCGTATCTCGGAATCGCGCCGCAATATACGCCGGAAGAACTTGCGAATCTTGAAATTGCCGTTCCGAATGTTGTCGGAATGACGGCGGAAGAAGCGAAAAACAAACTTTCCGAAGCGGGATTCTTCTATAGAACAAGCGGAAGCGGCAGCACCGTTACCGAACAGGTTCCGGGCGTGAAC
>JAVBPR010000024.1:0-17007 GCA_031549485.1 Eubacteriales bacterium | reverse complement strand
CCAAAATTACTCTCAAAAAAAATTTTACAAGGGTCTTGTAAATTATCGTTGTTTAATTTTCAAGGTCCGTTGCTACCACCCGTTTTCGGCGACAGCTTTATTAGTATACCAATCCCCATTCCCCTCTGTCAATACTTTTTTCAACAAATTTTGAAAATTTTATTTTTTCGACAATTATTTTAAAAATCTTGTGCATTTAGGGCAAAAAACTGGTCAAAAAACACTATATATATATTAGGAAGAAAAAGTTTTATGTTGAAACCAAACGAAATTAGCCAAAAGTTATTGCTAAAACCGAAAAAATGCTTTAGAGTTAAATTTAATCGGAGGTAAATAGAATGACAATTTCGTTTCCCGAATTTATACACGGCCTTATTTCTTCCCCGCCGTTACTTATAATAACCCTGCTTACTATCGGTGTTATTCTTGTTAACGGCTGGACAGATGCGCCGAATGCTATCGCAACCTGCGTTTCTACCCGTGCGATGAAACCCCGCCTTGCGATATTCATGGCAGCCGTTTTCAACTTTCTCGGTGTATTTGTAATGACCACCATAAACGCGTCAATCGCCTATACCATATCTAATATGGTAGATTTCGGCGGAGACGCCGGCGACGCGCTTGTCGCTCTTTGCGCCGCGATGGTGGCAATAGTGACATGGGCAACCGTCGCATGGTTATTCGGCATTCCCACAAGCGAAAGTCACGCGCTTATCGCAGGCTTGTCCGGCGCGGCAATCGCTTTACATAACGGCCTTTCCGGTATAAACGGCGCCGAGTGGATGAAGGTTGTTTACGGCCTTGTTCTCTCCTCGGTTCTCGGATTTGCGATGGGCTACTTTGTCACAAAACTCATCGAGTTCCTATTTAAAAAGGTCGACCGTCGCAAAACAGACGGACTGTTTACCGGCGCGCAAATAGGCGGCGCGGCCGCTATGGCATTTATGCACGGCGCGCAGGACGGCCAGAAATTCATGGGCGTTTTTATGCTCGGAATCTTCCTTGCAAAAGGGACAACCCCCGAAGCATCTTTCCAAATTCCGATTTGGCTTATGGTTCTTTGCTCGCTTGTTATGGGACTCGGAACCTCCATCGGCGGACTTAGAATCATTAAAACGGTCGGTATGGACATGGTAAAACTTGAAAAATATCAAGGATTTGCCGCCGACATTGCCGCCGCCGGCTGTCTTTTGGTTTCCTCCCTTACCGGCATGCCGGTAAGCACAACGCACACAAAAACCACATCAATTATGGGTGTCGGCTCGGCAAAACGTATGAGCGCCGTTAATTGGTCTGTTGTTAATGAGATGATTTTCGCATGGGTACTTACCTTTCCGGGCTGCGGCCTGATAGGCTACCTCTTTGCAAAACTTTTCATCCAAATCTTTTAATTATAGAAGGAGAAAAACATGGCAAAAAGAAGAAATGATCAGGATTATTTCGCCAGATTCGAGGACTTGGGAAAAAGCTGCGCTTTGATCGCGAAAGAGGTTCAGACTTTTATCCTTGACTATAACCCCATCGATCTTCCGAAAAAGCTGGAGGATTTTCACGCCATTGAACATGCGGCTGACAAAAAACAGCATGAGCTTATCGAGTTTCTCATAAAAGATTTTATCACGCCTATCGAGCGCGAGGATATTATCGCGCTTGCATCTTCGCTTGACGATATTACCGATTCAATCGAAGATGTTCCGATAAAACTTTACACTATGCATATATATGATATTACTCCCGAAGCGCGCGAATTCATGGAGATTATTGTCAAATCCTGCGCTAAACTTGTAGAAATTTTGAAAGTTTTCCGTTATTACAAAAAGACAGGCGCCGAGATAAGAAAAAGCATTATCGAAGTCAGCTCTTTTGAGGAGCAGGCCGACAGGCTTCATATAAATGCCGTGCGCCGTCTTTTCGAGGAATGCAAAAATCCCATGGAAGCGACAGCATGGCTTGAAATTTACGCAAAACTCGAAAAATGCTGTGACGCACTTGACCGCACCGCCGCCCAGGTCGGCGAGGTCATAATGAAGAACAGCTAGTGTGCTTTGAGCGTAGTCTGCCCATAAAAATGCTCGCGAGGTCACGGCGTGGCCGGCGTAAGCCGGACAGCGGGGCGCAGCGAAATTTTTATGGACCAGCAGACAAGCGGAGCATGACTGGTTAGTGTGCGAAAGCGCAGTCTGCCCGGTAGGCAATTGACAATTGACAATTGATAATTGACAATTTTGGAAGCCGCCTGTGGCGGCATTGATTAAAAGAACACGGGAAAACAAGCACATCGCGGAATCCGCCGCAAAACGGCGCAGCCGCGAAACAAAAAAGACGATATTAATAAATATTTTCCGATTCGAATAAAACTTGATTTAAGAAGCTCACCGTTCTTAATATTCTCGGCGAGAATATTTAAGCAGACGCCGTAAGCGGAATAAAAAGAGGAATAAAAACCGTCGAGCGTTGCTCGACGGTTTTTGCTTGTTTAGCTACAATTTATTATTAGCGCCAAAAATTAAAATGTATGTTAAAATTAGCATATACAGGGATTTTTCGGTTTTGATGAAAGGAAGTAGTTATGAAAACTTTTAAGGGCGTTTTTTCTTTTCTTTTATGCGTAATTTTGGTTTTTTCGCTTGCCGGAAACGCTTTCGCGGGCGACTATCAAAACCCGTATGATCATTTAGATGATTATTTTGATGAAAACGGAAATATCGATTACGAAAGATTCCGCAACGACGAGCGTGTCTATATGCTCGACCAAATGGGCGCACCTTATCCCGAGGGCGTAAATGTTATGGTAGGCGGCGAATTTGTCGAGTTTCCTTACGGCAAGCCGACGATTGTCGACGGCCGCACCGTGGTTCCTTTCCGCGCGCTTTATGAATTTGTCGGCGCGACCGTTTCGTATGACGCCGCCGCTAATAAAGCCACCGTTCTGTTCGGCGACAGAACAATCGAAATCGCCCCAGGAAATACCGAAATAAATGTCACGAACCCGGGCGGCAAAGAAGTTATCCACTGCGATGTCGCTCCATTCAACGATTCCGAGTCGGGCTCTATGTTCGTTCCCGTCTATTTCGCCGCAATCTCAATCGGTTATGACGTTACATGGGACAGCGAAATGTGGATCGCAACAATTTATAACAAAGCCGCGGTAATCGAAGAAATCGACGCGGATTTCACGGTAATAAACCGCCTTTTGGCTCAGATAAACGGCGACAAAAACGCAACTTACAAGGTTTCGCATGATGCCCAGCTTAAAGTAGGCAGCGAGGTTTTGGCGCCGAACGCCGAGCCGGAAATAACCGAAATCAAATTCAACCTGACCGGAACCTCGATTGAAAACAAAACGGCTTCCGACTCGAAATTCAGCTACAGCTCAGATATCAGCGAGAATCTTATTTCGACCGATCTCTCGAAGCTCACACCCGAGGAAATCCGGCTTCTTGCGGGGCTTCAGCACGGCACCGTTGAAACAATTGAAAATTTTGAAACCCAGAAAATGTATGTAAGGTCATCTCTTTTGTCGGTTTTAACTGGCGACGAAATTCCCACGGACGCTTGGGCAGTTATACCCGGTGGTATGACTCCGGCGCTGCTTTCGTTTGCCGGCATTGGCGACATCGGAGGCATCGGCTATAGCAGTATCGGCGAAATGCTCTTAGCGACCGAAACCGATCCGGATTATGCCGTATATGAAGCAGAGTCATTGGCGGCGGTTTTCGGCGACGACGCTTTTAGGAAAACGGTTTCAGGCGGAAAAACAACTTATAAAATTTCGCAGACCGCATTTACAGCGGATATCGCATCGCTGTTCTTTGGCGGATATTACAGCGCTCCCACATATTTCACAATTACCCTCGTTGAGGAAAACGGTAAATTTATTTCGGCCGACATAGCGACATATGACGAATATAACGGGGAAGAAAGCATTGTTAAAATCTCGTTTGACGGCACTACTTTTACCGTTTCTTTGAATCAGTCCACCGCAACCGAGTTTAGTGACGGTCTTAAAATAAACGATTATACGAAAATTTCTTACTCTTTCTCCAAAGCGGTTACCTCCGAAAGTCCCCGTCTTGCTCCGCCCGACGGCGATTCTGTTATTGACTTATCCGCACCTGTCGATGACGGTGCGGGCGATACCGAGCCGGGCTATAACGAGCCGGGCGCAGTTGATTTTTTCAAGGCTTTCGGAGCAAGCTCCGCATCAGAAAGCGCCTTTGATTTTCCAAGCGGAAGCCCGCTTCTCTCTTTTGGCGAAATCCTTGCAAACGCCGCAAAATCACTTATACGCTAACAGATTCGTCCTTCTTTTCATCTCAAAAGCCGCCCGAAATCTCGGGCGGCTTTTTCTTCTTGCCCGGCTACCTGTTTAAAACCGCTATTCCAAAATTCAAGTAGCCCGCAAAAGTTACCCATAAAAAATACGGGAATAGAAGCCATGACGCGGTTTTATTGATTCTGTAAAACAAAATAATTGTGGCGATAATAAGCAACCATAACAGTATCAGCCACCCAAAAGCAAACCAAAACGATTCAAACCGAAAAAAGATAGGCGACCACAGAATGTTTACAAATAGTTGTATGCCGTAAACGCGCAAAGCCGCCTTTTGGCGGATATTTTCCGACACAAGCACCATATATGATGAAATGCCCATGAGGGCAAATAAAATCGTCCAAACTATCGGAAACACCATGCTCGGCGGCGAAAGCGGCGGTCGGGCAAGCGTTTTGTAAATTTCCATGCTTTTGCCGGTAATCAGCGCAGAAATCCCGCCCGCGCCAAGGCTGATTGCAAGGCAAAGTATAAGCGGTTTCCATTTTACCAAAAATTTTCGGACCAAATAAAGCACCTCTTAACATTTATTTTGATCTGCCATAGTCGGGTTTTCCTTTAATTTTTCTTTTCTTTTTCGGCGGGCAGAATGCGTATATACTCCGGCCAGCGGTATTCGCGAATCGGCATAACCGGATGAGCGGAATCGGCAAAAACCAGCACCAACGCCGGACTAATATGATTGTGTTTTTCGGTAAAATACCATTTAACCAGTTTCCCATCTTTTATAAGCTGTTTCGCCGTGGCGTGATAATTATAATAGGACATATTTCACTCCCTAAAATGCTATTATGCCCTTAAAATATGCAAAATCCGCAAATTTTCCGGCACTCCGGGCAGACGATTTTTGCATACCGGCCGTCTTTCGCGGAAAACTATATTTGAGGTGATAATATGTCAAGCAAAGAAACAAGCAAACGGGCCCAGCGAATTGCCGGGCATAACAGCAAGGTTATAAAACAGGGCCATAACAGTAAAAAAGAGCCGCTCGGGCCGAATACGAAGAGGTAAATATGGGTAAAAAGAAAAACGCAAAAGGACAAAAATTTCCGAAAAAGAATATAAAACATGATCCGCAAGATGAGAGCGCGAGAGCGAACGCCACAGTCAATTGACAATTGACAATGGATAATTGACAATTACGGAAGCCGGCTCCGCCGGCATTGATTAAAAGAATGCGAGCGTACGCAACAAACCCGTCGTAGACAGGGAAAAAGAAAGGCGGAAGCGAACATCTCCCGAAAATTTGCAAGAGAACATGCTCGCATAAAAAGGCGCCGAAGTGTGCATCTTTTTTGCGAGATGGTAGCGGGCCAAATTCGAGGAAGAGAGATGGAGCGGAGCCGGACAAGGGGCACGCGGGGGAACCGGTGGTGCCGCCCGCGAGAGCCGCGCGAAGCGTTGCAAAGCAAGTTTTCTCCGCAGAGAAAATCGGCGATGTGAGCCTGACTGATGAGAGTGCGAAAGCGGAATTTGAATTAAAGCACGATACAAATAACGGCAAATAAAAAAGCAGCCGGGTAGGCAAGCAACAATTTTAATCTCCGACTTAAACGGCATTGATAAAAATCGTTATTGCACTAAGACTATCGCGGAACATGGCGAATTTCATTCGCCCGCGGGCGGGATTTCCCGCCCGAATCGCCGCAACAGCGGCGTGTTCCGCGAGGATAAGGTTTTGCCAAAACGGATACAAATTTCGCAACGGCTCTTTAGCTTTGCTTTAAGAGATTTGCCATTCTCAATATTCTAAGCGGGCATATTTAAGCTGACTCCGTAGGAGGAATAAAAAAGAGGAATAAAAAGCCGCCGAGCGTTGCCCGGCGGCTTCCATAATTGTTAACTGTTCATTGTTAACTAACCATTGCCGGCGAAGCCGGCTTCCAAAATTGCCACGCCGCACTTCGTGCGGCTGGCACACTTATCAGTCATGCTCCGCTCCGCCTTTTCCCTCGAAAAGTTCTGCCTCCCTGCAAACATGCAGCTCGCACACTTCGGTGCTCTGCATAGTTTGACCGATCGGCCTCATTTTCAAGGACGGCGCTTCCTCTCGCACACTTATTTTGCCGTGCCCAAAACTATTTCAAACTCGAGTTGCTCTCTCTGTCGCACCACCGTTATTTTAACGGTGTCGCCCGCCTTATATTTGGATTTTTGGGCGTTCAATTCTTCAAGCGAATTTATGCGAATTCCGTTCACTGCAACGATTATATCCTCTGATTTAACGCCTTTTGCGGCCATATCGCTGTCCGCCTCTACAGTTTCAATATAAACGCCGCGCGGCAAATTATTTTCAAAAGCCGTTTGCGCGTCTATCGTTGCGCCGGTTATCCCGAACATCGGGCGACCTTCAATGCGGCCGTTTGATTTAAGCTCGTTAATAATCGGAACGGCGATATTCGAGGGTATCGCAAAGGCAAGCCCCTCATAAAGCTCGGTGCTGAATTTTCTCGAATTTATACCGATAACCTGACCGAATTCATTTAAAAGAGCGCCGCCGCTATTACCGGGATTTATCGCCGCGTCGGTCTGAATAAGGGTCAAAATCTGTCCGTCAACGTCGAGATTGCGGTTTATCGCCGAAATATACCCGACCGTGACCGTGCCCTGGAGTTCAAGCCCTCTCGGATTACCAACCGCAACGGCAATATCGCCCTCAGCAAGCTTATCCGAATCGCCGAATTCGCCGGGCGTAAGATCGCTTGCGCCCTCCGCCTTAATAACCGCGATGTCGGTTTGCGCGTCCTGCCCGATAACCGTCGCCGTATATTCTGTTTTCGCCGCGTCGTCAAGAACGACTTTTATCGTTTGCGCGCCCTCTACAACGTGTGCGTTTGTAACAATGTAACCGTCCTCGGTAAGGACAATTCCGGAGCCGCCGCCCGAACCGTTATACGCCGTCACTACAATCCCGACAACCGATTTTTTCCCTCTCGCCGCGATGTCGCGGACCGATAGCGTCTGGCGGTCGCTGTCGTAATCGGGCGTGCCGTGGCGGATAATATCGCCATCCTGCCCGACATTCGGCGCGCCCTCATCCGGCGTGATTATACTGTCATCAGTGTCGTGCCCGCCGTCCGGACCAACTTGGAAAATATCCGCAAACCAGTTTTCAAGCACCTCTCCATAGGCGTTAAAATTGTTTGCAAAGCTCTGACGATTGGTGTAAAACAGCGCGGCTCCTGCAATCGCGCTGAGCACCGACAGCACGAAAATTATCGAAATGATAATTACAAAAACCTTTAATCCCTTGTTGTTTTGCATCATATCTCTCCTTACCGTTTATGGTTTTTTTATATATTTTTGTTTTTTCGGCAGGCGCACGGTAAATTCGCAGTAGCTTCCGCCGTCCGACGTGACGCCTACATATCCGCCGTGCATCTCCGCAATCATTTTAACAATATACAGCCCGAGACCGAGTCCGCTTTTGTCGATTCCTCTTGAAGCGTCGCTTTTATAAAATCTTTCAAATATTATATTCAAATCTTCTCTCGATACTCCGCCGCCGCTGTTTCTTATCTTGAATTCGGCATCGTTTCCGATGTCGCGCAGGGCTACAAGAATATATCCGCCGTTCTCGGTGAACTTGACCGCGTTATCGAGCAGATTGTAAAAAACCCGCGTCAGTGCGTCGCTGTCCCCTTCTATTTCAAGCTCGCTCTCCGGAATAGAGAGGTCAAGCTGTAGTTTTTTCTCCTCAACTCTGTCCCAAAACGACAGCGTGGTTCGGCGAACAATCTCGGTTAAGTCGAGTTCGGAAATACTCAGTTCATAAGCCTTTGATTCTATTTTCGAAATATCAAGCAGGGTTTTTACAAGCCTTGAAAGCCGCCTGCTCTCGCTTGAAACAATTTCAAGATATCGCCGCTGTTCCTCCTCCGGAATTGTTCCGTCAAGGATGCCGTCGACAAATCCGCCGATTGTGGTGATAGGCGTCCGAAGGTCGTGCGACACGTTCGCGATAAAAGTTCGCCTTGTATTTTCAAGATTTTCAAGCGATGCCGCCATATTATTAAAGCTCTCGACAAGCTCGCCCATATCCGAGTCTCTGTGGTATTCCACCCTTTGCGAAAAGTCTCCTCCCGCAAAACTTTTCGACGCTTTTGTGAGCTCTTTTATCGGAGAGAGAGAATGTCTTGTCGCGATAAAGCTGAGCATTATGCTAAGACCGATTACTGCAAAAAAGCTGAAGGTAAACAGCCGTCCGACATCCCCGAGAAAGCCTATATTTGCCGAGGGCGGGCTGCTGACAAAAATTGCGCCGATAACGGCGCTTCCGTTTCTGCTGTATATCGGAACGCCGACATTGTATTTCCGCTCGCCGTATACTCCGCCGAGCTTGCCGACATTGGTGTATTCCCCGCGCTCGACAAGGGTGGAAATTATCGAGCCGTCAACAACATTTTTGCCCGAAAGGGTGGAGTTTTGCGATTTCATCACAACTACGCCCTGCGCGTCGGTAACTATAATTTCGGCATCAAGACTCTCGGCGATAACCTTGAGGTTGAGCTCGAAAATCGCCTGCGTATCGGCCGATGCAAACGGATAAATAATCATGTTGCTAAGTTCGGAAAGCGATGTGCCGAAAGACTTCATAACCTTTACGCGCTCGTCTTTTGTGTGTTGCGCGGTAATCATAACAAGCAGACATGCGAGAATAGAAAAGCTAATAAATGTTATCGCGATTCCCGCCGCCATGATTTTTGAAAACAGCTTTTTGCGCAATGGCCCATCCCTCCTTTTTATTCCGCCTACGGCGTCTGCCTAAATTTTCTCGCCGAGAATATTGAGAACGGTGATTCTCTTAAAGAAAGTTTTATTCTAATCGGAAACTATTTATTAACGTTCGCCTTTTTATTCCGCCTACGGCGTCTGCCTAAATTTTCTCGCCGAGAATATTAAGAACGGGGGACACTCTTAAAGTAGGTCATATTAAACTTTTTTCGCCTTTTTATTCCGCGGAATGGGCGAGCTATGCTCGCCTACAGGCGGCTTTCGCCGCCTGCGCCGTTTTGCGGCGGATTCCGCGGCGCTCCCTGCTTTCCCGTGTTCCTTTTAATCAAAGCCGCCGAGCAATGCTCGGTGGCTTCCATAATTGTCAATTATTCATTGTCAATTGTCAATTGCCTACCGGGCGAGCGGCGCTCAAAGCACACTAATTGTCATAAGTATCGAACTTGTACCCCACGCCCCAAACGGTTTTAAGCTCCCATTTCGGCGAGATGTTTTCAAGTTTTTCGCGAAGTCTTTTAACATGAACGTCAATTGTTCTTGAATCCCCGAAATAGTCAAATCCCCAAACCTCGTCAAGAAGCTGGTTTCTCGTATAAACCTTGTCGGGATTGGACGCGAGATGATACAAAAGCTCAAGTTCTTTCGGCGGAATGTCTATCTGCTTTCCGTCGATTTTAAGCTCGTAGTTTTTCAGGCTGATATAAATTCTGTCGTAATTGAGGTCAGGTTTTTCTTCGGGCGCTTTTCCCGAATCGCTCGCCCTGCGGACAACCGCTTTAATGCGCGCAACAACCTCTTTTGTATCAAACGGCTTCACCATATAATCGTCCGCGCCGAGTTCAAGGCCGAGAACCTTGTCGAACGTTTCGCCTTTCGCGGTAATCATGATAATCGGGCAGTTTGATTTTTTTCTGATTTCCTTGCAAACTTGCCAGCCGTCAACCTTCGGCATCATAATATCAAGCAAAACAATGTCGAATTTTTCTCTTTCAAAATTTTGAAGGGCGCTTTCTCCCTCAAAGGCGAGCACGACGTCAAACCCCTCTTTAACAAGGTAAAGACGGAGCAGCTCGCATATATTTTTATCGTCATCGCAGACCAAAACCTTGATTTTATCCGACAACCTGAATCACTCTCCTTATTGCCAGCATGCATAGCTGTAGTTTATAATCCTATTATGAATAAAAATTCTTTCCAAATAGTTAAGTAATTGTTAACAATTTTAGAAAAAGGAATATGTCAAAAAATGAAACTTGGAATTGTCGGACTGCCGAATGTCGGCAAAAGCACTCTCTTTAATGCTATCACAAATGCGGGCGCCGAGAGCGCCAATTATCCTTTTTGCACAATAGAGCCGAATGTCGGAATGGTCGCCGTTCCCGATTTCCGCCTTGACGTTCTCGCCAAAATGTACGATCCGAAAAAGGTAACTCCTGCGGTTATCGAATTTGTGGATATCGCCGGGCTTGTAAAAGGCGCCTCCAAGGGCGAGGGGCTCGGGAACAAATTTCTTTCGCATATACGCGAGGTCGACGCAATAGTTCACGTCGTCCGCTGTTTTGAGGACGAAAACATAACCCATGTCGACGGCAGTATAGAGCCGCTGCGCGATATCGAAACGATTAATTTTGAGCTTATTTTTGCGGATATGGAAACCTGCGCCAAGGCTATCGAGCGGGCGCGAAAAAACGCAAAAGGCGATAAAAAATATCTCGCGCAGGAAAATTTCTTTTCCCGCGTTTACAAAGCTCTTGAAAACGGTATGCCTGCGCGCAGTGTTGAGCAAACCGACGAAGAGACCTCCTTTCTGTCGGAGGTAAATTTGCTTACTTCAAAACCCGTTTTATACGCCGCGAATCTTTCTGAAGCGGATTTTAAAGGCGGCGTTGAAAATAATCAAAATTTCCAAAAAGTTTTGGCGCGCGCAGCCGAGGAAGGCAACGAAGCTATGCCTATCTGCGCGGGACTCGAACAGGAAATTTCCGAGCTTCCCGAAGACGACAAAGCTCTCTTTTTATCAGAACTCGGGCTTTCCGAGAGCGGGCTTGACCGCCTTGTAAAAGCCTGTTATAAGCTGCTCGGGCTGATCAGTTACCTCACCGCAGGACCGGAGGAAGTCCGCGCATGGACAATAAAAGCCGGCACCAAAGCGCCTCAGGCGGCCGGCAAAATCCACAGCGATTTTGAGCGCGGCTTTATCCGTGCCGAGATAGTTTCGTTTGATGAGCTCGCCGCGCTCGGAAGCATCGCCGCCGCAAAAGAAAAAGGCGTATATCGCAGTGAGGGCAAAGAATATATATTTAAAGACGGTGACGTCGTGCTGTTTAGGTTTAATGTTTGATTGGAGAATAATTTGATTAATTCTTCTTTAGAAAAACAAAATAACGCCTCCCCTTCCGAAAAAAAGCTTTTGCCGCAGGGCCGTCTGCAAATCCTTGACGACCTGCGCGGCCTTGCCATTTTCGCGATGCTTATCCATCATCTTTTTATCATGATAGAAATGTTTTTCCCGAAAATCACGATGCCGATAATTCACGCGCCGTATTTTGAATTTATCCATTTTCTTTTTGTGGCCGTTTTTATAGGCGTTTCGGGGATTTGCACAAATTTTTCGCAGCGCGTTATCTCAAGGGCGGTCCAGATTATCGCCGCCGCCCTTGCCGTTACCGCCGCATCTTTTTTCCTTTTCCCCGACCAGCCGGTCTATTTCGGAATCCTCTCGATGTTCGGATTTTCGATGCTGATTTACGGTCTTTTTAAAAAGCAGATGCTGAAATTTTCATGGAAAACACAGTCGGTTTGCTTTTTTCTCCTGTTTTTCGTTTATTACGCGGTGACCGTTATCGCGCCGCCGTCGGAACTACCTTATTTCCTCATTTTCGGATTCCCCGAAAGAGGGTTTACCTCGCTTGATTATTTCCCTCTTTTCCCGTGGATTTTCCTTTTCTTCGCGGCGGCGGCTCTCGGCCGGCCGATTGTAAGCGGCGCCGCACCCTCCGGGTTTTATCGCGCGAAAATCCCGTTTTTCGGCTTTTTCGGGCGGCACACACTTTGGATTTATATTCTGCACCTCCCGGTTTTTTACGGCATTCTGTGGCTGATCAGCAAATTATTTTAATACAATTGCTTTTGCGCCTGCGGATAAAGTTAATAATTTAGAAAAGCCGCCGAGCGTTGCTCGGCGGCTTTTAATTAATAAGTGATGCGTCTGCGGAAGCAAGCCGGTTTTCGCGGAACCGGCCGCGAATGCGGTCGCCGGCGGCTTTCGCCGCCAACAGGCGAGCACAGCTCGCCTGTTCCGCAAGGGCTCGGCAAAGAAGGATTGGTCAAGAATGCGGAAATCGCGAATCAAGGCAAGCAAAGACAATTAACAATGAGTAATTTTGGCAGCCTCCTTGTCCGCTATTTCTATAAATAACATTTGGAAAGAACAAATCTTTTCGCGGAACCGGCCGCGAATGCGGCCGCCGGCGGCTTTCGCCGCCATCAGGCGAGCATAGCTCGTCTGTTCCGCGCAGGCACAGCAAAGAAAGAAGCCAGGCTAAAGAGGGTAATCAAATATTGTTTTTGCAGGTTCCGATAAAACTTGTTTTATGAGATTTAAGTCCTTCTCATAACAATACTAAGTTTACTTCGCTTATTGGGATCTGCCGCGCACACATCTTCATCCTGCCCAATATATCTTGCTTCCTAAGGTTCACCGTTCTCTGCATTCTCGGCAAGCAAGTTTAAGCAGACTCCGTAGGCGGAATAAAAAAAGATTCACCACGCAAACATCTTCGCCCTGCCCAATACTGCTTGCTTCCTGAGATTGACCGTTCCTAATATTCCCCGGCGAGCTAATTTAAGCAGTCGCCATAGGCGGAATAAAAAGATTCACCACGCAAACATCTTCGCCCTGGCCAATACAGCTTGCTTCCTAAGATTCACCGTTCCTAATATTCCCCGGCGAGCAAGTTTAAGCAGACTCCGTAGGAGGAATAAAACTATCTTGGTTCTAATATTGGTTCGACGGCCTCGGGCGGTTTACCGCGAAGCAGCGTCATGCCCATATACTGATTGGGGTTGAAAGGATATTCATAACGCAAAATCCGGTCGAGTATAAACGCCATGTGGAGGACGGTCAGATTATCGGCCGGCTTAAAGGTGTATTCGTCAAATCCGCGCAAAATATCGAAGTAATGCAGCCTTGAAACGGCATTATACGACCACCGCTCGGGCGCGACATCGCGGAATTTCACTTCGTGATAGTCGATGGTGCTCGGCAAAACGAGGGTTCGGTCGAGAAGCGTTACCATTTCCTCGCGCGAAATCAACCGGTCGGGGGCGAAAGTGTCGCCGTTATAGCCGTTTATGAGCCTTCGCCGCTTTAAAGCGTTCAGATATTCTCCGCCCCAATAATAGGCCGTATCCGAAAATCCCGCGCCGCCGGATTCCGGCTCGACATAGCTGATTTTCGCCAAAATTACCGCGGCTTCTCCCCTTGTGAGCCTGGTGTTTTCGGATAACGCGCGCTGATCACCCGCGCTTCGAAGAAGCTCGATAATCCGCGCTACGTCAGGATATCCCTCTCCCGGCACGGCGGGCGCTTCGCCCTCGTCCTGCACAAGCGATTTTCCGTTAAGCGCGCCGGTGTAAACGCTCCAGGTCGTTTTGCTCTCCTGCCCCAGCGCCCAGCTGCCCGCGCCCCTAAGGTCAAGATCATCGATAACTTTAAGTTTGTATTTTATTGCGGTGACATTGTCGTACCAAATGCTGTAGGTCCCCGCCGAAAGGGTTTGCCCGCCCCAAAGTTTCGGTTTAGGATCGCTTTCGCTGATTGTCACAACCGCGTTGCAGGACTGCGTGTCGTGATGGTAAAAAACAAGGGTGGAATAATTTTCGACAAGGTAATCGATATCCAAATCCGAAATCCCGTACCCGCCGGTGGCGGAGCCGCTTTTCCAATATCGTCCGAAAAACGGCAGCCCCGCTATTATTTTTTCTTTCGGCACACCTTTATTAAGCGCATAGCTTATCGAATCCTCAAAAAACTGTTTGCTTGAAATCGGTCCCGCCGGACCGCCCTGATAGGATTCGTCATAGGTCATCAGCATCAGATAATCGCTGTTATCCGACAGCGCCTTATAGTCGTACGAACCGTGCCAGCCGGTCTGCCAGTTTTTCGGGTTTGCCGCAACAGCAACGGTCACGATTTTGTCCGGCGGAAGTTTTTGCCGCAAAAGCCGCACAAAATCGGTATACGCCGCCCTGTATTTTTCGTTTACGTTTTCGATATCGACATTTATGCCGTCCAAATTATGCTCGATAATTTTCGCCGCTACCTGAGTGGCAAGAGCTTCGCGGTTATTCAGCGCGGCGTTGCCCTTATCCTTATCCCAGTGGTTGCTGATGAAGGGCGTTATGATAAACCCCCGATAATGCAGCGCATCGACAAAACTTTGGTCGATTTTATTTGACGGCGTTATAAGCAGCCGCCCGTCTTCGGTAATATCGAAATAATCGGGGCAAATCGTTCTTATAGAATCGTTTGTGCTGTTTAAAATTTTGAGATACGAGGAGGTCGTTCCGCCGTAAAGATAGGTCAGGCTGTCCCTCCCCTTTGGCACCGAAGAGCCTTGCGGCGCAGGAATTTCCAGCACCTGACCGACCGAGATGTAATTCGGGTTTGTAACCTGGGGGTTAGCCGCCAAAAGCTCGCTTTCGGTTATATTGTATTTCCGCGCGATAAGCGAAATCGTGTCACCGCTGACAATCGTGTAAGAAAATGCCGCCGCGTCGGCAAAAAACAGGCAAAACGCCAGAAAAACGCAAATTATTTTTTTCATCGCACCGTCTCCCTTTTTAGACTATTATTATCGGGCGGCGGATTTTTATTTATCATGGCAAAATTTTATGTGACATTTTGTGCTGATATAAAACAAAGCCCGCCTGTTTCGGCGGGCTTTGCAAATATATATTTCAGTTTACGCCTTCGCGATTTTTCCCGCGTATTCAAGCAGAATGCAGATGACCTTTGCCATCTCGCCTCTTGTCATCGAGTCTTTCGGCCCGAAGGTGCCGTCCGGCCTGCCGCCGAGAATTCCCGCTTTTTGCAAGGTTTCTACCGCGTCTGCCGCATACGGCGAGATTTCTCCGCCGTCCGCAAAATCTTTTTTCGTGTTCACATCGACAAGCTGTATATCCATCTTTTTCGCAAGCCGGGCGAGTATTGCCGCCGCCTGCTCTCTTGTAACTGTTCCGTCCGGTTCAAAGAGCTCCTCGGTTACACCGTTTATGATTCCGTTTTCGTAAGCCCAGTTGACCGCTTTCTCGTACCAGCCGCCCGATATATCGGTAAACGGCCCCGCCGCCGAGATTTTTCCGTTGCCGAATGCGTTGTAAAGTATCTGCACAAGCTCTGCCCTGCCGACCTTTTTGTCGGGCGAAAATGTTTTCTCTGCCGTGCCGCCGACATATCCGTTTGCCGCAAGCAGGTTGATATATTCTTCCGCCCAGTGCCCGTTGTCGTCATTAAAATAGTCAGAATCATCGGGGTCATCCGGATCATCCGGATCGTCCGGTTCCGCTTCTTTCCAGCCTGCGTATATGGTCGTGTCGCCATATATCTTCAGTTCGAAATCAAACGGCGTTGTGCATTTTGGGTTAGAATACCAGCCGGTAAAATCATATCCCGCTTTTGTCGGATCGGCCGGTCTTGCAACCTTGCCGCCGTACGTTACGGTGACTTTACCAATTGCCGTGCCGCCGTTTGACTCAAAGGTCACCACCGGGCTCTTCGGCGCTCCGCCGCCCTGATATTCATAAGCGGCGGTCAGCTCCACCGCGTTTGCCGGCATTGTGAATTTATTGTCATCCGAAATCGTTACCGGTCCGCCGCTGTTTACCGTCCAGGCTAATTTCATTCCCGCAGGAGGGGGCGCCGGGGTAAGTTCCACAACTGTGCCGCTTTTATATATCCCTGTTTTCCAAAGCGCTTTTTGCGCGTTATTCGAACTTGCCGCAGCATTATTTGCAATTAATTTCGAATATGTTCCGGCTATGTTGTATGGCGCAACCGTATTCTGCCCGCCACCCGAAAGGTCGGTGATAACGCAGGTGCCTATCGACGCCGCCATTGCCGCGTTTGTTCCGTTTGACTTCAGGTTAAGGGCGGTGTTTTTTCCCGGGGTTGTGTCGATTGTAAGGGTTCCGCCCGCGCCGCGTGTTGAGAGGCCCTTTCCGCCGCCGATATCCATACCGTAAGGGGTCCCGATAACGCCGTTTGAGTTCCCGCTTTTTGCGTTTACGGTGGCATCTTTAATTGTAACATTTCCGCCCGCGCCGCCGGTACCGCCATATCCGCCGCCTATGCCCGCGCCATCTCTTGATTCCGCCGTTACCGCGCCGCCGCTTATCGCTATTGTCCCGCCCGCGCCGCCGAAGCTGCTACTTCCGGTACCGCCGCCGATGCCCGCGCCAGTTGATGCTTCCGCCGTTACCGTGCCGCCGCTTATTTCGATTGTTCCGCCCGCTCCGCCGCTAAATCTGCAATATCCTCCCCCGATGCCCGCACCACTTATCGAATTCGCTGTAACGTTTCCGGCAGTTATTTTAACATCTCCGCCCGCTCCGCCGGCGTCCGCGCCATGTCCGCCCCCGATGCCCGCACCGTTGCTTGTCGATGTCGCGGTAACCGTGCCGCCGCTTATTTCGATTGTTCCGCCTGCGCCGCCTGTGGTTCCGCCATGTCCGCCCCCGATGCCCGCGCCTTCGTCTGAATTTGCTGCAATAATCCCGCCGCTTATTGTAATATCTCCGCCCGCGCCGCCGGTACCGCCATATCCGCCGCCTATGCCCGCACCTCTTGTTGCTGTCGCGGTAACCGTGCCGTCGCTTATTTCGATTGTTCCGCCCGCGCCGCCGGTTTGCACGCCACATCCGCCGCCGATGCCCGCACC
>JAVBPR010000010.1:0-77172 GCA_031549485.1 Eubacteriales bacterium | reverse complement strand
ATTCGGTCTTTACCATTATAAAAAATGTAGAAAAAGAAATAGGGGAAATATAGATGAAAGCAATCATACTTGCCGCAGGCGCCGGAAAAAGGATGAACAGCGAGGAAACGCAGCTTCCGAAAGTTTTGCGCAGTGCGCTTGAGAAACCCTTGATTTCATATGTTTTATCGCTTTTTGATATTCCGAAACGCGATGTTATTATTGTTATCGGCTTTATGGGCGACAAGGTCAAATCGCTTCTCGGCGATGAATACCGCTACGCCTTGCAAAGCGAGCAAAAAGGCACCGGGCACGCCGTTTCCTGCGCTTTGCCCGAACTTGAAAACTATGACGGACCGGTTTTTATCGTAAACGGAGATATGCCGCTTTTGCAAAAATCGACAATCGATAATATTTACAAATTATATAATGAGGAAAACGCCTCCGGCGTTATTCTTGCAGCCGATGTCAAAGAAAAAATGCCTTACGGCAGAGTCGTGACCGACAGCGCAGGGCATTTCGTTAAAATAATTGAGGACAGGGATTGCAGCGAGGAAGAGAAAAAAATAACCTTTCTCAATGTCGGCGTTTATTTATTCAAAGCCTCACTTTTATCGAAATATTTACCGCTTCTTTCTTCCGATAACAGCCAGGGCGAATATTATCTGACCGATCTTCCCGAGCTCATGGCAAAAAGCGGCGAAAAAGTTTGCGTTTACGCCACGAAAAATATCGAAGAAGCCTATGGCGTAAATACTCCGGACGATTTAGCCGAAGTAGAAAATATTTTAAAAAGATAAAAAGGAAGCTACAAGAATCTATGAAAAAATGTTTTATATTTTTCGCAATTTTGATTTTCTCATTTTGCCTTGCCTCATGCGGCGAAAAGCACCTTTCGGGTTTATATGAGTACAACCTATATGGTTCCGGCACTTCTTCGTATGAATTTGTCGATGACGATTCGGTAAAGATAAATGTCGGCGGACGGCTTATAATGGGCGAATACCGAACCGAGGAAAACAAGGTCGAGGTTATTCCCGAAAACGGAAGCTGGAAGAGCGCGCAGGTTTTCACATATGATGAAAAAGAAGACACCCTGACAACCGTAACCGATCAGAAAACAATTGTTTATAGAAAAAAATAAACGGGCTTTAAGCCCGTTTATTTTTTTAATTATAATTTGATTTCAGCTGCTCAATAAAGGAATCAAGCGACGCCCGCTCGCCGTAATAATACGATAATCCGTTGAGCTCAATATACGCATGCCGCGCGTCCTTCTCGTAATAGCGAAGAACATCGGTCGTTCCCGCTCTGCTGTGGAAGGTCAGCGACGCCAAAAGTTTTGCGTTTTCCGGTTTCTTTTCTTCGCCTTTTGCGAGAACCGAAAGCGCGTTTTGGCACATTTTTGCGAAGTTATCGGTGTTTACTATTGCGCCGTCTTTTTTTACAACAAGCGAAGTTTCTTCTCCGCTAATATCAAAGTTTTTCAGAATGCCGTCCGCAGTCATCGAAATGCTGTCAAACGAGCTGAGATACCTTATATAAATTGTTTTGCTAATAATATCAAAACTTGTTACGTCGAAAAATTTGACGCTGTCCGGTTCGGCAAGATAAATTACATCGGTTCCCGATATGTATAGATACCTGTTTCCGTCAAGATTTTCTCCGCCGAGGCTGAAGGTGTATTCTTTTCCGTCATAGACCGCGGTAATTTTCGAAGCGGGATTCATAAGTCCCGTGCTTTCAAAATCGGGCGCGGCCGGGTTTGTAATCGCGGCAACCATCGGCCGGAATGTTTCAAAAAAGCCGAGAAGTTTTTCTTTTACCTTTTCGTCGTCGATATCCGCATTTGCGGGCGACACCAAAGAATACCGGCTGAATTTTCCTGTTTCGCCAAACACCTCATCGGTTTTGCGAATAAATTCAAAACTTTCTCTGTCCTTGCCCTCAATTTTAAGCGAGGTGAGTTTCTCCGGCAGTTCATAGATGTTTTTAACTACATCAATAGAGATAAAGTCGTTCTTGCCGAAGTTCACAGCAAAGGTCGGGGTGCTCGGAAGAAGAAGGATGCGGTTTTCGCCTTTAATATAGCAGTAGCAGCCGTCGCCGAGCGGAGACTCATCCCCGACATAGTATTCGATTTCCCCGTCGGCGGTCTCGACCGTAACGGTTCGCGGCTGCGCAAGACCATATCCCGCCAAATCCGCCAAATCGCTCTTTACCTCTTTGCTGGCGCTCTGATTTCCCAGCACGTTATATGCGCTTAACAGATAATCGTTATTGGCCGGCAAGGTAGGGTCATCATTTAGCAAATAACCGCTCTCGGTTTTTGCTATTGTGTATGTCCCCTTTTCGTTTTTTACCGTGATTTTCTTAATTTCTGCCGGCGTTTTTTTAATAACCGTGATAGCGTCCGACGGCACAAAATCCGAGGGCTCATCTTCCGGCTTTTTTATTAGTTTTAACGCGAAAATCGCGCCGACAACGAGGATTACCGCGGCCGCGAGAATTATAATGGTTTTTAAATATTTTTTCATAGATTTTTTCTCCGTACAAACACGATAATTCCCGCCGCGACAAGCAGCAGCGGAATAATAACCGCAAAGAGCGCGGTCAAAATAGTTGCGGTAGTTTGATTGATATTCATTAGCGGATCAAGGAAATATTTCGGCGCGATTGTGACCGAATCCTTATCCCCGCCGATAAGCGAGAGGTTGGAAGCAATGACGTCCCCGTTCGAAAAGGTGCCGGTGGAAATAACCGCATCGCTCGCAAAATCGAGGCAACTGTAGACATAAATTGAGCTTTCGACCGACTCATTTTTGCCGCTTACAAACTTTGTGCCTTTGGCAGCGACGATGAACGGGCCGGATTTGTCCCCCGGAGCTTTTTCAAAATTATTTGTAATATCCTCGGTAAACGCCTTTGCATAAGAGGTTGCATAAGTTGTGAGGAACGCTTCGGTGGAATAACTTCCGTTTGCCGAAAACAAAAGATTTATCGAGCTAACGCCCGGGCAGATTATCGTTCCCGAAATGTTTTCGGTTACGCTGCTTTCCCGCGAGCTCTCCGCCATCGGGACATAAGGCTGGCCGTAAGCGTTTTTCATATCTAAAACAAGGTCGTTATTTACCACAATACCCCACTCGGCCATATATGCGCTGAGCCTTTGGAGCTGGTCGTTTTGCATAGCGAAAAATAAAATCGAGGTGTTTCCCCTGTCGATAAAAGCGGCGAGCTTATTTATTTCTTCCTCGGTAAAATCTTTCGTAGGGCCGTATACCACCACCGCCTTCGCGTCATCCGGGATTTCTTCGCTCATCAGATTGACGCTTCCTGCGACATATCCGTTATCCTCCGCAATCGAACCGAGCATAGCCGGCATTTCGGATTCCTGATGCCCTGTCGTGCCGTAAATCCCGATAATATCTTCGTTTGAATCATATATTATCGCACTTGTAATCTTCTGCTCTGCTTTTAGGCCGGTCATGGTATAGCCGTCCTGCGCGTATTGAAACAAGTCTTCGCTTTCAAGAATTTTGTATCTTTTATCGCTTTTGACAAGAATCGATGACGCGGTAAGCGAGCTTCCGCCTTTTTCATATTCTTTTGCAAATTGCGGATTAAGGGTTAAGTCAACATATTCATAAGACACCTTATCCGAAAGCTGGTCGTATTTTTTGATGTTCTCAAGGAGCAGTTTATTGAACTGATTTTCGGGAGTAAAAATATAAATCGTTATCTCTTCTTTTAAACTCGAGAGAACTTTTTTTGTTTCATCGCTTATTTCATAAAGTTTTTCGCCGGTCAAATCGAGCTTCAGCGGAAAAATATCGACAAGCACGGTCACAAGAATGTTAATAAGCACAACGACCGCAATAAAAATCACGGTGAGCGCTGTGGAGGCGGCGCCGTATTTCTGAGCGCGTTTTAGCGTGAATTTTCCCATTATGCCCACCTCTTTTTCTCAATTATTCTAACGGTAAGAAAAACAAAAATCGCCACAACGCTTAGATAATAAATAATCGCGGAAAAATCGAATATTCCCGACAGGAATTCAAAAGCGTGACTGTAAATCGAAAGCGCTGTAAAGATTTTGAGAAGTATCGGATTTGTCACCGCCGACGCCGCCTGCTGGAACAAAAAGAGCAAAACGATTGTTCCGAAGGTCAAAAACGCCGCGACCATCTGGCTTTCGGTGAGACTGCTCATGAACATTCCAATAGCGATAAGTGCCGCCCCGATAAGGAAAGCCGCAAAAAAGTTGCCGCAGAAAATCGCCCAAACAGGCTTTCCGAAAATGCTTGTAACAAATCCGTATATTATCGTTATCGAAAGCGAAAGGGTGAAAAAGCTAAGCGCGGAAAGATATTTCCCAAGAACTATTCCAAGCGGTTTTACCGGCGCAGTCAGCAGCAATTGGTCGGTTTTCTGCTTTTTTTCATCGCTGAAAAGCCGCATTGTCAGAATCGGCGCATAAATCGCGAGGATAATTATCATTATAAACTGGAAAAGCGACGACAAATCCGACATCGGATATGCGCTGCTGAGATTTCCGAAACCAAAATAAAAACCTGTAAATGCGGCGAAAATCGCCATCAAAATATAACCTATCGGAGATGTGAAATATGCCTTTAATTCTCTTTTATAAATTGCAAGCAATTTTTACACCTCCTCTATCTCTGCTTTTGTAAGCGAAATAAATATCTCTTCAAGCGACATATCAAGCGAGCGGAGTCCGATTAAAGGCATCGATTTTGCCGCGAGCATATTAAAGAGCGCTTTCCTGATATCTATCCCTTTTTCGGATTCGATGATATAATCCGCGGCATCATCAGCTTTTTCCATTATCAGCTCCGCATACCGCACACCCTCAAGATTTTTTACCGCTTTTAAAACCTCGGGCACCGCGCCGCAAATCTGCGCCTGAAGCCGCCCTGCGGAAGCTACGCTTTTAGAGAGGTTTTCCGGCGTGTCGTTAGCGACGATTTCGCCTTTTGAAATAACAATCAGTTTTTCACATATCGCCTGGACCTCGGGCAAAATATGCGACGAGAGGATTATCGTCCTCCCTTTTCCGAGAGATTTTATAAGGTTGCGGATTTCGATAATCTGCTTTGGATCAAGCCCGACAGTCGGCTCGTCGAGAACGAGAACCTCGGGATTACCGATAAGCGCCTGCGCGAGCCCCACCCTCTGCTTATAACCTTTTGAGAGATTTTTAATAAGCCGGCCATAGTGGTCGCTTATTTTGACAAGTTCGCATATTTCTTTGATATGCGCCTCTTTCGGCAAGCTGCATTTTTTTATGTCATAAACAAAGCCGAGATATTCCCCCACCGTCATATCGAGATAAAGCGGTGGGTTTTCAGGCAGATATCCGATTTTTTTCTTCGCCTCTATCGGGTTTTCGAGAACGTCTATTCCCCCGACCGTGACCGTTCCGATATTGCTTGAAAGATACCCCGTTATTATGTTCATGGTCGTTGATTTTCCCGCGCCGTTAGGTCCTAAGAACCCGAGAATTTCTCCCTCGTTTACGGTAAAGGAAATATCATTCACCGCCAGGTGGCTCCCATATTTTTTCGTAAGGTTTTTGACCTCAATCATAGGACGTGCCCTTTCTGCGTTTAATATCTACATTATAAGTATAAATAAGTTTTCTTTTGTAAATAAAATGTAAATAAACAGCCTTTCACAAACAAAACTTGCGCTTTTGGCGCAAGTTTTGGCTATTTTAGGAATTGACTATTTTTATGCCGAGCTCTTTAAGCTGTTTTTCCGAAACGTCGCTCGGACAGTTGCTCATAAGCTCGGATGCATTTTGCACCTTCGGGAAAGCAATTACATCTCTTATGCTGTCCTCCCCGACAAGAAGCATCGCAAGGCGATCAAGCCCGTATGCAAGCCCCGCGTGCGGCGGGGCGCCGTATTTGAACGCCTCGAGAAGAAATCCGAACTGTGCTTCCGCCTGCTCCTGTGTAAATCCGAGCATCGCAAACATCTTGCTCTGAAGCTCGTTTTGATAAATTCTCATCGAGCCGCCGCCTACTTCGGTTCCGTTTAAAACGATATCATACGCTTTTGCCCTGACCTTGCCCGGTTCTGTATCGAGCAGGTGGATATCCTCTTCCATAGGCGATGTAAACGGATGATGTTTTGCGTAATAGCGCTTATCGGTTTCGTCGTATTCAAGAAGCGGAAATTCGGTAACCCAAAGAAATTTGTAATCCTCTTTGTTCAGCAGCCCCAGCCTTCCCGCGCACTCGCAGCGAAGCGCGCCGAGCGCATCGAAAACAATTTCATCTTTATCAGCGATAACAAAGATAACGTCGCCTTTTTCCGCGCCCATTCTCTCCATAATCCCGCTTGTTTCGCTCTCCGAAAGGAACTTAGTAAAGGATGAGGTGGTTTCGTCGTGAAGCCTGATCCACGCAAGGCCTTTCGCGCGGTATATCTTTACAAACTCGAGAAGTTTGTCTATCTCTTTTCTTGTAATGCTTGCGGCGCCGCCTTTAACATTTATCGCCCTGACGCTTCCGCCGCGTTTTATAACATCAGAAAACACCGAGAATTCGCAGTTTTCAAGGATGTCAGAAAGATTTTTAAGCTCAAAGCCAAATCGCAAATCAGGCTTATCGCTTCCGAATCTGTCCATCGCCTCTTTATATGTGAGTCTCAAAAACGGAGTTTCGAGTGTGATTCCTTTTGTATCTTTAAAAAGCTGTTTAAGGAAGCCTTCGTTGATTTCTAAGATTTCTTCCATATTAACAAAGCTGAGTTCAAGGTCAATCTGGGTAAATTCCGGCTGACGGTCGGCGCGGAGATCCTCGTCGCGGAAGCAGCGTGCAATCTGCATGTAACGGTCATATCCCGAAAGCATCAAAAGCTGCTTATAAATCTGCGGCGACTGCGGAAGCGCGTAAAATTTCCCTTTGTGAATTCGTGACGGAACAAGATAATCGCGCGCGCCCTCGGGCGTGCTTCCGACCAAAATCGGAGTTTCTATCTCTAAAAATCCGTTTTCTTCAAAATAATTTCTCGCAATATTAGCAATTTTGGAGCGCAGCATTATATTTCTCTGCAAGTCAGGTCTGCGGAGGTCGAGGTATCTGTATTTCAGCCTCGTTTCCTCGTTGGTTTTGCTGTTTTCGATTATTTCAAAAGGAGGGGTTTGCGCAGCCGAAAGAATGCGAAGTTCCTCCGCATAAATTTCGATGTCGCCGGTTGCGATTTTATCGTTTGCAGTGCCTTGTCTTGCCAAAACCTTGCCGCGAACAGCGAGAACGAATTCGGTGCGAACCGAAACCGCTTTGTTAAATGCCTCTTCCGAAACCGCTTTGTCGAAAACGCACTGGACAACGCCTGTCCTGTCACGCAAATCCACAAAAATCAAGCCGCCGTGATCTCTGACCTTTGACGCCCAGCCGCAAACTACGACCTCTGTATCGACAAGGCTTTTCAAAACCTCGCCGCAATAGTTGCTTCTCTTTAAACCCAAAAAATTGTCTGCCATTATTTGCACTCCATTTCATTGTATCTTAAAAGAATATCGTCGATATCAAGCAAAACTTCCCGCTTTTCTCCGCTTTGCATGTCTTTTAGAATAGCTTTATTTTCATTTATCTCGTTTTCACCGATAACGATATTATATTTCGCTTTTCGTTTGTCGGCATATTTTAGCTGGGCTTTAAGGCTTCTTCCGGCGATTTCGCATTCCGCCGAAAATCCTTTTTTCCGCAACCCGTTTGTAATAACAAACGCCGTCTCCTCCGCCCCCGGCAAAGAAGCGATAAAAATCTCGATAGGCGTCTCGCCCGGGAGATTTATCCCCGCCGCGTCCAAAGCAAGCAAAATCCGCTCAAGCCCCATTGCAAAACCGACAGCCGGGATATCAACTCCGCCGATTTGGGCGCAAAGCCCGTCATACCGTCCGCCCGCGCAAACCGCGCCCTGCGAACCTATCTTGTTGCTGATAAACTCAAAAACGGTGCGGTTGTAATAGTCCAGACCGCGCACGATTTTCGGATTAACAATATAACTTGCGCCCGAAAGCGTAAGGAGCTTTTTCGTTTTTTCAAAATGCGTGTTGCAATCTCCGCAGAGAAAATCAAGTATCATCGGAGCGTCTTTCGCGATGCGCGAGCAAACCTCGCTTTTGCAGTCGAGAATCCTCATAGGATTGCTTTCAAGCCTTGTTTTGCAGGTTTCGCATAAAGTTTCCTTTGATTTTGCGAAATACTCTTTAAGCGCTTCCCTGTATTTTGCGCGGCAATCTTTGCAGCCTATCGAATTTATCTCGAGCGTAATATCGGGGATTCCAAGTTCTTCGATAACTTCCGCTGCAATGAGCATAGTTTCGACGTCCGCTTCCGGTCTTTCCGAGCCGTAACACTCGATTCCGAACTGATGAAACTCGCGAAGCCTGCCCGCCTGGGGCTTTTCATATCGAAAGCAATTTGAAAAATAGAAAAGTTTTTGCGGCAGTTTTTCGTTTGCCATGCCGCTTTCAAGCACCGCTCTTGCCACCGACGCAGTTCCCTCCGGCCGCAAAGTTACCGAGCGGTCACCTTTATCCAAAAAGGTATACATCTCTTTTTGCACGATATCGGTGGTATCGCCGACGCCGCGCAAAAAAAGCTCGGTATGCTCAAAGGTCGGAGTTCTTATTTCGCTGTAATTAAAAGCGGCACAAACATCTTTTATAACATCCTCAACATACTGCCATTTCGGGCTTTCGGAAGTTAGGATGTCTTTTGTGCCCCGCGGTATTCCGGTAATAAGTTTCGTAGTAACTACCCCTTTCGAAGTTTGGGATTGATGAGATAACGCCAGTCGAGATCGCCTCTCTCAAGACCGTGAACAAGCATTTCGGCTGATGCCACGTTTGTCGCTATCGGAACGCTGCGCTCGTCACACAGGCGAAGCACCGATAAAAAATCAGGCTCGCTTTCCTTTGGCGCGGGATCGCGAAAAAACACAACCGCGTCAATTTCGTCATACGCAATGCGCGCGCCTATTTGCTGTGAACCCCCCTGCGCGCCGCTTAAAAAACAAGTTATGCTCAGCCCTGTCGCCTCAGCCACAAGCCGCCCTGTCGTTCCGGTGGCGCAAAGATTGTGTTTCGAGAGAATTCCGCAATAAGCGATACAAAGCTGTATCATCTGCTCTTTTTTTCTGTCATGTGCGATAAGCGCAATATTCATCCGTTTTCCCTTTCTTTACAATCTGCGCATCGGGACGTATTTCCCGGAAAGCCTTTTGCAAATATCCTCGACCTGATTTTTCACCTTATCAAGGTCGCTTTCAAAAAGCTGCTTGCTGTGAATGGTTGTCACCCGCGAATCCGCCGGTATGAGTCCGATAACTTTTACAGCGACCGAGTCGATTATTTTATCGACATCGGGAAGAAGTTTTTTATTTATCAGCTTTTTGTCGATTTTATTTATAACGAGGAAAAGGTCTTTTTCTTCTGCCTTTTCTCTTATCAGCATCGCCGTTTTTTCGGCGTCTTTTATCGCATTTTCAGCCGGCTCGGTAACAACGAGAACGGTATCGGCATATTCCGAATATCTAAGGGACGCCTTTGTTATTCCTGCAGGCGAATCGATTATCACATAATCGAAAAAGCCCGCCAAAGTCCTAATCAAAAGCCCTAAATTCGCCTCGGCTGTTTCGCTTAGCTCTATGTTATTTCCGGCCGAGAGATAATAAACGCCGGACGCGCTTTTCACAAGCGCTTTGTCGACGGTGCATTTCCGCTCGCATACATCGGCGATGTCATAAACAATCCTGTCCGCAACGCCGAGCGCGATATCGAGGTTTGAAAGCCCCAAATCTCCGTCGACCGCGACAACTTTGCTGTTTTTGGCGAGACAATCCGCGATAAAGCAGGAAACGGTAGTCTTTCCGACGCCGCCTTTTCCCGAAACAACAGTAATTACTTTACCCATATCGTCTCACCTCTTTTAAAAAATATTTCTATATATTTTATCTTTTTATATATTATTAGTCAATGTTTATAGCTTCGAACCGCCACAAAATGCTTTTGTAAGGTTCTTTGGCATAATCTATTCCTATTCTCGGCGTGGTTCTGTACGGCAGCTGTTCGCCGTATTCAATCCAAAGCTCGTCACTTGTTATCGTGTCAATTCCGTTTAACTTCCGGTCAATTTTCAGCTCTTTTGTCAGCTTTGCGGGGCCTTTTGCAGTATCGGTCGCTCTTATCAGGACCGCCTGCGGACTTCCCACTTCCCCGGTAACGATATTAAGCAAATCGTGCATTCCGTAAACTAAATAGATATACGCCGTTCCGCCCTGCATGTACATAATTTTTGTCCGCTCTGTCTTGCCTTTGCTTGCGTGGCAGGCGCTATCTTCCTCGCCCATATAACATTCGGTTTCGGTTATTGTCCGCTTTATAATCTCGCCGCTTTCGGTTTTCCTTGCCAAAATCGCGCCGAGAAGAAGCGGAGCCACCTCGTCCGCAGGTTTTTGAAAAAATTCCCGCTCTACTTTCTTTCCGCGCTTTATATCTTCCAAAACAAATCCTCTACTGAATAATTATTTGATTTTCATCTGTTATCGCTGCATTTCCGCCGTCTCTGTCGGCGAAATATCTGTCAAAAATATCTCTTGCGACCGGCGCGACATAATTACCGTGAGCGCCGTGCTCGACGACAACCGCGACGACTATCTCGGGATTATCGAACGGCGCAAAAGCGACGAAAACGCCCGAAGCCGTGCCTTTTGAAACGGTCGCCGTTCCTGTTTTTCCGCCGACCGCGATCGGGTAATTTCCGAAAACATTGGATGCCGTTCCGTCCTCGGTAACAGCGCGCATTCCGTTCATCAGCGCTTTGTGAACATTGGAAGGAATATCAAGGCTGTCGATTATTTTTGGCTCAAACGCCTTAACCGTCGTATTATCCGGATGGCTCTTAACCTCGCGCAAAATCGTCGGCTGATACCTTGTTCCGCCGTTGACGATGGTGGCAACATAACTTGCAAGCTGTATCGGGGTGATGGCGTTATAGCTCTGTCCTATGGCGGTGATAAGCGTATCTCCCGGGAACCATTGCTCGCCGAATTTCGCCTTGTATTCGGGGCTTGAGAGTACGCCGGAATATTCGTTGTCCATCTCTACACCGGTTTTTTCGCCGAAACCGAGGCGGCGGCACCAAAAATCGAGCTTGTCGATTCCAAGTAGCCTTGCAGTTTCATAAAAATAATAGTTACATGAAACTTTAAGGGCTTTTTCAACGTCGCAATTCCCGTGGGTTCCGCCGGTATCGCTGTAAATCCAGCAGTTGTATTTATAGGGTTTATAAAAGGTATAAACGCCTTCGTCCTTTATTATCGTGTTTGTGTTTACAACGCCCTCCATAAGTCCTGCGAGAGCGGTCGCCATTTTAAAGGTCGAGCCGGGAGCATAGGTTCCGCTTGCAACCCTGTTAAAGAGCGGTTTTGCTTTGATAGCAGCGAGCTCTTCGTAATCTTTATTAAATGTAGCCGGGTTGAATGTCGGATACGATGCCGAGGCGAGCACCTCGCCGGTATCAACTTTCATTACAACGACCGCGCCGGCATCGGCGTCCCATCCGGTTTTTTCATCTTTTCCAGGGCTTTGCTGGAGTCCCTTTGCCGCGATGCTCTTTATGGTTTTTTCAAGACTTGCTTCCGCAACTTCCTGCAAACGGCTGTCGATGGTCAGCATGACGTTGCTGCCCGGCTTCGGTTCGCTTAAATAGCTCGCAATATTCGACTCGCTATCGACGATTTTTGTGCCGGAAATGCCGCGAAGATAACTTTCAAAAGTGCGTTCCACTCCGCTTTTTCCGACCGTATCGCTAAGTTTATATCCGCTGTTTAGATATTTTTCGGTTTCATCCTTGTCAATTTTTCCGACCGTTCCGAGAAGATGCGCCGCCGTTTGGCCTGAAATATATTCCCTGATCGGGCGGGTATCAATTATAACGCCGGGGAAAAATTCATATCGCTCCCTAATCGTTGTAATAGTCGCCATATCGACGTTGCTCGCCACAACAAAGGGGTTCGACGCGCTAAAGCCCGCCTGTTCCATATCATATCTGATACCCGCAATTCTGACCTTGTCCGAATCCGGAACATCTTTAAGCCCGTAGCGTTTTATAAGTTTTGTCATCGCGTCGTCCGCCGTCGAGTCGGCGGATAGTTTTAAAAGTTTGCGAAGTTTTTCTATTTTCTTTTCCGGATTTTCGCTTTCCTCATTCCGGATAAACTGATATGTGTCGTCGCCCTCTATGGGCAGGTCGGAAAGGTACTCTATGCCCGAAAATTCAAGGGTGGTGAGCAGGTCGGCAAGCACGGTGTTTTGTGAGTTTTTCGGCAGGCTTGAGCGGTCGAGAACAACCGAAAATGCCATGCGGTTGCTGACAAACGCCTTGCCGTACCTATCCTGAATCTCGCCGCGCGGCGAGATAACCGAAACCGTTTTTGTGCTCCGCTTTTCCGCCGCCTGAATATAATAATCGCTGTTTATTATTTGCATATTTACAAGCCTGAAAATGTACACGACGGCAAGCGCTACCGCGATTATCAAAAATCCTAAGTAGCGTTTAAAATACACTTTTGAACTGCGAAAATCATTCTTAATAATTTCTTATCACTCCAGGTCGTCCACCCTTCTGCAAAAAAAGCGGACCGCAAGATAAAAAAGCGGAAGATAAACTGCCGTTGCAAGCATACGCAAAACCCAAACTCTAAGCTCGGGCAAAAGAATCTCGGGGCGGAAACTTATAAGTCCGTACCACATCACTAAATAAAATGCCTTTAGCGCGGACGCGCCCGCAAAAAGCATGAATGCGGAAAAAAGATTGCGCCAGACGACTTTATTGGTGAGCAGCCCGACAACAAGCCCGACAATCATAAAATAAATCGCGTTTGCCCCTACGTAGCGTCCTGCCGTAACGTCAATGATAAAACCGAGCGCCGCGCCATAATACGCGCCAATATCATAGCCCGCATACATGCCGACGCAAACAACGGTGACAAGGCCGAAGCTCGGCGCACCCGCACCGAATCCGAGCGCGGGAGCAAAAACCGTCTGCAAAACGGTTGCGGCGATCGCCATAAGTATGTAGAACGCAATTTGATTTATTTTTTTGCTGTCAAGCCGAAAACTCATTTATTCCTCTCCGCCCGAACTGTAATTGACGATAACAAGCACTTCTCTAACCCTTTTAAAATCAACAATCGGCTCTATGTCCGCTTTGTAAGAAATGCCGTGCTCTTCGGGGTAAACTTCGAGAACTTTGCCTATAAGTAGCCCTTTCGGAAAGAGCCCGCCAAGGCCGGAAGTTTCAACAAAGTCGCCTTTTTCAACGCTTTTTTCGCTGGGGAGCATGGTAAGAAGGCAAAGCCCTTTTTGCGATAGAACCGCGTTGCCCTCGAGAAGCGCGGTATCTCTTGTTCTTGAGGCTATCGCGCCGACCACCGATTCCGAACTGATTATCGACTGAACCTTTGAAAAGGTCGAGCCGACCTCGATGATATATCCGACAAAGCCGTCCGCGGTGATGACCGCGTCGTGAAGTTTTATTCCGCTTGTGGTACCTTTATCAATCGTAAAAACCTGAAAACGGTTGTCGGAATCCCGCGCGATAGTTTCCGCCGCGACAAACTGGAGATCCGGGTTTTCCTCTTTTATACCCAGATAATCCTTATACATCTCGTTTTCTTCTTCGAACCTTTGCAAGCGGCGGACATCGCTTTCGCTCTCGCGAAGCTGTTTTTTCAGCTCTTCAATCTCGGTTTTTTGCTCGTCAAAATCGGTAAAATAAGCAAGTTTGTCCGAAAAAAAGTTTTTTACCGATGTTCCCGCTTTTTGAAACGGGGTAAATATTGCGCCGGTTATATTTCTCAGAAAATCGTTTTTGCTTCCTCTGCCCGAAATAACGAGAAAGACAAGGAAGACAACAAGAAATACGGCGACAAAAATAAAAACATTCTTTTTAATTTCTTTTCTCATCTTGTTTCCTCCTATGCAAGTAAATCAATCCCGAAATCAAGCAGCATTTTCCGAAGCAGGTTAAGCGGCAGGCCGACGACATTAAAATAATCGCCTTCTAAGCGCTCGACAATAGTCGCGCCTTTTTCCTGAATTCCATAGCCGCCCGCCTTATCAAAAGGCTCTCCGCTGTCCATATATTTTTCAATTTCCTCCGCTGAAAGCGAGGAAAATTTCACCCTTGTCCGCTCAGCATTTACTGCCGTTTTATCCTTTGATAAAACCGCAACACCGGTATAAACATCGTGCCAGGCTCCCGAAAGCATTGTGAGCATTCGAAAAGCATCACTATTATCCACCGGTTTGCCGAGAATCAGATTTTCGAATACGACGACGGTGTCCGCCCCGATTATAATATCGTTTTTCCCCGAAAGCCGCTCTTTCACAGCTTCTGCCTTGCGTAGCGCGAGGGTTTTCACCACTTCGTCGGGCGGCATATCCTCCGCGATAAATTCCGAAACATCCGAGTCTACCGCAGAAAATGAAAGCCCGAGGCCGGAGAGCATCTTTTTCCGGCGCGGAGATTTTGACGCAAGATAAATCATTTTTATTCCCCCGTAGAACCGAATCCTCCGGCTCCCCTCTCGCTCTCGGATAGGGATTCGCAAAGCTCAAACTCGCATTTGCAAATCGGCATCAGGCAAAATTGCGCTATTCGCTCGCCGGGCATGACCGTGATTTCTTCTTTCGAAAGATTTATCGTCGAAACCTTTATTTCCCCTTTATAATCGCTGTCTATTACACCTGTTCCGTTGGCAAGCGCGAGTCCTTTTTTATGCGAAAGCCCGCTTCGCGCAAAGATAAATCCCGCAACGTCGCCGTCGGGCAGGTCAAAGGCATATCCCGTGGGAATAAGCACCCTCTCCATAGGTTTTATAACAAGCGGCGCAGGAAGCGCGGCGCAAAGGTCCGCCGCCGCAGAGCCGGGCGTCGCGTAAAGAGGCGGCTGTGCCGCATATTCCGAAACTTTTTTTATTTTTATTTTATAAATCATAAAACGCCTCTTGCAAAAAGCCCTCTTGTAAATTCCTCGGGCTTTGCGTCCGCGCCGCCCGAATATGCTTCGATAACTTTTTCCGCGTCGCTTTCATCCTCGGTGGTAAATGATAAAAGCAAAAATCCGAGCCCGAGTTTTGAAATCTCCTCCGCCTTATCGGCGAGATAGAGCGTTTTTCCATTTAAAATAATATTGCGACAGCCAAGTTCCTGTATTATTTCAAATTTTTGTCCTGTTTTGTCGGTGATTGCAGCGGGAGCTTTGCATCTTCCGCCGCAGTCTGAGGCGCTGCCTACAATGCAGTTTTCGGTGACCATAAGCGGCAGTTTTCCGTATGCAAAAATCCCCAACGGCAGGTTCTTTTTCATATCCCTGATTTGCGGCGAGGAAAGCTCCGGCGAAAGGCAGATTTCAGACGCTCCGAAATTTTTATATTCAGATTCGGCATAACTATTAAAAACATTTGCCGCTATCCCGCAGATGATTTCAAGCCCGAATTTTTTTGCGATGGCAAATTGCCCGATATTTTCTATCATGGCGTACTTCGCGCCGGAAAGTGCTGCTTCTTTTACAAGTTCTTCGTATTCTTTTTTCTCACCGCCGTGAATTACTTTCGGAAAAGCGATTCCGAGCGATGTTTTTTCTAAAAGTTTGGTTGTTACGTCTTTCCTTGCCGCAATTTCGCCCGCGGGAAGAAAAACTATATCGGTTTTTCCGATATTCTGCGGTATTTGTCCTATCCGGTTAAACGAAGCATAAAGCCTTGTTTTTTCCGGCACTATGCCCAAATCTTCAGGCGGCGGCAAAGAATCGGCACATTCTATATGTCCGCCCTCGTCAATTTCGGCGGCAAGAGCTTCGAGAGCGTCTCTTCGAAGCATATTTATAACGCTTTTCGGAAGCGAAAGGCCCTCGTCAATTTCGCAAGTAATTTCGCCCGCGATAAAGCGAGTTCCTCCTGTTTTTGCAAGCTGTGCGCGCGCTTCTTCACGGGTAATTTCTTTGTTTACTGCAGGCTCGGCCGGCTCCGATGTCAGGCAAACGCTAAACTCGCCCGAAACCGCCGAAAGTTTTACTCTTTCCCCTTTTTTCACCGTAAAGGTGAAATTTACGGGGCTTTGAGCAAGCGCCGTTTGAACCTCGCTCTGTTTTCTGTTTTCGTCTTTTAAGATATTTTTATAATCTTCCGCATCCTCGGCAACGCGCATTCCGAACATATCCCTGCCGAGCTGCCGCTCAAAATACCCGTCTGTAAACCCGCTTCGCGAAAAAATTCTCGCAAGCCTGTCTATTTCGCTCTGTTTCGGCGTTCTGCCGGTCATTATAGCGGTTTTATAAAGTTTTGTAACCGCAAATACAAACTCGGGCCGTTTCATCCTGCCCTCGATTTTAAAAGAATTCACCCCGATTTTGCGGAGTTGTTCGAGCTTGTCCGCGAGGCAAAGGTCTTTCATCGACAAAATATAATGAGGCCGCTCGCCCTCAAAAGCGTAAGGCAGGCGGCACGGACCGGCGCACTTTCCTCTGTTTGCGCTTCTTCTGCCTATCGCCGCGCTCATAAGGCACTGGCCGCTTTGCGAAACGCAAAGCGAACCGTGAACAAAAACCTCGAGTTCAAGCTCGGTATTATCCGCGATGTTTTTTATCTCTTTCATCGAAAGCTCGCGAGCGAGAACAACCCTTTTTATCCCGAGCTCTTCGGCTTTCCGAACTCCGTCGAGATTATGTATTGCCATTTGGGTGCTGCCGTGCAACGCGAGTTTCGGCGCGATTTTTCGAAGAACCGAAGCAAGCCCCAAATCCTGAACAATTACCGCCGAAACGCGGCACTCGCAAAGAAATTTGCAAAACTCTATCGCTTCTTCAAATTCCCTATCTCCTATCAGCGTATTTACCGCCGCATAGACTTTAACGCCAAACGATCTTGCGTAAGAGATCGCCTGGCGTAATTCGTCGTTATCAAAATTTTTCGCAAAAGCTCTTGCTCCGAAATTTTTGCCCGCCAGATAAACGGCGTTCGCCCCTCCGGCTATCGCTGCACGAAGCGACTCGAAAGAACCGGCCGGGGCGAGTATTTCGGGTAAAATGTCTTTGTTTTTAACAGGCATATGCCCCTCTTGTTTTCTGTAAATTAACGGCCCGCGCGAAGTCTTTGCCGCAAATCGGAAATCTCGTTCATAAGTTTGCTTATCTCGCGGCGCGATTCTTCGCTTTCCGCTTTTGCTTTTGCCATATAACTCATGTAATCCTTGATTTGCGTTCTCATATTTTCCGCAGTTTCGTCGGTTTTATAAAGCGCGTCACAAAGGTCAAACGCGGCCATAACAGCCGACATGGTTATCGACGCCTTGTCGTTTTCTCTGAGCACTTCGCGCATTCTTTTGTCGACGTCTTTTGCTATTTTCGATATGTACTCTTCGGATTCGTCGGTAACGACCGTATAGGTTGTCCCTACCACGTTCACATTAATTCTGTTAGGCATTTTTCTCTCCTTACACAGCCATAAACTAATCTTTTATCAGGAAGCGAACATTCTTTTGTTGCCGAAGAAAAACAGCGCGATCGTTCCGGGGCCCGCATGTGCGCCGATAATCGGCCCTATTTTTCCATAGCGAATTTCTTTAACCTTTAATTTTTCTTTTATCATGTTGCCGAGAAGCTCCGCTTCTTCCTTGCAGTCCGCGTGGCTTATAAATACAATCTGTTCCTCGGGAGCGACCGCTTCTTCAGCCATCATTTTGTAAAGCTCTTCAATGGCCTGATGCCTTCCCCTGATTTTGTTTATCGGAACAAGATGCCCTTCATCGTCGACAACGATTATCGGCTTTATACCAAGCATGGTCCCCAAAACCGCGGACGCTTTGCTAACCCTGCCGCCTCTGTGAAGATGTTTAAGGTCATTTACCGTGACATAATGACAGACTTTAAGGCGGTTAGCCAAAAGCCATTCTTTATTTTCGCTGAGGCTCATGCCGTTCTTCTTGTTTTCAACAACATGGCAAAGAAGAAGCGCTTCGCCCATCGAAGCCGCAAGTGTATCGATAATTTCGATATTTACATCAATTTTATCCTCAAGCTCTTTTTTCGCCATGCAGGCGCTGTTATATGTTCCCGAAAGTCCGCTTGAAAAAGCGACGTAAAATATATCTTTACCCTCTCTTGCAAGCCTTGAAAAAACGCTTACAAAAGTTTCAACATTGACCTGCGAGGTCGTTGGCATTTCGCCTTCTCTGATTCGGTCAAAAAAGTATTTATTATCGACACCGTCGTTCCCGACATATTCCTTGCCCTCGAACAAAAAAGGAAGCTCGATAAGTTCGATATCGTTTTCCTTAAAAAATTCTGTCGGGAGATCGGTGGTGTTATCGGATACTAAAATATAATCTTTCATGTAAAATCATCTCCTGTTATATTTATCTTAAATATATTTAAATATTATATATTATTAATTGCCCTTATGCAATATTTTGCGCAAGTAATTTACAACACTTCTTCCCGCGACCGCCGCCGTTCCGACCGTCACCGAAATTTGCTTGAGCTCGCTTACGCAGTCGCCCGCGGCATAAAGCCCTTTTATATTTGTTTCTCCGTTTTTGTCAACGACGATAAGATTTTTTTCGGTTACAACTCCGGTTTTCCTCGCAAAGTCTACCGAAGAAGCGGAACCCTGCGCGACAAAAACGCCGTCAATCGGCATTTCAAATCCGTCTTCAAAAACGATTCCGGAAAGGCGGTTTTCTCCGATTAATGTTTTTATTTTGCGAGTATCGATTTTAAAATCTATCGCTTCAGGCGATATCGGAGACGATTCGCCGTTAGTAAGCAAAACTACATTTTTCGTAAAGTTTTGCAGCTCTTTTATCTCATGGCGCGCGTATTCCCCGCTTCCCAAAACGGCAACTTTTTTATCTCTGAAGAAAAAGCCGTCGCATATTGCGCAATAGCTTACCCCCGCGCCCTCAAAGTGTTCGATTCCGATTTTCGGCGGAGCTACCCTGTTTGCACCTGCCGCAATTATTACAGTTCTTGCCTTATAAGTTTCTTTTTTGCAGACAAGCAGGAAATAATCGGTTTCTTTTGCAATCGAAAACACTTCATCTTCTAAGATTTCGGCGCCGCTCTTCGCCGCTTGCTCATATCCGCGCGCCTGCAAATCCGCTCCCGAAATACCATCGGGGAAACCGTAATAATTCATTATTTTTTCGGCGTTTTTAAGGGCGCCGGCACCTTTCGAAATTATCAATGTGTCAAAATACGGTGCGGTATATAGCGCCGCCGAAACGCCCGCCGGGCCGCCGCCGATAATTATACAATCTCTTACCATAAAAACCTCTAATTTAAAAAATTTCCCTCTTTGAAAGTGAGAAGCTGCTCTATTTCACTCAAAAGACGAGGGCAGGACGCAAGGGTCCCGTCTTTGCCGATAATTTTTGCGGCGGCCCTCCCGACCTTTGCGATTATCTCCCTGTCGGTCTGCAAATCCGCGATTTTAAATTGCGGCAAGCCGTGCTGCATATTTCCGAAGAAATCGCCCGGCCCTCTGATTTTCAAATCCTCTTCCGCCACCTTAAATCCGCTGCTCTCGTTTTTCAAAATCCCGAGCCTTATAAGCGCTTTTTCCGTCTTGCTCTCGCTCATCAAAAAGCAGTAGGATTTTTCTTTGCCGCGGCCGACGCGGCCTCGAAGCTGATGCATCGCGGAAAGACCGAATCTCTCTGCGTTTTCGATCACCATAACCGTTGCATTTGCAACATCTATGCCGACCTCAATAACGGTTGTTGATACGAGAATATCAATTTCGCCCGCGGCAAAAAGCGCCATGATTTCGGTCTTTTCCTTTTCTTTTAGCCTACCGTGAATCAGCCCGATTTTCGCGCCGCGAAGTTTGCCTTTCAGGTCCTCAAAATGCTGCTCCGCGCTTTTAACCCCCTCGAGCATTTCGCTTTCCGAAACGAGAGGGCAAACAACGTAAATTTGCCTTCCCTCTTTTATTCTGTCCGCTAAAAAGCCGTACATTCCGTCTCTCTTTTCGGGAGGGACGATAAATGTGCTGATTGGCTGGCGGTTTTTCGGCAGTTCTTCAATAAGCGACAAATCAAGGTCGCCGTAAAGCATCAACGCAAGGGTTCGCGGTATCGGCGTCGCGCTCATAACACAGATATGCGGATTATCGCCTTTAACGCTTAGCTTTGCCCTTTGCGCCACCCCGAATCTGTGCTGTTCGTCGGTGACGATAAGCCCGAGCTTTGCAAAAACCGTGTCCTCCTCAATCAGCGCGTGTGTGCCTATCAGTATATCTATTTCGCCCGCCTTCAGCCGCGATTTTATTTCAGTTTTTTCCTTTGCTTTCACGCTTCCGCTTAAGACTTCGACGCGGACGCCAAAGCCGCCGAACATCTTTGTAAGGCTTGCAAGATGCTGGGTTGCCAAGAGCTCTGTCGGCGCCATAAACGCGCATTGGTAGCCGTTTTTCACCGCCGCGTACATCAGCGCCGACGCGACCGCCGTCTTTCCGCAGCCTACATCACCTTGAACAAGCCGGTTCATCGGCGTGTTTTTTTTCATATCCGCAACGCCGTCCGCAATCGCGCTATTTTGCCCTTTTGTAAGTTCATACGGGAGGCTTTTTATAAATTCTTCGGCGTATTTTCCGCCGTCGATAATCACCGATGTTTTAGTTTTTCTGCCCTGTTTCAGCCGCCAAAGACCGAGCTGAAGGCACAGAAGTTCGTCAAAAGCGAGGCGCTCTCTCGATTTTGCAATCACATTATAGTTTTCGGGGTAGTGAATTCCCTTTACCGCCGCGTCTTTCGGATATAGCTCAAACTCCGAAATTATTTCCGGCGGCAGAATTTCTTCGATTTCGCCGGAATATTTTGAGACCGCTTCTTCGGTGAGTTTGCGGATAAAATTTTGCGAAAGCCCCTCGCTTAATGAATATATCGGCAAGATTTCGCCCTTGAAATTTTCACCGTCATAAAAATCAAATTCGGGATTTGCCATTCTTCTGCTTACAAAGTCGCCGGTAACCCTGCCGAAAAACACATATTTTTTTCCGACGACAAATTTTTGCCGAAGATAAATCTGATTAAAAAACACTATCTCCAAAATTCCGCTGTTATCGCTGACTTTGACCTTCAAAAGTGCCGCTCCGCCGCGGGTTCGTACCATATCGGCCGAAAGAAGCGTGCCGATGACGACCGCGTCGTCTCCGACAAGAAGCTCGGAAATTTTCGTTATGCTTCGCCGGTCGGAATAATCGCGCGGATAATAGGAAAGCAGGTCGGAAACGGTGTTTACTCCCGCTTTTGCAAGCGCTTGCTTGCGCTTGTCGCCGACACCTTTAAGTTTTTCGATCCCAATATTTTTCAACATTATTTTCACCACATAATTTTAAAGGGCAAGGGCAAAAGCCCCTGCCCTGATTATTATTCTATCGAAAAAATATAATAATAAACCGATTGTCCGCCGTTTATCAAATTGACCTCAAATGAGGAGCCCATTTTCTTAATTATCTGTGCCTTTGCTTCCTCCGCCTGCTCTTCGGTGACGTCCGCGCCGTAGAACATCAGCATATAGCTGCTGTTTTTCTCCGCAAGCTCTTGAGTTAGCTTTACCGCCGCTTTTGTAAGCGTTTTTTCAACAAGTTTCACCTTGTTTTCGGCGAGGCAGAGAAGCTCGCCCTCTTTAATATTTCTGCCGTCGACCACCGAGTCGCGCACGGCGTATGTTATCGAGCCGCTCTTTACCTTTTTGAAAGCCTCGGACATATTCCTTTTGTTCTCGCCCGCCGTCTGTTCGGAATCAAAAGCAAGAAGAGCCGAAATGCCTTGCGGAATAGTTTTTGTCGGCAAAACGATAACTTCCTTATCGCTTAAAGGAACCGCCATTTCCGCCGCCATAATTATGTTTTTATTGTTCGGCAGGACAAAAACTGTCTTTGCCGGAACTCTATCAATACATCTTAAAATATCTTCGGTTGACGGGTTCATCGTCTGTCCGCCGAAAGCTATTTCGTCGACCGCGAGGTCCTTAAACACCGCCGTGATGCCGTCGCCCGCGGAAACCGCGACAAAACCGAAATCTTTGCTCGGCGGAACGATAACCCGTTCATTTGACTCTGCGGGCTGCTTTCCGCTTTCAAGCTGTTCTCTTTCGAGCTGCTCTTTCATGTTTTCGATTTTCATATTCGACAAAAATCCGTATTTCAGCGCTTCTTCAATCGCTTTGCCCGGATTATTTGTGTGAACATGGCATTTTATAATATCTTCATCATCTGCGACAACAACGCTGTCCCCGATAAATTCAAGATAGCCGCGGAGCTTCTGCGGATCTTTAAGGCGCGCGGAAGGCGCGATATTTACGATAAATTCGGTGCAATATGCAAATTTTATATCTTCGGTATCAAACGAGGCAAAGTCAGCTCGCGCGCTTTGCTCTCCCTGCTCGCTCGCTTTTATTCCGACGCCGTCGGCAAGGAAAGCCTTCATTCCCTCAAAAATCTTTATAAGTCCCATTCCGCCTGCATCAACGACATTTGCTTCCTTTAAAACAGGAAGCAACTCCGGCGTTCTTGCAAGCGAGGCTTTTGCCTCTTCTATCGTCGCGTCGAGAACCGAGGATATATCATCCGCCGCCTCTGCCGCGGCAACCGCAACATCAGCCGCTTCTCTGACAACTGTGAGAATAGTGCCTTCCGTAGGTTTCATAACCGCTTTGTAAGCCGCGGCAACGCCGAGCTTCAAACTCTCTGCAAAATCAATTCCGCCCGCCTCGGTTTTGCCCTCAAGGCCTTTGGAAAATCCCCTGAAGATGAGCGAAAGAATAACGCCTGAGTTTCCTCTCGCCCCGCGAAGAAGAGCTCCGGCCGCAATTTTCGCGACCTCGCCGACCGTGCCGTCGCTGTTTTTTTCAAGTTACCTTGCCGCCGCGCCGATAGTCAGCGACATATTAGTTCCCGTATCTCCGTCCGGAACGGGAAAAACGTTTAAATCATTAACCGATTCTTTGCAATTCTGAATATTCGCCGCGCCGGAAATCATCATTCCGCGCAGCGTGTTTCCCGAAATTTTATTAGCCAATGTTTTATTCCTCCATACGCTTATGCGGTTATTAAACTTTCATTCCGTCAACATGAATATAAATTTCGCCGACATCAAAGCCCGAAAGGTCTTCCATTGTATAGCGCACCTTATGCATGATGCTCTCTGATATCGCCTTAATATTTACGCCGTGCAAAATGGCAATATGAAGGTCTATTTGCAATTTTTCGTTTATTAAATCGACCTTTATTCCGCGCTCGAAATTCTCTTTTTTGAGAAGCGAAATAAGATTATCGCTGGCCACGCGCGCAGTCATCCCGACAACTCCGTAGCAAGAGGTTACCGCGATGCCGACCAAAGTTGCGAGTGCCGAACGGGAAATATTAATATCCCCTTTGCCGCCTTCAAGTTTTATCATAAGGCCCCTCCTATTATTAAACTTTATATATTTTATAACAAAAATCGGATTTTAACAACCAACTTTTGCTTTTTCCTCTCGCCCACTGCAAGAAAATAATATAATTTGACGGTTTTTTTCGCCGTTTTCAAGAGCAAAAATAATTTTTGAAAGACGCTTGTCGTCGATTCCCGAAAAAGAGTCGTCAAAAATAAGCGGCGGATAAAATCCTTCATATAAAATGTCCGAAAGCGCGAGGCGCAGCGCAAGATAAACGGCGTCCTGCGTTCCTTTGCTGAAATTTTCGGTTCCGCGGATTTCTCCCGCACTTTTTATTTTTATGTTAAACTCGTGATCGACCGAAAGCGAGCCATATGCGCCGTCTGTAAATTCACTTAAATATTCTCCCGCCTTTTGATTTATCGCCGGCGCGAGCTTTTCCTGAAGCTCCGAAAAGGATTTTTGCAGAAGGTCTGTCGCAATATCTATAATCTCATTTTGCTCTTTCGCATCAAAAAGCTCGGCCTGCAGGAAGTCGATTTCCCCCTCAATTTCGGCGGGCAAAATCATATCCTGCGCCGTTTTAATAAGCAGCGCTTTTATCCTATCTTCTATTTCCTCTTTTGCTCCCGAAACTTTTGCGATTTGCGCGGCAAGTTCTGCTCGCGCCGCGCCCTCCGATTCATTATCGGCAAAAAAGTTTTCGGAGTCTTTTCCGAAGCGCTCGATAAATTCTTTTTCGCTTTTTTCTATTTTATCAAGCATTTCGCATAGAGTATTGTCGTATTTTTTCCTGACTGCCGTTTGCTTTAATTCCGCCGCCAAAAACAGTGTTCCCACAATAATCGCGACCGCGCCGCAGGCGATTCCTATATAGATATTAACGAAAAAGAGCCCGGCGCAAAGAAGCAAAAAGACCGCCGCGAGTATCAAAAGCGTATAATTTTTCTTTTTTACCGGCGGATTTGATTTAAACGTTTCATATTCGCTTTTTTCTTCGGCAATCCGCATGGCGGTGGCTTTTCCGAGGATTCTTTCGTCGTTGTTTATGCCGCTTTCCGTTTCGGAGAGTTCGGTGTAAAGCTCTTTGACTTTACTTGAGAGTTTTTCCTCATCTTTTTCGAGCTCCTGGAGTTTTGATTTTTCTTCGAGCTGTATTTCATATTTGACACGCGCGTCATAAAGAGCTGATTTTTTTCCGCGAATCAGTTCCTCCAATTTATCTATAAAGCCGCCCGAGCGGTTTTTATGCACATAGTTTTTCTTTTTTTCCTCGAGATATTTTTTTGCGGAAGCAAACGAAACGCTTTCGTCCCCGGACGAGACCAAATTTCTGATTTTCGCCTCAAGCTCTCCGCTTGCGGTGACTTCAGAGCCCCACTCCGAGACATATACCGTCCTGCAAAAACTTTCGCGGCCGATTCCCGACAAATTTTCGAAAAACCGCGAATCGGTCGAAACCGTTTCCCCTGTCGCGTCAATAAAAGCGGCGAATTTTTCGGTTCTTGCGTTTGCGCTCCTCGAAAGCCTGTAAGCGATACCGTCAATCTGCATTACAAGCGAGCCAGAAGCGATTTCACCGCTCCACGGCATGTATTTCTCGGCGGATTTTTTGTCTTTGCCTTTCCCTATTCCGTACAAAACAAACAAAATAAACGCGCAAACGGTGCTTTTTCCCCATTCGTTATCCGCCGTTATCATATTGATTTTGTCGTCAAGGCAAAGTTCGAAATCTTTTAGCTTTCCGAAGGAAGAAATCTCGATTTTTTTAATAATCATTTCGGCCATATTTACCTCCAGGAAAGCGCGTCGCGGCACATTTTCATTGCACGAAGCACCTTGTCCTTTTTCTCGGGATATGCGTCGGCAAACACAGCGCCGTTTTTCACAATCAGCCCCATAAGGCTGTCCTGCGCGAAATCATCCGCCGAAAATTCCGGGATGGTTTCGTCTTTTACCTCCGCGTAAAAATAGCCGTCAAAGCTGAGTTTTAAAGTTTTTATTTCAATATTTGCTTCCCTTTGCAAAGTTCCGGCAAGCACAAAACTAAGCAAATCTCGCGGTGTCGCTCCGATTTTTTCCGCAGCGGCGCGGCAAAGCCCTGCCGCCTCTTCCGAAAGTGACACACCTCCAAGGTCGATTTTCAAGCGATACAATTTTCTGTTTTGAATGCTCTCTTTTTGCAAATTCACGCCGTTTTCATTGATCTCGCCCAAAATTATATATTTTTCGTCACATTCGTCAAATCCTCTTCCCTCGGGGCATCCCGAATAGGCAACGGTCGTTTCGCCGAGCTTTCCCGATGCATAAGCATGAGCATGTCCGAGCGCGAGATAATCAAAACCGCTGTTTATAATTTCTTCTTTTGTTATCGGCGCATATGCCGAATTTTTTCCGCTGTTAAAATCCCCGTGGAAAACCCCGACGCTGTATTTCGCATGCTTTTCCTTGACAAAATCAATAAGAGGCGGCTTTTCGGAAAAAGCGCAGCCGTAAACTTCAAGACAAAGCTCGGGAAATTCGAATTTTTCAATCTCGTTTGATTTGAATATGAAGACATTCTCGGGAAATTCCTCTGAATACCACGGGCAGGGATACATGTAAGGATCGTGATTGCCCGGCGTTACGACAAATTTTATTTTTTCCGCTCCGGCAAAAGCTTTTTTGACCGCAAGCACAGTTTCTTTAGATACATACTGCGAATCAAACACATCACCCGCAATAAAAACAATATCCGCGCCGATTTCTTTCGCCCTTTCGATCGCGGAGGAAAAGACCATCCTCTGCTCGCTTCTGCGTAAATCCGCGTGGTTTCGCGAAAGCCCCGAAAAAGCGCTGTCGAGATGATTATCCGAAAAATGCACAAATTTTATCATTTGCACCACTTCCTTTTTTGAAGAATAAAACCGCATGCGCATTATTCTTCGGGTTTGTTATCAAGTTCGTTAAATATATTTTCAAGGCCCGCATAAGGATCATACGGATTCGGCGAAAGCTCAGCCCCGAGCGCGCGCTTAAAAATCACCGAAACCGTATTATAATACAGCGGGATCACATTTTGCTCATTATAAAGCGCGGATACCATCACCGATGCCGCATTCGCGCTTTCGTCCGGAGAGGCGGCAAAAAATCCGGCTATCGCCGCATCGGCCTCAGCCGAACCTGTATGCCCGAAATTAAGCGCGCCCGATGCGCCGCAAATTGCGCCGACATTCATATCAGGCGTGATTTTTACAAGCGAAATATAAATATCGATAGTTCCGTTTGCACAGGCGGCGCTGAAATTCGAATCGCCCTGACGTGCTATCTTGACTTCTATCCCAGCCGCCTGCATGTTGCGTGCAAACGCTTTCGCAACCTCAACAAGGGTAAAGCTGTTTTCGTTTACACCGACGGTAAGCGAAAAATTATTTCCGTTTTTCTTGTAAAACCCGGTTGCGTCTTTTCTGTATCCGAGCTCTTCGAGTATTTCCGCGGCATTATCTGAAATCGAAGGCGATTTATAAAGCTCCCACGCGGGATTTATAGGGGAAATAGTGGCATAAGCGTTCCCCGCAAGCGCTTCTTTTATAATTCCGCCCCTGTCGATTATCGCGCTTATCGCCCTTCTCATTTTCGTGTCGCGAAGCCGCCCGCCCGAAGCGACGCCGAGATAGCAAATTTCGTTTGTCGCCGCAGAGCAGAAAGTATAGTTCCCCACAAGCGACAGTCTGCTTATTTCGGAGGAGGAAAAAAATGCAAAGTCGATTTCGTCGGACGCTAATTTTTCGATAACTTCTTCATTGTTTTTTACATCGATAAGATTTATCGACTTTACCGTTTCAACCGTGCCGAGCGCCCAATTTTCGTTTGCAACAAGTTTATTTTCTCCGTCAAATTCATATTTTCCGCTGCCTATCGGCTTTGCGGACGCGTTTCCGTTTTTTATTATCGGAATAGCGAGCATCGCGGGAAAATTAGTATTCGGTTTTGTAAGCGTTATTTCAAGCTCCGAGCCGCTTATGACCGTTATCATTTCGACATTTGAAAGCCTTTCCCGATAGTGGCTTGCCGGATTTTCTTTTGCAAGTTTAAGGCTTTTTTCAACATCGGTAGCGGTCAAATTTGAGCCGTCCGAAAAACTTATTCCGTCCCTAACAATTATTCTGCACAGTTTTCCGTCCTGCTCCATTTCGGCTGATTTTGCCACAGCCGGAACCGGAATAAAATTATCATTAATTTCAAAAAGTTTATCAAAAAGCATCGACGAAAGCTCAAAATTATATCCGTTATCGGTAATTATCGGATTAAAAGAAGCACTAAAACTTGCGGCGATACCGCAGTCATAGATGAGTTTTTTGCGCTCTTCTTCCTGTGTGCCGATAGATATTCCGCCGTTTTCGGTTTTGTTGCATCCGGCAAGAAGAAAAGCAAGCAAAATAAATAAAAGAATGATTTTTTTCATTTTAATTCTCCGTTTTTAGCGCAATCGCCGCCGCGTGAACTCCTCTTGTGTCGCCCATTCTCCTGTGCGAAAAAAACTCTTTATCACAGCAGGTACAAATATTCGAGCTTGAAATATTGCTTTTTTGCAAGCCCGCTTCAAGCAAAATTATCTCGTTTGCCAGCGTTAAATCCGCATGATTATCAGAAAAGGCTTTAGAAAGTCCCGCTTTCGAAAATTCCGACTCGACCTCGCCTCCCACCTCGTAACAGTTTTTGCAGATGCAAGGTCCGATAGCGGCGATAATATTTTTTTGCTCACATCCGAAAAGCCTCGTCATTTGCATAGCGGCCTCTCCCGCTATTCTCGCCGCGGTACCTTTCCAGCCCGAATGAACAGCGGCAATAACTTTTTTTTCGTGGTCATAAAGCAAAACAGGCACACAGTCGGCATAAAAAGCAAGTAATAGAGCGCCCTTTTCGTTGGTCACCAGTCCGTCCGCCTGCGGCGCGGGAGACGGCTGAATATCCGCCTTTCGCACAATTCCCGAATGAACCTGCTGATTATAATAGAGTTTTGCTTCCGACATGCTAAGGGCGGCTTTAAGCCGATTATAATTTTCGGCAACGGCGTTCTCGTCGTCGCCGCGGTTATATCCGAAATTAAGCGAGTCGCAATGCCCTTTTGAAACACCGCCGGCTCTTGTGGGGAAGCCGTGGACTACCCCGAGCGCCGCAAGCGCCGCCGATTTCAAGAACTTTATTCCGTTTGTTTCTTCAAAATAAAATTTTTCCACCTTGTATCCTTTGTCCGCAAAACTTGAGTTTTCGCGCGTTTATTCTTTTACCGAAATACGGGTAATCGAAAGAGCTTTTCCTGTTTTTTCGTCCGCCTCGATAAGCGCGAAATTCAAGGTTGCTTCCCCTTCCGCCTGAAAATGCCGCTGCGGCATCGAGCTTAGAAATCTTTCGATAATTATTTCTTTTTTTACGCCGATAACCGAATTCAAATCCCCCGTCATCCCGATATCGGTAATATATGCCGTTTGCCCGTCGATAATTTCTTCGTCAGCCGTCGTAACATGCGTATGCGTTCCGATAACGGCGGTTACCCTGCCGCCGAGATAAAATCCCATAGTCCTTTTTTCGCTGGTGGTTTCGGCATGAAAGTCAACGACCTTTACAGCGGGCAAGGAAGGTTTTTTAAGAAGTTCGTCCGCCTTATGAAACGGGTTATCTGTGCCGTCCATAAATGTTTTTCCGCCGAGATTCAAAACAAGCACATCGCATTTTTCGCCCCTGAAAATATATTCGCCTGTTCCGACGGCGGCGTGCGGGTAATTTGCGGGCCGCAAAACATTTTGGCAAAGGTCGAGCCGCTCGTGAAGTTCTCGGCGGGAAAAGATATGATTTCCGCCGGTTATAACATCAACTCCTGCGGAGACAAGCCTATCGGCTTCGCTTGGAAGCAGCCCGTTGCCCACCGAAGCATTTTCGCCGTTACATATGACAATGTCGGCGCTGTAAAATTTACGAAGCCCCCAAAGTTTGCTCTCTATTATTCGCATTCCTGCCGCGCCGACAACGTCGCCTATAAAAATTATATTCATATATCACCGCTTAAAAAGGGCGGGCACTTCCGCCCGCCCTCTGATTTTTATTTTGCGTAATCAATCGCTCTGCTTTCGCGAATGATATGCACTTTTATCTGTCCCGGATATTCAAGCTCTTCTTCGATACGCTTAACGATATCCCTTGCAAGCAAGGTCATCGTGTCGTCGTTTACGATTTCGGGTTTTACCATGATTCTGACTTCTCTGCCCGCCTGGATTGCAAACGAGCGCTCTACGCCTTCGAATTCGCAGGCAATTTCTTCGAGCTTCTCAAGACGTTTTATGTACGCTTCGAGATTCTCGCGCCTTGCCCCCGGTCTTGCCGCAGAAATTGCGTCCGCCGCCTGAATCAGGCAAGCGATAAGCGTATGCGGTTCAACATCGCCGTGATGCGCTTCGATAGCGTGGATAATATTTTCGTTTTCCTTATATTTCCGCGCGACTTCGACGCCGATTTCGATATGCGAACCTTCCATCTCGTGGTCAAGAGCCTTACCGATATCATGAAGGAGACCCGCTCTTTTCGCGCCGTTTACATCGATTTTAAGTTCCGCCGCCATAATTCCGGCGATATGCGCGACCTCGATAGAATGCATAAGCACGTTTTGACCATAGCTTGTGCGGTATTTAAGGCGTCCGAGAAGTTTGACCAGCTCGGGATGCAGATTGTGCACGCCGGTATCGAACGCCGCAGCCTCGCCCTCTTTTTTGATAACGGCATCGACATCGCGCTTAACTTTTTCTATCGTCTCTTCGATTTTAGCGGGATGAATGCGGCCGTCCGAAATAAGCCTTTCAAGCGACTGGCGCGCGATTTCGCGCCTTACCGGATCGAAGCTCGATATTGTGATTGCTTCGGGGGTGTCGTCGATGATAAGGTCAACGCCTGTCATGGTTTCAATAGCGCGGATGTTTCTGCCCTCGCGGCCGATAATCCGGCCTTTCATCTCATCGTTAGGAAGCGGAACAACCGAAACGGTGGTCTCCGCGACATAGTCCGCCGCATATTTTTGAATTGCGATTGTGACAACTTCGCGCGCTTTTTGCTCGCTTTCCTCTTTGAGGCGTTGCTCAACCTCTTTGATTTTCACGGCGGCTTCGTGCTTGATTTCGTTTTCAAGGTTTTCAAGCAAATAGGCTTTCGCCTGTTCTACCGTATAACCCGAAATTTCCTCAAGTTTTGTCCACTGGTTTTTGATTCCCTCATTTAACTGTTCTTGCTGGGCGTCGATTTCCCCGAGTTTTGACTGCAAAAGCTCTGTTTTGGCTTCAAGCTGATCGCTTTTTTTATCAAGCGATTCTTCTTTTTGCTGAATTCTGCGCTCTTGCCTTTTTACCTCTTCGCGCCTTTCTTTAAGGTCGTTTTCAGCTTCTGTTTTGTTTTTTAATATTTCCTCTTTTGCTTCTAAAAGAAGCTCCTTTTTCTTGGCTTCAGCGTTCTTTATCGCTTCGTTAATCAGTCGTGTCGCCTCTGTTTCGGCCGAGCCGATTTTTGATTCAAACACACGTTTTCTATAAGAGTACCCACAAAGAATACCGATTAGAAGTCCGACAAGTACGCCGCCGACAATAACAAGGATTTGTGTCCCTACCGGCATGCAGTACCTCCATTTTAATTTATCCTATGAAATATAACTTGTAATAAATAACTCTATTAATTATATAGATACATAGAACCTTTTGTCAAGGTAAAAGAAAACGCCCGGTTTCGGGCGTTTTCGCTATATCAAATTATATACCGCCATCGAAAAAGCCCCTTCAACCGCGGGGAGCAAAAGTAGCGGATTGCAGATTTTCGCGTCTCCTTTATAAACTCGCTCTGTATAATCGTAATAGTCTACCGTCCGCAGCGGCATACCGATGCCGGGCGACGGAAGAACCGAAACGCTCACAATAAGCGGAAGCCCGTTTGAATAGCCTCCGTCGATTCCCTTGCCGTTATTTGTAATCGGAGATATTCTTCCCGCGGCGGCCGAAAGCTCGTCCACCGTTTTTTTGCCGCTTCTTCGCGCCGCGGCAAAACCATCGGAAAATTCCGCGCCGCAAACGCCCGGAAGCGCAAAAAGAGCGGATGAAATTTTGCTTTGTATGCTGTCGTAAAATTTCCCGCCGAGTCCTGCGGGAAGGTTAAGCGCAAAGCATTCTATAACCCCTCCGATGGTGTCGCCCGCAGCGCTGTATTCCTCGGCGTTTTTTTTCATATACGAAATAATATCGGCGTTAAAAACGGGAAGCGCGCGGCATAATATCTCGGTCACTTCGTCGATAGATTTATATTCCAAATCTATCTCCTCGTCGGTCACACTGCCGAGCGCGGCGATATGCGAACCTATGTAAATTCCCTGCTCCGCAAGGAGCTGCTTGATGATTACGCCGGCCGCAGTAAAGCAATAGATATCTCCCGGTTCTTCGCTTGTTTTCAGATTCGCCGCGCCGCCGCTTTTGATGAATCGGCCGAAATCTCCGCTTCCGGGGCGCAGAACGCCGCTGTCCTCAAAATACGCTTGCGCGTTTTTAATCACAACCGTAAGTTCTTCGCCGGTGGCGACATTATCTTTAACGCCCGAAACTATCTTAAATGCCGGTTTTGTCATTCGCGCGGAAAAGAGCATTTCATGATAATCCGCGCTTCTGCCGAGCTCAATTTTGAGGTCTTGCATGTCAATTTCAAATCCGGCGGGTATCCCCTCGATAATGCAGCCGCAAAACTCGGAAGACGCCTCTCCGAAAAAGGTCGTTTTGATTTTACTCATGCGCTCGCCTCCTTTTTTGTATTTTACCATTTTTTAAATTATGTTACAATATCATAAAAGGAGCTGAGAATATGCACAAACCGCTTATTATAGGCCATCGCGGTGCGCCTAATACCGCGCCGGAAAATACTTTTGAGAGCTTTGATAACGCCTTTGCTCTCGGCGCGGACGGAATCGAGCTCGATGTCCGGTTTGGCGACGGCGGCAGCCTTGTTATAAAGCATGATCCGCCGCTTCCGGGCGAGGAACTTCCCGATTTTTTGAGCTTTCTTAAAAAATATAGCGACAAGTTATTGAACATAGAAATCAAAGCCGATGACGACGATGCACAAGCGGTCGGTTACGCTGTTGCCGAAGCCCTCGCGGCATTTGAAGGTTGCAATTTTATCATTTCGAGCTTTTCAAAAACCGCGCTCATCGCATTTCGGGAAAAAAGCAAATTCCCCATCGGTCTTCTCTGCCGCGCCGGAACTATAAACGCGGTCGAGCAGGCAGTTTCGATGTCAGCCGATTATATCCATCCACATTTCAGCCTTATAAACCGAAAATTTGTCAAAGCGGCGCGCGCCGCCGACCTTCCGATAAATACTTATACGGTAAACAGCCTTTTTACAATGCGGCGGCTCGCACGAATGAAAATAAACGCGATAATAACAAACGATATCCCGAAAGCCAAAAAAATATAGGCGGCATCTGCCGCCTATATTTTATTTTTCAAGCTCATTTAACGCATCAATATATTTTCCTGCCGCTTGCATTTCAAGATGCAAATGAGGCGGAAGCGCTGATTCAATAAGGTTTTCGCCGACTTTTCCAAGAAGCTGACCTTTTTTTACCTGCGAGTTCGGTTTTATATCGCTCGGCATATCGGCGGCAAGGCATTTGTAATAGCTTTTATACTCGCCGGGGTGGGATATTACAATTACCTGTCCCCACATATCGTCATAATATATCCCAGAAATAACGCCTTTTTCTATTGCTTTTACTTCGGTGCCCGCTTCTGCGGCGATATCAATTCCGGTATGCTGGCGGTAATCTTCCATAGTTTCGCTGTAAACAAGCTCATCGCCCGAATATTCCCACATTATATCTCCGACAAGCGGGAAGGAAAACTTCATCGGAAGGTCGCTATCGGTTACATTTTCGACCTTAACCTCGGTTTCGACCGAGACATCGTCGCCCTCGGGCGACGGTTTTTCATCTGTTTCGGGCTTGCTTTCCACAGGCGGGTCTTCTTTTTTATCGACAACATCGTCTTGCGGTGTCAGCACATCGGACGCGTCAAAATTACTTTCAATATCAAAACCATCAAATTCAGGCGGTTTGACGCTGTTTCTCGCGGCCGACATCGCGGAAATACTTATTATCACGGCGAAAACCGCAAGGATGACAAAAAAGCCCCGTTTTGCCATAAAAGCCGCAAAGCCGCTTTTCTTTTCTCCGCCCATTCTCACTCTTCTATTGTTACTCATAACAACTCCAATTCAGCCAAAAGTGTGCCTTTTGGCAAATAATTTGTGTTGTTATTCTCTCCGCAAGAAGCCAAAAATATACATTAATTAACTTAAAAAATGCTTTTTTTAATTCTTTTCAAAGCTAACACCCGTATAATAATGCGACAAAATCTCGCGATATGTTTTTCCGTCTTTAAACATCTCTTCCGCGCCGTACTGGCTCATTCCGACGCCGTGCCCCGCGCCGTAAACGGTAAATATAAAATTAGGTTCTATGTAATCAAGCTCAAAATTCAGCCCCATCAAGCCGAAAAACCGCATCGCCGTCATCCCGTCGAAATCGACGTTGCAAATAGTTATTTTCTTTACCCCGCCCACCGTAGTTTTCGAAATTTCCCCGACTGCCTGATCCGGCGGAAGCTCTGTATACGTTTCCCCCGCGGATTTCATCTTCTCAAAAAAATCAGCTTTATTTATTTTCACCGTGCTTTTATATTCCGGATTTCTTTTGTCCCAATTACTGTCCACGCTGATGAGATACGGCAGGTTTTCGCCGAGAATATCGGCGCAGGTTTCGGTTTTCCCCGCGCTAAACGGGAAATAAAGCGACGAAACAGCCTCCCCGCCGAAGGTCATAATTTCGGTTTTTGTTTTCGCGACGGCATCGGCAATTTTTTCGCTGTTTTTTTCATAGTTTTCGCCCCACGCGGCTTTCTTTTCCTCGTCGGTTTTGAATGCTTTGCAACAGTCGAAATTGTCGCAAAAATCAGCGCCGCCGTGCCCCTCTTTTTTCGCGCTTACCGGAAGCCTGTAAATGAGCAGGCTTCGCGTTGCAACCGCTTGGGCTTTCAGCGCCTCTTCACCGTAAGCTGCCGGTATTTCCGCCGCCATGATATCCGCGATATATTCCTCTATTGATAGCTCTTTTATCTCGCCGCTTTGCGTGTTTAAGAGCTTCATCGTTTTTTCGCTTACCTCGCCCGAACCCGCTCCCGGCACATGCACCGGCACATCGGTTTTGATAGCTCCGGTAAAATATGAAATTGAAAGCGGAATCGCCAAAAGCACCGCCAAAATCACCGTTAAAAATATCAAAATCTTTTTCACTTCTTTATACTTTCCTTTCTTCTTGACTCTATATAACTTATAGAATATACTTTAGTAACGATTATGGAGGAGAAAATGAACTACACTGCTTATTTAAAAGATTTATGCGAAGAATTTATCGAAAATAACAAGATTGATCCATCGGTTTATTCGAACTTGAAAATAAAACGCGGGCTTAGAAACGCGGACGGAACCGGCGTTCTTGCGGGTATTACAAACATCGGCAACGTTCACGGATATTTGCTTAACGAGGGCGAACTTATGCCCGTCCCCGGCGAGCTTATCTACCGCGGCGTTAATGTCAACGATATCGTATATGCCGCGATTGCCGAAGACCGGTTTGCCTTTGAGGAGACCGCCTATCTTTTGCTGTTCGGAAAACTTCCGAACTCTGCAGAGCTTGACTCTTTTAAAGAGTATTTAAGCCAGGAGCGCGATCTTCCTTCCCGGTTTACCGAAGAAGTTCTCATAACTTCCCCTTCACCGAATATTATGAATAAGCTGCAGCAGGCTATTTTGTCGCTTTATGCTTATGACCAAAATCCCGACGACCAATCGCTTGAAAATGTCATGCGCCAGTCGCTTCAGCTTATCGCGCAGTTTCCGACAATCATCACCCGTGCATATCAGGTGAAAGAATACAGATATAATAACGTCGCCCTTAGCATAAACCCGAATAAATCGGGGCTCTCCTCGGCCGAGAGCATTCTAAACGCACTTCGTCCGGGCGGCGGATATACCGACCTCGAGGCAAAAATCCTCGACCTTGCGCTTGTTCTCCACGCCGAACACGGCGGCGGAAACAACTCCGCTTTCGCCTGCCGCGTTCTTTCATCCTCTTCGACCGATACATATTCCGCAATCTCGGCGGCAATCGGCTCGCTCAAGGGCGCAAAGCACGGCGGCGCAAACGCAAAGGTTCGCGAGATGTTTGATTTTGCCAAAACTTCGATAAAAAACTGGAACAACGATGACGAAATCCTCGATTTTCTCACCAAACTCTTGCGCAAAGAGGCGGGCGACAAAAGCGGACTTATCTACGGTATCGGTCACGCAATATATACGGTCAGCGATCCGCGCGCGATTATTCTGCGCGACTGCGCCAAAGACCTTGCCGCGCAGAAAAACAGAGAAGACGAGTTTGGTTTACTCTTTAATATTGAGCGGCTTGCTCCGATTGCTTTCTGCAATTTCAAAAATACAACGCAAAAGATTTGCGCAAATGTCGACCTTTACACAGGGCTTATATACGAAATGCTCGGTCTTCCGACCGACCTTTATACCCCGCTTTTCGCCATGAGCCGAATAGTCGGCTGGTCCGCCCACCGCATGGAAGAAATTTTAACCGGCGGCAAAATTATAAGGCCGGCATACAAAGCAGTTTCCCGCGATGTCCCATATATTCCGTTAAAAGACAGAACCTAAATTTTATTTTATTCTGGAGGAAATAATATGCGTTTACTTACAAGGTCGGACTTCGATGGTCTCGCCTGCGGTGCCCTGCTCAAAGAAATCGGTATAATTGACTCGTGCAAATTCGTTCATCCGAAAGACCTGCAAGACGGGCTTGTTGAAGTTTCCGAAAATGATGTTCTTGCTAATGTTCCTTATGTAAAGGGCTGCAAACTTTGGTTCGATCACCATTCGAGCGAAAGCACCCGCCTCGGCTCCGAAATCGTCTTTGAGGGCGAAAGCCGCATTGCCGACAGCGCCGCCAGGGTTATCTACGATTATTACGGTGGAAAAGCGCGCTTTCCGCAATTCGATGCTATGATTGAAGCTGTTGACAAAGTTGATGCCGCAAAAATTTCTGCTGAGGATATTTTAAATCCCACAGGCTGGATTTTGCTTGGCTTCATTATGGATCCTCGCACAGGCCTCGGCAGATTTCGCGAGTTCAGAATAAGCAATTATGAACTTATGGAAACTCTTATCGACGCATGCCGCAAAAGCACAATAGACGAAATCCTTGAAATGCCAGATGTCAAAGAGCGCGCAAAGTTATATTTTGAGCAGAACGCGCTTTTTATCGAGATGGTTAAAGCGCATACCAAAACCGATGGCAACGTTATTATCAGTGATCTTAGAGATGTTGATCCAATATATTCTGGCAATAGATTTATCGTTTATAGCCTTTTCCCGCAGCAGAATATTTCGCTTTGGATTGTAGATGGCAGAAACAAACAAAACTGCCCAATTGCTGTTGGGCATAGCATTATTAACCGGACATCCAAAACTGATGTAGGCGCGCTTATGCTCAAATACGGCGGCGGCGGGCACCGTCAAGTCGGAACCTGCCAGGTGAATTATGATGACACAAGCCGCGTCATTGCCGAGCTTGTTTCAACAATGAAAACTGACGGCTGATTTTGCCATAAAATTTAACAATAAAAGAAGGTTGGAAAATCCCAACCTTCTTTTTTGTATTATGCTTATATTGTAGCAGCTAAATTATTTTGGCATTCAAATCCCCGCACCCGGCAAAATTATTTCACAGCTTCTAATATAAAAAGAGAAGCGTCCTTATTCATAAACATTTTTTTGCCATTATAAAAGGTTCTCGCACTTGCCTCGAGAAATCCTATTTTTTTAACGATATTTATTAATTTTTCCTGTTCAAACCCATTATGTACTTCATCTGAAACAATGTCTTCATTTTTATTAAAATCAACAATTAAAAGGCGACCGCTTTCATTAAGAATATTATATAAGCGCGCCAAAACAGGAACAATTTCCTTAATATGAAGAAGCGTCTGCGCTATAATAATGTAGTCGGCATGAAGTTCAAAAATGCTCTGGGTTTCAAAATCATAGCACAAAGCATCAGCATTTTTAACTTGCATGCGGTTTATTTTCTGTTTTACCTGCTCAACCATATTTTTCGAGGCATCAATAAAAAGCATCGACCTAAAGTCATTTAGCAATCGCATACCGACAAGTCCCGTTCCGCAGCCATAATCAATTGCATCTTTTTCTTTGCCGTTTTTTATGTGCTCCCGAATCATACTGGCAACAACACCTGCAATATCATCTCTTTCAGGAGTATCGTACTGATCTGCAATGCTATCAAATTTTTCTATATTGCCCATCTATCTTTCCGCCTAATAAAAATATTTTACACAACAATGTAAGGGCTAACTATAATCGCTCGCGGGCGAACATAGTTTGCCCCTATTCCGGTCTTTTTGCTTCTTCATATTACTTATTGCAGAAAATGCATATTTTATTCATTATCCACAAGAGATATTTTTGTCCCTAACACTGGTTTATTAATTGATAAAATCCGTTCTCCAAAGGTATTTAATAATCCGATTTCCGTTTGCACAAAGAAAGTACAATTATGTTGATAAGGTAAATTGCAATCTTTAACCAACATAAAAACCTCAATTAATATATGTCCTAATTTATCTTTCGGTATCACACGAAAAGATAAATTCCTATCAATAGCAGTGGTTTCGGATGTTTTCCAAAAATACTCTTCTTTATTTAGAGTGAACTCTATTAGGTTATTTGCTAAATCAGTCATATCCGAAACATATAAGTCGGTAGTAGCCCATATCATTTGTGATTGCGCGGTAACTCTTATTTCAAAAAAATCGTTATCTTGCCAAATTCGCTCAATTGTTATATTATCCATCTTTCGTCACCTCCACTAATATAAATTTTCTTCGTTTCCTAATTATATTGCTTTCTAAATAAAATTACCAACAAAAAATCCCTGCCTTTTCGGTAGGGAATTTTCTATAGTTTTTCTTTAATCTTTTTCAGAACGTCGTCTTTTTGCGCTTTAAAGTCGCCGTCATCAAAATATATCGGCAGGTTTTCGTATATCACGCGGTTTTCGTGGTCAAGTTTAAGCGGGATAAAAGGAATATGTTTTTTAGTATCCCGATAATAATATTTTTCGATATATGCAAGCCCTTCGTAAAGCTCGCCGACCGCCTCATCTTCGCTTGAATAATCGACATCGGGGCAAAGGAGCACCTTTTCTCCTTTTTTCAGATAATCAACCGTAATTTTAAAAGTTTCTATTATCCTTTTTTCGCCGCGATATACCGGAATGTGATTGCCCTGTTTATAAATTTGCGGAATCGCAATCGACGACGGATAAGCGAGCACAGCCGCTTTCACTTTATTCATACCATATCTCTCGGTAAAGGTAAATTTATAATAAAGTTCAAAACAGCTTTTTTGCGTATAAAAACTGCCGAGACTCCAGAGATGAAACTGCGCCGGATGCCAAAGAATAGTGTTAACCGGACCTTTTAAATTATTATGATGAACAACATAAACCGCCGGACCTTCAAACGGCTTTCCGGCGGCAAAGTTTGCCGTATATTTCTTTTTAACTATGCTAAGGGTGGTGTATGCGAAATTATAAAAGGGACCTGTTTTCATTTTTCCACCTTTGTATTTTTCCCGAAAACCCAGTTTAGCTGTATTTCATAGCTGAAAATCGAAAGTAAAATATCGGTTAATGATTTGCTGATAAACAAATCAATATGGAGCCTTTCGTTGAACAGATAAACGAGCCCGAAAGACGCGGTCAGCTGCGCCGCCCACAAAATATAATACCTGACCGCGGTGGATTTTACCGAGCGTTTGCTTTTAAAACTGACCTTGTGATTCATCCCGAAATTTACAACCGAGGAGAGTATTCGGGCGACAACGGTAGCGATAAATAGCGATATCCCGGGGAAAAGCTGAAGTTTATGGAAAATCCAAGCAAGCAGATAAAACACGCCGACATCGACAACTATCGATGCAAGCGAAGAAACCGAGTAGGTCAAAAGCCCTTTGATAAGAACCTTAAAAGTTCGAAGCGAATCCATAAAAGGATTATAATGCGAGCCGGAATTATTGTCGTAATAAAGCGTTTTAATCGGAACTGTTTTAAAGCTGACGTTGTGCCTGCCCGCATGAATAAGCATATTAAGCTCAAAGTCGAATTTTTCACCCTGAACCTCGATAAGCCAGTTTAAAATCCCCTGCGGAAAACCGCGGAGTCCGGTTTGCGTATCCGGAATGTAAACGCCGTAAAGAAGCTGAAAAACCCGGCTGGTAAAGCGATTCCCGAATCGGGAGCGGAACGGGACACTTTCCTCGTCGAAATCCCTTGTCCCTAAAATTATCTTGCCGTTTTTCGCAACGATTTCGGCGCATATTTTTTCGATATCTTCGGTGGAATGCTGACCGTCTGCGTCAGCGGTGACAACGCCGTCGCTCTCGGGGAAGTTCTTCATGACATATTCGAATCCGGTTTTAAGCGCTCTGCCCTTGCCCTTATTGACGTCATGTTTTAAAACTGTGCAATTTTCAAAAGCGGCAACTTTTTGAAAAACGGCGTCATAAGAACTGTCGCTGCCGTCATTGACGACAACAACCTGCAAAACGCCAAGCGGCATAAGGCTTGAAACAACTTCGATGAGTTCATTATTCGGTTTTAAGGAGGGAATGACAATTGTGCAGTTGTACATAGACCACCCTAATTTTCGTATTGTGATTTTCTTATTTTATTATATTAAAGCTTAACATGCAAATATTAATTTATTTTGGCGTTTTTCGCGCAACTCCGGTTTTTGTTGCCGCGGCGGCAACTTCAGCGGCTACAGCCGCGCCGACGCGCCTATCAAACGCCGCAGGAATAATATAATCAGCCGAAAGTTCGTCATCCGAAACAAGCGCGGCAATCGCCCGGCTTGCGGCGAGTTTCATTTCGTCATTTATATCGCTCGCGCGAACGTCAAAGGTGCCGCGAAATATCCCCGGGAAAGCAAGCACGTTATTTATCTGATTCGGAAAATCCGAACGGCCGGTCGCCACAACGGCTGCCCCGGCGGCTTTCGCCTCTATCGGATAAATTTCCGGGATAGGATTGGCGCATGCAAAGACAATCGAATCACTCGCCATACTTTTTACCATTTCCCTATCGAGAACATTAGGCCCCGAAACGCCGATAAAAACATCCGCGCCTTTTATAACGTCCGAAAGAAGTCCCGTTTCGGCATTAATATTTGTGATTTTTGCGATTTTTTCTTTAATGGGATTCATTCCCTGCTCGCGGCCGCTGTAAACAGCACCCTGGCGGTCGCAGAGGATGATATTTTTCGCGCCCGCGACAAAAAGAAGTTTGGTTATGCTTACCGCCGCCGCGCCGGCGCCGTTTATAACAATTTTAATATCCCCGATATTTTTTTTCACGAGTTTAAGCGCGTTTGTCAGCCCGGCAAGGGTGACAACGGCCGTTCCGTGCTGGTCATCATGAAAAATCGGGATGTCACATTTTTCTTTTAGTTTTTCTTCTATTTCAAAGCAGCGCGGAGCCGATATATCCTCTAAATTCACCCCGCCGAAGCTGCCCGAAATCATATGTATTGTGTTAACAATTTCATCGACGTCCTTGCTTTTTACGCAAAGCGGGAAAGCGTCAACGTCGCCGAAGGTTTTAAAAAGAACGCACTTCCCTTCCATAACCGGCATGCCCGCCTCCGGGCCGATATCGCCAAGCCCCAAAACGGCGGTTCCGTCTGTAACGACAAGGCAGAGGTTCCACCTTCGGGTAAGCTCATACGAAAGCTCGGGATTTTTCTGTATTTCAAGGCAAGGCTCGGCAACGCCGGGTGTATAAGCAAGCGAAAGGTCGAGTTTCGTTTCAACCGGAACGGTGGAAACAACCTCAATCTTCCCCCTTTTTTCATAATGCATTTTAAGGCTTTGCTCGGAAAGGTTTCGCGTCTCGTCTATCACCGTGTGTCTCCTTAATATATAATATTATAGATTATATTATGATATAAGATAATTTGCAAGCAAACAAAACACTTGTGCATTCAGGCGAATTTATATTATACTTATTGAATAGCTTATTCTTATCTATGAGGTGAATTTATGTTGGAACTAATCAGCCACGGCGTTTATTATAGCGGGGGCAAGCTCGTTGACACAGTCGCCGAAAGCGCTTCTGCCGCGCGCGAAAAAACTATTGCCTACGGCATTATGCGAAGCCACAGCAGGAGCACCGACCCCGAAAAAATGCAGATTGTTTTTGACCGGCTTATTTCGCATGATATTACATATGTCGGAATTATTCAGACCGCCAGGGCAAGCGGGCTTACCGAATTTCCCGTTCCCTACGCGCTTACCAATTGCCACAACAGCCTTTGCGCTGTCGGCGGCACAATAAACGAGGACGACCATGTTTTCGGCCTTTCCGCCGCAAAAAAATACGGCGGGATTTACGTCCCTGCAAATCTTGCCGTTATTCATTCCTATGCCCGCGAGGCGCTCTCCGGCTGCGGCAAGATGGTTTTAGGCTCTGACAGCCACACGAGATACGGCGCGCTTGGCACCATGGGAATCGGCGAGGGCGGTCCCGAAATCGTAAAGCAACTTTTGAAAAATACATACGATATTCCCTCGCCTGAAGTTATCGCGGTTTATCTGACAGGCACTCCGAAAAAAGGCGTCGGTCCGCACGATGTGGCGATTGCTCTTGTCGGCGCGACCTTTAAAAACGGTTTTGCAAAAAATAAAATCCTCGAATTTATCGGCCCCGGGGTTTCGAATCTTTCGGTTGATTTCCGCATGGGCGTTGACGTTATGACCACCGAAACGACCTGCCTGAGCTCAATTTGGCCGACCGACGATAAAGTTAAAGAATATTACGGCATTCACGGCAGACCGGAGGAATTTTCGCCGCTTTCACCCGGTGAGGGCGCATATTATGACGGCGCTGTTATCATCGACCTTGACAAAATCGAGCCGATGATTGCTCTTCCCTTCCACCCGAGCAACGCTTACACTATAAAAGAATTTATCGCTTCCGCTCCCGATATCCTCGCCGGAATAGAAAAAGAGGCGGCCGAGCAGTTTGGCAAAAAAGTTTCTTTCCAAATGAAAGATAAAATAAATGCAGGCGGTGTTTTTGTCGATCAGGGCGTTATCGCCGGTTGCGCGGGCGGAACTTTCGAGAGCATTTCACGCGCGGCGGCTATTTTGGACGGCGCTTCCACAGGCGACAGCTATTTTAATCTCACCGTTTATCCGGGAAGCATGCCGATAAATATGGCGCTTTTGAATAACAATAGTTTGCAGAAGCTCATGGGCGCGGGCGCGGTTATAAAGCCGGCGTTCTGCGGTCCGTGCTTCGGCGCGGGCGATGTTCCGGCGAACAACGCGCTTTCGGTTCGTCACACCACAAGGAATTTCCCGAACCGCGAAGGTTCCAAGCCCGGCGACGGGCAGCTTTCGGGCGTTGCCCTTATGGATGCGCTGTCAATAGCCGCGACCGCGAAAAACGGCGGCAGACTTACTCCCGCAACCGAGGTCGACTATACAGAGCCAGACCTTACATATAAATTTGATAAATCCGCATATGACAAGCGCATTTACAGCGGCTTCGGAAGTCCGCAAAAGGATGTCGAGCTGAAATTCGGCCCGAATATCGCCGACTGGCCAAAAATGTATCCGCTTGCCGAAAATATGCTTGTTAAGCTCGCCGCGGTTCTGCGCGACGATGTCACCACCACCGACGAGCTTATCCCGTCCGGCGAAACTTCATCCTTCCGCTCTAACCCGCTTCGGCTCGCCGAATTTACCCTTTCCCGCCGCGAACCGGAATATGTCGCGCGAGCGAAAGCTGCGGCGGAAATTGAAAAATCCCGCCGCGATGGCAATGTCGATTCAGAGATTGCCGAAGTTTTGTCGCTTCTCTCGGCCGACGCAAAAAACACCTCTTTCGGAAGCGCAATTTTTGCAAACAAGCCCGGCGACGGCTCCGCCCGCGAACAAGCCGCGTCCTGCCAAAAAGTTCTCGGTGGTCACGCGAATATCGCGTACGAATACGCCACCAAAAGATACCGCAGCAACTGCATAAACTGGGGCATTTTGCCCTTTACAATAGAGCAAAATTTCGAGGGTGAAACCGGCGATTTTGTTTTTATCCCAAATATTAGAAACGCAATTGAAAACGCAATCGCCGAAATCCCCGCAAAGCTCGTTTCAAACGGCAAAACAAAGGATATTACTCTTTTTGTCAAAGGGCTTACCGAAAACGAAAAGCAAATAATTTTAGACGGCTGCCTGATAAACTATTATGCCGCCGGCCGGAAATAAGGAGAAAATATGCAGAAAATCAAAATGACCACCCCGATTGTCGAGATGGACGGCGACGAAATGACCAGAATCCTGTGGCAGCAGATAAAAGACGAACTTATCCTGCCCTTTGTCGACCTCAAAACCGAGTATTATGATCTCGGCCTTGTCGAGCGCGAGCGCACAAAGGACAAGGTCACCTTCGACAGCGCCGAAGCGACCAAAAAGTACGGCGTTGCCGTAAAATGCGCGACCATAACCCCGAACGCCCAGCGCGTCGAGGAATATAAGCTAACCGAGATGTGGAAAAGCCCGAACGGCACTATCAGAGCCGCTTTGGACGGCACCGTTTTCCGCGCGCCGATTATTATCGACGCGATTGCGCCTGCGGTCAGAAATTGGAAAAAGCCTATTACCATCGCCCGTCACGCATACGGCGACGTTTACAAAAACAGCGAAATTATCGTGCCCGGCCCCGGCAAAGCCGAGCTTGTTTTCACCGGCGAGGACGGAAGCAAAAAAAGCGAGACTATTTATGATTTCGAAGGTCCGGGGATAATTCAGGGAATACATAACAAAGACAGCTCTATCCGCTCTTTTGCCCACGCCTGCTTTAATTATGCGCTCGCCACCTCGCAGGATGTTTGGTTTGCGACAAAAGATACCATAAGCAAAAAATACGATCACCGCTTCAAGGATATATTCGAGGAGGTTTTCGCCGAATACAAAGATAGATTTGACAAAGCCGGAATCGAATATTTTTACACCCTTATCGACGACGCTGTCGCGCGCGTTATCCGCTCCGAGGGCGGCTATATATGGGCTTGCAAAAACTATGACGGCGATGTTATGAGCGATATGGTTTCGACCGCTTTCGGCTCGCTTGCAATGATGACAAGCGTTCTCGTTTCTCCGGACGGAAAGTTCGAATACGAAGCAGCTCACGGCACCGTAACCCGCCATTATTACAAGCATTTGAAAGGCGAAGAAACAAGCACAAATCCGATTGCCACAATTTTTGCCTGGACAGGCGCATTTAAAAAGCGCGGCGAGATGGACGGCAACGCGGAGCTTGAAGCTTTCGGCGAAAACCTTGAAAAGGCTTCTCTTGAAACCTTAAACAGCGGAATTATGACAAAAGACCTCGTTTCGCTTTGCGAGGGCATTACCCCAAGAGCTGTAAACAGCCTTGATTTTATAAAAGAAATAAGAAAAAATCTGGAAAAGATTTACGCATAATAATTAGAAACTTAAAATATTCTCTTCGCAAAATTAACAAATTTCAAAACGCCCTCCAAATCAGTAGATTTGGAGGGCGTTATTTAGTTGATTAGAAAATAGCTTTAAGATAGTTTCTTCATTTTGTTTATCGTAGAAAATGCTTATACTGTACATCGTGGTGTCATCCTGAACGAAGTGAAGGATCCTTCGCCTTTAGCTCAGGATGACATTATATATAATACTTATTTGAGAGGTAACACAACTAATTTTTAAGCCTAAAAGTAGAGAACGACCCCTGTGTCATTCCGATATTCAATTTTCAAAGAACAATAAAAAATAGAACATCGGAATCACATCTTTCGTTTATTTTTACGATCCGGAATGTCGAATCGTTTGTCATTCTGAGCGAAGCGAAGAATCTTTCTCTTTATACCATTCTTTAGATAAATCTTCCCATTTAGGATTTATCGTTTCTATCAACTCGTTTTTCTTCTGTCTCGTCCATCCTTTAATTTGCTTTTCTCTTGCTATAGCTGATTTCACATCTGTTGTATTATCAAAATAGACAAGTTTATCAACATGGTATTTCTTTGTAAAACCATCAACTAACTTATTCTTATGCTCATATATTCTGCGTTCAAGATTATTTGTTATACCTGTGTAAATGACTTTATTATTCCAGTTTGCTAAAATATAAACATAATACAGACTTACCACCTCTTTAAAGATTCTTCGCTTCGCTCAGAATGACAACGGGAAAATAAATGTTTATACTTTACGCTCTCAAATTCACAAAATCTATATCATATCTTGTTCCTTGGCTAAAAAGTACGCCGTCTGTCAGGCGGATACGGAGAAGACAAGTGTTCGGATCGTCTTCATTCGTATGTCCGTTGCTGTACCATGCGGCAAACGCATCCCGTAGCTTTGTCATAATGACAATATTGTTTTCATTGCGGACATAACCAAGGTTCTCAGCTATCCCGTGTGCCGTAAACCATTCGCCACAGACAGCAACTTCAGAATTGTCTGAGATCTGTCCCATCTTATTTGAAAGTGCATAAGTGACAACGTAAAACGAACCATCTTCATAATAACTGTTCACAATACGGACAGATGGGCGGTTGTTTTCCATTGTTGCAAGTGAGAGCAGAGTATCCCTACCAAACCGTTCGGTTATTATTTCGACCGCCTTATCGTAATTGTTCATTTTTATCATATACCTCCACTAATATAAATTATCTACATAAAAAACTTTTTATATGGCCGGAGTTTTACTCCTGCCTTTTTATTTTTTCATAATAGATTATTGTCATATATTCTTTAATTTTCTCTTCTTTGCCGATGGGCTTATATCCCGCATTTTCATATAAGCGGTATAACCTTTTTTCTCTTTTACAGTATCGAGTTGCCAGCGCTCTGCCTGCGGATAACTTGCCTCGATTTTTTCGAGAGCCTCCCTTGCATAACCCTTGCCCTGATACTCCGGCAAAATCAAAACCGGCGCGATTCACCGTCTTTCTCCGCTTTCTTTTTCGAGTGTCCGTTATAAATAAGATAACCTACAAGGCTGATCACGCCGACGACGACAAAGGCGATTATCGCTTTTGTGTAATCTTTTTCGCCGAGCGCCGCGCCCGCATATGTAGAAGAAATCACCGAGGGTATCCTCGCGATAGTTGCAATAGCTAAAAAAGTGGATATTTTCATGTCGGTCAGACCGGCAAAATATGTGAGAATATCCTTTGGTGTGCCGGGAATAAAAAACGCGAGGAAAATAAAGCTTGCAAAATTTTTGCCCGACGCTTTTTTGCTTAATTTTTCAATCTGCTCCGGCTCAAAAAAAGAATGGACGAGCGGCAGCCCGATTTTTTTTGTTAAAAACACCACTATTAGCGAGCCTATAGCAATGCCTATCATGCAAAGCAGCAGCCCCGCATACGCTCCGAAAGCATATCCGGCGGCGATTTCAAAAGGCTCGCCCGGAATAACGGCAAAAACAATCTGCGCCGCGATAAGCGCAACAAATATCAGCATTCCCGCAAAGCCTTTTTCATCGATAAACGCGCGAAAAGCCTGCGGATCTTTTACCATATCTTCCATTATCGGCCATAAAAAAATCGAAAGCCCTATAATTATCGCGACGATTACTATAAAAGAAATAAGGCTGACTATTTTTTTTCGTTTTTTTAATTCCACAATAGATTTCCTTTAATAAAAAAGTCGGAAAGGAATATCCTTTCCGACTTATATTTTATAATCAGCTGTCTAAAAAATCAATTACATCTTCTTTGGAGTGAAGCCCGACAAATTTGCTTGCTATCTGTCCGTCTTTAAACTTGATAACGGTCGGAACGCTCATGATTCCGTATTCTTCGGTGATTTCCCGCTCGGTGTCGATGTCTATTTTATAAAAGTCCACATCATCGCGCTCGCCCGAAATTTCGTCGAGAATCGGCGAAAGCATTTTGCAAGGGCCGCACCATTCCGCAAAAAAGTCAACTACCACCGGTTTATCGCTTTTTAATACAACGTCAAATTCGCTGCCGCTTATTTTTTTCATACAGGCCTACCTTTTATTTTTTATTATTATCCCCCGCAAACCCGATTTATTACAGATTACAGAAAATAAACTTGCCCTCTTCCTTTGATTTTTCCACATCGATTATCCGTTGGTTGCGGCTTCCGCGAAAGCGAAGTTCCAAGGTCCGGAGTTCTTCGGTAAACCGCCCCTCGATAATATAATCGCTGTTATCAAAAAGCTCTTTAGCATCGGGGTTTTCGGCTGTCAAGTCCGCAAGTTCTTCCGCCGTATAGCCGGTATATGTAATAACATTTTTGCCCCGGCTTTTTATTTCCTTTGCCAAATCGGCGGCGGCGGCGGGCTGACAAAACGGCTCTCCTCCTGTGAGGGTGATTCCGAAAAGCAGCGGGTTTCTGTCGAATTCCTTGAGAATTTCCGCCTTTGATTTTTCTTCTCCGCCGGCAAAATCGTGTGAATCCGGGTTATGACAGCCTTTGCACGCATGCGGGCATCCCTGGAAAAATACCGCCAGCCTAAGCCCCGGGCCGTCGACTATAGATTCCCTTACAATTCCGGCAATTCTCATTTTTTCAGGCCGTGTTTGACTCTGTCGCGCTCTTCGGCACGCTTTGCGTTATTAAATCTGTCGACCGTGCCGACAAGATAGCCTGTTATGCGGCGGATGCGGTCGAATTTTATATCGCCCTCTTCTCTTCCGCAGTTCGGGCAAGTATCTCCGATAATTCCGGTGTGTCCGCAAATGCAGTCAAAATCAACCGGATGATTTACCGAGCCATAGCCTATTCCGGCGTCATGCATCGCGCGGATAATCGCCTCGAATGCGTCGAGATTTTCGGTAGGATCGCCGTCAAGCTCGACATAAGCGATATGCCCCGCATTTGTAAGCTCGTGATACGGCGCTTCCAGCCTGATTTTGTCAAAGGCATTTATCTCGAAATAGACCGGGATGTGGAAGCTGTTTGTATAATAATCCCTATCGGTGACACCCGGGATTATGCCGTATTTTTTCTTGTCCATGCGAACGAATCGTCCCGCAAGGCCCTCCGCCGGTGTGGCGATAAGGGTGAAGTTGAGTTTTCTCTTTTGGCTTTCTTCGTCAAGTCTTTCGCGCATATGGCGAATGATATCGAGCCCGAGATTCTGCGCTTTCGGGCTTTGGCCGTGATGCTCTCCGATGAGCGCCACAAGCGCTTCTGCAAGCCCGATAAAGCCCAGGCTGAAAGTTCCGTGTTTCAAAAGTTCGCCGACCTCGTCATCGGGACCGAGTTTTTCGCTGTCAATCCAAACCCCCTGCCCGAAAAGGAACGGGAAGTTGCGGACTTTTTTATGCCGCTGGATTTCGAAGCGCTCTAAAAGCTGATCGATACAAAGATCAATTTTTCTGTCGAGGTCTTCAAAAAACCAGTTTATATTTTTATTTGCGTTAATCGCTATACGCGGAAGGTTAATTGATGTAAATGAAAGGTTTCCTCTGCCCGGCGAAACTTCTCTTTCGGGATCAAAGACATTTGCGATAACCCTTGTGCGGCAGCCCATATAAGCGATTTCGGTTTCGGGTGTGCCCTTATAAAATTTTAGATTATACGGAGCATCCTGGAACGAGAAATTCGGGAAAAGGCGCTTTGCCGATACTCTCATCGCGAGTTTGAAAAGGTCGTATGACGGATCCTCGGGGTTATAGTTAATCCCTTCTTTTACCCTGAAAATGTGTATCGGGAATATCGGAGTTTCGCCGTTGCCAAGCCCTTTTTCATGCGCGAGAAGAACGTTTTTAATAACCATTCTGCCCTCGGGGCTTGTGTCCATGCCGTAATTTATCGACGAAAACGGAGTTTGGGCGCCCGCTCTGCTGTGCATGGTGTTAAGGTTATGCACAAGAGCTTCCATCGCCTGGAACGTTTCTCTGTCGGTTTCTTCCGCCGCTTTTTTAGCCGCAAAAGCCTGGCACTTTTCAAAAACATCTTTATCAATATCTTTGTAAAGCTCTTTTTCCGCTTTTACGTATTTAGGGCTCATATCAAGTGACGGCAAAAGTTCTTTTTCCGCCAGTGTTTTGCATTTTTCTTTTGCTTCTTTAAGCGGATCGGCTTTGCCTGCGAGAAGCTCAAGCGCTTTCGCAAGATTTGCCGCGTAAAGTTTGCAATAAGTTTTTCTGACGCCGTCCGCAAGGCCGTAATCAAAGTTTACAATCGACTGTCCGCCGTGCTGGTCATTCTGATTACTCTGCACCGCAATACACGCAAGCGCGGAATAGGAAGTTATTCCCGACGGTTCGCGCAAAACGCCATGTCCGGTGCAAAAGCCGTCTTTAAACAGCTTTTTAATATCAATCTGACAGCAGGTTGTTGTAAGGGTTAAGAAATCCATATCGTGGATATGAATATCGCCGTTGTTGTGAGCGGACGAATGCTCCGGCTTCAGAATAAACATATTGTTAAATTCTTTCGCGCCCTCGCTGCCGTATTTGAGCATAACGCCCATGGCTGTATCGCCGTCTATGTTGGCGTTTTCCCTTTTTATATCGCTGTCTTCCGCGCTTTTAACGGTAATATCCTCGTATGTTTTCATAAGGCGGGTGTTCATTTCGCGCACACGACTGCGCTCGGCGCGATAGACTATATAGGCTTTCGCCGCGCGGACATGCCCGTATTTTATAAGCTCCGCCTCAACGGTATCCTGCACCTGCTCAACGGTCGGGTTGTTTCCCCCGAGCTTTTCATCGAGAGTTTTTTCGACCTCAACCGCAACTTCCATCGCCTCAACGGCGCCGCAGCGGCTGTTTGTCGCACTAAACGCTTTTTCTACCGCGTTTGCTATTTTTTCAAGATTAAATTCGACGCTTCTTCCGTCTCTTTTTACTATTGCTTTCACCATAAGACCGACCTCTTTAAAATCTATATATTGTTCTGGGTGTACTATCGATAATACAACATATAGTGGTGGGTGTCAATAGGTTTTGGAAATATTTTTATAGATTTGCCGCGCCGATTATACCTGCATCATTGCCCAGAACCGCCTGCTCTATAACCGGCGTAAAATACGGCATTTTGCAAAGAATTTCGGCACATTTCTCGCGAAGCGGAACGATAAGTTCATCGCCAGATTTTGAAATTCCTCCGCCGAGCAGGAAAATATCCGGGGCAAATATAGCCGCCAAATTGCTTATTCCCTCCGCCAAGCACAATATATAGCGGTCGAGAACTTTTTTTGCTGTTTTGTCCCCGATTCTCGCGGCGTCAAAAGCGGTTTTTCCGTCAACATTATCAATTTTCCCGCCGCAAATCTGCCAAAGACCGGAAAGTTTGTCCGCTTCCATAGCCCTTTTCGTCTCCCTTATAAGCGCGGTCGCCGAACAATACGCTTCAAAACAGCCTTTTCTGCCGCATCCGCAGGGCTCACCGCCGGCTTTTATCACGTGATGCCCGACCTCACCCGCCGAGCCGCACGCGCCGCTTATGATATTTCCTTCATATACAATTCCGCCCCCAACGCCTGTTCCGAGCGTTATCATAATAAGCGATTTTGCGCCGGCATAACCGTATTTATATTCTCCGAGCGCCGCCGCGTCGGCGTCATTCCCAAGCTTTGCCGGCACCGAAAACTCTTTTTCGAGAATATCGGCAAGTTTGAGATTTTCGATATCATAGAGATTTGCGGCTTTTATGAGAACGCGCGCCGTTTCATCGATTCTTCCCGGCGCTCCGACACCGATTTTCCCGATTTTATGGCTCTCGCAAAGGCGTTTCCCAAGCGCAACCATGTCTTCGACAACCGCTTTCCCGCCCCTTTGCGGCAACGTTTTGCAGCTTTCTTTTAAAAGAATTTTTCCGTTTTCGTCTACGATTCCCGCCGCAATATTGGTTCCGCCAAGGTCAATACCGAGTTTCAGCATAGTTTCGGCCCTCCGCTTATCTCTTCTTTTTTTCCATTATATAACAGCGGATTTGTGTTTTAAATATCGATATCATATATTTTTTTGTAAATTTCAAAAAGGCTCTCGAATTTCTCGGTTTCCTTTGGCAAATAAACCTTCTCTTCGCCCGATGTTTCGGCGATTTCCTTTGCCTCGGTTTCCCCTTTTATCTCGCCGAGCGCCGTGCACTGCATAATCAAATTTCCAAGCGCCGCGCCGCCGTGGCATTTAGCCGTCACCATAGCTCCTGTCGCATCGGCAATAAGGCGGCAAAAATAATCCGACTGCGCCGCCTTATCGGTCAAATAAATATTCTCGGTTTTTTCGCCTCGAATTTTTTCAAGCTCCGCTACCGCCGATTTTATTTTAAGGGCAAGGCTTAAAAAAACGCATTTTGCAAGCTCGCCCTTCGTTTCAGGCACCACTTGATTTGATATCTTACAAAATTTTTTCACAGCTTCAAAAAGGCGGCCTTTATTAAAAAACTCCCGATGCGAAAAATTTACAACGCTGCAAAACTCCTCTTCCTCCTCCGCTTTCGCTGCCATCTCTTCCAGAGTTATTTCCTCGCCCTCCAAAATGAGCTCGGAAATATAGCTTTGCAGAAGCCCGATTCCGGGCACGGCCGTAACTGCATTGAATTTCCCGAACGCGCCGCCCTCGTAAACAATTCTCGCGTCATACGCCTCATCGGTCAAAACCGGCGTTTCGGTCTGAAATCCGATAAGCGACCACGCTTTTCCGCAGATAAACAGGGTTCCTTTTTTTGCCGGAGTTGCAATCGCGGCAGAAGCGGTGCTGTGCGACGCTACCGAAATTACCGGAAAGCTGCTTACCGCAAGCGGCTGCGCGATACATTGCAAAAGCTCGCCCCTTATCCTGCCGGGCTGTTCCGGTTTTTGCAAAATACTTTCGGGAATCGAAAGCCGCTCTAAAATCCGCTTATCCCATTCTTTGGTTTTTATCGACAAAAGCAAACTCGTCGCCGCGTATGTGTATTCACAGCCTTTTTCGCCGGTTAAAAAATATGATATAAGGTCCGGGAGAAAAAGAAGGTTTTCAGTATTTTTAAGCGCGATATCGCCGCTTGCCACCCGCCTGTCGAGCTCGAAAACCGAGTTATAATAAGAGCCCGCAGAGCCTGTCCGTGCAAAAAGCTCGCTTGGATGAATTTTTGCGTAAACGCTTCCGAGGTCCTGCTTTTCCGGTTTTAAAAAACTTTGCGGCACTCCCAAAAGAGCGCCGTTTGCATCAATAAGCCCGAAATCCGAGCCGAACATATTGACGCCAAACCCCGAAATATCCCCCGCTTTATACCTTATGAATTTTTTTATCGAATTCTGAATTTCCCCTATCAGCCCGAAAATGTTCCAGTATTTTATTCCGCACAGATCCGTCTGCTCGGTAAAAAAACCGTGCAGCTTATTTATCGATATATTTCTTCCGTTAAAATTTCCGGCGTAACATGCCCCCGTTTTCGCGCCCACTTCTAATGCAAGTAAATTCAGGTCTGATTTCATTTTTCGCTCCGAAAATATATTTTCATATGTAAATTTGTAACACATTGTTTGTTACCTTTATTATTACTATATAATCACAATAAATTCAGAAAACAAATTTTGGACTTTTAATAAAACTTCCTATATAATAATTTTTAGGAAAAAGGGGGATTTTATGGAAAATTTTCTTTCAAAAGCGAATTCCGGAATAATGTTCTTAATTGTCGGAATTGTCATTTTATTTGTTATTATCATGTCCTGCGTTTTTATGATTAAAGCCTGGCGGGAAGGAATCAAAATCGGGATAAGCAAAGAAAAAATGCGCAAGTCTATCACTAGCAGCGCAACCTTCACGCTGATACCTTCAATCGGCATCCTGCTCGGCGTTATCGCGCTTGCCGGCTCTTTGGGCGTTCCTATTCCATGGCTTCGCCTTTCGGTTATCGGCGCGCTTCACTATGAGACGATGGCAGCCGACGTCGCCGCAAAAGCGGCGGGAATGCCTTCGCTTGCCGCCGAGTTTATGACCGGAGAAAGTTTTGTTTCTATAATCGCCGTTATGACGGTCGGAATTATTTGGGGCGGTCTTTTCTGCATCTTCGGGCTGAAAAAATATCAACAAAAGGTTTTAAATAAAGTATCCGGCGGAGAAAACAAATGGGGACCGCTTATGTTCAACGCCATGTTTATCGGCATGGTTTGCGCGTATATCGGCTCGGGATTTGCAGGGCTGCGAAAAGGCAGCTTCGTCAGTTTGATAGTTATTGTCGTTTCCGCCGTTTTTATGGCGTTTTTCACTTGGCTTACCGAAAAGAAAAAGCAAAAATGGCTTGAGAGTTTTTCGCTAAGTTTTGCCATGCTTTTCGGCATGGCCGCCGCTATCGGCTGCAATTTATTGGGGGTGAAGTAGGATGAACGATATAAAAGTGGTAAACGAAAACAAAATCGACGATACAAAGGCCTTTGACGATGTAATGCACAGATATGGCCGCATCTGGACGATAATTGCCCTTTTATTGATGCTTGCCGTTCCCGTATTTGTCGCGATTTATTTTAAAGCAGTGCCGAATATCGGCGGACTTTTGGGCGGCATTGCGAGTATTTGCATTATTTATCTTCCGTCAAGCATTGTCGAGGTTATTACATATGCTCCGATGCTCGGAACCGGCGCGACCTATCTCGCTTTTGTCACCGGCAACCTCACAAATTTAAAAATACCGTGTGCTATGAACGCGAAGGAAATTTGCGGCACCGAATACGGCACAAAAGAAAATGAAATCGTTTCCACCCTTTCGGTCTCGGTTTCCGCGCTTGTTACCACCGCCGTGCTCGCGCTCGGCGTCCTTCTTCTCGTTCCGCTGAAACCGATTTTGGAGTCGCCTACACTCGCGCCTGCCTTTAATATGGTCGTTCCCGCGCTGTTTGGCGCGCTCGGCTATAAATATTTTTCAAAAGCGCCGCTTGTCGCTATTGCGCCGTTTGTTTCTATGGTGCTTCTTTGCCTGCTCGTTCCGGCCGCGGCAAAGCAGGTTGCTATTCTTGTTCCGATTTCCGCGCTTATTTCTATCGGCGCTGCAAGAATCCTTTATAAGAAAGGAAAAATCTAAAATGTCCAGCTACGCTGAAATTCTTTGCGAAATGATTTCCTGCGAAACGGTAAATCTTCACGAGGTCTATAACGCCGCCGCATTTGAAAAAATTGAAAAGGTCTATCAAAAGAACTTCCCGAATGTTTTTGACACGGTCGAGAAAATCGAAATTAAACATGCTTTTTTCTATAAATGGCGCGGCCGTAAAAGCGATGAAGCGGTCGTCCTTATGTCGCACTCCGATGTTGTTCCGGCTGACGGCAAATGGGACTATCCTCCGTTTGAGGGCACGGTTGAAGGCGGGCGCATTTACGGGCGCGGTTCGGTTGATACCAAAGGCTCGCTTTGCGCGATTTTTTCCGCCGCGGAGGAGCTTATCGCTTCGGGGTTTGTTCCCGCTTACGATACATATATTTTAAGCTCGCACAACGAGGAGACAAACGGCGACGGCGCGCCAAACGCCCGGGATTATTTTGTTGAAAATAATATTAAAGTCAAACTTGTCAGTGACGAGGGCGGCGCGATTCTCGAAGCACCTATGCCGGGGCTAAAAGGCCGTTTCGCCATGCTCGGCATCGCCGAAAAAGGGCTTGGGAATTTAAAATTTATCGCAAAATCACACGGCGGCCACGCGAGCACTCCGCCGAAAAATTCGCCCCTTGCCCGCGTTGCGGCTTTTATTGGAGATGTCGAACGCAAGTCGCCGTTTTCCGCTAAAATTTCGCCGATTGTCCGCGATATGTTTAGAACGCTTGCCCCACACATGAGCGGCATTTATAAATTCCTTTTCGGCAATCTTTGGCTGACCGCGCCGCTTGTGCGGAAGGTTATGCCCATGGTCAGCGGCCAGGCTGCGGCGATGCTTCGCACCACCTGCGCTTTTACAATGGCGGAGGGAAGCGCCGCCTGCAACGTCATGCCGGACGAGGCTTCGGTAACAGCTAATTTGCGCTTTATCTCGCACCAGCGGATGAACGAGTCGATAGAAATAATAAGCAAAATCGCGGAAAAGCACGACCTTACAACCGAAATAATCTGCGCGCATGACCACTCGGCGATAAGCGATACGGCTTGCTCCGAATTTAAGATTTTTTGCGAGAGCGTCAAGTCCGCTTTTTCTGACGTAACACCTGCGCCGTACCTTATGACCGCCGCGACCGATTCCCGATACTTTGCGGAAATATGCAGCTGCGTTATCAGGTTCAGCCCTATGTTTTTCAGCAATCAGCAGCTAAACTCGATGCATGCGGACAACGAGAACTTGGATATTGACGCGCTCGAAAAGGCCGTAAATTTCTACAAAATTCTTGTCGGAAATATTAAGTAGATAAATAAAAATAACAGGGGGCGGCCTTTGGCCGTCCCCTGTTTTATGTTTTATATTTATTTTCTTTCCGAAAGCGGAATATAGCTTTTTCTTTCGGCAACGCTTTTATATTGCGGCCTGATAATTTTTCCGCCGCTTGTCAGCTCTTCTATGCGGTGCGCGCTCCATCCCGCAATTCTTGAGATCGCGAAAATCGAGGTGTAAAGCTCCTTCGGAAGCCCGAGCATGTCATAGACAAACCCGCTGTAAAAATCTATATTTGCCGAAACGCCTTTATACATTTTCCGCACATCGGCGATTATTTCAGGCGCGAGGCTTGCGACCTTGGCATAAAGCGCGTATTCCTCTTCTCTGCCCTTTTCTTTGCTGAGTTCTTTAACAAAGCTTTCGAAAAGCCCTGCCCTCGGATCGCTAAGCGAATAAACCGCATGGCCGACACCGTAAATAAGACCGGCTTTGTCGTAAACTTCTTTGTTGAGCATTTTCCTTAAATAATCGGAAATTTCTGCGTCGTCATTATGATTTTTAACATTTTTCCTGATGTCGTCCATCATTTCGACAACCCTTATATTTGCGCCGCCGTGTTTCGGTCCTTTTAAGCTGCCGAGAGCCGCCGCCATCGCGCTGTATGTGTCGGTCGCAGAGGAACTGACGACGTGGACAGTAAAGCTCGAGTTGTTTCCGCCGCCGTGCTCCGCGTGAAGCACAAGCGCAAGGTCGAGAATTTTCGCCTCAAGCTCGGTATATTTCTGATCCGGCCGCAGCATATGCAAAAGATTTTCCGCGGTGCTAAGCGAGCTGTCGGGCTGGTGGATTACAAGGCTTTTTCCTTTTTCATAATGGTTATATACCTGATAACCGTAGACAGCAAGCAGCGGAAACTCCGCGATAAGCTGAAGGCACTGGCGAAGAACATTCGGAATCGAGATATTATCAGCGTCGTCGTCGTAATGATATAGTGTTAAAACGCTCCTTGCAAGGGCGTTCATCATATCTTTGCTCGGGGCTTTCATAATTACGTCGCGGGTGAATTTTGACGGCAAGGTTCGCAAATCTACAAGGATTTTGCAAAAATCTTCAAGCTCTGCGGCGGTCGGAAGATATCCGAAAAGAAGCAGAAAAACCGTCTCCTCAAACCCGAAGCGGTTTTCGGTCAAAAATCCGCCGACAATATCTTCGACGTCGATTCCCTGATAATACAACTTGCCCTCTATCGGAACCTCAACGCCGTCCACAATATCTTTCGCCTTTACCTGGGAGATGTATGTAAGACCGGTGAGAACACCGTTTCCGTTGACGTCGCGAAGACCTCTGTTGACTTGATATTCTGAATAAAGTTTAGACGGAATAGTCTTTGCGATACACTTATCAGCAAGGGCATGTATCTCCGGCGTTACCGTCGAATATTTATTTTTAGGCATTTTATTCCTCCTTTTGTTTTCTTATGATGTTTATAATTATAACACAACTTTTTAAGTCGGGTTACAAAATTTTGTCATTTAATTGTTAATTTTTTCATAATAAAAAAGCGGCTATTATAAGCCGCTTTTAAAATATATGAAAACTATTTTCGTTTATTCGCCGAATTTTCTCCAGATTTCCGGAGAGGGTTTGAAGATTATCGATGCAGGAGTTTTGTCGGTTTCGCTTTCATTTTTGACCGGTTCTTCGGCGGGTTTATTATCCCGTGTTTCCCCGTTTTCTTCCGGCTCTTTTACCGATTCTTCGTCTTCAGGTTCTTCTTCCTCCGGTTTTTCGACTACCGGAAGCGGAATTTGTTCCCTTTCGGGGAAAATGTGGTTAAGAACGCCGTTAGATATTCCTATTGCCAAAATTGATCGGTATTCGTGCGTCGCAAGCAGGAGCCTGTCCGCTTCGGTCGACAAAAAGCCCATTTCAACTAGAACTGCCGGCATATTCGTGTCTCTTAAGACTGCGAGATTTTCCTCTTTGACTCCCCTGTCTTTCGCTCCCGTTGCAAAAATAACTGCTTTTTGAACCGAATTTGCAAGCGTTTCGGCTTTTCCGCCTTTTTTAATTATATAGGTTTCTATTCCGCTAGCTGTATTTGTAGTTGTTGATGCGTTGGAATGTATGCTGACATAATAATCCGCCTGATATTCGTTGGCAAGCAGCGCCCGCTCCACAAGGGTAATCCTGCTGTCATCGTTTCGCGTCATTATAACGGTAATGCCCTCTTTTTTAAGATATTCCTCGACCTGAAGCGCAACCTCGAGATTGACCACCTTTTCGTCCACGCCTTTATACGTCGCGCCCGGATCGCCGTAACCGTGCCCCGGATCGACAACAACTATAATTTTCCCGTCGTTTTTCTCCCTGACCGCGCTTACTTTAAATCCGGTCGAGCTCGTTTCCACCGCAACATTTTTGCCCAACGAAAAGCTGTCTCTTAAATTAAACTCGAATCTCACCGTTTCATCGTCGAGTTTATAATATTTTCCGCCGCTGTAAAAAACCGCGGCAACTTTTGAAAAATCATAGCCCGATGAAACTTCGGAAATCTGAAGATCGATATATAATTTTTTGCCCTCAACAGATGTTTTGACAACTGCGGGAAGTGCCGTTTTAACCGTAATAACGCGATTGCTTTTTGAATTCGTTACCGATATTACGCTGTTTTTCTGAGTGATTATCGCAGTCGCGGGATTCTCCTTCCAGTCAACTTCGGCGCCAAGCCCCTCCGCCACGAACCTAAGCGGTATCATGGTCCGCTCCGCACCGCCCGATTCCGCAAGAGTTGCTGGAACGCCGTCCGGAAGTTCAACAGTTTTTCCGTTTTTTTGCGCCTTTGCGCTTCCGAGGGTTAGCACTACCGTATTGCTTCCCTTTTTAATATTAACCTGGTGCTTTGCGCCGTCAAAGGTCACCGTTGCGCCGAGAGTTTCGGAGATTACCCTGACCGGAACAAGCGTTCTGCCGCTTACCAAAATCGCGGGAACATCGCTTTTAAGCTCTTTGCGATTATATGTCATCGCAACGCGGGAATAAGAAATCGCGTTATATGTATTTTTTTCAAAATCATAAAAGCTGATTATTTCATCTTCCGCAAAAGCCGAAAAGACGAAAATCGAAAAAAGGCATACAAGACATGCCGCTAATATCAAAAAATGCTTTTTCAATGTCAATCACCCCAAAACTGTCATATATAGCCATAATATTATATTTTTCTATCTTTTTCAACAAATTATGTAAACCTGTAACATAATTGTATTATTTGAAAAAATCGCCTTTTTCCTATATATTTTCCAATAAAAAAGAGGCGGGAATCCCGCCTCTTTTCATTATTACCTATATTTGCGCTTATGCCGCTATTTTCTTTTCTTTCGGCTTTTTCTCCGCCACGAAATGAGCGATAAAAAGCGCGATAACACCGGCGCAAAGTTTTCCCGCAATCATCGGGAAAATAAATTCCGGCGCATTAGCGGAGGTAAATCCCAAAAAGTCGCCAAGGCAAAAGCCCGCGCATACAGAAAAAGCAATCGACATTACCTTTCCCCTGTTGTCCATGTCTTTTACCATAGTATACATCGGAATGCTATTTGCAAGGCAAGCGAGCATTCCGGCGACGGTGACCGAATTCACCCCGATAACTTTGCCGAGCGCGACAAGCGGCTTTGTCAAAATTGTTGTGAGAAATCTTATAAACGGATATGCTCCCGCGAGCATAGAAGCTATAAGCCCGACAACGATAAACTGGTCTTCGATATGCGCCATGCCGGGCACGATGGTCTCGGAACCGAACAGAAGTCCGCCGAGAGTGTATCCGGTGAGCGCATCAATTATCGCGACCGCAAGCATGAGACCAATAAGAATTGTAATTATTTTTGAAAAAACGCTGAAAAGTTTCACCGTAAAATTCGGCGCAAAAACAAGAAGCAACGCCAGCACGATTGCAAAAACCGCGACAAGAATAAGATTTTTCAAAAGTATCATGACAGGTATTCCCGCGATAAGTCCGCCTATTAAGCAACCGATCGGAATCGGGATAATTCCGGCCATTATACCTTTTGATAAAAATGCCCTATCCGATTTTTCGATAACGGTCGAAGTATAAGGTATTATAAAAATTATCGTGACGCCCATCATCGAGCCGAGCAAAATTCCGGAAAGCCCCTGAATCTGCGTATTTGAAGTCATCTGCCCCGCAAGGGCGAAACCGCCCATATCGCTGGCCAAAAGTGAGCCCGCCGCCATTGCCGGATCCGCGCCGAAAAAGTTGTAAAGCGGCGTGAAAAGCGGTGTTAAAAATTTGCCGATAACCGGCGCAAAGCACATAATACCGACAATAGCAAGCGCAAGCGGCCCCATTGCGTTAAACGCTTCGTCGAGCTGCTCTCCGTAGCCGAATTTATTTTTAAGAAACAGTTTGTCGACCGTTGCAAACACCATGAATCCAAGCATTATGTAGATAATAATATTATTGATACTAAACAAATCCATCCCTCCCTTTGCAAAGATTATATCACAAAGTAACAATTTGCAAAAATCGTTTTTTCGTCTTTTCATACCTCAACATATATTTTGTAAAATATTTGTTACGGATTAACAATTGTAATATATAAAAATACATGTTATAATTTAAGAACAATAGCGGTATATATGTTCTTGTGCGGAAGCGTATTTGTGGGGGCAAGTATGAATCTTTCAAGCATGTTAGCAATTTTCGGATTGTTATCAATTATCATCATGATTGTCTGCGCCGTTATAGTTCTTTTCAGAACAAAGACGCTGGCTTTAAAAGGCGTAAAGTATTTTATAGCCTTAATCTTTTCATTTGTTCTCGGTAACATTTTTTATATTTTACAATATGCAACAAACGAAGCAGATGTAGCGCTTTTTGCACTCAAAATGCAAACCGCGCTTACGATTGTCAGCGTTTGTTTTTTTATTGTATTTTTCCTTATAAATCTGCCCGATTACAAGCCTATGGCAAAATCCTATCCGATTTTCGGCGTAACCCTTGCGCTTGTAAATATATTTTTTGATCTTCTTAATCCGCACAATTTGATGTTCGGCGACTATTATTTAACCGAAATTTCCAAAGGCACTTACACTCTTTATGTTGAATTTACACCTACTTTTTATGTTTTCCAAATTATTTTATATTCTCTTTTCCTTACAACGGTTGGACGAATGGTTTTCAGCTACATAAAGAAAGCTATAAAACTTCGGCACGCACTCCTTATGCTGACCTCGGTGCTTGTTCCGATTTCCTGCAATATACTTTATATCCTCGGGATTACTAAAATCGATTATACCAATGTAGTTATTTTTATCTCTGCAATCGCCCTTACATATAGCGTTTTGAGATTTGGAACAATCGATACAACATGGTATCTCCAACGAAATATGCTGTCTCTTTTTAGCGATCCTCTTTTCGTCCTTATGCCGGACGGCAAAATCGAATATGCTAATATTGTCGCAGAAAACCTGATTGGCAAAAAACTTGCAGAAATCAGAAACAAGCAGCTTTTTGAAGTAGACGAAAGATTTCCGGAAGATATAACCTCGGAAATAATCCACTTTGGCGACACCGTTTTTAACACCACGCACAGCACCCTTTCCGACGAAAAGAAAAAGGTCTACGGAACACTTATTATCCTGCACAACATAACAAATGTGATTAACGCCGAAAATAAAATTGAATACCTCACAAAATACGATACGGTCACCGGGCTCATAAACAGCGACAAATTCGAAAAAATGGTGGAGGATTTCGGGAAAGCGCACGAAGGACGACTTAAAGGCAACTTCATTTTAGCTGTCGCGGTAAAAAATGCCGAATATTTAAAAGGACTTATCAGTGTTGAACAGGAAAACCAAATCTTTGTATATGCTGCGAAATATATTGCGGAGCTCGTTCCCGGTTTTCTTCTCAGCAAATACAGAGAAAATGAATATTGCTTGTTCACCCAGGGAATAAGCATTGATTTTTCATCTTTATATGACCTTTTTGAGCGAACAAAACACAAAACTTTTTTAATCGACGGACAATCGTTCGATATTGAATTTTGCATGGGTGTTTACTACATAAACGATAAAAACGTATCGGCAAAAACCGCGATTTCAAACGCGCTTTTTGCTTTAAAATATGTTTTCGAACGCTCGCAAAATATCGCGCTCTACAACTCTTCAATGTCGAGAGAGCATGAGCTGAAAAAAAATATTTTGGGCGCTATTCAAAATATCGATTATAAAAACGACTTTTTCCTTGAATTTCAGCCTATTGTCGATATAAAAAATAATAAAATAGTAGCCGCGGAAGCCTTGCTTCGGTGGAACCACCCGATTTACGGGCAGCTTTCACCGGCTGTTTTTATTCCTGTGTTGGAAAATGCAAATCAAATTGAAAAGCTCGGCTATGCTGTTATCGGAAAAGCCTGCGACGCGCTTTACGAATTCGAAAAATATGTCAGCCCCGATTTCAAGCTAAGCGTTAACGTTTCGAAAAAACAAATCGATAATTACGGATTTGTGACGAGTATAAAAGAGCTGATTGCGAAAAAACATGTAAACAGCGCCCGCCTTGACTTTGAAATTACCGAAACGGCGACCAGCAGCAAACTTGAAAATGTAATTGATTTTTGCAAAAAAATGAAAGAGATGGGCTCTTCAATTTCGCTTGACGACTTCGGTTCCGGCGACACTTCGGTTGCATATATCAGCGAGCTTGGCATAAACAAGGTCAAACTTGACACCTCTCTTTCCCAGAGCACGCATACAAATGAAAAAAGAAGAATTGTCGTAAAATCGCTTCTTAATATGTTTGACGAGCTTGGCATTCCCGTCGTTGTCGAGCATATCGACAGCGTGAATGCTCTCGCATCGTTTAAAAATCAGGGCTTCGCTTTGATACAAGGCTATATTTACAGCAGACCGCTTAAACTAAATGATTTCAAAGAATATTACATCGAGTTTGGCACCGAAGTAATTTAATGTCCGAAAGAGTTTGAAAGGAGCGAAAAATGGCAAACACCGTTGTCGTTACCATAAACTTAATTGCATTTGTCATCATTACGTTAATTGCTTTCCAGCTAAATCTTAAAGCGCGAACAAATTCAATAAAAGGAAGCGAAACCTTTACCGCCATGTTTCTTGCCATGGCCCTTTGGGTTCTTTTCTTTGTGCTTGAATGCCTAAATAGCGGCGTTGAGACGAAACTTCTCTATATAAAATGCCAGTATGCCGCAATAGTCGCCACCCCTATCTCCTATTATTACATGTGCAAAAACAATTATTTAAAACAAAGAGTTACGCGCGGCGACGCGATATTGCTGTTTTCCGCAAGTGCGTTTATTCTTTTTTCTGTTTGGGTTAATCCGTTTCACCTTTACTACAAATGGGTTGGCGTTAAGGAAATTGACGGAATCATTATTTTTGCCTGCGAACGCGGAATTCTGTTTTACGTTTGCGTAGTCATGATTTTTGTTATGTTCTCTTACTCCACCTTGAGCATTTTCGCCTCCCTTTTCAAGAAAAACGCGCCGAAAGGGCAAATCATGCTTATGCTTTCCGCGGTCGTTTTTCCTATGGCGGCAGACATAATTTTCAATCTCGGAATTACACCTATTGACTGGACTCCCCCTTCACTTGTATTTTCAAGCATTTTCGTTTATGTTTGCTTTACTTATTACGGGATATTCGACAGCAAAACATATGTAAAAAGAAATGTTTTGGATCTTACTGCCGACGGAGTAATCAGCGTTACCTCGGAAAACAAGGTCGATTATATGAACGCCACCATGGAAAAAATGCTGAAATGCTCTCCTGAAAATTATCGGGGCAAATTCCTTTCCGAGCTTTTTCCCGGCATTGATGAAAATCTCGAGGGCGAAGCGGAGACAACTTTGCAGCTTGATTTGGGCAGCGGCAATATTCTTCATTTAAGTTTTCGCGTTTTGGTAAACGACGAAAGCACAAAATTTGCGGGCGGAAAAATATTACTCGTCCGAAATATTACCGACGTCAACCGCGTCGCAACGCGGCTTTCGTATATAACTGAACATGACGAGACAACCGGACTTTATAACAGCAAAAAACTTATCGAAAGCATGAAAGAATATGAAGATAAAAACGAAAACGGTCTGACCGGAACATTTTTGATGAATGTCGGCGCTTTAAATTACGGAACGATTACATGTATCCTTACGACCGAACAAAGAAAAGAGCTCGACAAAGAAATTGCCAAATATATCAATCGAAATATTTTGCCGGGTACCGTGTTGGCAAGAATCAGCGAAAACGAATATAGCGTTTTTTCAAACGGAATTATTTATAATCTCGAAAAAGTCAAAGAAATTTTAGAAAAAGCGGAAAAAGCACATATAAAAATAGGAAATCAAAGACTTGCTATCGATTTTAGAGCCGGATTTTATATCATTGAAAGCGACGTCAGCATCGATGAAGCTCTTGCAAACGCATCCTATGCACTTAGCAACGTTTTTAACAAACGAAGCATAAAATCCGAATTTATTTATTCAAAGGCGATGAAGCTTCAGCATCAGCTTTATCGGCACATACTGACGACTAACGAAGCAATAAATTATGAGCGGGATTTCTGCGTAGAATTCCAGCCTATTTTCGATGTAACGCAAAACAAAATAATCGGCGCTGAATCTTTTGTCAGATGGAATCACCCGACTATCGGGCGGGTTTTCCCAAGTACTTTTATCCCTGTTTTCGAGGCGACTGGAAATATCAAAAAGCTCGGTATGTTCGTAATCGAAAAGGCGTTATCGGCCGGAAAAGAATATATAAAAAAATATGGAACCGACTTTTTTGTGAGCGTTAATCTATCAAATCATCAGATTTTTGACCGCGATTTTATCTGCGAAGTGAAAAAGAAAATGCTTGAGGTGGATTACCCTCCCGAAAAATTTACTTTCGAGGTGAAAGAACGCGCGGCGTTTATTTATCTTGAGGAAATGCTTGCTTTTGCCAAAGAGGTAACAGAGCTCGGCGCAAATATCGCAATCGACGGCTATAAATGGGATAGTGCCTCGATTGTTCCGGTAGGGAAATTTAAGTGCAAAATGATAAAACTTGACGTCGCGCTCATCCAGAGCATGAAAAGCGATGATGACAGCGTTATGATTGTAAAATCTTTCTTGGAACTTTGCAAAAAGCTCGGTATCAGCTTGATTGTAAAGTGCGTCGAGCAGATGAAAGACATACAGCTCGCCGAAAAACTCGGAATATCTTTAATCGAAGGCAACAGCCTTTCGGGCTCGCTTAGCAAAAACGAACTGCTCGAACTTGCCAAAAGCAGCTCTAATAAATAGTCTGCGTTCCGGCGGACCGTTAGCTGCGTTTTATATTGAATTATGAAAAGAAAGCCCTCCGTTTTAATGGAGGGCTTTCTTTATTTAAATATTATTAGCTTTTAAGCCACCTGGCGAGACATTTATTCATAAGATTTACATCAATAGGTTTTGAAATATAATCATTAAATCCGGATTTTAAAAGCGATTGCTCCGCGCCGCTTAAAGCGTTGGCGGTAAGGGCGACAACCGGCACGGCTTTATAATAGTCGTCATACTGCCGAATTTTCGCGGTCGTCTCTACCCCATCCATTCCAGGCATCATCTGATCCATGAAAATAATATCGTAGCGCTTTGTTTTGATTTTTTCCAACGCCTCTTCGCCCGAAGCCACCATATCCGGCACAATGCTGTACTCGCTTAAAATCGCCTCTGCGACAACGAGATTGATGTCAATATCATCAACCACAAGCACTTTGGCGTCCGGCGCAGAATAAAACACGGCGTCGCCGCCCGGCAAGTCGCTTTCTTCGGTTTCGCCGATATGAAGCGGAATTTTTATTGAAAAGGTCGAGCCCTTTTCGTACTCGCTTGTAACCGAAACCTTGCCCTCCATCGCTTCGCAGATGTGCTTTGTAATTGCAAGACCAAGGCCGGTGCCGATAATATTTTTATTTTTTCTTAAATCGAGCTGCTCAAACGGCGAAAAGAGCCTGTTTAAATCTTCATCTTTAATGCCGATACCGGTATCGATTATATCAAAACAAATATAGCCGCCGTCTTTATCAACAAAAGCGTGTAGCGAAACACGACCGGATGGGGTGTATTTTACCGCGTTTACCAGCAGATTGTTAATAACCTGCCTTAGCCGCGTTTCATCGGCGTAAATAAACCTCGGCACATTTTCCGCAATATCAAGGCTATATTCAAGGCTTTTTTCGCGCGCGGAAACTTCTATCAGCGAAGAAATATTTTCAAGCAAGGAATATAGGTCAAAATTAATCGGGGTTAAGGTAAGTTTGCCCGCTTCGATCTTCGAAAAATCCAAAATATCGTTTATTATGCTAAGCAGCGACAATCCCGCTTTATTTATATTCCCGAGATAATTCTTTTGCCGCTCCGAAAGCGGCTCGCTGCCTATAGAATTCAGCAATCCGAGAATAGCGTTCATCGGAGTTCTTATCTCGTGAGACATATTCGCAAGAAAATCCGACTTCGCTTTATTGGCGTTTTCCGCCTCTATTTTGGCTTTATTAAGCTCGGTAATATCATGGATTAGAATTAGTATTCCTGCAAAAACATTATCATCTTGAAAAAACGGAAGAACGCTGACGTCATAACGGCCGTTTTCCGCCGCAACTTCGATTCTTGTTTCTGTTTTAATGCTATCGTTTGCTATCATTTTTTTCGCCGCGGCAACAACCTCGCCGCTAAAAGCAAACGGGCGGTATCTTTCTATAATCAGGTCAAGTTCCCTGCCCTGAAGAATCGACGTGTCTTCAATTTCCAAAATATCTTTTATCGAATTTGTGCCGAGAAGGAATTTCAAATTTTCGTCAAAAACCATGATGATATCCGGGCATGACGCCAAAAGCAGGCGCACATACATGTCCTGCTTTTGTTTTTCATGTGTAATTGTTTTGTTAATGCTAACCTGCGTGTCTGCGTTTAGCTTGAATACTTCGTTTCGATTTTCGCTGACGCGAAGCGCTCTTGAAAGTTTGTTCTTTTCAAGAGTCACTTCTTTTAGCATGGCTTCTATTTTTTCATATTCCTCACGGGATACAAAAGATTCATTAACAATACTGTCCATTAATTCACTCCTGCGAAAAATCAGATAATTAGGTTCACCATCGAATAATTGTGAAAACGGTTTGCCGGTTTTCCGTCTTTAAGCGAAGTCGGACAAACTTCTCCGCCCGCATAGCCCATCATAAACGGAATATCGGAACTTATTTCGCTGTGAACATTTTCCAGCTCTTTAAGCGTATTAGTACCGAGCACCATTCGGCGGATAATGCACGAGAAGGACAAAACACCGTGAACATCAGAAAGTTCATTTATTTCTTTTACCTTATCGACAGCGGTTGAAACAATATTGTCTTCGGTGCATCTTGAAAGTGTAAATATCGAGTTTTCGTCTACATTACCCCTGAAAACTGCTGTGCCGTCTTCGGTAAACGATGCGAGAACGCGCATAACCGGAATTCCGTCATAGTCCGCTCTTTTCTTCAAATCAATCAAAAACGGAACGAACAAAAAGCTGTCTGTCGGCGCGCCGTTATTGGCAAAGCCCAGTTCTTCGAAATATTTATATGCGTTGATATTATTTATTTCCGAAACAAACGGCCCGTCTGAGTTTGTAACTTCGCCTTGATAAGGCATAATATTTTCCTCGGGCAGCGCGCCGATTGAAAATCGCGGATTTATATTGCCGTAACAAAGCACAAACGACATCTGTGTTTTGGAATTATCGCCGTTAAAAACAGTTTCGCTGTCGCCGAAAGAAACGGTATCATCAATCGCGAGAGTTCCGAAATTCGGGGTGTTCGGCAAGATTTCCGACCACAAATTTGGATAAACGTCGCCCGCGTACTTGAGAATAAGCGGCGGGAAAACAAGCGCGAGCTTCGGCTGCTCGGTCATGCCCTCACTCGCCTTTGCGTAAGCTGCTCTTGTAGGGCCTTCAACATCATCTTCGAGACTTTCGGTTAAGCCGGCTTTGAAAATCACATCATCCGAAGTCATGACAAAAACGGACAGCATCAGTTCCCCGACAGTATCATTTACAGCCTGAGAAGCGGTTGTCACCCCGACAACATCAAAAGGCAGTTTCTCACAAATGTACTTCAGCGCCCCCGAAAGAATAAATTCGGTATGGCACATGACAATTCCAACCGAATTTTCAAGTAGCGTGACTTTACTTTCAAGCTGTTCCGCTATTTCCGAATACGCTTTTTCACAATCGTCGATTTCAAAAGTATATACGCTTGCACACTTAATCATATACTATCCCCCACTTTAATAATCATCGTAACATTATTTTACTTCTTTTAATGTATAAAAGCAACAGTTTACGGCTTTACGCTGTTTTTATCGGCAAAAAAACCTCCGGCATTCCGCATCTGCGGAATGCCGGAGAAAACTATTTTGTAAAACGATTAATTTTAAACTGCTACAACGCCAATCTGACCGCTGCCGCCGGTATTCACATCTACTTCTGCCGCCGCGCTGATAGTCATTGTTCCGGTGTTTCCGGTAAAGGTCAGGTAGGTCATATCATATACCCAGCCCGCGATATTTCCGACAGCAGAAGAGTATTGCGCCGTTCCCGACAGGGTTACAGTAATCGCTCCCGAAACTGAGCAGTTCGTAATTGTCTGCGGATATATAATTCCGCCGTCTTCGCAGGAATAAACCTCGCCTGCGATACCGCCGACATAAAAGTCTGCCGCGCTTACTACAATATTGCCGGTATTCGAGCAGCTGTTTATTGTCAAATCGCTGCTGTATACATATATCGAGCCGATTATTCCGCCGACCGCCGCATACTCGGCACCAGATGAAGCGACAACTCCGCTGTTAGAGCATCCTGAGATTTCAGTGTTCTCATGTCCGTCATCGGTCGAACCGACAATTCCGCCGACAAATGAATAGGGCGTACCGTTTCCGGTAACCGCTCCGGTGTTAGTACAATCTTCGATTGTCGAATCCTCTCTCAGAACCGCCGCGATGCCGCCGACAGAAATGGAATCATCTCCTGCAGGTGTTCCGCCATAGCTTATCGATACAGCGCCAGTATTATCGCAGTTTGAAATCAAACTTCCGCCGGTAACTTCACCTGCGATTCCGCCGGCATATGCCCAGGACGCACTGTTGGTATACGAAACGGTTGCCGCATTTGTGCTGTTTTGAATAGTGCTTCCTTCTCTTACATCCTCAACAATTCCGGCAATTTGCGCCGGTCCGCCGGTCGCCGATATCGTGCCCGCAGTATTACAGTTATCAATCACAGTATTTTTAATTGTTCCGGCGAGAATTCCTGCCCAGCCTATATTTGTTATCGCGACGCTGCCGTTTAGCGACAAGTCGCTCACGCTGCCGTCTTTAATAACCGCAAAGAATCCGGTTGGACCGTTAACGCTCGCAGAAACAGTAAATCCCGAAACGGTATGGTCTTCGCCGTAAAAATCGCCTATAAACGGAGTCGTAGCAGAGCCTATCGGAGTCCATGCTCCGCCGATATTTATATCATCTGAAAGATAAACGCTTACATTTTCGTTTTGAGTTCCCGCAACAAGCGCCGCTTTGAGTTCAGCCGCATTTGAAACGGTAAAGGTTGTGTCAAGCGCACCGGAGTACATATATACCGCGCTTGCCGTTCCGCAAGGATTCAAGGTGCTGCCGTTTAGCGTGATATTTGTATTATCAGCCGGAGCGCCTATTCTGAATAGATGCTGAACCGATGTGTTTGCCGTGGTCGCTGTAATAGTGCAATCGTTGAAGGTCCATGCTGTATCGCTTGCCTGGTCTTCCGAATCTGCATTAATTACAATAGTTGCGAAAGTATTGCTCGCCGGATTTGTTGTAAAATTGTGCCCTGTTAAAACACAATTATCAAAAGTAGCCGTAACATCCGGCGACCATGTCTGAACCGCGCACCAGCCGGCAATATCGGAATCCTCCGCGTTTATTACGGTGCCTGTGTTATAAACACCGATATTGATACAATAATATTGCGCGCTTAAATCACAGTTTTCTAAATTTAGCGTGATGTCGGTTGCGCTTGTAAATGAAACCGCGCGCGAATTCGACATCGTGTTCGGATTATTTACCGTCAAGTTTTTAAGCGTTATGACCGAGCCTGACGCGGTAAGCTGATAGCCTGAAGCAGCGCCTTCGATATTGAAAACTCTTGCGACGTTTGTTCCCGCGATTATGCTGTGCCCGTCACCGTCTATTGTTACGCTTCCGATAATTGGAAGATATCCGGCGACTTCATCGGTCGTGCCGCTTGCCTGTTTCGTAATCGTAATATTATTTAAAAGTTTTATGGTCGGCTCACCGGCTTTTATAGCCGCCCTGAGTTCCGCCTCGGTTGAAACGACAGAAACCCATGTGGCATAAAGAGTTGTGTCCGCTGTTATCGCCGTGGTGAAATCCCACAAAGTGCCGCCGGTCGCGGCAGTATACCAACCGGCAAACTCATAGCCCGTTTTTGTCGGATCGGCCGGTTTCACAACCGGAGATGCGTCCTGAACGTCCACCGGCTCTATAGTGCTTCCGCCGGTCGTATTAAAAGTCACGGTATATACCGGCGGGTAATACGGCTCCGGTCCGCCGCCGTTTCCGCCGTTTCCTCCGTCGTCAGGACCAGGTCCGTCCGGAATAATACCGCCGTCCCCTTTGGTCGTTCCGCTTTCGCCGCCGCTGACATTTTCTCCGTTTGAAACCGTTCCGGTAACATCCGAAGCGACATTGACATGAGTTCCGACCGTATCAATTTCGGTATTGTTTGCGGTAATATTTGCGTTTTCTACTTTTCCTGTTCCTGAGATAACCGTATTCTCCGCAGCAACATTTACATTTGAAATAACCGCAGTTGCGGAGGTGGTAATCAAGGTATTTTCAGCGGCAATACTGATGTTTGAAACGGTAACCGTTTCCGCTGCCGCGATATTTGTGTTTTCCGCATCAACAACGACATTATTGACCGTTGCATTCTGAAGAACGACTTTGGTGTCGGGAGCTTCAATTTTCACAGTTCCGATAGTTCCCTCGATAATTACTTCGTCGCCCTCTTCTTCGACAACAATAACCGAAACCTCCGCGCCGTCTTCGGTAACTACTCGCACGGCGCCGTCAATGGTTTTTGTGATAATTATCGAAGAAGCATTGCTGGAGCCGATAATATGAATCGAATTTGCGCCGCCGCCGCGAACTATCAAGCGACCGTTTATGGTGACATTTTCAAGATAAACATCGCCGTCACCGACGCCGTCGCCGATAATTAAATCGCCTTTAACGGTCAAGTTCGCAAGGCGAACGCCCTCGTTAAATATGACAACATTTCCGTCAAAATTCGTTCCGGTAACCGAAGCGCCGACATAAGCGGACACCATATTGAAAAGAATCTGCGCAAATTCCGCTCTTGTAATAGTTTTTCCGGGTTCAAGCAGATTTCCGTCACCTTTAACATATCCCGCTTTTACAAGCCCCGCCACAGACGGCAAAGCCCATGACGCAACTTGCGAAGCGTCGGTAAATGCCGCCAGATCACTTGCCTCGCCCGAACTTATTTTAAATCCGCGGGCAAGAACGGCAAAAACTTCCTGCCTTGTAATTTGATTATCCGGCATAAGTTTCCCGCCATCGCCCAAAATAACTTTCATGGCAACAGCTTTTTGCATATCTGTATAGAACCATTTATCCGCCGATACATCGGAAAAACCGTCAAGGCTTGCAAGAGCTTTTGTTCCGAATGCGCGGCTGATTACAGCCGCCATCTGCGCCCTTGTGACATTTCCTTTCGGATCGATTTTTCCATCGGGATCGCCTTTTAGCAAGCCGTTTGATACAGCTGCCATAAGCGCTTCTGTCGACCAGTCATTCGGCATATCCGAAAAGTCAGCAGCGAGCGCCCCAAAGGGCAACATCGAAAAAATCATCGAAACCGTGATTAATATTGCAATAATTTTCCCTTTCATAAACTGCTCTCCTTTATTTATATATAATGTATTTTTTATAATGTAACATTTCATAACTCCATCATAGCACATAAAAAAATAAAAGCTACCCCTATTTTTTTGGAAACAAGAAAATTTATGACCAATTTGTGACCGATTTTGCCAAATCCTTGAATTCAAGCCGTCATTTTCAATTTATTCTGCCCCTGCATTTAATATTTTTATTTACAGTTCGTATAGCTTTTCGCTTTATCAACTCAATTATAGCACAAATTCGGATAGATTTCCGCCCCGGTTTACGAAAACAAGAAAACTTGTGACCGGCGCGTGACCGATTTAGCCAAATATTTGTGTTTTAGGTGCTAATTACCATATTTATGTATACATGCATAATAAAAAGAACCTTCGGCTTTGCCGAAGGTTCTTGCTTGATATTAGATTTATTTTCCGCGGTTTGAGCCGAGATAGGACTCCGCAACATCGGGGTTTTGCAAAAGTTCCTGTCCTGTGCCGGAGAGCGAGATTTTCCCGTTTTCGATAACATATGCGAAATCGCAAATTTGAAGCGATTTTTTTGCATTTTGCTCAACAAGAACTACCGTTATTCCTAAATCGCGTATTTTTTGAATTGTGCTGAATACCGTTTCGACGACTATGGGCGCAAGGCCGAGCGACGGCTCGTCAAGCAGCAAAATTCTCGGTTTTGCCATGAGGCCCCTGCATATTGCGAGCATTTGCTGCTCTCCGCCCGAAAGGGTTCCCGCCATTTGATTTTTGCGCTCAAAAAGAACGGGAAATAGCTCATATTGCTCTTTAAGCAGCGTATCCACTTCTTTTTTATTGCGGTTTAAATAAGCGCCTATCCGAAGATTTTCCGCAACCGAAAGGCCCGCAAATACGCGCCTGCCCTCCGGCGACTGAATTATTCCGAGCTTTACCACTTTGTGCGAAGCGGTCGGAAGCGGTTTGTCCTCAAAAAGAATTGTGCCGGTTCTTTTTACAATTCCCGATATCGCGTTTAAAAGGGTGCTTTTCCCCGCGCCGTTTGCGCCTATTATGGTGACTATCTGCCCTTTTTCAATAACGAGAGAAACTCCGGCAAGACCTGTTATCGCTCCATAGGAAACGCTGACATCTTTAAGCTCAAGAAATGCCATTTTCTTCCTCTCCTTTCCCCAAATACGCCTCGAGAACTTTCGGATTTGTCTGAATTTCCTCGGGCGTTCCGGTCGCAATTGTCACGCCGAAATCCTGAACATAAATATGCTCGCAAAGCGACATTATTACGTCCATTCTGTGCTCAATAATAAGCATCGAAAGTGAAAACCGGTTCTTCACTTCGCCGATAAAATCGATAAGCTCGAAAACCTCTTCCGGGTTAAGCCCCGCAGCCGGCTCGTCAAGCAGAAGCACCTTCGGCTCCATCGCGAGCGCTCTCGCGATTTCCACGCGGCGCTGGATGCCGTAAGGCAAACTGCCGGGGCGCGATTTCGCGTGTTCTTCAAGTCCTACAAGCTCAAGGCAGTGATACGCCGCTTCCGAAATACGTTTTTCCTCTCTTCGCATTTTCGGCGTATATAAAAGCGCCTGAATTATATTATATTTGCCCGCATGGTCGAGCGCGATTTTGACGTTATCAAGAACAGAAAGTCCTGAAAAAAGGCGGATGTTTTGAAATGTTCGGGCAAGCCCGAGCTTTGCTACCTCTTCCTGTTTGAGCCCTTTCGTACTTTTCCCGCCGAGGAAAACTTCGCCGCCGTCGGCTTTATAGATATTTGAAATCAGATTGAAAATCGTAGTTTTCCCTGCGCCGTTCGGTCCGATTATCCCCTTGATTTGTCCGGCGGAAAGCTCCATAGAAAAATCCTTTACCGCCGCGACGCCGCCGAAATTCTTGCTGATTTTTTCGGTTTTTAGAATTATTTCACTCATTTTTTCCCCCTCCGTTCTGTTTTTTTGCCGGTAAAGTGGGCTTTGATAAATTTGATCGGCTGAAATTCCCACTCACCGAATAAACCGGAAGGCCGGAAATTGAGTATCAAGATAATTAAAATACAGTAAATTATTGTGCGGTATTCCTGCAGGCTGCGGCCGAGGAGGGTTACATTCCTGAGGAGTTCAGGCAGCGAACCGAGCCCAAGCGCCGCGACAATCGCGCCGGTCAGCGAATTTGTGCCGCCGAAGAACATGAAAATAACAAGCTCGGACGATTTTGTCCAGCCGAAATTTGACGGCTCCAAAAACCGCAGATGAAACGCCGTCAATATTCCCGCAACCGCACAAATTATCGAAGCCATTACATAAACCTTGCGCTTTAAGCTAAAGACGCGTATGGCAAAACTTTTTGCCGCAAGCTCGTCATTTTTCACCGCTATGCACATCCGCCCGTACCGGGAATATTTAAAGTTGCGCATAAACAAAATAGCCAAAATTGCAATTGCAATCGTTATATAAAGCAGCCCCGGCACTTTCGGGATTTTCGAAAACCCCGTCGAGCCGCCGGTTATGCTTTTTAGCGTTATGACAAGCGCGGCGACCGCCTCGCCCATAGTTACTGTGATGAGCGCAAAATAGTCCCGCCGAAGTTTTAAAGTCGGCGTTCCCATTATAAAAGCGACAAGCGCGGCAACCGCAATTCCGCAAGCGCAAAACAGCAATAACAGAAGGATATTCGGAATATTATCGAGTTTTGTGGTTTTTGCGAAGTGCGCATATAACAAAGTGGATGTATAAGCGCCGATTGACATATACGCCGCCTGTCCGAAACTTACAAGCCCCGTGAGCCCGGTAAGCGCGAAAACGGCAGAAACCGCAATGGCGGTAATTAATATCGAAATTAATAGCGTTGTACTCATATCTCTTCCCCCTATGCCTTATCTTGCAGAAGTTTACCCGAAATTCCCTGCGGCCGGATAAACAAAAAGATTAATACAATGGCGAAGATAAGCGCGGGAGTGATGGACGAGCCGAAGAAAAACACCAGAAGCATTTCTAAAATTCCAAGCCCGAACGCACCGATAATCGCTCCCGAAAGACTGCCGAGACCGCCGATTACCGAAGCGATAAACGCCTTGAAAATAATGCTCGAACCGAGCGTCGGGTATATGGTGTATTTCACACCCATGAAAACGCCCGAAACGCCCGCCAAAGCGCCCGCAATCAGAAAGCTGAGAGTGATAATAACGCCCGAATTTATTCCCATAAGTTTCGCTGTGCGGCTGTCCTGCGCAACCGCGCGGATTGCAAGCCCTATTCTCGTTTTGTTTATAAGCAGCATCAAAAGAGCGAGAAGCACAATCGAAACGGCGAGAACCACCATATCCATTTTTGAAAAACTGATGCCCCCGAGCTCTACCGTTGTTTTTTCAAAAATATTTGGAAAGGCGAAAAAGTTTTTGCCGAAAAATACCGAAAGCGCATTTTCTATCAAAATACCAAAGGTTATCGAAGATACAAAGTAATAAATGAGCGGGCTTTCTCTGCGGCGAATCGAACGGTAGCCTATCGAGTCGAGCGCCCATGATATTGCCGCGCCTGCCGCGGCGGCAAAAATGACCGTAACCCAAAGCGGCGGCGCAGGATTAAACATCCGCTGAAAGAAAAACGCCAAATAAGCGGTGGCGCTAATCGTTCCGCCATGAGCGAAGTTGCTGAATTTCAGCACGCTGAAAATCAGCGCGAATCCAACCGCCACGATAGCGTAAACCGCGCCTAAAGAAATGCCGTTGACAAGCAGCTGTATGATAAGTTTTATTCCCATAGTAGCACTTCCTATAATTTGTGCGGGGCGGACTGTTTTGGTCCGCCCCGCAAGTTTTGTTGATTATTTCTTATCCCAGGAGGGGTCGAGTGTTATTTTGTCAACAACAGTAATTTTGAGGTCTTTATCATATTCAACGATATACATCGGCATACCGACCGTTCTGTGTGTATCGGCGTTAATTGTTATCGGACCTGATGATGTGGCAACATCTTTGCAAGTTTCGATGAGACCTTTGAGCTCTTTGCTGTCGGTCGGATCTTTTGCGCGTTTCATTGCGTCTGCAATAACCTGAACCGCGTCGTAGCCGAAGCATACATTAACTTTTGCATAGGTGTTGTTCTGCGTTGTATAGACATCCATAACTTTCTTTGTAAAGTCGTTGTTAAGGTCTATATTATAAAGGAATTTAACATTTTCAAGCGGAGTTTTGATAAGGGTTGTAAACGGAGCTTGGAATGTATTTGCGCCGAGGATTACGCCTTTGTATCCGGCTTCACGAAGCTGGTCATAGCAAAGCGCGTTGCCCTGAGCGTAGTTGCAAACGAAAACCGCATCCGGATTAGCTGCCGCGATTTTTGTTGCCTGTGCGCGGAAATCTTTGTCGGCAGACTGGTATGTTTGCGGCTCTACAACTGTTCCGCCGTTATCTTTAACGTACTGGAGGAACGGCTCCGCATGTTTTACGGCAAAAGCATTTCCTTCGTCATAAAGAACCGAGAAAGTTTTGAGGCTTAATTTTTTCAAAGCGTAATCGGCAATGGAATATGACTGCTGTGCGCAAGACGGCTCTGCAAGGAACATATATGACCATGCTTTGCCTGTGTCGGCGTTTGTGGTAGCGCGCTCATCCATGAAGTGGCCGACTATCGGAACTTCGTCTTCCTCTGTAAGCGGAGCTATCGAAATAGCGGGGTTAGAAAGAGGAGGTCCTACAATCGCGTCAACTTTATGCTCGTCGATAAGCTTGCGGTAGCAGTTGATCGCTTCCTGAACATCATTTTTGCAGTCAAGCGAAATAAATTCGATTTTACGTCCGTTGATGCCGCCTGCATCGTTCAAAAGTTTGATTGCGTATTCCGCGCCCCATGCGTTTGCCTGGCCGGGTTCGGAAGCTGTGCCCGAGAGATCTTGAATACAACCGATTTTAATAGGATCGGTATTTACCGGAGGATTGTCGCCACCATCATCCGGACCGGGTGTCGGGGCGCATGCCGCCAAAGCAAAGACCATTACGAGTGCGAGTAAGAGTGCTAAAATCTTTTTCATTTTATTTCCTCCAAATTAAAATTTTTACAGAAGATCTGAATTTATTATATATAAAACGCGAGTGTTAAGTCAATCTCATTTTATACTTATTGTACATTTTAAAATAAATAATTTAAAAAAATATGTATATTTTGACGAAAACGGTATTGCAAAATTTTAAAAAACGATTCACTATTAAAGT
>JAVBPR010000001.1:0-16463 GCA_031549485.1 Eubacteriales bacterium | reverse complement strand
GTTTTTATGCAGTTTCCCATATTCCCGAGCTTTTGCCGAAGCGTTTTTATATGCATATCTACCGTTCTGCTTTCGCCCTCGAAATCAAAGCCCCATACAGCCGACATTATTTTTTCCCTGTTTAAGACAATCGGTGAATTTGTTATCAGATAGCTTAGCAGCTCGAACTCCTTATATGTCAGCGCGATCTCTTCCCCCTGCACTTTAACGGTGCGGCCGCTTTGATCAATCTCGATTTCGCCGAATTTTATTCTCGCGGATTCCGCAGGCGAGGACCGGCGCAAAACCGCATTTATTCTCGAAATAAGCTCGACCACCCCAAACGGTTTTACAACATAATCATCCGCGCCGAGGTCGAGCCCTTTCACCTTGTCATATTCGCTTCCTTTTGCGGTCAGCACAATAATGGGCAGGTTCGAATTTTTCCTTATTTTTTGAAGAATCGAAAGGCCGCCTTCATCGGGCAGCATTAGGTCAAGCAAAAGGAGGCTTGGCTCCTCCTCCGCCGCAAAATAATCCGAACCGCGCTCGAATCCTTTTGCTTCAAACCCGTTTGCCCGGAGAGCATAGATAACAAGTTCCCTTATATTTTCCTCGTCTTCGATTATAAAAACTTTTTGCATATTTTAACCTTCTTTATGTTTTCCCGTGATAGAAAAAACCACCCATTCTGCAATATTTGTGGCATGGTCGCCAATACGCTCAAGGTATTTTGCAATCATCAAAAGGTCTATTGCCTTGCTGCTGTAGTCTTTTTCTTTCAAAATCAAATTCGTCAAATCATCTTTGACCTCTACAAAAAGCCGGTCTACAATGTCATCATGCTTTATAACCGCCGCCGCTATTTCAAGGTCTTTTTTTACAAAAGCGTCAATGCTTTCGGTGACCATTTTGGAAGTTTCCCGCGCCATTTGAGGAATATGTTTAAGTTTTGTCAGGAGCGGAGCATCCGAAAGATGGATAGAAATTTCCGAAATATCCGCCGCCTGGTCGCCTATCCTCTCCATATCGGTAATAATTTTGAGAGCGGACGATATAAGGCGCAAATCCCTTGCGACAGGCTGTTGCTGCAATAATAATTTAAGACAAAAATTTTCAATATCTTTTTCTTTTTGGTCGATTTCCCGGTCATACTCAATCGTCTTTTCGGCAAGAGTAACGTCCTGCTTTGTAAGCGCTTCCACCGATGCGGCAATCGCCGTTTCGATCATCGCGCCCATTTCAATAAGCATAGAGTTGAGCATTCCGAGCTGTTCTTCAAATTTATTTCGCATTATCCGAATCTCCCCGTAATATAATCTTCGCACCGTTTATCTTTCGGAAGCGAGAAAACCTCTTCGGTGTTTCCGTATTCCACCATTTCTCCAAGCAGGAAAAAAGCAGTTTTATCAGAAATCCTTGTGGCCTGCTGCATATTATGCGTGACGATTATTACCGTATATTCTTTTTTGAGCTCTAACACAAGGTCTTCGATTTTTGCGGTCGAAATAGGATCAAGCGCCGAAGTCGGCTCATCCATCAAGATAACTTCGGGCGAAACCGCAAGCGCCCTTGCGATACATAACCTTTGCTGCTGCCCGCCTGAAAGACCGAGCGCACTTTTCTTTAATCTGTCTTTCGCCTCGTCCCATATCGCGGCATCGCGCAGCGCTTTTTCAACAATTTCGTCAAGCGCGATTTTTGATTTTATTCCGTGCGTTCGCGGGCCGTAAGCGATATTGTCATATACGCTCATCGGAAAAGGGTTGGGTTTTTGAAAAACCATCCCAACTCTCTTGCGAAGCATATTTATGTTCATCCCGCTATATATATCCTCGCCGTCAAGGGTGATTTTTCCGGTTATATTACAGCCCTCAATAAGATCATTCATGCGGTTAAGGCTCTTTAAAAGCGTGGACTTTCCGCAGCCCGAAGGCCCGATAAATGCCGTGATTTTGCTCGCCTCGATATTCATGTTAATGCCTTTAAGCGCCTTAAAATCATTATACCATAACTCTACATTTTCAATATTAAATTTATCCATTTTCGTTTCACACCTTTGCCACTTTTTTTGCAATAAATGCCGACAGCGCATTTATCCCGATAACCAGCACAAGAAGAACAACCGCCGTCGCATAAGCCTGCCCGGTATAAAGCGATTCGCTCGAGAGCGCATAGAGATGCACCGCAAGCGTTCGCCCCGACGCAAGCAAATTTCCCGGCACTTGCGGGATAGAACCCGCTGTGCAAAGCAGAGCCGCCGTTTCACCGATTATCCTGCCTGTCGCCAAAATCACGCCCGCCAAAATTCCCGGCGCGGCGGCAGGCAAAATGATTTTGAAAACGGTTCGGAACCTGCCTGCGCCAAGGCCGAAAGAAGCGTCGCGATAACTGTCCGGCACCGATTTAAGGCTCTCTTCGGTCGTTCTGATTATAAGCGGCAAAATCATTATCGATAAAGTCAGGCAACCCGACAAAATCGAATACCCCAGCTTTAAATATTCAAGGAAAAACAGCATTCCGAAAAGGCCGTAAATTATCGACGGAATTCCCGAAAGCGCTTCGGTCGTAACCCTTATGATTTTTACTAATTTATTCCCCTTTTTCGAGTATTCGATAAGATAAACCGCGCTGAAAATTCCAATCGGAACCGAAACAAGAAGCGAAATAGCGATTGCCTCTAAAGTCGTTATAAGTGCCGGAAGAAGCGACACATTTTCGGTCGTATATTTAAGCGCGAAAAGCGACGGTTTTATATACGGTATCCCTTTTGAGAGGATATAAAGAATAATAAAAATCAAAACCGCAAACGTGAATATTGCGCTAATTACAACAAGCGCCGTAAGAATAATGTCCGCAGGTTTTTTCACGCGTTTTGCGCGGTTCTGCCTATTTGCCGTTTTCAAAGCAATCATTTATTTTTCTCCTTTCTCATCGCCGAGAAAAACAGATTGATAGCAAGGATAAAGACAAACAATACAAGTCCGGTTGCAATCAACGCTTCTCTGTGCAGGTCGGCCGCGTATCCCATTTCGATTACTATATTGGCCGTGAGCGTCCGTACGCCTTTAAAAATACCGTCCGGCATACGCGGCTGATTTCCCGCGACCATAATAACCGCCATTGTCTCTCCTATCGCTCTTCCTATGCCGAGGACGATTCCGGCGAGAACGCCGGATTTCGCGGCGGGCAAAACGACAGAAAACACCGCGCGCGTATGGCTTGCCCCAAGCGCTACAGCTCCGTCGTAATAATGCTCCGGCACGGCGCGAAGCGAGCTTTCGGTTATCCCGATAATTGTAGGCAAAATCATTATGCCCAAAAGAATCGAAGCAGCAAGAATGCTGTTTCCGTTACCCGCAAATCCAAAAAAATCGTTAAAAACAGCCCTGACAAACGGCACAATTATAACCATTCCGAAAAATCCGTAAATGACCGACGGAATACCGGCGAGCAAATCAACCGCGGGTTTTAAGACTTTGTATATCCGGGCGGGGCAATATTTTGCCATGAATACTGCTGTAAAAATCCCTATCGGCACTCCTATCAGCACGGCGCCGGCAGTCACATAAATGCTTCCGAGTATCATCGGAAAAATCCCGAACTTTGCCGGCACATCGGTTGGCGACCAGTCTTTTCCAAGCAAAAAATCGAAAATCCCGATTTTTGAAATCGCGGGGATTCCGTTTGCGAAAAGGAAAATGCAGATAAGCGCCACCGCCAAAATTGACGCCAGCGCCGCTGCCAAAAAGATGTACTTCATTACTTTTTCATTAGTTTTTTTCATTTTTCATCCTGCTCGTCAGACCTTATTTAAGATCTGACCAAGAAACATATTCCCCTGTGAAGATTTTTTTCACCTGCTCGCTACTAAGCTCCTCCAAAGGGTTTTTAAGCGAGACTATTACCGCAATGCCGTCATAAGCGATTGCAAGAGGTGTAAGGCTTTCTTTTTCGCTGTCTTTAAGCGGGCGGCTTGCCATGCCGATATCGCAGGAACCCTTTATTGCATCGTTTATCCCGGTTGTCGAATCGCTCATTTGCACCTCGATAACCGCGTTCGGATTTATCTCCAAATACGCTTCTTTAAGCTGCTCCATAACCGGGCTAACCGACGACGAACCCGATATTGTGACTTTTCCGTTCGGCTTTGCTCCGCCGTATGGCTCCGCGCTCTCATTTACCGGCACATAGTTTTTTGCAATTACCGCCTGGCCCTCTTTTGCCATAATGAAATTGATAAAATCTTTTGCAACGTCCGATAAATTACCTTTTGTCGCGATATTGAACGGACGCGATATTTTATATGTACCGTTTTTGATGTTTTCCGCGCTCGGAACCACCCCGTCTATTTTAAGCGCCTTTACCGTGCTATTTAACGAGCCGAGCGATATATATCCGATCGCATAAGTATCGCTTGCAATATTTGTCATCATTACATCGGTTTTGTTTGCTATAACGGCTTCTTTAGTAGTTTTATCTTTTTTGTTTCCGCTTCCGTCTTTTTCTTCTATTCCGAAAAGCTCGATAAACGCTCCTCTTGTTCCGCTTCCGTCCTCGCGCGAAACTACCGAGATGCTTCGCGTTTCTTTAAAATCTACAGATGTTTCGCCGTTTCCGCCGCCGCCGGCAGGCTTTGACGCGCATCCCGCGGTGATGCCGCAAATAATAATGATAGATAACGCTGCCGCAATGATTTTTTTCATTTATTTATCCTTTCAAAAACTTTTCCTTGCCTTTATGATAAAACGCAAAAGTAAAATCGAAATGCATTCCTGTGTAAAATCAATGTAAAAAAACACGCCCTGTAAAACAGGGCGTGTTCGACACGAAAAATAATATCTTTTTGTTTTAAAAATCGCCGCCGTTCGCGTCAAGCAGCAGGGTGATATTCAAGTTCCCGTTTCGGCAGCGAAGCTCGTCGATAAAATCTTTGTCGTTTGTTTCCGGCTTTGTCGTGATGCTGTAGCAAAGCTCGAACAGGCTTCCGAGGTCGGCGGTTTTTATCTTTCTAAGCTCGACTTTATTAGTGTATTTTTTCAAAACGCCGTCAAAAGCGCCCTCAAAATTGAGGTCCTCCGGAACCGTGATTTTTAAAATCTTGTCTTTCCCTTTTATCTCCCCGAATTTGACAACAGAAAGAAAAATCATAATAGCGCAAAGAAAAAAAGCTACAATCGCGGCATAAGCGAGATATCCCATACCCGCCGCGAGCCCGACCGCCATACTGAGCAGCACATATGTTATGTCTTTTGCGTCGCCCGGCGCGCTTCGAAATCTTATTATCGAAAACGCACCGGCAAGGCTGAACGCCCGCGCAACATTGCTTCCGACAAGCAGAATTATGACGGTTACCACCACCGGTAGGACGACAAGAGTAAATGAAAAAGTTTGCGACGGCGCGCTTTTTTTCTGCGTTTTGATATAGACCAGGCTGATGGCAAGCCCCAAAATAAGCGACACTCCGAGCGCGAGCACAAGCCCTTTTAATGTTATCACCGAATCGGTTCCCGCGCTTTCAAAAATCGAACTGAACATTTTTACCTCTTTCTAAGCCGAGACGCCGCTCGGTAATAAGTCTTTTTTAAGCCTGTTTGTAAATTCTGTGCCGTATTTTGAAAAGCTCGCCGGAAAAACTTCAAATTCCGAAAGCAGTTTTGACAGCCAAAGCGGTATGCTTTCCGACGATTTTACCTCCATAAGCCAGATGCCATTCGGCAGAAGTTTTTCGCCGTAACTGCCGCGCTCAAGGCGCAGGTCATCTCTTCTCGCCGTTATATTTGTGTCAAAAGAAATTCGCAAATCATGCATTCCTATCCCGAAAAACGCCATCCTGTCATACGAAAGATAAACCGCCGGCGAGAGCTCTTTTTGCGAAAGCAAATAACTTATTTCATTTAAAACCTGCGCGTTCATATAATCTTTTATCACCGGGATTTTGCCGGTTTCGAGAAAATTATACGCTTGGCAAAGCTTTAAGCTGCTTCGCCTTTTATTTACAAGGCCGCCGACCTTTTTCTTTATCTCGGCAAACACTATATCTTCTTCGCCCGGAACTCCGTATCCGCGAAGGCGAAGTTTTTCCTTATACTTCGGCTTTGCAAGCGAAGTTCTTATTATGTCGCTTTGACAAGTATCGTAATAAATATTCGAAATTTTATAGAGTTTTCCGTCTTTATTAAATTTATCCGGTTCCATATAATCAGAAAGTTTTTCGGTCAGTTTGCAAAGCGTGCTTTCGGATATTTTGTATTTTTTCTCATATCTGTTAAAAACTTCTATTGCCAAAATTCTCATCTCCTTGTGCCTATTATCGCCCTCTTTTGTGAAAGGAATATGAAAGGGGCTTGCAAATTAGGTGAAGATTGACAGGATAAAAAATGTGTGTTACCCTTGATACGATTAATAAGAAACGGAGAAAAGGAAATGCGCATTTTTTCTTGCTAAACTTAAGTTTATTAAGCGGCTTTGTAAAGGCAAGCGGTAGCTGTCTTTTAAAGCTGTGCAAGAAAGCTGTTTTCTATTCTTTTTATGTTTTACCTTTTCTTTTTGAAAAGATAATTCGGTTAGCTGTAAGAAAAGATGCTTTCTTACAGCTTTTTTATTCCGCCTACGGCGTCTCTTTAAATATTCGCGTTTAAGAAAATCGGCACGGCAGTTCTTTTTTAGCAAGCTTTATCGAGTGCGCTAAAACTTTTATTTCTTTTTATTCCGCCTACGGCGTCTCATTAAACATGCTCGTCTAAGAAAATCTGCACGGCGTTTCTTTATAGCAAGCTTTATCGAGCGCGCTAAAACTTTTATTTCTTTTTATTCTGCCTACGGTGTCTCTTTAAATACGCTTGCTCAAGATTATTAAGATCGCGCTTCTAATAAAGTAAATCTTTCAAACGCGCTCTCCCTTTTATCCACGCTTTTTCAAATTTTACGCACTCCGGCAAAGCCGGATGCCATACCTATTAACCGTTAACTCCCTGTCGGGCGCGAAGCCTTCTCCCTCACTAATTTTCGGAGGTGATATTATCTCTTTAATAGATGTAAAAAATCTGACCTTTGCCTATGACGGCAGCTACGACAACGTTTTTGAAAACGTCAGCTTTCAAATAGACACCGACTGGAAGCTCGGGTTCACCGGCCGCAACGGGCGCGGCAAAACGACCTTTTTAAATCTTCTTCTTGGCGAGCATGAATTTCGCGGCAGTATAACTTCCTCTGTCTCGTTCGACTATTTTCCGTTTGAAATAAAAGATAAATCAAAAGAAACGATTGAAATCATCGGACAGATTTATCCCGAATATGAGCTGTGGAAAATTTGCAGAGAGCTTTCGCTTCTTGATACCGACACCGATATTTTGTATCGCGCTTTTGACAGCCTCAGCGGCGGCGAACAGGCGAAAGTTATGCTTGCGGTGCTCTTTTCCAAAGATAACAATTTTCTGCTTATCGACGAGCCGACAAATCATCTCGACAAAAATGCCCGTAAAATAGTTTCGGAATATTTAAATTCAAAAAAAGGCTTTATTCTCGTTTCGCACGACCGCGCTTTTCTCGACTTTTGCACCGACCACACCCTTTCGATAAACAAAACAAATATAGAAATTCAAAAGGGTTCTTTTTCCTCATGGTATACTAACAAAGAGCTTTCAGACGCCTTTGAAAGCTCGGAAAACGAAAAGCTGAAAAAAGAGATAAAATCGCTTTCGGAAGCGGCGAAGCGAACCGCCGCATGGTCGGACAAAACCGAGAGCTCAAAAATCGGGACTCACGCGGCCGACCGTGGCTTTATAGGGCATAAGGCGGCGAAAATGATGAAGCGCTCAAAGGCGACCGAGGAGAGGCGCGACCGTGCCGTAACCGAAAAATCCGCCTTGCTTAAAAACATCGAAACAGCGGACGACCTGAAAATTTCGCCGCTGCCTTTTCACAAAAAAGTTCTCGCTTACGCCGATGATTTTTCGCTTTCTTTTGGGGATAATCCTGTATTCGAGCGGGTTTCGTTCGAAATATGCGCCGGCGACCGCATTTCCCTTTCGGGTAAAAACGGAAGTGGAAAATCGAGCATATTAAAATTTCTCGCGAATAAATCAGATGCGAAAAGTTCCGCGCAGACAAGCGGCGTTTTGCAAAAATCATCCGGGCTGATAGTTTCATATGTTCCGCAGGACGTCTCAAATCTTTCGGGCAATCTCCGCGATTTTGCCAAAGAGAATAATATCGACGAAAGCCTGTTTAAAGCCCTGCTTCGAAAGCTCGATTTTTCGCGGCTTCAATTTGAAAAAGATATGGCGGATTTTAGCGGAGGGCAGAAAAAAAAGGTCGCCCTCGCAAAAAGCCTTTGCGAGAAAGCGCACCTCTATATTTGGGATGAGCCGCTCAATTTTGTCGATATTTTGTCACGTATCCAGATAGAAAACCTTATTCTAAAATGCTGTCCGACGCTGATTTTCGTTGAACATGACGCCGCATTTTCGGAAAACATCGCAACCAAAACGGTCGAGCTGTAACGCAAACCACTTTACACTTCCGCCGCAAATAGACAAACACAAACAGCCGGGCGCGTTGCGCCCGGCTGTTTATCTGTTTAATTTTAAATTATTTTGTTCCCATAAGCTCGACAAGCACCGCTTTTTGAGCGTGCAGGCGGTTTTCCGCCTCGTCGAATATTTCGTTTGCGTGCGCCTCGAAAACCTCTGCCGAAATCTCCTCGCCCCTATGTGCGGGAAGGCAGTGCATAACCATCGCGTCGGATTTTGCAACTTTCATAAGTTTTTCGTCTATGGTAAAACCTTTGAAAGCCTCTTTCCTTTTTTCGGTTTCGGCCTCCTGCCCCATGCTGGTATAAACGTCGGTAAAAAGCACGTCGGCGTCCTTTGCCGCCGCGAAAATATCGTCGGTCAGCGTGAAATCGCAATTCTTTTTCGCAAAAAAGCAAATATCGCTGTCCGGCGCGTAGCCTGTCGGGCAAGCAACCGAAATGCTTATTCCAAGTTTTGCGCAGCCTGCGATTATCGAATTCGCCATATTATTCCCGTCGCCGATAAAGGCAAACTTTTTGCCCTCAAGCGAGCCTTTATGCTCTTTTACCGTCATAAAATCGGCGAGAATTTGGCAAGGATGCGCAAAATCGGTAAGCCCGTTTATGACCGGAATTTCCGCGTGCTTTGCAAGAGTTTCTACCGTTTCCTGCGCAAAGGTTCGGATCATAATTCCGTCAAGCATTCTCGAGAGAACTCGCGCGGTATCCTCAATAGGCTCGCCCCTGCCCATCTGCAAATCGTTTGACGAGAGGAAAAGCGGATATCCGCCGAGCTGAACCATACCGACCTCAAAAGAAACCCTTGTTCTCGTTGATGCTTTTTCAAAAATCATTCCGAGAGTTTTGTCTTTAAGATAAGGTGGCGCAACGCCATTTTTATAATCTGTTTTTATTTTTATCGCAAGGTCTAAAAGCCCGTTTAGCTCATCCTTGCCAAGATCCATTATTTTCAGTAAATCTTTCAAATCTCTTTGATTCCTTCGCATAAAATTTTAAGTCCCGCATCGAGCTCTTCATCCGAAATATTAAGCGGCGGCATAATCCTTACTGTGTTTCTTCCCGCTGTTAAAACCGCAACCCCTTTTGCAAGAAGCTTTTCGGCTATTTCGCGGGCGCTTATTCCTTCGCAAAGCTCAAGCCCAATCATAAGGCCGCCGCCTCGAATTTCAACAATTTTATCCGAGCCCACCTCGGAAACTTTGTCTTTTATTTTTTGCCCGCATTTTTTCACCCGCGCCAAAAATTCGCGCTGAGCAATTCTATTCAAAACAACATTTGCGCCGGCGCAAACAATCGGGTTTCCGCCGAAAGTTGATCCGTGCGTTCCCGGCGACAAAGTTTTTTCCACCTTTTTGCCGAGCAGGGTTGCCCCGATGGGAAGCCCTCCGCCAAGCCCTTTTGCAAGCGAGACGATGTCGGGTTCGATATCAAAATATTGAAAAGCAAACAGATAGCCTGTTCTGCCTATTCCCGTTTGAACCTCATCGAAAATTATCAAAATATCGTTTTCTTTTGCGTAGTGCGTAACAGCCCTGACAAAATCATAGTGCAGCGGAATAACGCCGCCCTCGCCCTGTATTCCCTCGAGCATAATGGCACAGACGCTTTCGTCGCAAATCTCTTTTATCGTTTCGATTTCCTCCGGCTCCGCAAAGCGGAATCCTTCTGTAAACGGGAAGAAAAATTTGTGAAATTCCTCCTGCCCCGTCGCCGAAACGGTGGTTATCGTCCGGCCGTGAAAAGAGCCTTTAATCGTTATAATATTGCTTCTTCCCTCGCCGTATTTATCAAAGCTGGATTTTCTTGCCGCTTTTATCGCGCATTCGTTTGCCTCTGCGCCCGAGTTGCTGAAAAAGACCTTTTTCATCCCCGAATAATCGCAGAGCTTTCGAGCAAGCGCCGCCGCAGGTTCGGTATAAAAATAATTTCCGGTATGCGCGAGCTTCTTTGTTTGTGCACAAACGGCTTCGCACCATTCTTCATCGCATGAGCCGAGCGATAAAACGCCGATCCCGCTGCAAAAATCGATGTATTTCTTTCCGTCTGTTCCGACAAAAGCTGCGCCTCTGCCGCTTTCTATCGCGACATCATACCGCTTATAAGTCCCCGCGATATACTCCTTGTCTTTTTTGAAAACATCCACTTTGACCACCCCTTATAAAATCATGCTTCCTACGCCCTCATCCGAAAGAAGTTCCACCAAAATAGAGTGAGACATTCTTCCGTCAATTATATGTGTTCTCGCGACGCCGCCTTTGACCGCGTCAACACAGCATTTTACTTTCGGAATCATTCCGCCGCTGATTATCCCTTTGTCGATAAAGTCCTGAACTTCGTCCGCCTGCAAAACGGTGACAAGCTCGTCGCCGTTAAGAATTCCCACGGTGTCGGTCAGCAAAATGAGCTTGACCGCGCCGAGCGCGATAGCAAGTTCGGAAGCCGCTGTGTCCGCGTTGATATTATAGGCATTGCCGTCCTCGCCGTCCGCAACGCTTGCGACGACGGGGATATACCCGTCCTCAAAAGCGCGAAGTATCGGCTCGGGGTTTACCTTTGTAATCTCGCCGACAAAACCGAGATCCTCACCGCTGATCTTGCGCGCGACAAACATCGCGCCGTCTATTCCGCACAGGCCGAGCGCCTTGCCCCCGTGATGAGTTACAAGCGAGACCAAATCTTTGTTCACCTTGCCCGAAAGAACCATCTGGACGACGTCCATAGTGTCCTTATCTGTATAGCGCAGGCCGCCGACAAATTTGCTCTCGATATTAAGTTTTTTTAGCAAATCGTTTATCTCGGGGCCGCCGCCGTGAACAAGCACGACGTTAATTCCGATTAACCTTAATAATATTATATCATTAATTACTTCATTTTTTAAGTGCTCATTTATCATCGCGTTGCCGCCGTATTTCACAACGATGGTTTTCTTGTTCCACTTTTGGATATACGGAAGCGCGGCGACCAAAATCCCAGCTTTATCCGACGCATTCATCATGTTCTGTAATCTCCGTTTATCTTGACGTAATCGTAGGTGAGATCGCAGCCGTAAGCATATCCGCTGTAGGCGCCGTCCCCGATTTTCGCCATAATTTCTATTTCAGATTCCGAAAGGATTTCAAGGGCCTTTGCTTCGTCAAAGTCAAGCCCCATTCCATTTTCACAAACCATAATCACTCCGGCAGCGCTGCAAAGCGAAAGGCTTACCGCCGCCGGCGAAAAGTTTACGCCTGCATAGCCGAGCGCGCAGAGAACTCTTCCCCAATTTGCATCGCGGCCGAACATCGCCGCCTTGACAAGATTGCTCTCGATAACGCTTTTTGCAAGGCAGACAGCGTCCGCTTCGCTACTCGCGCCGCTTACCGTGCAGGTAATAAGTTTTGTCGCGCCCTCGCCGTCACGCGCCATTTTTTTTGCAAGCGCATTGCAAACGATAAAAAGAGCCTCTTCGAAAATGGCGAACTCGCTTCCGTTTTCGCGAATAACCGCGCCCGAAGCTCCGTTTGCCATAATGAGCAAGGTGTCGTTTGTCGAGGTGTCGCCATCGACGCTGATTCGGTTAAATGTCTTATCCGCCGCGTTTTTAATCGCTTTTTGCAGGGCGGCGGGGCTAACCTCGGCATCGCATGTCAAAAACGCGAGCATGGTCGCCATATTCGGCTTTATCATCCCGCTTCCCTTTGCGATTCCGCCGATTCGGCATTTTTTGCCCGCCACCACAAATTCAACCGCCGCCTCTTTTTTCACAAGGTCGGTTGTCAAAATCGCCTTTGCGGCATCGGCTCCGCCCTTTACCGAAAGTTTTTCAACAAGCGCGGGAACGGCGGCGATAATTTTTTCGACCGGCAAAACCTGGCCGATAACTCCTGTCGACGCGACCGCGACATCATACATATCGATTCCGAGCCCTGCGGCAACCGCATCGCAGGTTCTCATCGCTATCATCTCGCCGTCCTGCGCGCAGGTATTCGCATTGCCGCTGTTGCAGACAATTGCGCGGCAATACCCGTTTTCTATATTCTTCTGCGTGACCGTTATTGGCGCGCCTTTTACAAGATTGGTGGTGTAAACTCCCGCCGCGGCCGCCATCGTTTCGGAAAAAATGAGCGCAAGGTCAAATTTCCCCGGATTTTTGCGGATTCCGCAATAAATCCCCGACGCAGTGAAGCCTTTCGGCGCGGTCACTCCTCCTTTGATTTCTTTTATCATATTTCTTTCCTCTTATCTTTTAAAATGCCGGCGTTATAAGGTTCAGCCCTGCGTCTTCCGGCAGACCGAACCGGATATTCATATTTTGAACCGCTTGCCCCGCGGCGCCTTTTACCATATTATCGATTGCCGAAACAATAATCAGCGTATTTGTATGTTCGTCTTTATGCAGCGAAATATCGCAAAAGTTGGAGAGGCGGACATTTTTTAAATCTGCAAAACTCCCGAGCGGAAGAAGGCGCACAAATTTTTCGTTTTCATATGCGGCGCTGTAAATTTCAAATATCTCTTCCAGCGATTTTTCGGTTCTCGCGTAAATCGTCGACACTATGCCGCGGTTTATCGGCAGAAGATGCGGCACAAAAGTTACGCTCACCTGCTCTTTTGCCATATCCGAAAGGGTTTGCTCTATCTCGGGAATATGCCTGTGCGCCGCAGCTTTATACGGCGCGAACGCCTCGTTGCACTCGGCAAAATGCGTTCCTCTTGTAAGTCCTATCCCCGCGCCGGTCGTGCCTGATTTGCTGTCTATAATTATTCCGCTTTTTTCCACAGCCCCTGCCGAAATTGCGGGCATAAGGCCAAGCGCGATGCTGGTGGGGTAACATCCGGGATTGCCGATAATATCGCAGGTTTTGATTTGCTCTCTATTTAGCTCGGGAAGTCCGTAACAGCTTATTTCGTGCAGGTGCGGTTTATTATAGGCGCAGCCGTACCATTTGCTGTAATCCGCCTCGCTGCGAAGCCTGAAATCGGCGCCCATATCAATAAACACCGCTTTTTTTGCATGTGCTTTTTCTGCAAATTCCTCCGAAACGCCGTGCGGAACCGAGGCAAAAACAACGTCGCTTTTTGCTATAACATCGTCGTTATCTGTAAAATCGAGATTACAAATATTTCTGAACCCGGGGTAAGTGTCCTCATATGCCCCTTTGTCCGAGCGGCTTCCGACGCCTACAAGCTCTGCGTTCGGATGATTTAAAAGTATTCTCGCAAGCTCCGCGCCGACATATCCGCCGCCGCCAATTATTCCAGCTTTGATTTTCATATTTTCTCCAATATAGCTATCTGATTTTTTACCGACTGCGCGGACGGTCCGCCTTTTACCTTCCGCCCGTTTAAGCAGGTAATAAGGTCAACGGCGTCATAAATACCGTCGTCGAAAAGCTCGCTTTTTGCCCTGTAATCGGCAAGCGGCAGTTTTTCAAGCGTTGTTTCTTTTTCTATGCACAGCGCGACAAGCTCGCCGGTGATTTTATAGGCGTCGCGAAAGCTCATCCCTTTTTTCACAAGAAAATCGGCGCAGTCGGTCGCGTTGATATATCCGCTTGCCGCCGCCTGCCGAAGCCTTGCTTTATTCACCTTTATCTCAAGAAGCATATCGGCAAAAACGTCAAGACAGAGCTTCACATTGTCGACGCTGTCGAAAATCGCCTCTTTGTCCTCCTGCATATCCTTGTTGTACGCCAGCGGGATTCCTTTCATCACGGTCAAAAGCGCGGTTAAATTACCATAAACCCTGCCTGTTTTTCCTCTTACAAGCTCCGCGATGTCCGGGTTTTTCTTTTGCGGCATTATCGAGCTGCCGGTCGAATACGCGTCATCAAGCTCGATAAAGTTAAATTCACCGCTGCACCAAAGAATTATTTCCTCCGAAAAGCGCGAAAGGTGCATCATGATAATCGAAATAACGCCCGCAAGTTCAATTGCGTAGTCCCTGTCCGAAACGCCGTCTATCGAGTTTTCGCAAGGGCCGGAAAAGCCGAGCAGCTCCGCGGTATAGTCGCGGTCGATCGGAAAGGTCGAGGTCGCGAGCGCGCCGCAACCGAGCGGCGAAGTATTCATAAGCTCTCTGCAATTACCAAGCCTTGCGATATCCCTTTTAAACATGAATCCGTAGGCTAAAATATAGTGGGCAAAGCTGACCGGTTGCGCTCTTTGCAGGTGTGTATACCCCGGCATAACTGCGTCAATATTGTTCTTTGCAAGCGCGGCTATCGCTTTTATGAGTTTGCGGAGAAGCGCGTCAATCTCGCCCATCTCATCGCGCAGGTAAAGGCGCAAATCGACGGCGACCTGGTCGTTTCTACTTCTCGCGGTGTGGAGCATTTTGCCCTCTCGCGGAAGCATTCCGGTCAAAATTTCTTCGACCGCCATATGGATATCCTCCGCCCCGTCCGGAAACTCTATGCTGCCGTCTTGAAGCCCTGCGAGGATTTTATCAAGCCCTGCAATTATTTCCTGTCCGTCTTTTTCGCCGATTATTCCGCATTTCGCAAGCATTTTTGCATGAGCTTTTGAGCCCTCGATATCATTTTTGAACATTCGGTAGTCAAAAGAAAGCGAGCTGTTGAAATCATTTACCTTGCTTGAAAGCTCTTTTGAAAACCTGCCTGCCCACATTTTTTTAGCCATTAAGTTTACCTTCTTTGCGAAGCGCGTTTACCTTTACCGGAAGCCCGAAAAGATTTACAAAGCCTTCGCTGTCTTTTTGATCGTATATTTCATCCTGCCCGAAAGTGGCAATCGCCTCGCTGTAAAGCGAATACTTTGAAGTCACCCCCGCGGGAATTATATTTCCTTTATAAAGTTTAAGCCGGACGTCGCCGGTAACATATTCGCACGCTTTGTCCGCAAACGCCGAAAGCGACTCGCGAAGCGGAGTATACCACTGTCCGTAATAAACAAGCTCCGCAAATCTGCCCGAAAGCTGTTGCTTCATGTGCAGGGTATCGCGGTCGATTGTTATCTGCTCAAGCTGGCCGATAGCGGCATACAAAATCGAGCCGCCCGGCGTCTCATAAACGCCTCTGCTCTTCATTCCGACAAGGCGGTTTTCAACCATGTCGACAATGCCGCAACCGTTTGCGCCGCCGATTTTATTGAGCTCAGTTATAAGCGAAACGCCGTCCAACTTTTTGCCGTCAAGCGCAACCGGTATGCCTTTTTCAAAAGAAATGGTTACGTACGCGGGAACATCGGGCGCTTTTTCGGGAGAAACACCAAGCTCTAAAATTTTATCGAGGTCGGGCGCGTTTGCCGGATCTTCAAGGTCAAGCCCCTCATGCGAAAGATGCCACAGATTTTTATCTTTGCTGTAACTTGTTTCGCGGGTAAAAGAAAGCGGGATATTATGCGCTTCGGCGTAATCGATTTCCTCGTCCCTGCTTTTAATATCCCAAATACGCCACGGCGCGATTATCTTCATCTCGGGCGCAAAGGCTTTTATCGTAAGCTCGAAACGAACCTGGTCGTTCCCCTTGCCTGTGCAACCGTGAACAATAGCGTCAGCCCCCTCTTTTTTCGCGATTTCAACGATTCTTTTCGCGATAACCGGACGGGCAAACGACGTCCCGAGAAGATATTTGTTTTCATAAAGCGCGCCGGCTTTCAAGGTCGGCCAGATGAATTCCTCGACAAATTCATTTTTCAAATCTTCGATATAGAGCTTGCTTGCACCTGTTTTTTTCGCCTTTTCATGCAACCCGTCCAGCTCGGCGCCCTGCCCGACATCGGCAGCTACGCAAATCACTTCGCATCCCTCATAGTTTTCAAGAAGCCACTGAATAATTATTGAAGTGTCAAGCCCGCCGGAATAGGCGAGAACCACTTTTTTGTAGCTGGGTTTCATAACAAACACTCCCCGAATCAAAAATCAGAATGGATTTACTATACACCAATCCGGTGAAAATTGCAAGAGGAAAAATGTATTTTTATTCATAAAATTGAATTATAATTCAGC
>JAVBPR010000006.1:0-21229 GCA_031549485.1 Eubacteriales bacterium | reverse complement strand
ATAAGCAGGGAAAAGTACTCTCAAAAGATTCTTTGTCATTTCCCAGCTGTCGCGGGAATGAAGGTTTATATGATCATAAAGATAGTATAACCGGCAAAGTGGTTTTCGATTTTCCTAAAGCTCTTCACAACGCGTATTACTCATGTTATTCATATGAAGGAATGATCGCGCTTGAGGATATCACCGACCCCGCTACCGGCGAGAAAGTATCAGGTGTTATCCGAAACCCTTATGCGATTGCTTCCCCGTGGGCGACGAAAGAAATTGCAACCGGATACCGCCATGGAATTATTCCATACAGCACGCGAATTCATCTTCAAGATGCTATTAACCGCAACAACTTTTGCGACCTTGCGGCGCAGACTATCGAAGTAATCGATAACTACAACACTATAGATTCCGCGGGGGTAGACACTTTTACAGACACGATGGACTATTCGGTTAGAAAACTGTTTGCTGCGGGAATAATCGACGGCAAAGGAAACGGATTATTTGATCCGGACGGAACGCTTACAAGAGAAGAAGCAGCCAAAATAATTTCGCGCATTTTGGAGCGGTTTGATAAAGTCCCGGCAGAAATTACGCCTCAAAATTACGCCGACGACAAGGACATCTCGGAATGGGCGAAAGAGCCAGTTTTGATTCTCTACACGACAGGCCTTATGAAAGGCAGTTTCGGATATTTTGCGCCGCAGGAAACTCTTACAAAAGAGCAATGCATCGCCATCATGGTCCGCCTTTACGACTATATTAAAAATTAAAATGTATAATTAAAATAAAAAAAGAGAGCCTCACGGCTCTCTTTTTCTATCTGTAAAACGGATTTAGCGGGGCGTCATATGCTTTTTCTTCGGGGTTTTCTTTGGGCGTCCCTTCGGTCGGCGTACTGTTTTCCGCGTCCTTCGGCGGCGCTGCCTTTAGCTGTTGCTCGCCCGCGTGATTTATTTGATAATTTTCATAATAAATCAGCTCGCTTATCGGGACGAGTTCAATTCCCTTTTCTTTCATCGCTTCCAAAATCGCCGGAAGCGAGGCTGGAGTGTTTTTTGCAGCGTTATGGAAAAGCGCTATCGAGCCGGGCTTCATCTTGCCTATCACCCTTGTTGCAATTTCCTCGGACGGCAGATCCTTCCAGTCGAGGCTGTCGACATCCCATTGAATGCAGTATACGCCCTCTTCGCGCAAAACATCGATAAGCATATTGTTATAATCGCCGTAAGGCGGGCGGAACAGGGTAGGCTTTGCCCCTGTGATTTTTTCGATTTTATCCGCGGTGTTCCGAATTTCGGCGCGCATATTTTCGGCCGAAAGCTGTGGCATATGCGGATGGGTATCAGAATGGCTCATAATCTCATGCCCGGCGTCGGAAAGAGCTTTTACCGATTCGGGATACTTATCTACCCACTGTCCGACAACGAAAAAAGTTGCCTTGACATCGTATTTTTGAAGTATATCAATAAGCTGCTTCGTATCCTCATTTCCCCATGCCGCGTCAAAGCTTATTGACGCTTTGTTGTCTTCCCTTGCCACCCTGTATATTGGGATTTGGCGCTTTGTTCCCGATGCCGCCTCGGCAATGCGGTCAAAGCTGATATTTATCGCGACAAGGGCAAGGCAGCACATTACGACCGCTCCCGTTTTCAGCACGACTTTTTTATTTGATTTTTCCGGCTTTAAAGATTTTAAAAAACTTAAAAACTTCATAAAACACGCTCCAAAAGAAATAGTGCGGGGTTCTCCCCTCGCACTAATCTATTCAGCCTTTGCATGTCCGTATGCAAAAGAACGCGCTTTGTTTTATTTTTTCCCCAAAAACATTATTATCGCCCTTTGCGGCGCGGTTTGGCGGAACCTTCCTTTCTTCGTAATCATAAACTGATACTGATGCATTCATGCAGACAAAAAGAAAGGAATGTTAAAAAAGATGTTAAAAAAAATATCACCCGTTAACGGGTTTGATGTTACAGATGCGAAAAACACAAGACAGAATAATTATTTGTGGAGCCTTGCGGAATTTGACGGATATATCTATGCCGGCACAGGCCGCAATATTGTTGCAATCGGGATCGCAAATTTCGGCTTAAAGCCCCTCGAAAAAGTTATGCCGCCCGTACCGCTTGACAATTTGGCGGAGATTTGGCGCATACCGGTCAGCGGCAAAAATAAAACCTGGGAAAAAGTTTTTAAGGCAAAAGCCGAAAGCAAGGTTTACGGTTTTCGCGAAATGATAACGCATACCGATAAAAACGGAGTTCCCGGACTTTGCATAGGCGCGATCAGCCTTGATAAAAGCACAAACTTTTTATACTACACGAAAGACGGCAAAAACTTCCTTCGCCTTCCCGCCGAAATGCCGGCAGGGCTTAATACAAGGGTTTTTGCCGAATTTAACGGCGTTCTTTACTGCGGCGCAAATACGGTAGTCGGCACCGGCAAAACCTCTCTGCTTTATATGACCGATTACGACGAGGGATTTAAAAGCATTGATTTGCCGGATTATATAAACGACAGCATTATGAGCATGGCGGAATATAGCGGTCATTTGTATATCGGAACTTCCTCCGGAAACGGCTTTAATATATGGAAATCGGCAAATCCGCATGGCGGAGAGTGGAAACTTATAGTCGACAACGGCGCAGGTGACAAGCTAAATGAACTTGCAATGACCATGCAGGTATTTAAGGGCAATTTATATATCAGCTCTGGCGTCACCGGCGGCACAATCAGCGTGGACGAAGAGAAAAAATTTGTGCCGTTCAAAGGATTCGATTTAATAAGAGTTGATAGACATGACAAATGGGAGGTAATCGCCGGAGGCACGCCGATTAATCCGATAAAAACCAAAACCGGAAAACGAAATCTCGGCAGATATTCTTCGGGGTTCGGCAACGCCTTTAACTGCTACGGCTGGCAGATGATCGTTTACAAAGACAAATTATATGTTTCTTCCTGGGACTCCGCGCTTATTTATAAAGATATTATAATAAACGAAATTCTCGGAGGAAATCTTCAAAATCTCGGGCTTGATACAAATAATCTTTACTCCAAAGAAAACCTTGATATACTTGCAAAGCATATCGGCATCGAAAGCGAGCATTATGACTGGGCAAAATGGGCGGCAAGGGTTATTTCCAGCCTAACGAGATACCCCAGAGAGCACGGATTCGACCTTTATGTTTCGAAAGACGGCAAAAACTTCAGAGCCGAAAGCCTGAACGGATTTAATAATCCGGAGAATTACGGCTTGCGGACTATGCTCGTTTCTTCGGACGAAAAGCTCTATTTCGGAACGGCGAATGTCTACGAGGGCTGCGAAGCCTGGGTGGAGGACGGACGCGGCGGCGGTGACGATTGCTGTTGCCCGTGCCCCTGTTGTTTTCCAAACATTCTTTCACGATAAAATAAATTAACCGCAAAAAACCGCCCTTTTACTGGGCGGTTTTTATTATGACTTATGTTTGAGCGCTCAAGGCTTATAAAAACCCTATATCAGTTTTCTTGCGAGCGCGGCGGCTACCGCGGCCGCGTTTTTCGCGGCAAAATCAAGATTGTCCCAAAACTCGAGTTTATCTTTATCCTTCGGTTTGTCCGAAATTGCGCGGATACCGAGAAACGGAATTTTTGAAAGAGCACAGCAAAGCGCTATTGCGGCGCCCTCCATTTCGTCGCAGTCGGCGGCAAATTTTTGGTGCAAAGCAAGTTTTTCCGCGGGATCGTTATTAAAATTATCGGTTGTTCCGATTCTTCCGGCAATATTTTTTATGCCGAGCACGTCCGCCTCGGTTTTGGCAAGGCAAAGCATTTTTTCGTCCCCTGTCATTTTTCCCGCCGGATTTTGACCTATAGGATCACCGAACACCGAAAGGTCGAAATCCAAATCGACAAAATCTTTGGACAAAACTATTTCGCCGAAATCAAGCTCGGGACTTAGCGCGCCCGCCGAGCCAAAATTTATAACAAAGTCTGGCTTGTGCCGCTCTATCGCCAGGGTGATGTTCCTCGCCGCCACGACCTTTCCTATTCCGATGACTTCGGTTACTATCCCATGAGGAATCTCTTTCGGGAAATGCTCCATTTCCTGCGGCATAGCCGTTACCACTAATACCATTTTAAAAACTCCGCTTCTCTTCTTTTAACAAATATTATCACACCGCCGCGATGCGGTGTCAATTATTATGAATTTTGCCTTTATAAAAATATTTTACTATATCTTTATATTATTATATAATAGCTCTATATTTTTTAGGGGGAACGCATGAAATTAGTTAGCCAAATCTTTATCATTTTCGGGATAATCGCGGGCAGCGAATTTATCGTAAACCTTTTGCAGATATCGATACCGTCAAATATTTTGGGGATGCTTATTCTGCTTGCTCTCCTCATCTTCAAGGTGATAAAACCGCAGCAGATTATGGAATTTTCTATGTTTCTTTTTAAAAACATGGCTCTTTTTATTATCCCCGCCGCCCTCAGCATAATGTCTAATTTCGATTTGATAAAGGGCAGTTTTATTCCCTTTTTCCTCATCACAATATTCAGCACCGCCCTTGTTTTCGGATTTACCGGCAAAGCCGTTTCGCTGTTCCAAAAGCCGCAGGCGCCGGCGGAAGAGGAGGAAACAAAATGAGTCTTGCCGTTCTTTCAAATGCTACCGATTCGCTTCTCACCTCCCCCTATTTCGCTATTTTTCTCACCATCGGCGCGTATATGATTGGGGTATGGCTTAGAAACAAAACCAAACTTGCCGTGCTTCTTCCGTTTATTACTGCCGTTGTCATTATTATTGCCTTTTTAAAACTTACCGGCATTTCATATGATGTTTATATGCTCGGCGGGCGGTATATGGCATATTTTTCGGCGCCGACCACTGTTATTCTCGCTCTTCCGATTTATCTGCACCTGCGCGAGCTTCGTCAAAATCTCCTTCCGGCCGTTATCGGCATTCTCGCGGGCGTTGTTATATCTTTTTTGACCGTTTATATCCCCTGCAGGATTTTCGGGGTGGAAAAGCTGATTTATTTCTCGATGCTCCCTCATTCGGTTACCAATCCCATTGCGGTTCCCCTCTCAAAATCAATTACCGGGAATTCCGCTATCACCGTTTTTTCTCTTATTATTTCCGGTTCTTTCGGAGCCGCTTTCGCGCCGCTACTTGTGAAGATTTTTCGTATTAAAGGGGAAATCGCAACAGGCGTTGCCCTCGGAACCGCATCCCACGTTATCGGGACTTCGAAAGCCTTTGAATTCGGCGAAACAGCGGGCGCGTTTTCCGGTCTTTCGCTCGGGCTTTGCGGCATTGTCACAACAATTTGCCTGCCGATTTTTATAAAAATCTTTGTTTTTTAAATTTTGTTCACAAATTATTCATTGACAAACATGACACCCTGTCATATCATATATGACAGGGTGTCATGTATCATGGAGGTGAAAACAAAAATTGCCGACTTCAACCTTTCTTAATCTCCCCGAAGACAAGCGGGAAAGTATTCTTAGCGCGGCGCGCAAAGAATTTTCGAATGTGCCGTATGCCGACGCATCGATAAACAAAATAATAAAATATGCCGATATCCCGCGCGGAAGTTTCTATATGTATTTTGAGGATAAAAAGGATTTGGCGACCTTTCTTATGAACGGTTATATGTGCCATATTAGAAAAAGCGCAGAGCATGCAGTATCAAATCCTCGCGGCGATATATTTGACGTCTTTTTGCAAATTTACGATAACACGGCAAAATTCCTAAGCAAAACGGCGGATAACACGGCGGCGCTGAAAAACATAATAATCGGGCTTCACAGCGAGTTTGGCCCTCCCGGTCCCCTCGGAAAACCGCCGCACGGAAAATTTTTATTCGAACTCGACTCTGAAAAAATAAAATCGCTTAACCGCGACTCTCTGAATGTGAAAAGCGATGCCGAATTTTCCTGCCTTCTCGAAATACTAAGCTCTATGCTAAAAACCGCTGTAATCATGACTTTTAAAAATGTCTCAGACGCAAAAAAATACAGAAAACAGCTTCTAATTAAGCTAAACCTCATAAAACATGGGGCACTAAAAAATAACGAGGACAACTTATGATTAAAATTTTTAAATACTTTAAAAAGTCCTATGGCCTTATTTTTCTTGTTGTAATTTTGCTTTTTGCTCAGGCAAACTGCGAGCTTGCGCTGCCTGATCAAATGGCAAAAATCGTCAATATCGGTATACAGCAAAGCGGAATTTCCTCTCCTGTTCCCGATACTATTTCAAAATCCTTATTTGATAAAGTTTTGATAATTTCGGGCGAAAACGCGGATTTAATTAAGACCAGCTATTCTCTGATTTCTAAAACGGAGGAGAATATCGCGAAATATCCGCTTCTTTCAAGCGAAGACGTTTACACCCTCTCCGAAGTTTCGGAAGAAACCTTTTCCGAGCTTGAGCTTGCTTTTTCCAAAGCTCTTTCGATGATCGGATTTTTCGAGAGCGCGAAAAACGCAGACGATGCCGCAGCAGAAAACGAGACGTTCAGCGAGTTTAAAGAAACGCTAAACGAAATTATCGCCCCTTTAATCGCCTCACTTCCTCCCGGAAGTATAACCGAAAAAACCACTTTAATTGATATATTGGGCTTTTTGCCCGAGCAGCAGCGAAATGAAATAGTAAAAAGCATTGACAGCGATATGCTCGAAGGGCTTCCTCCCGAAATTTTGTCACAGATGGCTATTCAAGCCGTTAAGGCGGAATATCAGCATATCGGCATCGACACAAACAAAGTTCAGTCGCGCTCAATATTATTTTACGGACTGCATATGCTTCTCCTTACCCTCGGCAGCGTCTTGTCGGCAATTTTGGTGACCTTTATTTCTTCCCGCATAGCCGCGGGACTCGGCAGAAATCTAAGATTCCAAATATTTAAAAAGGTTCTATCTTTCGGCAACAGCGAGCTTGATAACTTTTCGACCGCGTCGCTTATAACGCGCAGCACAAACGATATTCAGCAGATTCAGCTTGTCATGGTAATGATGCTTAGAATCGTTTTCTATGCCCCGATTATGGGCGTCGGCGGCGTTCTTCGCATAATGCGGACCGATAATACCATGACCTGGATTATCGCTTTGGCGGTACTTATTATCATGGTGGTAATTGTTATTTTATTCACTTTTGTTATGCCGAAATTTAAAAAGCTGCAAAAGCTTATCGACCGCATAAATCTTGTCGCGCGGGAAATTCTGACCGGGCTTCCTGTCATTCGCGCATACAACAACGAAAAATACGAAGAAGCGCGCTTCGATAAGGCAAACAGGGATTTGACAAATGTGAATCTTTTTGTTAACCGCGCAATGTCGCTTATGATGCCTATAATGATGTTTGTTATGAGCGGCGTTTCAATTCTTATTGTTTGGGTTGGCTCGCACAGCGTTGATGCCGGCACCATGCAGGTAGGAAATATGATTTCGTTTATCCAGTATTCGATGCAGATAATCATGTCCTTCCTCTTCCTCTCCATGCTTTCCATCATGCTTCCGCGCGCGACCGTTTCTGCAAACCGTATTTCCGAAGTTTTAGAAACGCCAAGTTCGGTAAACGATCCGCAAAATCCCAAAGATTTCAGCCGCGGCATAAAAGGGCTTGTCGAATTTAAAGATGTTTCGTTCCGCTATCCCCGCGCGGGCGAAGACGTTCTGACCGACATCAATTTTACCGCAAAACCCGGGCAGACAACGGCGATTATCGGAAGCACCGGAAGCGGCAAATCGACTTTGATAAATCTTATTCCGCGGTTTTTCGATGTCACGGCGGGCGAAATTTTGATTGACGGCATTGATATCCGCGATGTAACACAATCGGCACTACGCGAAAAAATCGGATATGTTCCTCAACGCGGCGTTCTGTTTTCCGGAACTATCGCCTCCAACATCGGTTATGGCGGCACGACCGATGAATCGGCGCTTCAAGCCGCCGCGCAAGTGGCGCAGGCCGCTGATTTTATCGCCGCAAAGGAAAATGGGCTTGAAAGCGAAGTTTCGCAAGGCGGCACCAACGTGTCGGGCGGCCAGCGGCAACGGCTTTCGATAGCCCGCGCTGTGGCAAAAAATCCCGAAATATATATTTTCGACGACAGCTTTTCCGCCCTTGACTTTAAAACCGACAAAGCCCTCCGCGCGGCTCTCAAAGAGTCCACCGGCGACAGCACGGTCATAATCGTAGCGCAGAGAATAAGCACCATAATTTCGGCCGACCAGATAGTTGTTATGGACGAGGGGCGCATTGTCGGAATCGGCACGCATAAAGAACTGCTTTCATCTTGCGAAGAATATTATCAAATAGCGAGCAGCCAGCTTTCAGAGGAGGAGCTTTCAAAATGAGTGAAAAAAAACAAAGCGCTCAACGCCACCGCGGACCTATGGGCGGAGGCCCGATGATGCTCGGCGGAGGCAAGCCGAAAAACTTCAAAACTGCGTTTTCCACCTTGATGAAATATCTTTCGAAATATAAAATCAGCATTATTATCGTATTTATTTTCGCTATTGGAAGCACCGTTTTCTCTATCGTCGGCCCGAAAATACTCGGAACAGCTACCACCGAAATTTTCAACGGAATCGTCGCTAAGGTTACCGGAAAAGGCGGAATCAATTTTGCCGCTATCGGAAACACCCTTTTAACCCTGCTTTTCTTTTATATTTTAAGCGCGGTTTTGTCCTTTGTTCAGGGTTTTGTAATGAGCGGAGTAACCCAAAAACTTTCCTTTAATTTTCGCCGTCTTCTCTCCGAAAAAATCGCGCGGCTTCCGATGGGATATTTCGACAGAACGACTCACGGCGAAGTCCTTTCGAGAATCACAAACGACGTTGACACGCTCAGCCAGAGCTTAAATCAGAGCCTTACACAGGTTATTACGTCAACATGTACCATCATCGGTATATTTGTTATGATGCTATCAATAAGCTGGCAAATGACCTTAATCGCCCTGCTCACCCTGCCGCTTTCTTTTGGCTTTATGCGCCTGGTTGTCAAAAAATCGCAGAACTATTTCAGCTCGCAGCAGGCAACTCTCGGCGTAATAAACGGTCAGGTCGAAGAAACTTTCGGCGGTATAAATATCGTTAAAGCCTTTAACCGCGAGGACGAAACGCTCGCCGAATTCGATGAGAAAAACAAAAAATTATATTCTTCCGCGTGGAAATCGCAGTTTTTGTCCGGCCTTATGATGCCGGTCATGAATTTTATCGGAAATCTCGGTTATGTCGGCGTTTGTATTTTCGGCGGATATCTCGCTATTCGCGGCACCATCCAAATCGGCGATATACAGAGCTTTATCCAGTACACCCGCTCTTTTACCCAGCCGATTACACAGGTTGCGCAGGTTTCAAATCTTATGCAGTCAACAATGGCGGCGGCGGAGCGCGTTTTCGAATTTTTGGATGAACCCGAGGAAGCTCCTTCCCCCGAAAATCCTGTTTCTACAAAAGGTCTTGTCGGCAACGTCACCTTTGAGCATGTTAAATTCGGCTACAGCGAAGATAAAATTGTTATAAACGATTTTTGCGCCGACGTTAAAGACGGCCAGAAAATCGCGATTGTCGGGCCGACCGGCGCGGGCAAAACAACTATCGTAAAGCTCCTTATGCATTTTTACGAGCTAAACGGCGGACGGATACTTGTCGACGGGCACGATATAAAAGATTTTGACCGCGGCGAGCTGCGGCGAATGTTCGGAATGGTTTTGCAGGACACATGGCTTTTCGGCGGCACGATTATGGAAAATATCCGCTACGGAAAGCAGACCGCTTCGGATGAAGATGTTATAAATGCCGCAAAAGCTGCGCACGTCCACCACTTTATCAAAACCTTGCCCGACGGATATAATATGGTTCTTAATGAAGAGGCAAGCAATATTTCGGGCGGGCAAAAACAGCTTCTGACCATCGCGCGCGCCATTCTCGCAAATCCCGAAATCCTTATCCTCGACGAAGCCACAAGCTCGGTCGACACAAGGACCGAGCAAAGAATACAGACGGCGATGGATACCCTGATGAAAGGGCGAACGAGCTTTATTATCGCGCATCGCCTCAGCACCATTAAAAACGCGGACATTATCCTCGTTCTAAACGAAGGCGATGTTGTGGAACAAGGCAGCCACGATGAGCTTATCAAGAAAGGCGGATTCTACAGCGAGCTTTATAATTCGCAATTTGAAAACGCGGGATAAAATAAGCACAAAAAAGCGGCGCTTCTTATTTAGAAGCGCCGCTTTTATTTTTTAAAAAAATGTTATCTGCGCCGATTCCGGAATCCCTTTGAAAACTCCCGATTCGCGCATTTTTTCGAGCACTGTTTTATTTATCTTGGTTCTAAACAAAATATCTTCGATAGTCTCAAACGGTGCTTTTTCGCGTTCCTCCACAATCGATTTTGCCGCGTTATCCCCAAGGCCGGGAATAGAATTAAAGGGCGGAAGAAGCCCGTTTTCGGTGACGATAAATTTAGTCGCGTCCGATTTGTAAAGGTCCATCGGCGCAAATTTAAACCCGCGCCTATAAAACTCGTAAGCAACCTCTAATATTGTTATTTGCCGTTTTTCCTTATCTTTTGGCCGCGGGATTGCTGAAAATTCCGCGTGCTGCTTTTTCACCTTATCAAAGCCGCCTATCATTACGGTGGAATCAAAATCGTCCGCTCGGACGGTGAAATATGCCGCGTAATATGCTTCCGGATAATTGATCTTAAACCATCCGATACGAAACGCCATTTTGACATAAGCGACGGCATGCGCCTTCGGAAACATATACGCAATTTTATTACAGGACTCGATATACCACTCGGGTATTTTATAGCTCCGCATAAGTTCCTCATGCTCGGATGAGAGCCCATGCCCCTTGCGGACCTTTTCGGTAATATCAAAAGCGTCTTTCGCCGGAACGCCGTTATCAATCAAATAAAGCATGATGTCGTCGCGGATACAAATCGCTCCGCGAAGATTGGTCACACCTTTTTTGATAAGCTCTTTCGCATTACCTTCCCAAACGTCCTCGCCGTGCGAAAGCCCTGAAATACGGACAAGGTCGCCGAATTTTTTCGGTCTTGTATCTTCAAGCATCTTCCGCACGAATCTGGTGCCGAATTCAGGGAGCCCGCAGGAAGCGACGCTTGATAAAACCGAATCGTTACCGCAGCCGGGAAGGTTGTTTTCGCTGAATAATTTCAATACGTCTTCGTCGTCGAAACTTATCGTTTTCGCGTCCACGCCGGTCATGTCCTCCAGCATTCGGATAACTGTAGGATCGTCGTGCCCGAGAATATCGAGTTTTACGAGGTTGCTCTCAAACTGGTGATAATCAAAATGCGTTGTCGTTATATTTTTTTCTTCGGTGTCCGCCGGAAACTGAACCGGCGTAACATCGGTTATATCCATGCCGCGCGGGACGACCACGATACCGCCCGGGTGCTGGCCGGTGGACCGCTTGACGCCCTCAACACTTTTTGCAAGCGCGAGATTTTCGGCATACCGCATTTCGGTATTGCGCTCTTCATAATATTTTCTGACGAAAGCAAGCGCTGTTTTGTCGGCTATCGTGCTTATCGTGCCCGCGCGGAAGGTGTTTTCCGCGCCGAAAAGCTCCTCGGTATATTTATGCGCTTTTGCCTGATAATCGCCGCTGAAATTAAGGTCGATATCGGGGACTTTATCTCCCTTAAACCCGAGAAAGGTTTCAAAAGGAATATCGAATCCGTCTTTATAATATTGCTCGCCGCAGGAGGGGCAGATTTTGTCGGGCATATCGCAGCCCGCCTCGTATTCTCCGTGTATAAATTCGCTATGCTTGCATTTTTTGCAAATATAGTGCGGCAAAAGCGAATTCACCTCGGTTATGCCGGCCAAAAACGCCACAAAAGACGAGCCGACCGAGCCTCTTGAACCTACGAGGTATCCCTCGGAATTCGATTTTTCAACAAGGCGGAGCGCCGCGATATACATAACGGCAAAATCGTGCCCGATTATCGCGCCGAGCTCTTTTTCAAGCCGCTGCGACACAATTTCGGGAAGCGGGTTTCCGTAAATCTCCTCCGCCCTTTTCCTCGCCTTTGTTTCAAGTTCTTCCCTGCAGCCCGGAATTTCAGGCGGGAACAGCGTCCGTCCCGGGGTTGGCGGAACATCTTCTATCTGCTCCACAATTTTCGCAGGACCGTATATTACAACTTCTCTTGCTTTTTCTTCGCCGAGATAGGCAAATTCCGCGAGCATCTCTTTTGTTGTTTTCATATAAAGCGGAAGCGGCTTGTCGGCATCCGCAAATTTTTGCGCCGCCAAAACAATCCGCCTTGCCAGCTCGTCCTCCGGATCAAGAAAATGCGCATCGCTTGTGGCGACAACCGGCTTTCCAAGGTCTTCCCCAAGCTTTACGATTGTTTTATTAAACTCCCGAAGCTCGTCTTCGTTTTCCGCCATGCCGTTTTCAATTAAAAACATATTATTGCAAATCGGCTGTACTTCGAGATAATCATAATAATCCGCAATTCTCAAAAGCTCGGAATAAGGCTTCTTTTCAATAACGGCGGAAAAAAGCTCTCCCGCTTCGCAAGCGCTTCCCAAAATCAGCCCCTCGCGGTGCGTATCAAGCAGGCTTCGGGGAATTCTCGGATTTCGCGCAAAGTAATTTATGCAGGACTGCGAAACAAGCTCGTATAAATTCTTCCTTCCTGTTTCGTTTTTGATAAGAAGGATTATATGCGTTGTCCTAATTGTTTTTACATCATAATTGCCTTTTGCCCGGGCGTTTATCTCGCTGATGTCTTTTATACCCGAAAGCTCCTCGCTCTCGAAAAGTTTCATCAGAATAAGGCCGGTCGTCGCCGCGTCCGCATCTGCCCTGTGGTGGCTGAAATCAGGCAGCTTAAAGTGTGCCGCAATAGTATTCAGCCGATAATTTTTCAGCCCTTTGCAGGCAAAGCGAGCAAACCAAAGGGTGTCGATGCAAGGAAAATCCAACACCCTTTCATCTACCTTAGCGATGAATCCGAGATCAAACTCCGCATTATGGGCGGCGAGCACCGCGCCTTCCGCAAAGCGGAGAAAATCGGCGACGGCAGTTTTTTCATCCGGCGCGCCCGAGACCATATTATCGTCAATCTTGGTTAGCATTTTTATCTTCTCGGGAATTTTTACTCCCGGATCGACAAAGGTTTGGAATCTTTCCTTTTCCTCGCCGTTTTCAAACCTCACCGCGCCGATTTCGATAAGCGAATTTTTATTTCTGTCAAGCCCGGTTGTCTCTACGTCAAAAACGACAAAAGCGCTGTTTTTATCAGCGTTCGACTCTCCGAAAACTACCGGCACGCAGTCATCTGCAAGATATCCTTCCATTCCGAGAATCAGCTTGCCCTCATATCCGATTTTATGTTTTTCGGAAAACGCCACCGGAAAAGCCTGCACGCCGCCGTGGTCGGTTATCGCAATCGCAGGCATTCCCCATTCTTTTGCCGCTCTGATATAAGCCGGAACTTTTGTTATCCCGTCCATAGTGCTTAGCGAAGTGTGCAGATGAAGCTCGCTCCGCTTTTCGGTTGCATCGTCTTTTCTTCGTACACGACCGATAAGCGCAACCGAAATCGCCTCGATTATAAGGTCGTTATAAAAGCTGTCGCCCTTTACTTTGCCGTAAACTTTTATCGAGTCGCCCTCTCGCAGTTTCTTTTTCACGTCGCGCGCCTCTTTGCTAAACAGGGTTGCGCGCACGATTATCGCAGAGGTAAAGTCTTTTATGCAAATATTGAATTCCATCTGCATATAGTTTTTTACGTTTCGCTTTTCAAGGCTTGCAATTTCGCCGCGAACGCAAACGTAAGATTCGTTTTGCGTTATATCCGCTATCGCCGTGTTTTTATTTGAAAACCGCTCGCCGAGGATTACGTCCGAAAACTTTTCCTCGTCGAAATATTCGTCCGCCGGCGCGATATATTTTTTGTCGAGTTTTTTGGAGCTTTTTTTAATTTCGACAACCGCAGTATGCTCTTCTTTTTTTCGCTCGATATATTTTTCGCTTATTTCTTCGGTTTTTTCGGAAAATTCGATTTCAACGGTTTCCCCTTGCTCCCTGAAAATTGCTTTTATCTTTTCGTCGAATTTGAATATTTTAAGCAGCTCGGCGCCGCCGTAGGCAAGCGAAATAGTAACCTTGCTTTCCTTTTGCTCTGCCGTATAATTTTCCAAAAAACCCCGCGCGGCCGGCACTTCCTCGGCGGCGCGGGCGATAATTTCATTTAAATTTTGCATTGTTCCCCCATTTAAAGCTCTTTTGCGTATTCTAAAAGTCTGTCAAGCGCCTGCGCCTCGGGAAGTTTTTCGAGGATTTCGCCTTTCTTAAAAAGCAGACAAAATCCGTCGCCTCCGGCAATGCCTATATCCGCCTCTTTCGCTTCCCCGGGTCCGTTTACCGCGCATCCCATGACCGCGACGGTGAATTTCCGCGTCTCTTTTTCAAATGCCTTTTCGACCTTTTCGGCAAACCCGATGAGGTCAATTTTTGTTCTTCCGCAGGTCGGACAGGAGATGATATTTACCCCGCCCGAATTAAGTCCGACCGCTTTCAAAATATCATTCGCCGCGCGGATTTCTTTTTCGGGCGGCGCTGTCAGCGAAACGCGGAGAGTATCGCCGATTCCGTCAATAAGAAGCGCGCCGATTCCGGCGGCGGATTTAATGATTCCCATTCGCTCGGTTCCCGCTTCGGTAACGCCGATATGGAAAGGATAATCACAAAGCCCGGCAAGTTTTCGGTAGCACTCCACCGTGTCCCCCACCGAGGAGCTTTTCATCGAAACAACGATGTCATAAAAGCCGCAGTCCTCAAGCATTTTTATGTTTTCCCGCGCCGAAAGGACAATAGCGTCCGGCGACGGGCGCCCGTATTTTGCAAGCAATGCTTTTGAAACCGAGCCGCTGTTTACCCCAATTCTTATCGGGATTTTGCGTTTGTTGCATTCGTCCGCAACGGCAAAAACGCGCTCTTTCGCTCCGATATTTCCGGGATTTATCCTTATCTTGTCCGCGCCCGCCTCGGCGGAAAGCAGCGCAAGTTTATAGTCAAAATGAATGTCCGCAACGAGGTTTATTCCCGTTTTGTTTTTAATTTCATAAATCGCCGCGGCGCTCTCTTTATCGGGAACAGCAAGGCGCACAAGCTCGCACCCCGCTTCTTTTAAGCGGAGAATTTGGCTTACCGTCGCACCGACGTTTTTTGTCTCGGTATTTGCCATCGTTTGGACAAGCACGGGGTTTTCCGCGCCTATTTTCAAGTTTCCTATTCTTATTTCTCTTGTTTTTCTACGCATCTTCGCCCAAATCCCTGTATATTTTTTCTCTTATTTCCTTGTCTACTTGAAGCACCGTTTTGAGGTCGAAATTTTTATCCGATTTATGCTCGCGCAAAATCTTGACAAGGGTTTTTCCGATTTCCAAAAACCCGATTTTGTTCTTTAAAAACAGCGAGACAAGCGCCTCGTTTGCCGCGTTGAGCGCGGCCGGCATAGTTCCGCCGATTTTCGCCGCCTCGGTAAGCGCGAAAAGCCCGCAGAACGTTTCGGTATCCGGCTTTGCGAAGCTGAGCGTCGCAAGACGCGAAAAATCGATTTTCTGTAAATCACCCGAAAGTCTTTCGGGATAGGAAAGCGCGTACATTATCGGCAGACGCATATCCGGCACCGAAAGCTGCGCTATCACGCTGCTGTCGACAAATTCTACCATCGAATGGATTATGCTTTCCCTATGCACGACAATCTCAATTTGCTCGGGCGTGACATCAAACAAATGCATGGCTTCGATAAATTCGAGCCCCTTATTTACAAGTGTAGCACTGTCGATGGTTATTTTTGCGCCCATCTCCCAGTTAGGGTGTTTGAGCGCTTGCTTTGGTCCGATTTCACTAAGCTGCTCTGCTGTTTTTCCGAAAAACGGCCCTCCCGAAGCGGTCAGCAAAATTTTTGAAATCTGTTTTTTATCTGTGCAACCGGCAAGCGACTGGAAAATCGCCGAATGCTCCGAATCCACCGGAAGAATCGGCACATTTTTTTCTCTCGCCGCCCGCATGACGATATCTCCGCCCGCGACAAGCGTTTCCTTATTTGCCAGCGCAATTTTTTTGCCGGCGTTTATCGCGTCAAGGGTGGGAAGAAGCCCGACCATGCCGACTACCGCCGTTAAAACGGTGTCCGCTTTCGTGACGACCGCCGCCTCGCAAAGCCCCTCGATTCCCGAGACGACTTTTACCGGCGTTCCCGCAAGCATCTGCCTTAATTTTTCGGCCGCTTCAGGCACCCGAACGGCTATAATATCGGGGTGAAATTCCATCGCCTGCATATAAAGAAGTTCGGCGTTGCTGTTTGCCGCAAGCGCCGATACTTTTATATTATGTTTTCTCGCCACCTCGAGAGTTTGGGTTCCTATCGAACCCGTTGAGCCTAAAACGGCAATATTTTTTGTCATATCCGCCTCTTCTTTTACGCTTGCCCGATAAACGGGACGAATAAAGTCGCCACATATATCAGCGGCGCGATGAACAGCACGCTGTCAAGCCTGTCTAAAAACCCGCCGTGACCGGGAAGAATTTTGCCGAAATCTTTGATATTAAAACTTCTTTTGATAAGCGAAAAGGATAAATCCCCGAGCTGGCCGGCGACCGAGGCGCAAACGGCGGTGAGGATAAGCAGGGCAAAATTTATGTCTTTATCCATCAGTTTATCAAGAATACTGCCGAAAATAACCGCGCCGACAACGCCGCCCGCAATTCCGCCGACAGCGCCCTCCACAGTTTTTTTCGGGCTCAGTCTCGGGCTTAATTTGTGCTTGCCGAAAAACATTCCCGAAAATAAGGCGAGGGTGTCGGTGCAATATGCGACAACAAAAATAAACGCGATATACCAGTTTCCGTTTTCGATTGGTTTCATCATCGTTATCGTTGAGAAGAAAAACGGGATAACGATAGAGAGCATAAAAACAACGCAGATATGCTCAAAGTGAAGTTTTCCAAAGTTTATTACCATCGTTATGAAAAGGGTAAACCCGTAAACTATAAAAATCAAAAATATGTATTTTGCAGCGGGGAGCGCAGTCAAAAACGGAACGCTGGCGGCAACTATCAGCGATATAGTAGTTATCGTTCTGCTCTCGATATATTTGGTCGCAAAAAGGGCTTCCCACAGGCACAGCACCGATGCCAAAGCAACGATAAAATACAGCACCGGAGAATTTGAAAACCACAGCATTAATATGGTGAACAACACGATGAAAACTGCGGATATTACCCTTTTGAGCATTTATACTCCCCCAAATCTTCTGCCTCTGTTTTGATATTCGGCGATTGCGGCGTCAAAATCAGCTTCGGAAAAATCCGGCCACAAAACGTCGGTAAAATAAAATTCACTGTATGCGGCCTGCCAAAGCATAAAATTTGAAATCCGCTGCTCGCCAGAGGTGCGGATTATCAAATCGGGATCGGGCTGGCCCGAAAAATAAAGATTTTCTTCCAAAAGCTGCTCGGTTATTTCGCCGCCCGAAGCGGCGAAAGCTTTATTTGCCGCCGCAATAATTTCGCTTCGCGAGCCGTAATTTACCGCGATGTTGCAAACGCAGGAATTCAAATATTCCGATGTCGCTTCCTCCGCCGCTGTAATCTTGCCGAGCATTTTGTCCGAAAAAACGCTTTTATCCCCTATAATTTTAAAGGCGACTTTGTTTATATCCTTATCGCGCACCGCGACCTCAAGATACTTCGAAAAAAGCGTCATAATAGCTTCAACTTCGATTTTCGGGCGCTTCCAGTTCTCGGTGGAAAAGGCGTAGACGGTGAAATATTTCACCCCGATTTTTTGCGCGTACTTCGCGATTTTTATGAAATTTTCCACCCCGTATTTATGGCCTACCGGCCGCGGAAAGCCTTTGCTTTTCGCCCACCGCCCGTTGCCGTCCATAATGACCGCAACATGGAGCGGCACCTTTTGGTCGCTCATAAAACCCTATACCTCTAAAATCTCTTTTTCTTTCGCCGCCACGTGTGTGTCGATGTCTTTGCAGAATTTATCGGTTATATCCTGTGTTTCTTTTTCACAATCTTTTAAATCGTCTTCGGTGATTTCGCTTTTCTTTTTCATATCTTTAAATTTTTCAATTGTGTCGCGGCGAACATTGCGAACCGCTATTTTAGCTTCCTCGCCGTATTTTTTAAGTGTTTTCGCCATTTCGCGGCGGCGCTCTTCGGTAAGCTGCGGAAAAACAAGGCGGATAGTTTTGCCGTCGTCGGTCGGGGTTATCCCGATATCCGACGCTAAAATAGCCTTTGTGATGTCTTTTAGCGCGGTCGGATCAAAAGGCGTAATTGTCAAAAGCCTTGCCTCCGGCACCGCGACCGCCGCCATCTGATTTATAGGGGTGGGAGAGCCGTAATAACTAACCAAAACTTTATCGAGAACTCCCGGATTTGCTCTGCCGGCGCGTATCGAAGCAAATTCGTCACGCATGGCGATGATTACCTTCTCCATTTTCTTTTTCGAAGATTCTATAACCTCTCTCATTTGCTTTTCCTCCTATATTTTGTTGCAGACGACAGAACCTATCTTTTCGCCGCATATTATTTTCACGATATTATCGCCCGAAAGTCCGAAAACAAGTATCGGAATGTTATTGTCCATACAAAGAGTTATTGCTGTAGTATCCATAACTGCAAGACCTTTGTTAAGCACCTCAAGATAGCTTATTTCCGGAATGATTTTTGCGTTTTTATCTTTTTCGGGATCGGCGGAATATACGCCATCGACCCGCTTTGCAAGCAAAATCGCTTCTGCGTCGATCTCTACCGCGCGAAGAGAAGCCGCCGTGTCGGTAGAGAAAAACGGATTTCCTGTGCCGCATCCGAAGATAACAACCCTGCCCTTTTCAAGATGTCTTACCGCGCGGTTTCGAATATAAGGCTCTGCGATTTGGCGCATTTCAATGGCCGTTTGCACCCTCGCCTCTACCCCGCTGTTAAGCAGCGCATCGCAAAGCGCGAGGCTGTTCATAACCGTTGCAAGCATTCCCATATGGTCCGCTCTTGTTCTGTCCATCTCGGCGCTGCTTCGTCCGCGCCAAAAGTTTCCGCCGCCAACGACGATTCCGATTTCAACGCCCATTTCTACGCATCTTTTGATTTCGGCGCAAACTTCCTTGATTTTTTCATAGTCCAGCCCGAAATGTTTATCTCCCGCGAGCGCCTCGCCCGAAATTTTCAGCAAAACTCTTTTATATTTTACGCTCAAATTCGTCACCTCGATAATTCATTCTTTTAAATATTCTATATTATCTAATTATAAAAGTAAATAAGAAAAGAGCCGCCTTTTTCTACGGCAGCTCAAATATGCATCTTATCGTTGTTCCCGAATTTTCCGCGCTTTCCATCTCGATTTTTCCGCCGAAAAACTCGGTTATGTGTTTTACTATCGAAAGCCCGAGCCCTGTTCCGCCGGTTTTCTGCGAGCGGGATTTATCAATCCGGTAAAATCTCTCAAAAACCCTGTCGTGATACTTTTCCGGGATTCCTATCCCGTTGTCCGAAACCGCTATGCAATACCCTTTTTCGGATTTTGAAAGGCGGATTTCCACCTTTCCGTTTTTATTATTATATTTTATTGCATTTTCGGTGAGATTAAATATTAGTTCATCCATCATACGGCGAACGGACTGTATCTTAAATCTTTCACCGGAAACAGACACAGCAACATCCTTTTCGGCCGCAAGTTCGCGCAGATGCTCGCGCACCTCTTCGGCAAGCGCGAAAAGCTCAAAACTCTCCTCCGCTTCCGCTTCCTTGCCCTCATCAAATTCAGATAGCTTTATAATATCCTCAATAATATTTATAAGCCTTTCTGACTGCGTCTTTATTTTCGTCGCAAAACCTTTTATATCCTCTTCTTTTGCCATGCCGGTTTCTATTATCTCGGAAAGTCCCGATATAGTAGCAAGCGGGGTTTTCAGCTCGTGCGATACATTTGCCGAAAATTCACGGCGCTGTTTTTCAAGGCGGTTCTTTTCGGTTTCTTCGAAAAAGAATATCGCGGCGCCGTCTAATTCGCCGTTTTCAATTACAGGATTTAAAAAAACTTTAAATATCCTGCCGTCGCGCTCTATTTTTGTCTCGCGCCTTTGCCCCGAAAGACAGAGTTTCACATTTTTGACAAGGTCAATTTCGCGACAGATGAAAATAAATTCCTTGCCGAGCGCGGCGCTTGCGTCCTCTTTAAAAAGTTTTGCCGCACTGCCGTTTTCGAGAACGATATCTCCTTTGCGGTCAAGCAAAACCAGCCCTTCCTGCATATTTTCGGCAATGGTTTTCAAGGTGTCCGCCCGCGCCTGAATCTCCCCGATTTGACTTCCTATCTGCTCTTTTTGCTCGCTTATTTTCCGAACAAGCGGAGAAAGCTCGTCATAAGTATCGATTTTTCCCTTTGAAAGATCAATATCATTTATAGGCGCGACAATACGTTTTGTCATTCTCCGCGCGGTGATAACGGCAATACCGAGAACAAGAAAAAGGCAAATAATAATAAGCGGCAGATACCGGTAAATGAGTATATAAATGCTATCGGTCGTCATCGCAAGCCGAAGGATTTTTTCGTCCCCTATCTCTTTTGCAAAATAATATGTTTTTTCGTCAAGCGTATCCGAATACCGTTCGCTCTGACCTGTTCCGTCCTTTATTGCCTCCGCGATTTCCGGGCGGTTTAAATGATTATCCAGCGTTTTCGGATCGGCGAAATTGTCAAATACAACTTCGCCCGTTTTTTCCACAACCGTCACTCTAAGCGACTTCAGCCCTTCTTTAATCTCCTGCCGTGACTGAACGCCAAAAATCGCGCCCCAGAGAACCGCGAGAAGAAAAATCGTAATTAAAATGACGAAATTCATATATTTGAAAACTAGAAGAACGACTGGATCGTCTTATTAAGCGGTATAGTGACGTCCCCATCGCAAATAGCCGTGTAAATCTTAGTGATATTCGCACCAATGGTCTCCTTCGCTCTGCCAACGTCATCATCACAATCGACTTCTGAGCAACCAGGGTGGTCGACCAAACCCCGATGGAATGGAACCTGCAGGTCGTTGCGTATCCACAAGTACATTTCCCTCGTTGCCGGTGCCAAGTATTTCGGGGTAGTTTGCTGGACCAAGAACTGTTTGCGTTTTTCGTGGCTGATTTCAGTCATCACTGACGTAACAGATGC
>JAVBPR010000016.1:0-23566 GCA_031549485.1 Eubacteriales bacterium | reverse complement strand
ATGAAAAGATACCCTTTTTTGGGTATCTTTTCTTTTTTTTCTCATTTTGTTCTAAATATTAGCAGTTTTTCATCTTCTCCACTAATGAAACATGCCGTGTTATGTTCTATAATCAAAACATAGGGAAAGCCGTGCGGCTTTCACGTTTTTGGAGGTTTTGATTTGAAAAAATTTATATCTTTTATTCTTGCAATCACCATTATATTTTCTGTTTCGACAGGCGCATTTGCCTATGACATAAATAGCACAAAAGGAAGAGCGGACTCGCTTAATATCCTTTCACTTTTTAACGGCACCGAAAAAGGCTACGAGCTTTCAAAAGCGCCGACAAGGGCGGAATCGCTCGTTATGCTTATCCGCTTTCTCGGCAAAGAAAACCAGGCGCAGAGCGGCAGCTATAATCATCCTTTTAAAGATGTTCCCGCATGGGCGGACAAATATGTCGGATATGCATATCAAAACGGCATTACAGGCGGCGTTTCCGCCACCGAATTCGGTTCGCAGAACATCTCGAAAAGCAACGAATATTTCACCTTTATCCTAAGAGCTCTCGGCTACAGCGACAAATCGGGCGACTTCTCATGGGACAATCCTTACGACTTTGCCTGGAACGCCGGAATTATGCCGGACAGCTTTAATAAAAACAGCTTTTTGCGCGGCGATCTTGTCGACGTCAGCTACAAAACACTTTTTACCAAATATAATAATTCAACCGAGAGCGTTGCGGAAAAACTTGCCGCGGAAGGCGTTTTTTCCAAACCCTCATATCAAGCGGCATTCCCGGGCGGTCCGTCAATCAGCTATTTTAAAGTTACAAGCGGCGGCAGAACCGCTCCCACAGCGAGCGAGCGCCTTTCCCCGGCGATAAACGGCACAACCGTTGCTTCGCAAAGCGAACTTAACGTATTTGCCGAAAAGGCGATAGACAATCTTCAGAAAACAGTAACTTTTAAAGTCAGCGGCTCGCTTTTCTCAAGCGCGCAGGGCTGGATAAATAACCTTCTCGACCGCTACGGCGAAATCACCGGCTACTCGATGAGCTATACACCCGGCAGCGTTTACACGGTAACCCTCCGTCTTAGCTACAGCGACGGCTATGAGGTCGGATACGCGATACGCTACCCGAGCGAAAATATTGCCCTTTCGGCAAATAATCAGGCTCTTAAAACGGCCGCCGAGAAAATTATTCGCGAAAATATCACATCAGGCATGACCGATTATCAGAAAGTAAAAGCCATCCATGATTACCTTGTTTTGAATACCAAATATGATACGGCGATAAACGGAGACGTGACCTATACCGCATACGGCACGATAATCAACAAAACGTCTGTTTGCGACGGATACGCGAAATCTTTTGAAATGTTTATGGACGCTCTCGGCATTCCCTGCTGGCGCGTTACCGGCAAGGGTAACGGCGGAAACCACGCTTGGAACAAGGTTATGGTCGGCGGCAAATACTACAATGTCGACGTGACGTGGGACGATCCGGTTCCGGACAGAGCGGGTTATGTAAGCTATAAATACTTCCTTATCTCCGACACATCTTTGCGCGCTGACCATACTTTTACCGATTACGCAGGCAGGACGGCAAGCGAAAACTACGCAAAATAAATAAAAAACCCCCGCGCTTTTTCATAAAGCGCGGGGATTTACTTTTTGCTTTGAAATCAGTCGTCTTTACCGATATAAAATGAAATAGTAAGCGCGGAAACGCCCTGAATAATAAAGGTAATCGGCACAACAAAGCCGATAGCCAGGATTCCGTAAAGCGGATTAAGCATTGCTATCGTGCCGACGATAACTCCGATAATTCCGGCTACGAGTATCCATCCCCAGTTAGGCATGCCTGCATCTTTTGCGGAAAAAGCCGCCGAAATCCTTGTGCAGCCGGTAAACAGCATCCAGATAGCAAAGATTATCGCCGCCGAAAATGCCTGAGCCTGCGGGACGAAAATAAGCATTATGCTGAAAATTATCGTAATGATTCCGTCTGCCAAAACAAGGCCGGAGACGTTTTTATACTTTTTCTCAGCAAAATAATGTACAGTTTCCCAAATGCCGTAAGCCAGCATTAAAAAACAGGCTATGTAGGTTATCACCATTGTGTTTGCGATTGGCGCCGAAAATAGTACCGTACCGAGCAAAATCAATGCAATACCCAAAATCAGCATTCCGATTTTAATGTTTTTCATAGTTAAACCTCCTTTTGACTTATTATAACGTATTCTTCCATAATCTGGTAATATTTTTTTCGAAAAACGCATAATATTAACTATGTGTTAATTGTTGGGGGACGTATGCGGAAAATTCGTATAATCAATTTTACAAAGAAAAAACGGCGATTTATCTACATTACTGCGGTAGCAGTTTTTCTTTTTTTTACGGGCATTTTTGTAACAAAATGTTTTGATGTGCATCCATATTTTCCCGATACCGGGCAGATGCCGCTTGATGAAAACGCGATAGCGGAGGTCCCTTTTGTTCCTGCCGAGGAGGGGGTATCGGTTTTTATCGACCTTGATATAAAAAAACTCACCCTTTTTGAAAACGGCACCGAGGTTAAATCCTGGCCGGTTTCGGGCGGCAGCAAAGAAAGCCCCTCTCCGATCGGCAATTGGAAGGTTGTCGGCATCGGAAACTGGGGCGAGGGCTTCGGCGGAAGTTGGATCGCCATTAATGTTCCCTTCGGGAAATACGGAATCCACGGCACTGTTGAGCCCTGGGCGGTCGGGAACAGCAATATCTCACACGGATGCATAAGAATGAAAAACAAAGATGTGGGCGAGCTGAAAAAGCATCTTAAATACGGCGTTCCGGTCGTTATCAAGCACGACGATCCTCCGTTTCGGGTTTTAAAAGACGGGAAATTCGGCAGCGATGTTGTGAAACTTCAGGCAGCTCTTAAAGAAATGGGTTATTATGAGGGAAATCCCGACGGAAGATTCGGAGCGGGCACGAAAAGCGCGCTGATGAGCTTTCAGAAATCGGCAAAAATTAAAGCCGACGGAATTTACGGCTGGCACGCCAAAGACATTTTCGAAAAAGCGCATACAGAGTTTTTGCAAAACGGCGGTGATGACGCTCTGCCGGAACCTTGAAACAAATGAAAAAACCTCTCCGAAAGGAGAGGTTTTTTGGTGATAAATAAAATTTAGATTCTTAAATATAATCCGTTTGTTATTCTTAATTATAAGGTTGAAGAGCTCCGTTAATCTGAATTGGCTGATTGGCGATATATTTTTCGTCACTTGTTCCAAGCCTGAAGCGGTCATTATTTCCCCATCCCCATAAAGTCCCGTCTTCTTTTATCGCATAGCCTTTGCCGATGAATTTTACATTATCCATTATTTTAACAGGAACATTACTTGCAGTAAATGTTCCGTTGCCAAGCTGGCCTTCATTATTTTCTCCAAAAGTCCAAACGGAACCGTCATTTTTTAGTATCGTGACAAAATTGTTGCCGCTTTCAACCATCTTCACATTCTCTGCAACGAATTGAGGTTCTTTCGGATACTCAATTCCTTTTAAGTTGACCGTTCCGCCTTCAATTTCTTTGTCTCCGATTCCCAAATATTTTGCTTCCGCGCCCCATGTCCACAAAGTTCCGTCATTTTTTATTGCAGCATAAACGTTGCCAAGTGATGCATCTTTTACATTTTGCATCACCACAACAGGTTTATCTAAAAAATCAGGATAATTTTCACCTATCTGACAAGCATTATTCATTTGCCACAGATAAAGTTCACCTGACTTTGTTAGAGCTCCGAGTCCCTGAATTCTTTCGGTTGATGTTTGATATGCAAAAACTTTTTGAGCGTTTGATATACCAATCTCGTAATGATAATCTATATGGTGTACGTTTCCGCTTTTGTCAATATATAGCAGCCCGCAAATTGTTTCAACGTTTTCAGCCGTCTTTTTACCTTTAGGAAACCAGTTTGAGCCTTCTCCCATAGTATTTGCTGCATTTGATAAATTCCAATAATAATAAAGCTCTCCGCTATTTTTCAAGACATAATAATCGCCTGCTCCAAAATTTTCTGTTGGGAAAGCCTCTTTTACATTATCGGTGATAAATAAAGGCGTCCTCGATAACTTTCCAAACATCCAAAGTGTGCCATCCTCTTTCACGGCGGCTGATTCATCTTTATAATTGTATCCGCTTGAAATAAAATCATAGGGCATATCTACGCGTGATGTGTCTTGCGAGGTTGTAACACGAAATCCGAATTTATAATCTTGCGGTGAGTTCTCGCTATATTTATCTGTCTCCCCGCCGGCACCGGTAAAATTAGAAATTCTAACCTGATATTCACTTCCGTTATTATTGTAATACCCCTCACGGCGTTCCGAGCCCATACTCACACTTTCCAAAACAAAAAATCCGCCTAATTTACCGTTATCATAATTCACTTCGCTATAAGAATAAATCGGGATGATTGAATAACCGTTGTTGCCCATCCGCCTACCGTATGAGGCATCAATATGATTAATAATTCCTCTGCCGTTTCTTATACCATTAACATAATATCCCAAAAATTCATCTTTTATATAATAATCGAAAGTACCAATATGGCCAAACCCATATTCGGCTTTGCCAGTCCATTCCTTTAAATATTTTTCTTTGCCTATCCCGTTTGGAACGCCGTCTTTTACTTCTCCAATGTAAGTTGTGAATTCGTCTATTTTAATTTCTTGTTTTTCTGCTTTTTCAAACGCCTCATTAAGCACTTTCGGCAAAACATTTATTGAAGCGAGTTTTCTATTTTCACTCCAGCTTAAGTTTCCATAAACCGAAAGATCTGAAAGTTTTATCAAAGTATATCCGTCAATATTATATGCCGTAACGATTTTGTCATCTATAAATGTCTTTATATTTGTTCGATAAACATCGTATAAAATTTTTCCCGTTACTATATCTTTCTTATTTATGTTAATTTGCTCAACTTTTAGCGTTGCTTCTGCCGCTTGATAATTGCAAGCGATTTTTAGGGTACGCGCTTTAGGATCCCATTTAACATCAAAACCGTAAGAAAACAAATCTTCCGCAATAACATAAGTTTTATTGTTAATATTGTATGATTCTATAGGTTGCATATTAACAAAACAACCTATATCAGTTGATAAAACTTTCTCTCCGCTTTGCGCCGCAAAACTCGAGAATGGAAATATCAATATAGCAAAAGATATCACCAAAATGAAAATAATGAGTTTTTTCACAATATATCACCTCTGCTTCCATAATATCACAACGCTTGTTACATTTCAAATGAAAAACCTCTCCGAAAGGAGAGGTTTTTTTGGTGACCCGTACGGGAATCGAACCCATGTTTCAGCCGTGAAAGGGCCGTGTCTTAACCGCTTGACCAACGGGCCGTGCATTCGGCGGACTTAAAGACCGCCGCTGGTAGCGGCAGTCGGATTTGAACCAACGACCGATCGGGTATGAACCGATTGCTCTAGCCAACTGAGCTATGCCGCCATAACAAAGTGCAAGGATTATTCTAAGATATTTTGGAAGAGATGTCAAGAAAAAAATTTTATTTCCCTCTTGAAAAAGGAAAAAATAAAGTGTACTATTTAAGTATATTTTATTTTAGGGTGAGCCATATTAAAAAGAATGTAACAATTTACTCGGACGGCGCGTGCCGCGGAAACCCTGGCCCCGGCGGATACGGCTCGATTTTGCAGTATAAGGACAAAAGCCGCGAGATTTCGCAGGGCTTTTACAAAACGACCAACAACCGCATGGAGCTTATGGGCGTTATCGCCGCGCTGGAGCAACTAAAAGAAAGCTGTAATGTCCATGTATACTCCGACTCCAAATACTTTGTTGAAGCGATAAATAAGGGCTGGGCGGAGGGCTGGCAGAGAAACGGCTGGCGCAAGGCTGACAAAAAACAGGCTCTCAACATAGACCTCTGGGAGCGGATACTTAGCCTTTTTTCAAAACACGATATATCGGTGTCCTGGGTAAAAGGACATGCCGACAACGAACATAATAACCGCTGTGACGAGCTTGCCGTTGCGGCGGCGGAAAACCCTACCAAAGAGGATGAAAACTATGAAAAGAATTTACTTTGATAACGCGGCGACAACCCCGATAAAACCCGAGGTTCTCGACGCTATGATGCCGTTTTTGACCGAATATTACGGCAATCCATCAAGCATTTACCAGTCCGAGGGCGCATATGCCGCAAAGGCTCTTATCGCGGCGAGAGAAAAAATGGCGGCGGCAATCGGCGCCGAGCCCTCAGAAATATATTTTACAAGCGGAGGAAGCGAGAGCGATAATTTTGCGATAAAAGGCGCTGCCGAAAAACTCCGCGAAAAGGGCAGGCACATTATCACCTCCGCCATTGAGCACCACGCCGTTTTGCACGCTTTCGAGCATCTCGAGCGGCTCGGTTTTGAGGCGACCTATCTTCCAGTTGACAGCTATGGGCTTGTATATCCCGAGGATTTGAAAAAGGCTATCCGGCCGGACACGATTCTTATTTCGATAATGATGGCAAATAACGAAATCGGCACAATAGAGCCAATAAAAGAGCTTGCGGAAATCGCAAAGCAGAGCGGAATTTTATTCCATACCGACGCGGTTCAGGCTTTCGGGCAGATTCCGATAGATGTCAAAGCCCTCGGCGCGGACATGCTCTCGGTCTCGGGGCATAAACTTCACGCACCAAAAGGCGTCGGCGCGCTTTATATAAAAAAGGGCCTTATTCTGCCGAATCTTATCGACGGCGGAATGCAGGAAAAAGGCCGCCGCGCGGGCACCGAAAACGTCGCTTCAATAGTCGGGTTTGCGAAAGCGGCCGAAATTGCCACCGTAAATCTCGAGGAGAAGGCGGCAAAGCTCACAAAAATTCGCGACAAAATAATTAGCGAAACGCTGAAAATTCCGCATGTCCGCCTAAACGGGCACCCCGAAAAGCGGCTGCCGGGAAATGCGAATTTTTCGATTGAATATATCGAGGGCGAATCGATTCTTTTATCGCTCGATGTTGCAGGTATTGCGACCTCTTCAGGCTCCGCCTGCACCTCCGGCTCGCTCGATCCGTCGCATGTGCTGCTCGCCATCGGGCTTCCCCACGAAATTGCGCACGGCTCGCTTCGGGTGACTCTTTCAGATTTGAACACAGCGGAAGAGGCTGACCGGTTTATCGAAACCCTTCCGGCGATTGTCGAAAATCTCAGGGCGATGAGTCCGATTTTCGGCGGCTGATAAAACATACACGGCATTTAAGACAAGGAGAAATAATATGAATATGTACAGTGACAAGGTAATGGACCATTTCACAAATCCGCGCAATGTCGGCGAGCTTACCGACGCGAACGGCGTCGGCCAGGTCGGCAACGCAAAATGCGGTGATATTATGAAGGTTTATATTAAAGTTGAAGATAATATCATCAAAAAAATATCATTTAAAACTTTCGGCTGCGGCGCAGCTATTGCGACGTCTTCAATCGCGACCGAAATGATAGAGGGCAAAACTATTGAAGAAGCGCTGAAACTTACAAACAAAGCGGTTGTTTCCGCTCTTGACGGCTTGCCGCCCGCGAAAATCCACTGCTCGGTGCTTGCCGAAGACGCTATTAAATCCGCTATCGCGGATTATTATACTCGAATCGGAATCGATCCGCTTCCTATCGTCGGTCCGCTTCATAACGACCACGAATGCCCGCACTGATAGTTGACAATTTACAATTGACAATTTTGGAAGCCGCCTGCGGCGGCTTTGATTAAAAGAACGCGAAGAACAAACGCATCCAACCCGTCGGAGATAGGGAGGGGGCCACTCGGGGAAACCGATGGTGCCGCCCATGAGAACCGCGCGAGTGAAGCGACGCAAGTTTTCTCCGCAGAGAAAGACGGTAATTTAAGCGGAGCATAACTGATAATTTACAATATTTGAGAAGAAACTCGCCAAGCGCGAGTTTCTTTTTTATACACAACCCCATATGTTGCCACAGTTTAAAAAATCTTTTATACTAATGATAACAACTCACGTGAATTTTTATCTGTGAATTAAGGGGCGCTATTATGAGTGAATTTTCACAAAATCTTCCTATATACAAAATGATTATAAACAAAGAGCCTATTACAAAAGGCTGGTCCGAGGATAAAAAATATTGTGTAACGACATCCGGCGGAGAGAAATACCTGCTTCGTATCTCTCCAATGCAGCGCTTTGAAATGAGGAAATCTATATATATTATTTTGAAACAGCTTGCCGATTTGGACATTCCTATGTGCGCCCCTGTCGAATTCGGGATTTGTGAAGACGGCGTATATTTGCTTCAAGAGTGGATTGACGGAGCTGATTTAGAAATCATTTTGCCAACCCTTTCCGAAAAAGAGCAATATAATCTCGGCATAAAATCCGGTGAAATACTTAAAAAAATTCATACTGTTCCCGCACCCGAAACTCAAGAAAAATGGTCTGTCCGGTTTAATCAGAAAACAGATTATAAAATAAAGAAATACCATGAATGCGGATTGCGCTTTGACGGTGACGACAAAGTTATTGATTACATAGAACAAAATCGGCATTTGTTAGAAAATCGGCCGCAATGTTTCCAGCATGGCGATTATCATATAGGAAATATAATGCTTGAAAAAGGGAAACTCAAAATTATCGACTTCGACCGATATGACTTTGGCGATCCGTGGGAGGAATTTAATCGGATAGTATGGAGCGCGGCCGCCAGCCCTTATTTTGCGACCGGACAGCTGCGCGGTTACTTTGACGGTGAGCCCCCACCGGAATTTTTCAAACTGCTTGCCTTCTATATTTCCAGCAATACATTATCCTCGATTTATTGGGCAATTCCTTTCGGGAAGTCTGATCTTGATATCATGATGAAGCAAGCAAACGATGTTTTAAATTGGTTTGATAATATGCAAAATCCGATACCAACATGGTATTTAAAAGATATATAAAAAACAAAAGCAGGGGGAATTCCCCCTGCTTTTGTTTTTTATCGCCGATTACTCGGTTTTATTTTTGTTTTTTCTCTTTTTTCTGATAATGAAAAATAGCACGACTGCGCCGATAATCAGAATCGGTGATAGTCCCGCGATGATTATCGCGAGCCACTGAAGCAGGCTGACAAAGAAATTTAAAATTCCCAAGAATACATTTTTAATTAGCCTGCCCATATCGGAAAAGCTGAGTGAATTCCATTTTATTTCCTGCGCGGCGGGCGTATATTCCTCGGTCAAAACTATTTCGAGAGTCGCCTCTTTTGTGTCTTTTGTCAGTCGTTGAAGTTTGCCGGTGAGACTCTCGATATCGGCCGTTATCCTGTTTATCTCGGCCTGAATTTTCATCATATCCTCGACCGATTTGGCGTCATTCAAGAACTGATAGTATTTTTCAAGCGTCTTTCTCATGGTATCAAGTCGGATTTCGGCGTCATAATATTCGTCGGTGACATCCGCGCTTTCCTTGTTCTCGCTTAACATCTTGCCCTCTCCGCGCAGCGACGACATAAGTGTATCGAGCTTTGAAGGCGCGATTTTGAAAACCGCGGTTATTCTAATCGAATTGCCGTGTTCCGATTTTGACGAGGAAAATTCATACCCGCCGTTTGTGCGCGCCGCCTCGAGAAACTTTTCATAAGCTATCGCAACATCTTTGACCTGCACCGTCATGCTCGCGTTGATTATAATTTTCTTCTCGTAAGTATCGGGCGCCACTGCGCCGCCCTGGCTTGGCTCTTCGGGCACGGTTGGCGCATAGTCACGGTCGTAACCGTAATTGTCATTGGGCATGTTAAGTTCGCCTTTGGATCCGCTTACATCATTAAAACCGTCAGGCCCCATTTTTGCCGAACATCCGGCAAGAAATATAAAAACAAAGACAAGGGCAACGGGTAAAATTCTCTTTTTCATAACAGCCTCCTTTTTCAAATTAGACGAAAAAACTCCAAACTTTGTTTCGGCAATTTTAGAATATTCTTTTGTTTTCTTTTTTGCAAGGCGAAAAACCGCGCAAAAAATCCCCGAGCTTCAAGGCGCGGGGATTTTTGTATGTGTTTTACCTGCAATATTTTTCCATATATTCTTTCATTTTTGCGACAAGGTCCGCCTCGCCTTTTTTTTCAAGATAGCTTAAAATATCGCGAACATCGATTATAGAATGAACCTTGATTCCGAAGTTTTCATAGATTTCTTCGGAGGCGGTTTTGCCGCCCTCTGCGCCGATTTCCGCGCGGTTTACCGAGATAAACATATCGGTGATTTTCACATCAGCTGCCGCCCTCAGTATCGGAACCGTTTCGCGCACCGCCGTTCCCGCCGTTATAACATCTTCGATAATGATAATATTATCGCCGTCTTTCGGTTTATATCCGACAAGGCTTCCGCCCTCGCCGTGGTCTTTTTCTTCCTTGCGGTTGAAAAAATACGGCTTGTCGATTCCGAAATTGCGGAAAATCGCGCCCGCGGCGGCGGCGGCAAGCGGAATTCCTTTATATGCCGGCCCGAACATCGCGTCAAAATCGGGCGCCGCTTCTTTTACAAGCTCGGCATAAAAATCCCCGAGCTTTGAAATTTGGCTTCCCTTTTCATAGCTTCCTGTGTTGATAAAATACGGCGAAAGTCTTCCGCTTTTGGTCTTAAATTCGCCGAATTTCAGCACATTTGCCGAAAGCATAAACTCTATAAATTCTATCTTTTTCTCGCTTATCATAAAAAGCTCCTTTGGGTATTACTTTTAAATCGTAAATCTGCGGACATGCGCCGCAGATTTACCCCTTAATCACTGCCACAAGTGGCAGTGCGGGGGGATTACAAAAGGGGGGGTTGTCCCCCCTTTTGGAGCGAAGCGTCAATATGCTTTGCCCCAGATAATCGTCTTGTCACCTTTTTTGCCGCAAATCGGGCAGGTATCGCCGACAGGCTCGGCGCCAAACGGCATACATCTTGATGTGAGCCCCGCTTTTTCTTTCAGCAATTCTTCGCAGGCACGATCGCCGCACCACTGGGTTGTGATAAAGCAACCTTTTCCGTCCGCATATCTCATGATTTCGTCGAGATTTGCCGCGGTAAACGAGCGCTCCTCGCGGTTTTTCTTTGCTTTTTCAAAAATGCGGTTATGCAGGTTTTTAAGCTCTTCCTTAACCTTTTCCGCAATATCGTCAATAGCGCAAACGGTTTTTTCGCGGTTGTCGCGCGCAACTATAACGCAGGTTCCTGCCTCGATATCGCGCGGTCCGATTTCAACGCGAAGCGGCACGCCTTTCATCTCGTATTCGGCGAATTTCCAGCCGGGAGACTGGTCGCTGCTGTCCACACTGACGCGAACGCCCGCTTCTTTAAGCGTTTTTAGAAGCTCTTCCGCCTTTTCGATAACTCCGCCTTTATGCGCGGCAATCGGGATAATAACCGCCTGTGTCGGCGCGATAGCCGGAGGCAGCACAAGTCCGTTGTCGTCGCCGTGAGTCATGATTATTCCGCCGATAATGCGGGTGCTCATCCCCCACGAGGTCTGGTGCGGATACTGAAGTTTATTATCTTTATCCTGATATTGAATCTCAAACGCCCTTGCGAATCCGTCGCCGAAATAGTGCGAAGTGCCCGACTGAAGCGCTTTTCCGTCATGCATCATAGCTTCGACTGTGTATGTAATTTCCGCGCCTGCAAATTTTTCCTTGTCGGTTTTTCTTCCTTTAATAACAGGAATTGCAAGACTACCCTCAAGAAAATCGGCGTAGACGCCGAGCATCTGCTCGGTTTCCGCTATCGCTTCCTCTGCGGTTGCGTGAATCGTGTGCCCCTCCTGCCAGAAAAATTCAAGGGTACGAAGAAACGGGCGGGTGGTTTTTTCCCAGCGCACAACCGAACACCACTGATTATAAAGTTTCGGCAAATCGCGGTAGCTCTCGACAATATTTTTATAGTGCTCGCAAAAAAGCGTTTCGCTTGTCGGGCGGACGCAAAGCCGCTCGGCGAGTTTCTCGGTTCCGCCGTGCGTTACCCACGCGACTTCGGGCGCAAAGCCCTCAACGTGGTCTTTTTCCTTTTGCAAAAGGCTTTCGGGAATGAACATCGGCATCGCGACATTGCAGTGCCCCAGCTCTTTAAACCTCGTGTCGAGAATTTTTTGGCAATTCTCCCAAATCGCGTACCCGTACGGGCGCACAATCATACAGCCCCTGACGCTGCTGTAATCCGCCAGGTCCGCTTTTTTCACGACATCGGTGTACCATTTTGCGAAATCGACCTCCATGGCGGTGATTTCTTTTACCATTTTATTATCTGCCATAATTATCCCTCCGGCCTATATTTTAAGTTCTTCATAAAAGGATTTCGAAAGCGGTTTCCCAAGCGCGGAAATCGAAAAACTTTCGTTTGAAAAAATCCTTTTTGACAGCTTTGCGATTTTTTCTATGCTCGCATTATCCACCAAATCTATCATCTGTTCCGCAGATAAAATCCTGCCGAAATTCATCATGCCTTTCGCGTTGTGCGCCATTCTGCTATAGCTGCTTTCAAGGCCCATGACGATGTTCGTTTTCATGCTTTCTTTCGCCCTTGTAAGCTCGTTTTCGGTAACCCCTTCCGAGACAAACAAAGCGAGCTCTTCGGTTATCGCTTCGGCTGTTTTTTTCTCGTTTTCCTTGCTGTGCGCCGAATAAACGCCCGCCATTCCGCCGTTTTCATGAGGCATTAAAAAGCTGTATATGCTGTAAACAAGCCCGAGCTTTTCCCGCAGTTTCATAAATAGGCGCGAACTCATCCCGTTTCCCAAAATGTTGTTTGCAAGCGCCATCGTATACCTTTGCTCGTCGTCTGTTTTGAGGCCGTTAAAGCCGAAACATATGTGATTTTGCTCTATTTCTTTGCTCGTTTGAATCCGCGCACGGTAGAAATCCGCCTCCGGCAGCGGCTCTCTGCTCTTTCCGCGCGGCAAGCCGAAAAACGCTTTTTCACACGCCTGAGATATCGCTTCTTCATCGAAATTTCCGGCAATCGAAATCACAATATTTTCGGCAGTATAGTTTTCGCCGTGATATTGCGCGATTTTTTCCGAGGTGAATGTTTTAAGGGTTTCAGGTGTGCCGAGAATTTCCCTGCCGAGAGCGTTGCCCGCCCAAACTTTTTCAAAAAGTTTGTCGGCGACCAAATCCTCCGGGCTGTCCTGATACATATTTATTTCTTCCAAAATAACGCCGCGCTCAAGCTCGACATCGTTTTTCACAAAAGCGGGGCTGCATATCATATCCCCGAGAAGCTCAATCCCTTGCGCAAGATGCGAATCGAGCGTTTTTGCATAAAAAACGGTTGTTCCTTTGGAAGTATAGGCATTGCTCTGGCCTCCTATAATTTCAAAAGCGTTCGCAAGGTCGGAAGCGGAGCGCGTTTTTGTTCCTTTAAACAACATATGCTCGATAAAATGCGACATTCCGCATAATTCTTCCGGCTCGTGAGAAGCTCCGCTTTTAACAAAAATGCCGACGCTCGCGCTTTGGATATACGGCAATTTTTCGGTTATCAGCGTTGCTCCGCAGGAAAGGTTTTTGCGTTTTATCATCTGTCTTCCTCTTTATCAAAAAGCCCCGCCCGTTTGGGCGGGGCTTTCATTTACTCTGCTGTTTTTTCGGCGTTTGCTTTTTCCATATCAAGCAAAGCGTCTTTTCTCGAAAGATTTATTCTTCCTTTGTCGTCTATTTCGACAACCTTAACAACGATTTCATCGCCTATCGAAACAACGTCCTCCACCTTTTCAACCCGCTCTTTTGCGAGCTTGCTGATATGGACGAGCCCCTCTTTACCCGGTGCGAATTCGACAAACGCGCCGAAGGTCATAAGGCGGGTTACCGTTCCGAGGAAGGTGTCGCCGATTTCGGGATCGAATACGATGGCTTCGATAGCTCTTTGCGCTTTTTCACCGGCGGCTTTGTCAACCGCGGCGATGAAGATGCGCCCGTCATCTTCTATATCGATTTTTGCGCCGGTATCGGCGACAAGTTTCTGAATAACGCTTCCGCCTTTTCCGATAACATCGCGGATTTTATCGACGTCAATCTGCATCACAATCATCTTCGGCGCGTATTTGGAAACTTCCGCGCGCGGCTCTGCTATTGCCTTTAGCATTACATCGTCGAGAATCTGGAATCTGCCTTTTTTGGTGATTTCAAATGCGGATTTGATGATTTCGGGTGTTAGTCCGTCGATTTTAAGGTCCATCTGAATCGCGGTGATTCCGTCTTTTGTTCCGCCGACTTTAAAGTCCATATCGCCGAAAAAGTCTTCAAGCCCCTGGATATCCATAAAGGTTTTCCACTCGTCGCCGCTTGTTACAAGGCCGCATGAAATTCCCGCAACCGGGGCTTTAAGCGGAACGCCCGCGTCCATAAGCGCGAGGGTGGAGCCGCAAATAGCGCCCTGCGAAGTCGAGCCGTTGGACGAAAGAACCTCCGAAACAACTCTGATACAATACGGGAACTCCGCCTCGTCCGGGAGAACCGGAACAAGCGCGCGCTCCGCAAGTGCGCCGTGACCAATCTCGCGGCGGCCGGGGCCTCTTGACGGCCTCGTTTCACCGACCGAGTAGGACGGGAAATTATACTGGTGCATATATCTTTTGTATTCTTCCTCGTCAATGCCGTCGACAATCTGATGCTCGTTGAGCTGGCCGAGGGTGACAATCGAAAGAACCTGGGTTTGACCTCTTGTGAAAAGTCCCGAACCGTGCACGCGCGGGAGAAGCGAAACCTCGGAGGCGAGCGGACGGATATCCATCATGCCCCTGCCGTCACAGCGTTTTCCCTCGAGAAGCCACTGGCGGACAATCTTTTTCTGAAGTTTGTAAAGAGCTTCGTTTATATTTGCTTCCTCGTCGGGATATTTCTCGGCGAGTTTTTCTTTAACATCGGCATAAACAACGCCAAGCGCAGCGTCGCGGACGGTTTTGTCGTCGGTGTCGAGTGCTTTTTTTACGTCGTCGGTGCAGATTGCGGCAACATCGTCGAAAATTTCTTCCGGCACGGTAATAGATGGGAAAGAAACCTTTTCTTTGCCGATTTCCGCGGTGATTTTATTGATAAACTCGATTATTTTCTGGCTTTCTTCGTGCGCTTTCATGATGCCGTCGAACACGATATCGTCCGGAACCTGGTCGGCGCCGGCTTCGATCATAACAACCTTTTTAGCGGACGAAGCGACCGTAATCGCCATCTTGCTTGTTTTGCGCTGCTCAAAATCGGGGTTAAGCACGATTTCGCCGTCACAAAGCCCGGCAATAGCACCGGAAATCGGGCCGTTCCACGGAATATCCGAAATGGCTACCGCGATAGACGCGCCGAGCATCGCCGCGATTTCGGGCGAGCAATCGGGATCATAGGACATGGCGGTAAGCACAATCGAAACATCGTTGCGCATATCTTTCGGGAAAAGCGGGCGCATCGGGCGGTCGATAACTCTCGAGATGAGAATCGCCTTTTCGCTCGGTCTGCCTTCTCTTTTCATAAAGCTGCCGGGGATTTTTCCTGCGGCGTAAAGTTTTTCCTCAAAATCAATCGAAAGCGGGAAAAAATCAATTCCCGGACGCGGCTGCGGCGCCATTGTCGCGGCGGCGTGGATAACCGTTTCGCCATAGCGGACAAGACAAGCGCCGTTAGCTAGCTGTGCCATTTTTCCGGTTTCGATTACAAGCGGACGTCCGCAAAACGTGGTTTCAAAAACCTTGAAATTTTCAAACATATTTTCCTCCATTTTTAAGCGGAAACCCTCTTTAGCACTTATAAAAAGCAGCTTGCGAAAAGCCGAAAAGCTCCGCAAATCCATCTTTTATAAACGCTAAATAAAGTTTTTTCCGCAGTCTTATTATTAAACAAAGCGGGCGGAAATAAACATACTCCCGCCCACGTTATTTTTTATTACTTACGAATACCGAGTTTTTCGATAATCGCACGGTATCTTCCGATATCCACTTTTGTAAGGTAGTTCAAAAGATTCCTTCTTTTACCGACCATCTGGAGCAGCCCGCGACGGGAGTGATGGTCATTTTTGTTGATTTTAAGATGTTCTGTAAGATGATTGATTTTCTCTGTGAGAATCGCAATCTGAACTTCGGGCGAGCCGGTGTCGGTTTCGTGACGGCGGTTGCCCTCGATAATGCCTGTTTTTACTTCTTTTAACATATTTTTCACCTTTCAATAATCATTTCCTCAAAGCCAAGTAGTGGGCAGGTGACGCCCGCAACCTCGCAATGGGATAACGTACGTGAGTAAGTTTATCACACTTATATATATAAGTAAAGTGTTTTTTACAAGGTTTTTGCCCTTTCGGCATCCTGCGAAATTGTTGCTTTAAGTTCCGCCATATCCGAAAACTTTTTTTCTTCTCGAAGGTAGGTTTTTAAAGTAACTTTTACAATTTCGCCGTAAAGATTGCCGCTAAAGCCGAGTATATGGGTTTCGCTGAGCGCTTCTCTTGTCCCCGCCGTGGGTGCAAAGCCTATGTTTGTAATGCTTTTGTATGTTTTTCCGCCCAGCGTTACACTTGACGCATAAACCCCGCATTTCGGCATTACAAGTCCGTTTTCAAACTTTTGGTTAATCGTAGGAAAACCGATTGTCGCGCCAAGCGATCTCCCTTTTATTACAAGCCGCTCAATCTCATATTCCCTGCCGAGAAAATCAGCGGCGTTTTCTATCTCACCGTTTTTCAAAAATTCTTTAATCGCCGTTGTGCTGACCGTTTTGCCGCCTATCGACAAAAGCGGCTGTTTTGCCGCATTTATTCCGTTTTTTTCACAGAGTTCTATCATCAAATCCGCATCGCCCGCGCGGTTTTTGCCGAAATAAAAATTCTCGCCGAAAACGACCGCGCAAGCTCGCAGTTTATCGCGGAGAATATTTTGCACAAATTCTTCCGGGGAAAGATTTTTAAAAGCCTCGTCAAACTCCTGAAAATACGGAGTAAGCCCCATTTGAATTATCAGCTCTTCTTTTGTCTCGTTATTGTAAATCGCGTCGCCCTTTTCGGGATGACTTAAAAAAGTAAAGCAAACGGCGGTTTTGCCGAGTTCTTTAGCCTTTTCAAATATTTTTTGATGCCCTTTGTGCACCCCGTCAAAATTGCCGAGCGCGACCGAAATTTTCTTGTTCATAAAATTTTCCCATTTATATTACATGCCGCCGAATAAATTTCAGGCAGCTTTTGCCCTCGTATTCTGTTTCTGAAATCAGCCCCTCAAAATCGCCCGCGAGCCTTACCATTTCGCCGCATGCGACCTTTGTTCCGAGTTTGCTTTGCTGTACTGCCTGACCGTTTAGCAGCAGTTTTTTATAAAAATCCTCGACCTCTATTTGCAAAACATCCTTAAAAATCTCATCAAGCGGGATCACATGATTTTCGCCTATTTCGGAAAGGGGCACGGCGCTTTCAATCTCAAAAATCCCAACTTTTGTCCTTCGAAGCGAGCTCATCGCCGCGCCGCAGGAAAGCGCCTGCCCGATGTCGTTTATTAGCGTTCTTATGTAGGTTCCTTTTCCGCAGTCGACCTCGATTTTCGCCTCGTATTTTTCGGCGCAAAATTCCAAAATTTTTATCCCGCCGATTTCCGCTTCTCTTGCTTCCCTCTCGACTGTTACGCCGCTTCGGGCTAGCTTATAAAGTCTTTGCCCGTTATGCTTAACCGCCGAAAACATCGGCGGCGTCTGTTTTATTTTCCCGATAAATTTAGAAACCGTTTCAAGAAGTTCGCGCTCCGAAAAATCCGGAACCGCTGTTTTAAGTATCTCTCCTTCGGTGTCCTCGGTATCGGTTGTTATGCCGAATTTTATACCCGCGACATATCTTTTCCCCGCCGAGGTCAAAAATTCGGCAAAAGGGGTGGCAGCGCCGAGCATAATCGGCAAAACCCCTGACGCCATAGGGTCAAGCGTTCCGCAATGCCCCGCTTTTATTCCAAAAATCCTCTTTATTTTACTCACCGCCGTTTGGGAGGTTATCCCCTCCGACTTATCGAGATTAATTATTCCGGACTTTATCATATGCCGCAATAAGCTCGCCTTTCATAATTTCATATGCCTCGTCCATAGGCAAAGCAAAAACGCATCCGGCCGCGCGAACATGCCCACCGCCGCCGTATTTTCTGCATATCTCCGACACATCGACGAAATTTTCCGACCTTGTCGAAACCTTTATTTCTCCCGAACCGTTTTTCTTTAAAATCGCGGAACATTCGACGCCTTCAATGCTGCGCAAAAATCCCGAAAGAGAGCCTATGTCGTCCTCGGTAGCTTGCGCTTTTTCTATCATCTCGCCTGTGATTTTCCCGACCACAACAGCGCCGTCACAGAAGAATTCCGCCCCGTGAAAAAGCAGGGTTTCAAGCTCTATCGATGACTTTGTCCTCGTCTCAAAAAGGCGTTTTATCAGCTCGCCGCCGTTATATCCGCTTTCGGCAAGCTCGGCCGAAATGCCGTAGCTTTCGGCGCAGGTATTTTTATATCGGAAGCAATTTGTGTCCGACACGATTCCGCAAAAAATCGCCTCGCAAACTTCGAAGCTAAGTTTTGCGCCGAGCGCTTTAATGACTACAAAGACGAGCTCCGCCGCCGCGGCCGCCGAAGGCTCGATAAGTTTTGCTTTCCTTGCGAAATCGCCTCGTCCCGGATGATGGTCGATTGTTATATCGATAATATCAGCGTATTTCCCCGCATATTTAAGCAGATTTTTTTCGGCCGCATCGACCGAAACGACAAGGTCGTATTCCCCCGACGGGACCGAATTGTCTCCGAGAAACGCGAATCTCTCGCAAGGTTCGCCAAGGAAAACCGACGCGTCTTTCCCGAGCGCGCGCAGAGCATGGCAAAGCCCGAACGCACTGCCGACAGCGTCTCCGTCCGGGTTTTCGTGAGTAAGAATCAGAATTCTGCCTGCATTTTTCAGGTAATCTGCAACGGTTTTCGCCGCGCTTATTACATCACCGTTAAAATAATTCATTTATCCTCGCCTATGTCTTTTAAAATTTTGGCAATATGCGCGCCGTAAGAAATGCTGTCGTCCGGCACAAAAGTGAGCTCGGGCGCAGTTCTCGCTTTTAAGCGCCTTGAAAGCTCTCTGCGAATAAATCCTTTTGCGTCTTTGAGCGCGGCAAATGCCGCCTCGGTCGCTTTTTCATCTCCGAGAACGCTTATGCTGACCTTTGCAAATTTCAAATCGGGCGTAACGCCTGCGTGGGTAACGGTCAGCATAACCGGTATGCGCGGATCTTTCAGTTCTCTGATAATTTCGGCAAGTTCCCTTTTCACTTCTTCGTTTATTCTGCCTTCTCTGTATTTAGCCATAAAATTTCCTCCTTGCCGCCGCTGTTTTTATACTACTTCCTGCTGCTCCATTATAAACGCCTCGAACATATCGCCTTCTTTGACATCGTTGAATTTTACAAGCCCGATACCGCACTCGTATCCTTCGGCGACTTCTTTCGCGTCGTCCTTAAATCTCTTGAGACTGTCTATGCTCGTTTCGGCGATAACAACGCTGTCACGCAGGACGCGAACCTGTGAATTCCTCGTGATTTTGCCGTCTTTTACATAGCAGCCGGCGATTGTGCCGATGCCCGAAACTTTATAGGTCTGGCGAACTTCGACATGGCCGAGAATTTTTTCCTTGAAGGTCGGCGCGAGCATGCCTTTCATCGCCTTTTCAACTTCCTCGATGCACTCATAAATTATCCTGTAAGAGCGGATATCGATTTCTTTTGATGCCGCGCTCTCGATAATTGCAGTGTCCGGGCGGATATTAAAGCCGATGACAATCGCATTCGAAGCCGACGCGAGCATAAGATCGCTCTCGCCTATCGCGCCGACGCCTGCATGGATAACCCTTACCCTGACTTCATCATTCGTGATTTTTTCAAGGCTTGTTTTGACCGCTTCGGCCGAGCCCTGAACATCTGCTTTAACAATAATATTAAGGTCTTTTATCTCGCCCTGCTGAATCTGTGTGAAGAGATCGTCAAGCGAAACTTTCGAAACGGCGCTTGCCGTTTTCTTCTCTTCATCTTTTCTTTGCTGAGCGAGTTCACGCGCCATTTTTTCATCGGCGACGGCATAGAAAACATCGCCCGCCTGCGGCACCTCGGCAAGTCCGGTGATTTCAACCGGCTTTGACGGTCCCGCTTCCGCGACCTTTCTGCCCTTATCGTCGGTCATAGCACGAACCCTGCCGACCGCCGTTCCGGCGATAATAGTGTCGCCGTTTCTAAGTGTTCCGTTCTGGACAAGAATGGTGGCAACCGGTCCTCTTCCCTTATCGAGTTTCGCCTCGATAACCGTGCCCTTCGCGGCGCGCGACGGGTTTGCCTTTAGCTCGCGCATTTCGGCGGTTATGAGTATCATCTCGAGAAGTTCGTCGATTCCCTGCCTTGTCAGAGCTGAAACAGGCATGCATACGATGTCACCGCCCCACGCTTCGGGCACAAGCCCGTGTTCGGTCATCTCCTGCATAACCCTGTCGGGATTTGCCGAGGGTTTATCCATTTTATTTATCGCGACGATTATCGCGACTTCCGCCGCTTTTGCGTGGTTTATCGCCTCTATAGTTTGCGGCATAATTCCGTCGTCCGCCGCGACAACAAGTATCGCAATATCGGTGACGTTCGCGCCGCGGGCGCGCATCGCGGTAAACGCGGCATGCCCGGGAGTATCGAGAAACGTTATGTTTTTATCGTTTGCTTTTACCTGGTAAGCGCCGATATGCTGCGTGATTCCGCCCGCCTCGGTCGCCGTAACGCTCGCGTTTCGAATCGCGTCGAGAAGCGAGGTTTTTCCGTGGTCGACGTGTCCCATAACAACGACAACCGGATCCCTCGTTTCGAGATTTTCTTCGGTGTCTATGCTGTCGTCGATAAGTTTTTCCTCGATAGTGACCACGATTTCTTTTTCGTATTTCGCGCCGAATTCGTCGGCAATAAGCGCCGCGGTATCAAAGTCGATTTCCTGCCCCGGAGTTGCCATAACGCCCATAAGCATAAGTTTTTTGACGACATCGGCGTTGGTCTTTTTCAGTCTTGTCGCAAGTTCCGAAACGGTAATAGCTTCCGGAATCAGAATCGAAAGCTGGGCTTTTCGCGCCTTTTCAAGCTCGAGACGTTTCAGCCTCTCCGCCTCGGTTTCGACCTTTTTAAATCCCGCGCCGCGGTTTTGGTGCTGATTTCGGTTTTTGCCGAATTTCTGCTTGCCGAAAGAAGTATCTCTAACCCTATCGGGAACGAGATTTGTTATGCGGTCTTCGTATTTCGAAAGATTGACCGCCGCGCCCGCTTTTGTATCGACAACGCGGACTTCCTGCGCCTGATGAACATGGCGAGGCCCTTTTTCTTTCGGCTTCGGCGGAAACGGATTTGCGGCCGGTCGCGGCGCGCTTTGCCCTGCGCCCGGCACCGGTTTTGCACCTGGAGCGCCGGGAACAGCCCCTGTTTTTGCCGCCTGAGCTTTCGCCGCCTCTTCCTCGAAACGTTTTCTCGCCTCTTCGGCCTTTGCCTTTTGCTCTTCTTTCCGTTTTTCCTCTGCCGCCGCGCGTTTTTCCTCGGCAGAATTAAGATAAGCCTCGATATCGCTTACCTCGTTATTTTTTGTTATCGATTCAAAGAAAAAATCAAGCTCGTCTTCTGTAAGCGTTGTCATATGATTTTTGAGTCCCGGGAAAACCGGCTCAAGGCATGTCATAATGTCTTTGCTCACCAGCTCAAAATCCTTTGCGACCTCATGTACTCTGTATTTTAAAATAGGTGCCACTTAATTATCCCCCTTTAACTGTTTCATCGCGGCTTTTGCTATTCCGTCATCATCGATTGTAAGCATTGCCGCCGGCGCTCTTCCCGCCGCTTTGCCGAGCTGTTCCATGGTGTATGCCGTTTCGATATGCAATACCTTAAAATGGCTTGCCATATCGCGCGCTCGTTTTTTCGCGCTTTCGGCCGCTTCCGCACTTGAAACAAGAAGCTTTGCCTTTCCGCACCGCACATGGCTTCGAGCTTCTTCTGTTCCTATGCCCGCAAGCCCCGCTTTTCTGGCGAGTCCTATATATGAAAGAAACTTATCCATTTTGCTCCTCCGAAATTTTTTCAAAAACTTCTTCGGGAATTTTCATCTTAAAACTTTTTGCAAGGCGGCCTTTTTTCCTCGCTGTTTCAAGGCAGCACGGCGATTTGCAAATATACGCTCCGCGTCCCGCCGCTTTGCCGCTTTTGTCAATTTCTATTATGTCGTCCTTGCTTTTCACTATTCGGATAAGCTCGTTTTTTGCTTTCATTTCCCCGCAACCTACACACATGCGGAGCGTTTCTTTTTTAGTTTTCATTTTCCCTCCGCAAATGTTCTGCAAGATTATTTGTCTGCTTTAATATCTATCTTCCAGCCGGTAAGTTTGGCGGCAAGGCGGACGTTAAGCCCCTCTTTGCCGATTGCAAGCGAAAGCTGGTCGTCCGGAACGGTCGCCTGGCAGCTCTTTTCGCCCTCGACAAGAACGACGTCGGTCGCTTCTGCCGGCGAAAGCGAAGCCGCGACAAATTTAAGCGGATCTTCGTCCCATCTGATGATATCGATTTTTTCGTTTCTCAGCTCCGCGACGACATTTGCAATCCTGCTTCGCTTTTGTCCGATGCACGAGCCTACCGCGTCAACATTCGGATCGGTGCTGGAAACCGCGATTTTTGTTCTGCTTCCCGCTTCTCGCGCGATTGATTTTATCTCGACAATCCCCTCCGAAATCTCGGGGATTTCAAGCTCAAAAAGTCTTTTTACAAAATTCGGATGCGTTCTGCTTACGATAACCTGCGGCCCTCTTGTCGTGTTTCTTACTTCGACAATATAGATTTTTACCCTTGAGCCTTCCTTGAGATTTTCGCCCGGAATCTGCTCGCCGTTTAGCAGGTAAACTTCGGTTTTCCCGATTTCTATCGTCGCGCTGCGCGCATCGATTCTCGTAACGAGCCCGGTTAGTATCTGGCCCTCTTTATTCTGAAATTCGTCGTAAATCATTCCGCGCTCCGCCTCGCGGATGCCCTGAACGATAACCTGCTTTGCCGTTGTTGCCGAAATTCTTCCAAAATCAAGAGGCATTATTTCTTTTTCAACAGTGTCGCCGATTTTATATTTTTTGCTTATTTCTTGCGCCTCGGAAAGAAGAATTTCCTCCTGCGGATTTTCGACCTCTTCGACAACGGTCAGTTTTGAAACAAGTTTGATTTCGCATTTGTCTTTATCGATCGAAACTTCGGTATTTACAATCTCGCCCGCGTCCCTGCGAACCGCCGACAAAAGAGCGGCTTCGATTTTTTCGAGCATATAATCGGCCGGAATGCCTTTTTCCTTTTCAAGCATCGCAAGCGCTTCGAACAATTCTGTGTTAATCATTTTTTTATTTTTCCTCCACTTCTATATTTCGGGATAAAGGCGAACCTGTGAATAATCGCCTTTTTTGAATTCTTTATCGTCAATTTTCACCGTTCCGCCGTCATACCCTTGCAGCTTTCCGATATAATTTTTGGCACCGTCAGTAGCTTTGTAAAATCTAATTTCGACCGTTTCTCCCAAAAAT
>JAVBPR010000004.1:0-71123 GCA_031549485.1 Eubacteriales bacterium | reverse complement strand
CAGCGGTGCAAACACCTCTCTTCTGCGGTGACGATTGGTCTGTAGCTCTTTTTTTGATAGTATTGAGACCTTTCTGAAGCGCAGGAGCGGTAGATTTTTTGCTCAAAGTCTGTCTGCCTTTTCTGACAAGCTGGTTAAATGTCATGCTCATTTATGATTTCCTCCTTTCCTATTTAATATATATGCTGTTCTCTTTCGAGAAAAAGCCTAAATAATCGCCGCGGCCGAGCATCCAATGCTTATGCCACATGCCTGACCGAGCTGCGCAGTCGTTGCGACATACTTTATCGGAATGCGCGCGCCTTTGCAAAGTTCAATAAGCGGCGCGGTGACTGCGCTGTCGGCATTTTCCGCGATATAAACCTCTTTTGCAACGCCGTCTTTAACAGCTTTGACCGTTTGTTTTATACCGACGAATTTTTTGGTGTCCTTTAGCGTGAACATGGTTTTCTCCTCCAAACACGCATATTAGTATATCATCATCAAAACCGCTCTGTCAATGCTATTCCGAATCGGTTACGATGCTGTAGCCGTCGCTGTCAACAACTTCGACATCTCTGTATCTCTGCATACCGGTTCCGGCGGGAATGAGCTTGCCGATAATGACGTTTTCTTTGAGTCCGAGAAGCGGATCGACTTTTCCTTTGATAGCTGCTTCGGTGAGAACCCTTGTTGTCTCCTGGAACGAAGCCGCCGAAAGGAAGCTGTCGGTCGCAAGCGAAGCCTTTGTGATACCCTGCAAAACAGGCGACGCTTCGGCGATTTTTAAATTCTTCTCTCCGTTTGCTATTCTGCTCTCTATCTCGGCATTAGCGTCCATAAACTCGAACAAGTCGACAACCGACGAAACGAGAAGGGTTGTATCGCCCGAATCTTCGATTCTGACTTTTCTCATCATTTGGCGGCAGATGACCTCGATATGCCTGTCGTTGATATCAACGCCCTGCAAGCGGTAAACGCGCTGAACTTCCTGAATAAGGTAGTTGTGAACTGCCGATGTGCCTTTTATCGCCATGATATCGTGCGGATTTATTGAGCCTTCGGTAAGTTCCTGGCCTTTTTCAATTATCTGCCCGTCTTTAACTTTTATACGTGAACCGTAGTTAATAGCATATTCTCGGACATCCGGCTCGTTTGCGTTGCTGCTTGTTACGACGACTTTGTGATTTTTCTTGTCATCGCCTACATCGACAATGCTTACCGCGCCGGCGATTTCCGAAATGATTGCCGGTTTCTTCGGTTTTCTCGCCTCGAAGAGCTCGTCAACACGCGGAAGTCCCTGTGTGATATCATCTCCCGCGACGCCGCCTGTGTGGAAGGTTCTCATGGTAAGCTGGGTTCCCGGCTCGCCTATCGACTGCGCCGCGATAATTCCGACAGCCTCGCCGACATTAATCGGAAGTTTGTTTGCAAGGTTGCTTCCGTAGCACTTGGAGCAAACGCCGTAACGCGACTGGCAAGTGAGAACCGAGCGGATTTTTATCTCTTTTACTCCGGCGGCGATAATTTTGTCCGCGTCGGCGTAATCCATGATTTTATCTTTCGAAACAACGACCTTACCTTTGATTTTAAAATCTTCTGTGAGGTAGCGGCCGTTAAGTCTTTCGCGCATCGGCTCGATAAGCTCTTTGCCGTCGCTGATATCCGAAACGGTAATTCCCTCGACCGTGCCGCAATCATTTTCGCGGATGATTATCTCCTGCGCGACGTCAACAAGACGGCGAGTAAGATAACCCGAGTCGGCGGTACGGAGCGCGGTATCGGCAAGACCTTTTCTCGCGCCCTTTGAAGAAATGAAGTATTCGAGGATTGAAAGCCCTTCGCGGAAGTTCGAACGAATCGGAATTTCGATTGTTCGGCCCGAGGTGTTCGCCATAAGTCCGCGCATACCGGCGAGCTGACGAATCTGGTTGATGCTTCCGCGCGCGCCCGAATCGGCCATCATATAAATAGGATTAAATTTATCAAAATTCTTTGTAAGCGCGTCGGTAACTTCTTTTGTTGTCGCGCCCCAAGTATCGATAACAAGATTGTATCTCTCTTCGTCGCTGATAATACCTCTGCGGAACTGTTTTGTGATTTCGTCGATTTTAACTTCCGCCTGCTCTATCATCTGCGGTTTTTCGGGTGGAACTTCCATATCCGAAACCGAGATGGTGATAGCGCCTTGCGTTGAGTATTTGAATCCGAGAGCTTTCATCTTATCAAGCGCTTCCGCTGTTGTTGCCGAACCGTGGACGCTTATGCAGGCGTCGATGATTCTGCCGAGCGCTTTTTTATCGGTCTGAATAGATATTTCGTAATCGAATTTCGCCTTATCATCGGTGCGGTCAACAAATCCGAGGTCCTGCGGAATCGGTTCGTTGAAAAGGATTATTCCGACCGTTGTGTTTACTATTCTGCTCTGCATCTCGCCGTCAAATTCTTTTTCCACTCTGACCTTTATCGGATGATGCAAGGTGATTTCTTTCAGCTCATAGGCAAGGATAGCCTCTTGCTCGCTCGAATAGGTATAAATCGGGAAATCCACTTCTCCGCTTTCCCTTTTTTCAAACGCGTCATTAGGATTTTTGAAGAGGAATCCTGTTTTCCTGCCGTTTTGGTCGCCTGTATATATTCTTGTGGATGTAAGGTAATAGGAACCGAGAATCATATCTTGCGTCGGAACGGTTACAGGGCGCCCATCCTGAGGTTTGAGAAGGTTGTTTGCCGAGAGCATGAGAAATCTCGCTTCTGCCTGCGCTTCCGCGGAAAGCGGAACGTGAACGGCCATCTGGTCTCCGTCGAAGTCGGCATTATAAGCGGTACAAACAAGCGGGTGGAGCTTAAGCGCTCTGCCCTCAACAAGAACCGGCTCAAATGCCTGGATTCCCAGTCTGTGAAGCGTCGGCGCGCGGTTGAGAAGCACCGGATGCTCTTTTATGACAACTTCAAGGGCGTCCCAAACTTCGGTGCGCACGCGCTCTACCATTTTCTTCGCATTTTTGATATTGCTTGCAAAGCCGTCTTCAACAAGCTTTTTCATAACAAAAGGCTTGAAAAGCTCAAGCGCCATCTCTTTCGGAAGACCGCACTGGTAAAGTTTAAGTTCCGGACCGACGACGATAACCGAACGGCCGGAATAGTCGACACGCTTTCCGAGAAGGTTCTGGCGGAAACGTCCCTGCTTTCCTTTTAGCATATCCGAAAGCGATTTAAGCGGCCTGTTATTCGGTCCTGTTACCGGTCTTCCCCTTCTGCCGTTGTCGATAAGAGCGTCAACGGCTTCCTGGAGCATGCGTTTTTCGTTGCGCACGATGATTTCCGGCGCAGAAAGTTCTATAAGTCTTTTCAAACGGTTGTTGCGGTTGATAACGCGTCTGTAAAGGTCGTTGAGATCGCTTGTAGCAAATCTGCCGCCGTCAAGCTGAACCATCGGACGAATCTCCGGCGGAATTACCGGAAGCGCAGTCATAATCATCCATTCGGGGCGGTTATTGCTGTTGCGGAACGCTTCGACGACTTCAAGGCGTTTTATAATTCTCGCTTTTTTCTGTCCTGTCGCCTCTGTAAGTTCTTCTTTCAGCGTAGCTGCCAGGTCTTCAAGCTCGATTTCGCAAAGGAGCTCGTAAATCGCTTCCGCGCCGATTCCCACTCTGAAATCATCTTCGTATTTTTCGTAATAGTCCCTGTAATCGCTCTCGCTCAATATGTCGAGCTTGTTGAGCGTCGGCACGCCGCCCGGATCAAGAACAATATACGAGGCAAAATAAAGCACCTGGTCGAGCTTTCTCGGCGAAATGTCGAGGAGAAGCCCCATGCGTGACGGTATGCCTTTGAAATACCAAATATGCGAAACGGGAGCGGCAAGCTCGATATGCCCCATACGCTCACGGCGAACCTTTGCGCGGGTTACTTCAACTCCGCAGCGGTCGCAGATTTTGCCCTTATATCTGATTCTTTTATATTTTCCGCAGTGACATTCCCAGTCTTTCTGCGGCCCGAAGATACGCTCGCAAAACAGACCGTCGCGCTCCGGTTTTAAGGTTCTGTAGTTTATAGTTTCCGGCTTTTTTACTTCGCCGTGCGACCAGTTTCTAATCATTTCAGGAGAGGCAAGCCCGATTTTAATAGCCTCAAATGTTGTTATTGGCATCTTTACTTCCCTCCTATATCAATTCTTCGGCGGCAATTTCTTCATCCGCCTCGTAATTCTCGTCTGTGTATTCGTCGTCAACGATTTCATCGTCTGCGGCTATTTCATCGTCAAAATCTTCGGATTCCTCGAGGAAATCTCCCTCTTCTTCAACATCCTCGATTTCAAACTCCGCCTCGATTTCCGAAGCGACCTCAACATCACCGCCGATTTCTTCTCTCATCGGGCGGTAATTCATATCGTCTTCTTCGTCAAAGCTCTCCTGAAGCTCTATTTCATCGTTATAAGCATCAAGAACCCGAACATCAAGGCAGAGCGACTGAAGTTCTTTTACAAGAACCTTGAACGACTCTGGAATACCCGGTTTCGGAACATTTTGCCCTTTGACAATCGATTCATATGTCTTAACGCGCCCGACGACGTCGTCCGACTTAACGGTCAAAATCTCTTGCAGTATATATGCCGCGCCGTAAGCCTCGAGAGCCCAAACCTCCATCTCTCCGAAACGCTGTCCGCCGAACTGAGCTTTACCGCCAAGCGGCTGCTGAGTAACAAGCGAGTACGGTCCGGTCGAGCGGGCATGGATTTTATCGTCGACAAGGTGAGCAAGTTTTAAGAAGTAAATATATCCGACGGTGACAGGATTATCAAACGCCTTGCCGGTACGGCCGTCATACAGCGTTGATTTACCGTTGCGGTTATAGCCCGCTTCTTCAAGCGCGTCCATGATGTCGTATTCGTTCGCGCCGTCGAAAACAGGAGTCATGATTTTCCAGCCGAGCGCCTTAGCGGCGTAGCCAAGGTGAACCTCAAGAACCTGACCGATGTTCATACGCGACGGAACGCCGAGAGGATTAAGAACGATGTCAAGCGCAGTTCCGTCCGGAAGGAACGGCATATCCTCCTGCGGAAGAATGCGGGAAATAACGCCCTTGTTTCCGTGGCGTCCCGCCATTTTATCGCCGACCGATATTTTTCTTTTTTGCGCGATATAGCAGCGGACGACCATGTTAAGCCCCGGGCTCATCTCGTCGCCGTTTTCGCGGCTGAACACTTTGACGTCAACAACGATGCCGCTTTCGCCGTGCGGAACTTTAAGCGATGTGTCGCGAACCTCTCTCGCCTTTTCTCCGAAGATAGCGCGAAGAAGCCTTTCTTCTGCCGTAAGCTCGGTTTCGCCTTTCGGCGTAACTTTTCCGACGAGAATATCACCCGCGCGGATTTCCGCGCCGATTCTGATTATTCCGCGGTCGTCGAGGTCTTTAAGCGCATCCTCGCCGACGTTCGGTATATCCCTTGTGATTTCTTCCGGTCCGAGTTTTGTATCCCGCGCTTCGATTTCGTATTCCTCTATATGAATAGAGGTGAAAACATCATCGCGGACAAGTTTTTCGTTAATTAATATAGCATCCTCGTAGTTGTAGCCTTCCCAGGTCATGAAGCCGACAAGCACGTTTTTGCCAAGCGAAATTTCGCCGGTATTTGTTGACGGGCCGTCGGCGATAACCTCGCCCGCTTTTACGCGCTGGCCGTTTTCAACGATAGGTTTCTGATTAAAGCAGGTTCCCTGGTTGCTGCGCAGGAATTTGATAAGCTGATATTCCTGCTCGCCGCCGCCGTCGTTTTTGACGACGATTCTGTCGGCGGAAACTGTTTTGATAACGCCGTCATGCTCCGAAAGAACGCAGACGCCGGAGTCAACAGCAGCTTTATATTCCATACCTGTTCCGACAATCGGAGATTCGGTGCGAAGCAGCGGAACCGCCTGCCTCTGCATGTTTGATCCCATGAGGGCGCGGTTCGCGTCGTCGTTCTCAAGGAACGGGATCATCGCTGTCGCGACAGAGACAACCATCTTCGGCGAAACGTCGACAAAATCTATTCTGTCTTTTTCGATTTCAAGCATCTCATCGCGGAAACGTGCCGCGACTTTGTTTTTCTTAAAGAATCCTTTTTCATCTATCGGCTCGTTTGCCTGGGCGACGATATAATTATCTTCCTCTGTTGCCGTCATATAGACGATTTCATCGGTAACCTTGCCGCTTTCTTTATCGACTCTTCTGTAAGGAGCCTCGATAAACCCGTATTCGTTAATCCGGGCGAAGGTTGAAAGATACGATATAAGTCCGATGTTCGGACCTTCAGGCGTCTCGATAGGACACATCCTGCCGTAGTGCGAAGGATGAACGTCGCGGACTTCGAATCCGGCGCGGTCTCTCGAAAGACCGCCGGGTCCGAGCGCGGAAAGACGGCGCTTGTGGGTAAGCTCCGCAAGCGGGTTTGTCTGATCCATGAACTGCGAAAGCGGGCTGCTTCCGAAGAATTCTTTGATAGCCGCGACAACCGGGCGGATATTTATAAGCGCCTGCGGCGTAACGATATCAAGGTCCTGAATCGTCATTCTCTCGCGGATGACGCGCTCCATTCTCGCAAAGCCGATGCGGAACTGGTTCTGCAAAAGCTCGCCGACCGAACGGAGGCGGCGGTTGCCGAGATGGTCGATATCGTCTTTCGTGCCTATTTCGTAGGAAAGGCAGTTGAGATAATTTATCGACGCAAAAATGTCGTCAACCGTGATATGTTTCGGAATAAGCTCTTCGTGTCTTTCGGTAATTTCCTTGACAAGTTCTTTTCCCGAGAGCTTTTTCTCGAGTATTTCTTTTAAAACGCTGAATTTTACTTTTTCGGTGATGAGACCGTCGGGCAGGCCTTTTTTAATAAACCCGCCGATATCGACCATACCACTTGAAAAAACTTTTACTTCGGTATCGCCGGATTTGATGTATGCGGTATCGACGCCAAGATTTTCGATTTCGATTGCGCGCGCTTTTGTTAAAACGTCGCCTTCGTTTGCAATTATCTCGCCGGTCATCGGATCGGCAATCGGCCTTGCAAGCGGTTTTCCCGCAATTCTCACGCCGAGCGCGAGCTTTTGATTATACTTAAATCTGCCGACCTTTGATAAATCATAGCGGCGGACATCGAAAAACATATTGTTAAAAAGAGTTTGCGCGTTATCAATTGTGGGCGGCTCGCCCGGACGAAGTTTTTTATAAACTTCGACAAGCGCGGTCGACTTATCAACCGAAATATCTTTTTCCAAAGTTGCTCTTATGCGGTCGTCCTCGCCGAAAATCTCAAGGATTTTCGCGTTCGTCTCCGCGCCGAGAGCTCTGATGAAAGTGGTGATCGGCAATTTTCTGTTTTTATCGATGCGCACCGAAAATACGCCCGCGGCATCGGTTTCATACTCAAGCCACGCGCCTCTGTTCGGAATAATCGTCGAGGAAAACAGCTTTGTTCCCATCTTGTCCAAAGCTATATCAAAGTAAATTCCGGGGCTCCTTACAAGCTGCGAAACGACAACGCGCTCCGCACCGTTGATAACAAAGGTTCCGCTTTCGGTCATAAGCGGGAAATCGCCCATGAAGATTTCCTGCTCTTTAACTTCGCCCGTCTCTTTGTTGACAAGGCGAACTTTCACCTTCAGCGGCGCCGCGTATGTAGCATCTCTCGCCTTGCATTCGGTAACCGAATATTTTGATTTTTCCTCGAGCGTGTACTCAATAAAATCAAGTACCAGATTGCCGCTGTAATCGGTTATCGCGGAAACATCCGCAAAAACTTCTTTCAAACCTTCTTCGAGAAACCATTTGTATGATTTTTTCTGCACCTCGATAAGGTTCGGCATCTCCAGTACTTCGTTGATTTTGGCATAGCTCATTCTCGTGACATTACCGAGCTTTACCGGCTTTACATTGATTTTGCCCATCCAACCACTCCTTAGTATTTTTTTATAAAAATACTCCTGCCGACTGCGGCTAAAACGCATATCGTCGAAAGTAAATATTCAAAACAAACGCACTTTGCGGGGATTTTGCCTACGCGAAAACTAAGCGCGAAAAAAGAAAAATCGTCCTCATTTTCGATGAATATATATTATAGGAAATAACCTGTCGAAAAAGCACGGTTTTTTCACAAAAACCTCTTGCGAAATCGTAAACTTCCCCATTATTAAGTGCAGTATATAATAATATCAAAACGAAAGACGCAAGTCAACCGTTTTTTTCATAAAAACAGAGCGCCAGATCGTCTCAACGTTATTTTACTGTACGGTTTATTACATCGATAAAAAGCTATAATTAATTTAATCCTTCCGGAAGGGATAAATTATTAGGAGTGTTTTAATGAGTAAAGAAAAAGTATATGTAACAGATGATCTATATTATATCCAAACTTTTGGCACTGAATTTAAAGTCAAATATGTAAACAAACCAAAAAACACAGCTGCAAATATGTATTACACAAACGGAGGATTTTGGGCAACACCTATCGTTCCGGTAGGATTTTTAATAGCCGATTTTGTCGATTCTGAACAAAGCAGTGCTACAAAGGAAAAATTAGATAGCTATGCCAAATACGGAATCACATACGGAGGAGGAAAGTTTTATAAGCGCACTATACACGCAGCCATAGATGGCAATGTTGGTAAAAACGGCGCTGCATTATCGACTTTATTTGTTCAAGCAAACGGCGCCGTAATGATGGACAAAGAAACAAGCGCAGACTTTGGTCAGTTTGCTTATGCCATTTCTGGTGCTCCGATAATGATTAATGGAAAAGCAGCATCGTGGAGTGTCGACTTTTTACCTCAAGGTTGGGGGATTGATGTTGTAGAACCTAACTGGCATATATTTCTTTGCACAACAAATAACGCAAAAGAAATAATAATAGTAGCAATGCGAACGAAAGATAGCAACTGCATATTATATGATGAAGCATATAAGAATTTACTTTTGCTAAACAACGGTTTAAGAACAATAACTAATGCTATAATGTTAGATGGTGGGAGTCCGTTTATATTTCAAGACGGGGTAGTCCCCACAATAATCACGAGTCCTAAAGACACAATGATCAATAATATTATTTTATATTAATACAAGACTGTAAGCCCGCGTTTCGCGGGCTTACTTATTTTATCTTTATATGATAAAATAAATAAAATATTTAGACGGTGAGGAATATGAGAAAATTAAAATATTTTTTATTTTTATTATTATTTGCTTTAATTATTTCAGGTTGCGCAAAACAGAATATTGAGCAAACAACCGGAGAAAACAAACCGACCACTCCTCTTTCTTCGGAAAACGGAGTTTATATTATTTCTTCAGAAAATGATCTTTTGAGAATTTCCGAAAATCCGGATGCCAATTACAAACTCGGGGCGGATATTAAAATCAATGCATTTATGCCTATCGGAAGAAGAGAAGTAGATAAAAATAAAAATTTCAGCTTCGGCGGAACGCTCGATGGAAACGGGCATAAAATTACTATTGCAAATTTGTGCGAATCAAAAAACTTATTGCCGGATGAAAATGAGAAAAAATACTCTTATGCAGCTCTTTTTGCCAATATAAAAGAAAGCGGTAATGTAAAAAATCTTTTCGTCGAAGCGTTTTTTGATATTAATTCATCAAATTCACTAATCGGGGGCATCGCGGGATCGAATTTAGGAGAAATATCCAATTGCCAGATTAAATTATCCGGCAAAATAAATGGAGATAGTAATTTTATCGGCGGAATTACAGGAAGCGGCGATAATATAAATCGCAGTAGCGCTTTTATTGATTTTGAAATAAATGGTAATTTCTGCTATGCGGGAGGCTTGACAGGAGCGGGCGCCAAAATAATAAATTCATATTCATCCGGAAATATCAAATTATCCGGAACTCAAGATAATTTGGCCGGCGGAATAAGCGCTTCAAGCATGGCTTCAATAGGTTCTTGTTATTCAAAAGTTGATATTACTTTAAGCGGAAGCAATAGCTATGCAGGCGGAATCGCGGGATTTGTAGAAGGTTACGGAACAATCGAAAACTGTGTGGTTTTAGGAGATATAACCTTTCAAAACAACGCTTCGGCAAACAGAATAGTTGGGGATTTTTTAAAATGGGAAAACAAAGGGCCGGGAACTTATAACCCCAACACACCGGAAATACCGTTTAAAAACAATTACTCTATTTTAATTAATGAAATTCTAAAGCCTGATTTGAAATATGATACTTATGGCTTAGATTTTATGTATAATCCGCCGCAAAAAAGCGATTTTGAAAAAATCGGATTTAAGTTTGGAAATAATAATGAGTCTCCGTGGATTTTTGATAATACAAATTTTGTTCCTCTTCTTTATTTTGAAAACTAACACAAAAATAAGCTATATGATATTCCGTGTATTTTAAAAATTTTATATAAAAACAGAGCGCCAGATCGGCGCTCTGTTTTGTTTTGAAATTAGTTATATAAATTATCACGATTTCTTCACCGGGATAATCACCCTTGTGAGGTATTCCCCTTTATCAAAGGCGGTGTTAAAGCTTTCGAAATAAATTTCCTGCGTGTTGCCGTCCTGCGCAAGTTTATGGTCGGACATATATGCAAAAGCAGCTTCGTAAGCTCGGTATAAATCTTCGTATCCTCCCCTGAAGTCAACCGTTACCGAATCCTGTTCGGGATATAATACGGTCCCCTCCGGTAACTCATCTCCAAAAGGCGCGTCTATTTTAACCGGCACACAGATTTTCACCGGAAAATTTTCTAAAATAAGCCCGTTTTCATCAAACGCTTCGGGAGGATATTCGCAAAAATTCGGATACTCCCGTGACAGCGCCCAACCCTCCCTGATAATATTTGCCGTGCAGTCGCGATAAATTGAAAAAAACGCTTCGATACTCGGCATAATAAAATCCTTGCAAACGCAGATTCTGCGCGGCAATTTTACGCGCCTCGGCTCATATTCGTCTTTTATGGCCATGTGTGTTTTTAAAAGGTCGATAGATTGCTGCACCGCGGAAAGTTGCCGGCGTAGCCTGGCAATTTGCTCCTGCGGTTTCACCGCTTTTTTTATATACATTGCTACCTCTTCAACCGACATTCCTGCATCACGAAGAAGCATAACAAGAAGCATGTTTTGAATATCCTGCGCGTCATAATAGCGGTAACCGGTCTGTTTATCGGTGTTCCCGGGTTTTATCAGCCCCTTCTCCTCATAATGCCTGAGCGTTCTCGGGGTTATCCCGAGCGCCGCCGATGCTTCGCCGATGTTAAAAAGGTTCTTATCTTTCATCTAATAAACCTCCGATTTTTTCAAAAAACTCCTTGACTTTAACGTGCACGTTAATGTGATACTAAGGGTAATATAATACCTATTTTATGTCAAGTTAAATTTTTAGGAGTAATAATATGAAAAAGCGAATTTTTGCGATTCTCTTATCTTTTGCTATGATGGCGGGGATGCTTCCCGCAATGTCGCCCCCGGCATCTGCGGCTCCGATGCCCCTTTGGTCAACCGACACTACCGCTGTCACTCCGGTTGATAATGTTTACACCATCACCACGCCGCAACAGCTTGCGTGGATTGCGGCGCAGTGCAACGGCGGTGCAAATTTTTTAGGGAAAACCATTGTACTTGCACATGATATTGACCTTGACGGCAAAGAGTGGGTACCCATGGGTCTTGACACGGCTGTTGGCGGGAAATTTTTTCGAGGCACTTTTGACGGCAAAGGCTATGTAGTCAAAAACATGAAAATTTATTCCACTTTTTTTGATGCCTACGGTGTAGGGCTAATCGGCACAGCATATAATGCAGTTATAAAAAATGTCGGCATTGTCAGTGGCGAAATTGATATTGACGATGCATATACTGCGGGTGCAATTTGCGGAAACGCTGTCTATTCAACAATTCAAAATTGTTATAGCAGAATAAATGTTACTAATGATAGTGTCGCCTCACCAATGACTAGGGCAGGAGGTCTCGTCTCTACACTTTTAGACTCATCCCTTAAAAACTTATATGCCACCGGAAGCGTTTCAGCAGACTTGACAGGACGCATATTATATAATCAAACCGGTAGTACCGTTGAAAATTGTTTTTATATTGACGGCGGCGTTGTTAAAAAACATGACGGAACTCAGCAAGGTGATGGCACTTCCGCCGCGCTTTTAACAGCTTTGACAGCCGGGATTACAACAGGCGACTGCTCTTGGAATATTTCAGCAGGCGTAAATGGCGGTTATCCCTTTCATACACCTATCCCGATGCCCCTTTGGTCAACCGACGTAACCGCAGTCACCCCGGTTAATAATGTTTACACCATCACCACGCCGCAACAGCTTGCGTGGATTGCGGCGCAGTGCAACGACGGCGTCAATAAATTTTCCGGGAACACCATTATTCTTGCAAACGATATCGACCTTGCCGGAAAGGAATGGGTGCCAATTGGATTACATCTAAATACTTCGGACTTCTTTAAAGGTAATTTTGACGGCAAAGGATTTCTCATTAAAAACATGAATATCTTTTCGACTCCCACCCATTCGAAAGTAGGTTTAATTGGCCGCATTGAGTCATCAGTTATAAAAAATGTCGGCATTGTCGGCGGTGTAATTGATGTTACCGATGCAAGGGCGGCGGGCGCAATTGCAGGAATAATTCATGAGAGTACCGTGCAAAATTGCTATAGCAGAATTAATGTCACGAATCCTGCAATTACCACCGCTACCTATTCCGGCGGACTCGTCGGTTCTTTTCATGTATCAGGAACAATTAAGAATTCATATACAACCGGGGCAGTATCCGGGAGTATTTTTGTAGGACCAATCGTCAGTAGCATCAACGCCGGTAGTACCGTTGAAAATTGTTTTTATCTTGACGGAGCAGTTTTTAAAAACCAAAGCGGAACTCAGCAAGGCGACGGCTTATCCGCCGAGCTTTTGACCGCCTTAACCGGCGGCCGTGTCGCAGGCGATCGCCCATGGAAAATCACAGCGGGCGTAAACCGCGGTTATCCCCTGCATGTGCTGCCTACCCCTCCGACCATTACCGCACAGCCTCAAGGCACGACCGTTAACGCTAAGGCGTCCTTTTCCCTTTCGGTTACGGCGACCGCCGGAAGCGAGGCAATAAGCGGGTATCAATGGAAAAAAGGCGGCACCGATATATCGGGCGCAACAAGCGCTACCTATTCAGTTTCGTCCGCCGTTGCCGGTGACTCGGGAAGCTATACCTGCGTTGTCCAAAGCGCCGACGGAAACACCACAAGCAACGCCGCTACAGTCACTGTAAATAAGCTTTCCACATCGGTAACCCTTTCTGCAAATCCCGCCGGCGGACAAACAAGACCGGGAAGCGTTACCTTGACAGCAGGCAGTTTGCCCGCCGACGCAACCGGCACGCTTACCTTTAAAAAAGGAACTGATACGATAGCCACCGTTACTCTCCCCACGGCAAGCACATCTTTTTCCGCCTCGGGAGCAACCGATACATATAGTTTGACGGTGGAATACAGCGGCAATACTTCGGTATATAACGGATCTACCAGCAGCGCCTTAAACTATTCCTTTACAAAAGGCACCGGCTCTTTCGGCTCTCCCGCAGCGCGAAGCGCAACCTATACCCCTACCCTTACTCTTGCAGATGTTTCTCTGCCGGCAGGCTACACTTGGAATTCTCCCGCAACTTCGCTTAGTGCGGGCGACAACCAATCCTTCGCAGCAACATATACCGATCCAAGCGGAGACTATACTGCCGCAACAGGCAATATCACGGTGAATGTTGCAAAGGCTGCCGCACCGACCATCAACTGGCCGACTTCGACGGCGATAACTTACGGCGCAGCGCTTTCAACATCAACACTATCCGGCGGTTCTACCGGATTTGGCACATTTGCCTGGACAACCGGCGCAACTATTCCCACCGTCACAAACAGCGGATATTCGGTAACATTTACTCCGAGTGCCAGCACTATCGCAAACTATAATACAATTACGACAACTACAAGCACTGTGGCAATTACGGTTAACAGAGCCGCCGCTCCGACCATCAACTGGCCGACTTCGACGGCGATAACTTACGGCGCGGCGCTTTCAACATCGACACTATCCGGCGGTTCTACCTCATACGGCACATTTGCATGGACGACAGGCGCAACTATTCCCACCGTTTCAAACAGCGGATATTCGGTAACATTTACTCCGAGCGCCAGCACTATTGCAAACTATAATACAATTACAACCACCACAAGCACTGTTGCAATTACGGTTAACAGAGCCGCCGCTCCGACCATCAACTGGCCGACTTCGACGGCGATAACTTACGGCGCGGCGCTTTCGACTTCCGCGCTGACCGGAGGCTCTACCGAGTACGGCTCGTTTGCATGGACAACCGGCACAACTATTCCGACCGTTACAAACAGCGGATATTCGGTAACATTTACTCCGAGTGCCGCCACTATTGCAAACTATGATACAATCACGACAACTACAAGCACTGTGGCAATTACGGTTAACAGGGCCGCCGCTCCGACCATCAACTGGCCGACGTCAACGGCAATTACTTACGAAGCGGCGCTTTCGACTTCCGCGCTGACCGGAGGTTCTACCGAGTACGGCACATTTGCATGGACAACCGGCACAACTATTCCGACCGTTACAAACAGCGGATATTCGGTAACATTCACCCCGAGCGCTGACATCGCCGCAAACTACGAGGCCATTACACCTACCACAAGCACGGTGGCAATTACGGTTAATAAAGCCGCCATAAATTTGGCCGCAATACCCGGCGTAACCCCTCCCGCGCGCGGTGCGATACCGGTTACGGCTGTCACATCTCCGCAATACACCGGAACGGTCACATGGAGCGATAACCCGGTGACATTTTCGTTCTATACGATTTACACGGCGACAATCACCCTAACTCCTACCGATAACTATACCCTTACCGGTGTAGGCGCGAACTTCTTTACAGTGGATGAGGGCACAGCAATAAACGCTATGAACAGCGGAGTAGTAACGGTCGAATTTCCTCGAACCGAAAGTGGCGGCGGAAAGATACCGGTCACCCCTCCGGCGGCGAGCACCTCGTCGGGCGAAGTGTTAAGCGGCAGCCAGATTACCCTTTCAAGCGGATATTATGCCGGCAAAATATACTACACGACCGACGGTTCGATGCCGACGACAAACAGCACCCTTTATACAGGCGAGCCTATTGAAATCACCGAAAACACCACAATAAAAATGATTGTTGTTTTCGCAGGTACGCCGAGTGATGTCGTGACATACACCTATACCGTCCGCGCACCGAAAATCACCGAAAAAGAAAACGCAAGCACGGCGCAGTATATTAAAGCTCATTCCACAAATCTTTTCGAGCCGGATATTGCAATAACAAGATACGAGATGATCGAAAGCCTTGCCGCGCTCTACGATATCGAAAAATCACCTACTGCAAAATCTTTCCCGGATGTCGACGACGCGCACCGCGATTTGGTTTCTTTGTTTGTCGGCGCGGGAATAATCGGCGGTTTCCCGGACGGTACATTCGGCGGTGAAAGAGGACTGACAAGAGCGGAATTCGTGAAAACCATGTCTCTCATTCTGGGGCTTGACATTAAAGACGAAACAAGCGATTTCGGCGATATGAGCGGACACTGGGCGGAAAAATATGTAGCCGAATTTGCAAAACTCGGCTACGTCGGCGGTTATCCCGACCACACTTTCATGCCCGACGCCCAGATGACTCGCGCCGAATTCGTAACGGTAATCAATAGAATTATCGGCATCAAAGCAGCGTCGGCTTCCCCTGTTTTCGACGATCTTCCAAGCGACCACTGGGCTTTCGGCGCAATCATGGCAGCTTACTTAAAATAATTCCCCGGAACTACTCCTCCCTGGGAATCTTCTAAAAAGAGGACGGCAATTTGCCGTCCTCTTTGTTATTATTAATGTGCGGGAGCGTGCGCCGCCCGGGAATTTGACGCGATATATCGCTCCAAACCCGTCGGAGACAGGGAGGGGGCACGTGGGGGAACCGGTGGTTCCGCCCGCGAGAGCCGCGCGACGCAAAGCGGCGCAGGTTTTCTCCGCAGAGAAAATCGGTGATAGGAGCATGATTATGTAACTTAGCGCTTTCGCCATCGGCGGAAGCCAACTTTGGTAAATGGGTGGGGGCTTGTCCTCGCCCTTTTTTCTCTGATTATCGAGGTAATTTCATAAGACAACAGAACCGTCCCCTTGTCTTTCTGTAAACTTTTTTAGGTCCACTTCAAACCGTCCCATCGTCTTCCTTCATCTCACTGCTTCGCGATAATACTTTCAAAAACAATTTCCACTTCCCCTAATTCATGTCTTTTTGACCAAAAAAGCATCTGTATTTCGTATTTGTTTTTTCTAAGAAGTATTTCATCATAGAGCCAACATGCATCGCTAAAATCAAAATCTCTTGTCAAAATTTCAGCATTGACAAAAGTCAGCCTCTTTAATGAACAACAACTATTTCTCGAATCAATTTCCATAAAAAAATCTTTGCCAACAAAACCGCTATTGACTATCTTGCAATCGTGCATTTTATTGTCCTTAAATATTGAATTTATACAGTCGGGTAGATACGGCTCAATTTCTTTATAATATTTACAATAATCATTTATTGCTTTTTGATTCTGATTTTCTAATTCTTCTAATGCTCTTTTATTCTTGCCAAAATGAATTCCGGTTCCTTTTTGACAATTCTTATACCATTGTTTTGTAAAATATTTCAAAAATCATCACCTCAACATTTCACTACTTAACAATTCCATAAAAGATGTGTGCACCATTTCGACGGCCGTGCAAGTGATAATGTGAATTATAATTTAGACTATCGTGAACAGGGCTTTTACCAAAACTAGCTACAGCCGCTAACGATTTCGCTACAATTCTTCCTGGAGTATACACATTTTGACCTCTAAAAACTCTTATTAAAGCATTAAGTGGCGATATTTGTTTCATTTTACTAAAGGAATGTCCATTAACTGCATAAAATATCGGCTTGTTTTCTTCTATATATTTGACTAACTCTTCTACTCCAGCAATAATTGTTGCAACTGATATAACAATTCCAGCTGCTTTTGCTGCTGCAATAGCCGCGGCTCCTAATCCTGCTGTAACAGTTATTGCCTCTCTGCCGCTCGGATCAATCTTATTCACCGGATCTCCACCGCAGTAGCTATACCAGTTATAGCCGTCGGCTTTAGCGGGATCGGATGTTGTAAATCGCCCAAGCCCTGGGCTGTAATACCGCGCCCTAAGATAAATATTTCCCGTCTCGGAATCCTTGTACTCTCCCCTATATCCAAACGGCGTCGATATATTCGCCCCGCCTGTTCCGGTTGTTCCGGTGACGGTTACGCTATCCCCAAATGCGCTGTAATCAAGCGCCTTGGTCGCGTATGAATATGCCTCGGTCAGCATCGAGACATCGCCCATGGCGTTTGTTGTTACATTCAGCTTTTTCTCGGTCGTTTTTCCCACAAGCAGCATGTAGTCTATATGATAGCTCATCATATCGTTGCTGCGGACTTCGCCCCACCACAGTTCATAACCGAGCTTATACTGGGACACCAGCCCATTACCATAGATGTAGTTTGTGTTTTCTGTTAAATATGTATATTCGTATGGGTTCGGGCATCTTTGCCCTCCCGGCAACAACGGCTTTTCAAGGCATCTTTCCTGAACTCCGTCAGTCTCGCTTATCAGCTTATCACCAGCCCAGATATAATAATTAATTATATCATTCCACGGCACTACGTCAACCATCTCGCCCTCGAATTTGGTCGCCCTTAAGCCGCTCGGGTGATACCCATATTCCGCCCAGCCGTTTTTGTAGCCCGGCGCTTTTTCATATACCATCTGATTCTTCGCGTTATACCTTCGCGTTATCCCGCCGGTGACCGTTATGTTATTCCCGTCTCCGTCATAGCCATAGCTCGTTACGCTTCCACCTGTTGTTTCGGTCAGAAGTTTGTTTCCTTTATCGTAGGCATAACTTGTGGTGACTCCGTTTTTCGCCTTGCTAAGCCTGTTCCCACGCCGGTCATAGGTATAGCTTTCGCTCCCCGCCGTAAGAAGGCGTCCCTGCCCGTCGTAAGTATAGCTTTCGTTTACCGTGACCGTGCCAAAGCTGTTTGTTTTGCTTTGCAGCTGGCCTTTGTCATTATACTGATATGTCGCCAAGGTCTTATTTTGAAGAGTGTCTTTTTCCGCTGTTATCTGCCCGTTTCCGTTATACTCATACTTTATGCTGCCGTCTTTTAAAAGGCGGTCGCTGCTGTCGTAGGTATATGTCCTTACCGGCTGGGTTATATTTTGCACATAATCATAAACCGCTTTAAGATTATTTCCTGAATATGCATAGCCCACCGAGTAGCGGGTTTCATAATTTTGTGATAACGGATCCAGTATTCCCATATCAATCCGCGTGACCTGCCCGAGATTATCGTAGCCGTAGGTTTTCTTTGCCGCTCCTTGGCAATAATCCGCAAGCGGCTCTATCTCCTGCGCTATGCTGCCGTCTGCGTTATATGCATACATATACTCTCGCGGGTACGGACCGCCGTTTTGCGTCGTGCTGCGAAGAAGACCGTTTTGATAATATGTATAGCTTTCGATTTTGTTGACATACTGGCTTCCCGTGGCACATACACTATAGGTCAACATTTGCCCCATTGGGGTGTATGTGTAAATTTCTTTTATCCCGGATTTCTTTGTCTTCTGTAGCATAAAGCCGTTTTTGTCGTAGACATAGCTTTCTACTGCGCCCATCCCGTCGGTCTCGGACAAAAGCCGGCCCGCGCGGTCGTAAGTATAACTTAAAACCACATCGGGAGTGCCGGCGCTGACGCTGCCGTCTTCCTCGAGGGTGAGCAGGCCCGCCTGGCCTGTATAACACTTTATAACATTGCCGAGCTTGTCGTAAGCATACTGGGTGTAATACGGCGTGCCTGTTGCATCGGTTATAACCGAAAGCGCTCTGCCGCAGCTGTCATATGTATATCTTGTCACCGTGCCGTTTGCATTTTGCTCGGTCAGGTTGCCTTTGGAGTCATAGGCGTTCGTTTTAAAGATACCTGTTGCCGGGATTTCCTCTTTTATTAGGCGGTTTTTATGGTCGTATTCATATATGGTCTTGACGCCGTTTTTGATGTTGCAGACCATATTCCCGCGCGAGTCGTAATATGATTTATCGCCTGTATATCCCGAGTCGGAATAGGTATACTCGCTTGACTCCTCTTCATAAATATTATCATATTCGATAAAACTGCCGTATCCGGCGGTGATATTGCCCCATTTATCGGTGACGATGTTATATCCCGCCCGACCGTTATTATGATAATATATGCGCCCGAACCTGTCGTAATGTTCTACATTTGCGAGGTTCGGCTGTCCGCTGTTTCCCGAATAAACATAGGTTGCATACATGCTGCCGGAGCTGTCGGAACTATAGCCTGTTCCCTCATTATATATCATTGTGCCGTTTTTGCTGTGAATTTTTTTAGTCAGCCGGCGGCCTTGTTCGTCATAAGTATAGGCGATATAGCCGCCCGAATTTTCGGTCTGGTTATTATACTCTTTCACCTTTCTGCCTATATTGTCGTACTCGTTGGTTGCAAGGATAACCGGGCTTCCGGGATCGGTAATATCTGTTTCGGTGACGACCTCTCCGAAACTGTTAAATTCATATTTCACTTTGGCGCGGGTACCTGACGCCCCTTCCGGCGCCGTTATAACCTGTGCATTATTTACATAATCATATTCTATAGCTGTCTCGGCACCGTCCGGCGCGGTAACTGATGTGATGCGCCCGCCGGCGTTATATGTGTAACTTGTGGTATTTCCTCCGCTGTTTACCGAAAGTATTCGCCCTATATCATCGTAGGTATAGATGTCGGAATCGCCCGCGCCCGCGTCCTGCTTTTTAAGCATTCCGTTTTGATAATATTCATAAGCGGTTGTAAAAGCTGTGTAATAGTCTATAATCGGGGCTTCAAAAAGCTCTCCGTCATGGTAAATATTTTGTTTTGAGCCGTAATCGACATAGATATTTTCTGTCTTTGAAAGTAACTGCCCTTTATCAGAAAACGCATAACTTTCGTTGCCGCGCAGCATATCATACGGCGCGTATGCGTTTCCGTTTGACAGAAGTTTATGTTCATACTCAGTTTTGGATGCAGAGGTTTTGCCATCCTGCGAAAGCTGCGTATACGTATATTGTTCTACTGTTCCCGAATGCTCCTGCATTACATATGTCGGGTATCCGTAGCGGCTGTCATATGTGTATGAAGTAGACGGAAGCTGCGGCATGCTTAGGAGGTTGCCGTCTTCGTCGTACTGCGGCGCGGGGGCCCCCATCGCCCAATGTCGAGAGATTTGCCCTGTAAAAGTGTATTCGTTTCTCTCGTACGCGCCGCCATGGGCATATTGACCGTTGCTGTCGTAAATCTCACTTGTTTTAGTAAGCGGCAGCGGCAGCATAACATTTGAAATTCTCGGATAGGTAAAGCTTCCCGTTTCGCTTAGCTTATTATTTGCCTCTACTTTAAAGTCGGTAATAAATCCCTGCGGATTTATTATGTAGGAGGTTTTTTTACCTGTTGCAACTTCAGTCTTCGCGCTTCCGTAAAGGTCAAATTCGCGCATAAAAAGCCCGTTTGAGATTTCTGCATATGTGGCTTCATAAAACAGGTTTTTGCGAATGCAATCCGAATTTTCGGACATATCCGGATAATGTCGATAAGTCATGTTGTAGTTATCATTTCCGTAACCGTATTGATAACGCTCTTTTGCTATGCCGTTTTCGATGTTTTTGCGTTCGACCACCTGAAAGCGTTGCATTGTTCCGGGTGTAAGATAATCTACCGTGCGCGTTCCGTAGCGGTACTCCGAAGTAAATCCGCTTGCAAAAGTTATTTTTTTAAGGGCGGCATATTTGTTTAAGGCAAAATCGCTTGAAAGCCCGTCTCTTTTCCCGTTTATATTAAACTTTGAATCTTTAATGTCATATTCAAAATTCATCACGACGCCAGCGGCATCGGTAAATGATGATAAAATATACTCGCCCTTTTGGCTTGGGTATCCATAAGAAGCATATTCAATATATGATTCAATATCACTACCCGCAACTTGCTCTATATATGTATATGCGGGTATTTCAAGGTCAGTCCTTTTGGTAAGCGAATAAGTCAGCATTCCATTATCCGGCAAGGCAACTTTTATATCAATTCCATTTGCGGTAGTTTCATTATATATATTGATTTCTCTACCGCAGGAATCGGTTATTTTTATTCCCGGATTATTATTTATATTTACATAATCAAAGCTAATTGTATTATCAAACCGATCGATTATTTTTCTTATATTTCCGTCCGGAGTTAAAAATTCTTTCTTTCCATCAACATATGAGACGAGATAGCCGATTTGATTAGAAAATTGGACAAACTGCCCATAGCTTATTTTTACATCATCAAGTAAATAATCTTTAAAATAAATATTGCCCGACGTATCTTCCGCAAGCTCAAACCGGCGTCCGTCTGCAAGATACAGCGTTTTAATTCCACCTAACGGCGATCTTGCAACGTATGTGAAATTAAAAAACCAACCGGTTCCGGCAGACATCGCCTTATCAAATTCCGAAATTGGTAGTGCATTATTAACTCCGGTGAGAGAGCTATGGCAAACCGGGCAAACTTGGCTGGAATATATTGTGTAATAATCATATGCAGTTATTGTGTTAGTTCCAAGCCCGCTGACGTACGGAATAATATCAAAATTTTCAGCTTCTGCTTTAAATTCCTTGCTAAAGCGCAAATTATCTTGATGTGGATAGAACATCTTGTCGATTATTCGTCCGTTATAGTTTTGAGTTGTCGCCTTGTACGAAAGAGAAGCGGTTGCAACTTTGTCCTGGTGGTCTTTACAAGTTATCTTGCCTGTTTGCCCATAAAAAGCCGCCCTGTTGCTGTCATACCGCAAGGATAAATCAAGGTCAAGCCCAGCTGTTCCCGGCAAGTGAGCGGTCGGTAGCGTTATTACAAGCTTTCCATCAAAAGTATCGATAAACTCGCTTGTCCCGCTATAGCCGGAAACAGGCGCGCCGACATACGACGATACCCCGGCCGCGCCGGCATAGCCGAGGCTGCCGACGCTTGTGCCTGTAGCAGCCGCCGCGGCTTCCGCAAGCTCCAGCGTCTCCTCTATTTCGGCCTCGGTCGCGCCGCTGTTTTCAAGGGTTTCGCGCAGCTCCGCAAGGTCGGCATCAGCGGTCTCCTCCGCTTCAAGCTCGGCATTTTCATCAAACGCCGCTATCTTGTCGTCAGCCGTTCCATTTTTGACCGATGTCGCTATCTCCGCATCCGAAAATCCGCGCGCCGAAAGATCGACCGCTTCGTTTACCGCGGTTTGAACCGAAATTTCTTCACCGGTGAAAACATCCGGCATATCAAAAACTTTGCGGATGAGACTCCGCTCGCCCGCGCTCAGTTCCTTCCCCTGCTTGTCCGAAAGATTCAGCAGGGTTAGGAATTCATCGTCCGAGATTGTAGTTTTTATCTCTTTTTCTTTGCCGGGATAAATCGGCGAAATCGGCTTTAGGCTGGTTTTTGTATCGAGCTCGAAATCTCCGATAACAACAAATCCCACGCCCGCATTGTATTCGGTAACCGCCTTACCCACGCGCTCTTTGTATAAAAATGCGTCAGTTTCACCGGGCAGGCCCGCGGCTATCTCCTCCTGCGCCAGGCGCTCGGATTCGAGCAGCGCGGCGTATTCCTCTTCCGCAAGATTCGGGAGCTCCGGGATTTCGGCGGGCTCATTTTCCTCGATTGCTTCCGCTTCCTCCGGGGTAAGTATTTTTATCCCCTCTTCGGTTTCGGCGGGAAATGGCCACTTGCCTTTTTCGATCTTGTTTTGGTCTTTTTCGGCATCTTCGTCGTCTTCCGGCGTTTCGGCATCATCCTCCGGGTTTATCTCTTCGCTGTCGCCTTCGGTTTTATTATCATCGCCGACGCCTGTTTCATCATCCGAATCGAGCTTTTCATCATCGCCCGAACCGGATTCATCGCTATTATCATCAGGGGGCGATTTTTCATCTTCGGCGGAGCCGCCGTTTTCTGTAGTGTCGAGCGGCTCGCCTGCTGCTACGGCGCCGCCAATTCCGCCTTCCTCCGCCAGCGCTTGCATAGGAGAAAATGTAATTACCATGGCAAACAATAAAATTATCGCTGTTAACCTTTTCATCCTCACACCCCATATTTTTATAAAATTAAATGTTGAATTTTATTTGTATTCTTGCCATAATTTTTTCTTACTATCTAGTTATTGGAATCGGCGAAATGTCGGCAAGCGACCAAAATAAATTCACCAAATCCATATCTACATCGAATTGAATCAAATAATAATCTTCATTTTTTTCATCTAATTTGGATCCCGCTGAAATACTCCAATACCTTTCCCCTTTAATAATTGCATGTATTTCTGTCGCATCAAGATGATATGCCATTCTTTCTTGGGGTATTGGCTCATTTTTTGCAACTTTTCTCATTAGCCCTTTAATTTCTTTGCGTTGCTTTAATGATAACTTAATAATTTTATTTAGACGCATTTTCTCAACACCGACTATATAATATTTTCCCTCATTTTTTCCAATTCTCAAATCGCTCTCTCCTTCAAAAATCTCTATTTCATTTGGCGATGTTACTTTGAAAAAATAAGTTGGGAAACCCCACGATTGCAATAAAAAAATATCGAATTTTTCTAATGGTTGATATATTATATAAGCGATATAGAAGATTATTATGCAAAGTAAGATAAAACTAACGAAATAAATAATTTTTTTCATTCATTTGCCCTTTCACATGCTTACTTACTATATGCTACTCTTTGCGGTAAGCCGTGCTCTCTGCGCAACGCATTTTCAGTTGTCACCCATCTATTAGCGTATACATAAGTTCTTTTTGCCGGAGACCATGCATTTTTAGGAGAAAGACAAAGAAGGACAATAGCCATTCCAAACCACCCCCCTATGTTTCCTTACCAGACATCGAATTTACATAGGTAGTTTTTAGGCAGAAATGGAATTAAAGATTCTCTTTTAATAGGGAATAAGATCTCCCAAGAATCAACTTCAAAAATCATGATTTCTTCTAAAGACACGGGATATTGACTTTCCATTCCCATATATCTTCCATAACAAAGAAATTGATTTTGCCCTATTTCAAATTCATAATTATACCCGCTTGGAATATTTCCGGTTAGCTTTACATCTGCTTCATTTGCTATAATCCCTTCATTATCTTCCAGAACAGTCCATTCGGAAATTGTAGATCTTTGAGCTTTTACAATAATAAAGGTCTTATTATAATTAATAGCTTCTTTATTAACAGCTTTTTTTACTGGCGAAAAGCCAATTATAGAAACAACAATTATTGCTATTAATAAGATACAAATACCTGATAACATAATTTTTTTTATCATTTGGTGCCTCATTACGGCATAAAAGTTGTCATGTATGCATTTGAACCTGCGGTTGGATAATTCACACTGCCATAAAATGAAAATACGTTGATTTTTCGTGAAGCTTTATTAATTGCACTTGCACCAGCATTTATTTTTTCATAATTACTTTTTCCTACAAACGCCCATGTTTTACCACCAACTTTATTTACCCAAAGTTGAGCAAAACTATTTTCTCCGGTGCCAGTATTACAAGAATAAAAACATGAATTAGGGTTGTTAAAGGCACTACTTTGAAGATGGATATCAATGTCACCTTTTAAAATATCGAAACCAGTATCATAAGAACTATAATTATAACCTAACGATACAGTGCCATCACCAAACCCATGTGAAAAAACGACAAATTTTGTTATTTTATCATCATTGCGATTTGTTCCGTCTTTATAGTTGATATAATTAAAAAGCGCAATCTTATTCTTTATCATCTTGACATTAATATTTAATCCGCTTACTGCATTAATAAACTTTTGAGCATCGCCTTCCGTCCAACCGGTCTCTGCAATTAGCCATGTAATATTTTCACCAGGAAATTCAGCTCTTAAATCTCTTATCTTTCTAATGCCGGTTTCTATAAACTCATGGTTATATGCTCCATCCCTGTTAGCTTTGTATGCGCCACCCGAAACAACAATAAATTCTAACCCGCTCGGATCCACGAAATTCACCGGATCGTTGCCGCAGTAGCTATACCAGTTATAGCCGTCTGCCTTGGCTGGGTCGGATGTGATAAATCTGCCTATGCCCGGCGAATAGTATCTTGCCCTGAGATATACATTCCCCGTCTCGGAATCCTTGTATTCCCCGCGATACCCAAACGGCGTCGATATATTCGCCCCGCCTGTTCCGGTCGTTCCTATCCCTATTCCTGGCGAATTCGGTAATGGATTTTCGCCTGCTGCTGCGGCGCCGCCAATTCCGCCTTCCTCCGCCAACGCTTGTATAGGAGAAAATGTAATTACCATGGCAAATAATAAAATTATCGCTGTTAATCTTTTCATCCTCACACCCCATATTTTAATAAAAATAGATATTATATTTTGTTTGAATTTTTTCTTTTCTCAACTATAAATTGCCTCAATTTTTTTCGCTATATCTTCGGGTAGAAAGGGCATTATAATATCGTAAAAAACAGTATTCTCTTTTACTTCAACGCCATTAATAAATATGCTATTATCATCGTCATTGCCGCCCCACATCGCAACATCAAACAACTTGCCATTTTCCCTGCTTTCAAAAATATAATATAATCGAGCATTTAAAAACGATCTTTTCTTAACTGATGTTAACTCATGATTATCTATTTGCATAAATAAACCGATATTATCTTCAAGGTCACTTCCTCTGATTATAATTCTTTGTCCAATTCCTTCTTCTTTGCATAGTTTAATTAAATCATCAACATCTAAAGGAAATTCCGTAAACGCATACGGATCCATGTAATAAATAGTTAAACTTAAATTATCAATATTTTCATTTTTAATTAGCTTTGAAAAATCAAGATTCGGCTTTTTGAAAGTTAAATTTATTATAATACACCCACTTAAAATACTTACGGCAAGCAACACGAGGATTATAATTCCTAAGATAATATGTTTTTTTGCATTCATATTTCCACCTTTTTATTTCCCCTATCGAGCTGCCGAAAATGTAGCCCCTTCTATTATAATCGGGAATTCGTTATGATTTACAGTAAATGTTCTCCGCCTTCCATATCTGCTGGAATTTGTAGTTATATAATGAATAGAATTATTCATTTTTATCTTTCCATTTGTATTTGTATATGACGTACGCGTAGGCTCGCCAAGTTGTCTTGCAATAGTTCGCTCGTATTTTTCTAAATTAGCTTCTTCTATTTTAAGATAGTTGTTCGGCGTAGGTCTTTTAAAAAAACCATCCATTCCACCATCTAAATGTTGCGCTCCGTGCCCCATTTCATGTGCTAAACCCAGTGCTGCGCTGGTAACAGAAGTTCCGTTGCCCATAACGAGCCCACCCAAATACGTCCAATTAATTGTTCTTGTATCGGGAATATACGAGCTGGATTTTGTATAATCTGCGAGAAATGAAATAGTAAATATTACATCTTTTTCGTCTTCAAGTTTTTTGATAAGGGCTTTGCCAGCTTCAGATTTCTTTAAATACTCAATTGCTCTTCTATATTCTTCTTTTTGATAAGACGTTGCACTATTTGATAATTGGAGCTTCAATCCCCACGGATCCACGAAATTCACAGGATCGTTTCCGCAGTAGCTATACCAGTTATAGCCGTCTGCTTTAGCTGGATCGGATGTGGTAAATCTGCCTATATTCGGCGAATAATATCTTGCCCTGAGATAAATATTTCCCGTCTCGGAATCCTTGTATTCCCCGCGGTACCCAAACGGTGTTGTGATATTCGCCCCGCCTGTTCCGGTCGTTCCTATCTCTATTCCTGGTGAATTCGGTAATGGATTTTCGCCTATTGCCCTGCTCCCGCCGATTCCCTCCGCGACAGCTACTAACGGAGAAAATGTAATTACCATGGCAAACAATAAAATTATCGCTGTTAACCTTTTCATCCTCACACCCCCATATTTTGTTACATTAGATGTTATATTTTATTTGTCCTCATTGTAACATTTTTCCAGCAGGAACACAAGGTTATTTATCGCACAGTAACACAATGTTTCTTTACGCAAAATCGCGGCGAAAAATTATTGAAAATATGTTTTTTTATGCAAAAAAAGAGCATCCACCTTGTGGATGCTCTTTTTGGTGCGAGTGATGGGACTCCGCAAGCGCCGCTTGCTTGTCGGCCTCGCCACCCAAACGCTGCGCATTTCGGTACCGTCTCGGCCCTTTCGCCTGCAAAACCTGCCCCCGGCAGCTTTTGCCGCGGCGAAAGACTATCGTTCAAGCCCCATTTTTATGCAAAAAAGAGCATCCACCTTGTGGATGCTCTTTTGGTGCGAGTGATGGGACTTGAACCCATACGCCAAAGACACACGCCCCTCAAACGTGCCTGTCTGCCAAGTCCAGCACACTCGCATAACATTTGATATTATACCAATGCCCCGTTTCGGTGTCAAGCGGTTTTAAAGAAAATTTGACAGCTTTTTTTTGCTGAATTATAATCAAAATAGAATTTATTAAGGAGAATGAAAATGCGCATTACATCCGAAGCGGATTACGCCGTGCGAATTGTTTACTGTATCGCATCGCAAAAGGAAAAAATCGGTGCAAAAGATATTTCGGAACAAATCGGTGTTTCTATCCGTTTTTGCCTGAAAATCCTGCGCAAACTTGTTATGTCCGGCATTCTCCGCTCATATAAAGGCGCTGACGGCGGATATGCCCTTGCAAAACCCGCCAAAGAAATAACGGTTTTGCAGGTGGTTTCTACCATCGACGGTCCGATTTTGCTAAATAAATGCCTTGAATCAGACGCGGATTGCTCTCACGACGGACTTTATGGTTGCAAATTTAAAAAGATTTGGTTTGATCTTAGCAAAAAGGTTGAAAGCTCCCTTAACGAAGTGAATTTTGAAGATATGATAAATTAATAAGCTCAGACAAAATGTTAGTTTACAACCCTTTTAGAGCTAAATTGCAAAAAGTTGCCAAATTATATATTGTTTCATGACTCATGATTGCTATAGACCGCCTTTAAAGCGGTCTATTTTTTCGCAATAAATTACAAAAGTTTACGCCCTTAAATATTCATAAGCCGATTTGAGTTTTCATAAAATTTATCTAAAATGACTCATCTCAATTTAGGAGGGTAAAAAGTGATTGAAACAGATACTAAATCCCAAATACTGACGGCTGCATTAGACCTTTTTGCTCAAAACGGATACGAAAAAACAACTATGAGAGCTATTGCGAAAAAAGTAGGCATACAGTCGGCAAGCATTTATTATTTTTTTGATTCAAAAGAAAGCCTTTTAAAAGCGATTTTTACAGAATTTGAAACTAATTTTTCCAAATACAGAAATACCCCGGATAAAATTTTTAAAGTAGCTAAGGAAAAGCCGCTTTCAGATGTGCTGAGCATGTTATTTTATACCTTTGGAAGCGCCGACGAACGCGACAGAATGATGACGATATCCCGTGTTATTTTATCGCTCCAATACGAAAACCCGAGCGCGGAGGAACTTTTTGAAAAGGTGATGGTCCGCGATGCTATGGATTACGGAATAAATATTTTGAAAGGGCTGCATTCTTTAGGAATAATTAAAGAAATTGATTTTAAGTGGACTGCTTTTGTATTTCATTCTTTTGCGGTTGCCGTTTTCGAAGAAAACCTTAGACAGCTTAAACTTTTTGAAGACGGAAAAAACGAATATGAAGAAGGTATTAGATTTATCTCCTCGCAATTTGCCAAAATTATGGAAAAATAACCGGGCGCCCAAACAAAAGGGCGCCCGGTTATTTCATTATGATAAAATTTGCTTCGCCGCCTTTGTGCTTTTCTGCCCGCTGCCTCGCTTACGCCGGCCACGCCGTGTCGTCGCGAGCATTATTATGGGCAGTCTGCGCTCTACGCCGCACTTCGCGCGGCTGGCACACTAACTCAGTCATGCCCGCTTGTCTGCTTCTCCATAAAAATTTCTCTCCTCCCGCTTCGCTTGCCTTCGGCACCCGAACGCCGTGTCGTCGGGAGCATTTTTATGGGCAGCCTGCGCTCTACGCCGCACTTCGCGCGGCTGGCACACTAATTTACAGTGAGAGGTAATCGTTTATCTTCATTATTAAGGTATCGTAATCTATCGGCTTTGCTATGTGATCGTCCATTCCAGATTCCAGGCACTTTTCGATATCTTCTCTGAATGCGTTCGCCGTCATGGCGACAATCGGCATAGTCTTTGCATGATAATTGTCGATATCCCTGATTTTTCTTGTCGCCTCGTAACCGTCCATAAGCGGCATATGTATATCCATAAATATAAGGCTGTATTTTTCGGGATTATCCTGCATCATAATGACTGCTTCGGTGCCGTTTTCAGCAAATTCAATATTTACCTTTGTCTCTTCAAGCAGCGCGCCGACAATCTCGCGGTTAATGTCGATATCTTCGGCGATAAGTATCGTTTTGTCTTCAAAAGTTTTTGCTTTCGGCGATGGAGTATCGGCGCCTTTTTTCTTCGGCTCAACACCAAGGCACTCGTTAATGCAATCTATAAGAACCGACGGAAACAACGGTTTCGGTATAAATCTGCTTGCTCCTGCCGCAATTGCTTCTTCCGAAATATCGCTCCATCTCGCGGCCGAAATCATTATGACTACCGAATCGCATTTCACGACTTCTTTTAGCCTTTTTGTAAGCTCTATGCCGTCCATTCCGGGCATGCGCCAATCGACGAAAAAGATATTGTACGGTTTGTCACCGGCCGACATCACGAGCGACAGAGCTTCTTCCCCGCCCGAAGCAACGTCGCACGCTAAATTCAGCGATGTCATAAGGTGTTTGAAATATTCGCGCGTTTCAGCGGAATCATCCACCGCTAAAATCCTCAAATTATCACGGTTGATATTTTTGCTTACGCCGCGTTTTCTCTTTTCCTCGCCTTTTTTAACCATTATGGTAAAAACAACTTTCGCGCCTTTTCCAAGCTCGGATTCTATCCAAATATTGCCGTTCATAAGCTCGACAATCCGCTTAGAAATAACAAGGCCGAGCCCTGTTCCGCCAAATCTTCTGGCGATGCCGCCATCCGCCTGTTCAAACGAGCTGAAAAGCCTTGCTTGTTGCTCCTCCGAAATCCCGATGCCCGTATCGGTTACCGAAATTTCGAGAGTGATATCCTCTCCCGACTCGGATATTTTTCTTGCGTCAAGCATAACGGTGCCGCCGTCCGGCGTAAATTTCACGGCGTTTGAAAGCAAATTAGTGATAATTTGAGAAAGCCTTTGTTCGTCTCCATACACCAGCGTCGGGATTCCATCATCCAAAGTTATTACAAGATTTTGATTTTTTTCATCAACTCTGAAATTGATTATATTCGCAGCGCTCATAAGCATTTTTTCAAAATCAAAGTCGCTGCAGGAAATTATAAATTTGTTTGCTTCAATCTTCGACATGTCAAGTATGTCGTTTATAACGCCAAGAAGATGAGTTGACGCGCTGTTAATTTTATCAAGGCAATAGTCTTTGCGCTCGTTTTCATTGGTGCTTTGAGCAATTTTGGTCATTCCTATAATAGCATTCATCGGCGTTCTGATTTCATGGCTCATTCTTGCAAGGAACTCGCTTTTCGCTTTGTTCGCGCTTTCGGCGACCTCTTTTGCTTTTATCAGTTCGCTCTCAAGCATTTTTTGCTCGGTTATATCCGAGGCAATAGCTGCAACCCCGTCTTCCTCAAGCGAAAAAGCCGAGAATACAAAAGTTCTGACTTCGCCGTCTTTTCTGATAAGCGGTGCTTCAAATTCTCTTTTCTTATCTTCATATGTGCGCTCTATTTCGATTTGAATAATATCTGCAAGAGTTTCTTCTGAATATAGAAGTGAAAGCCCGCTTTCCATAATTTCGGTCGCAGAATACCCGGTCATTTCAAGCGCGCTCGGGCTGACATATAAATATTTTCCATGCCAATCAAGATAGGTGATAAACTGCGGAGACGCTTTTACAATCGAGGTCATTCTGTCAAGGTCTTTTTCGATTAGCCTGCGGGCAAATATGCCGGCGAGCAAACTTGAAAGCAATTTTCCTAAATTAATTTCGTTTTTGGTCCAGGTAAACGGCTTCCCGCAAATCTCAAATTCGAGTATCGCATATAATTCGGAATTGATGTTAATCGGAAAAGCAATAAATGAGCGAATATCAAGCCGTTTTGCTATAGTAGAACGGTCATCATAATAGTCGTCAATCGCGACATACGACCGTTTTTCAGTGACAAGCCCGTCATAAAGAAGTCCGCCTTCCTTAAATATTACGAACGGAAGGCTTTCCGCGTCTGCATTTTCAAGCGCGCCGTTTCTCCACTCGTAATCAAGCGAAATAGCTTGCATTTCCCTATCGTAAAGCGTAACAACAATTCGGCTGATTTCCATAAATTCGCCGACTTTGCGAAGCGCTTCTTCAACATGGTCAACATCGTCGCCCGAAATAAAACTTTGCGAAATTTCGGACATAAGCTCCTGCTGGGCAAGCCGGCGGTTGAGGTCTTCTTCAGCTGTTTTTAATTCGGTAATATCGACAGAATGCTGCATATGCACCTTTCTGCCGTCTATCCATTCGATGAGCTTATCCGAATTTTTATAATATTTTTTTGTTACAGTATTGAGTTCTTCCCAAACATAATCCTTGTCCGGATTATCTTCCAAAAAATAATTTGGGCAAAATTCGCATCGGCTTGTAAAGCCATCTTGAAGCACCTGCCAGCATATTCTGCCAACACCGTCCTCGATATTAAAATGTTCGCACATTTTGTCGTTTATAAAAAGAATTTCGTCGGTGTTCGGATCGGTAACATAGATGAACGCATCCATGCCGTTCATTATTCTTTTAAAAACGTTTAGCGAATCCTCAGCGACGCTGGTATCAAATTCAAAGCCAAACTCGCCTTCACCGAATTTTTCCATTTTATCACCCGCGCTTCATCATAATCAGTAACATTATCTCACAACTTATAAATTAAATAAAGCGATAATTTTTCAGCACTTAATATTTTGCGGAATCCCGCTCTTGAAATAAATGACAAAAGTCTTTATTCTATTATTATGATTAATTATAACACTTCAAAACTTAAAATTTTCGCCTCGTTTTATCGTCCTCATGTCCGGCTTTTTGTTCTCGATATGGTATGCGCGCTGTTTATTGCCGTCATCGACCTTTGTTTCCCGCTGGCCACGAGGTTTGCGCTTAACAACCTTTTACCCGATAACGCCTATCTAAACTTTTTCCTTTTGATGAGCGGTCTTGTCGCGGCTTATTTTTTGCGCGCTTTTTTACAGTATATCGTCACATTCTGGGGGCATACGCTTGGCGTCCGTATGGAGGCTGATATGCGCCAAGATTTGTTTGCACATATACAAACACTGCCTTTCAGCTATTTTGATTCCAACCGCACCGGACAAATTATGAGCCGCCTTACCACCGATTTGTTTGAAATAACCGAGCTTGCGCACCATGGACCGGAGGATTTGTTTATTTCGATTGTCACCATCGTGGGCGGGTTTATCGCCTTGCTTAGAATAAACGCCACCCTCGCCTTTGTCCTTCTTCTGCTTGTTCCGCTGACCTTGATATTCACCGTTTCACAGAGGCGCAGAATGAGCGGTGCGTCAAGAAAAGTTAAGGACAAAACCGCTGCAATCAATTCCGCTATTGAATCGAGCATTTCGGGAGTAAGGGTTGCAAAAGCGTTTACAAATGAAGATTACGAAATAGAGCGTTTTTCCGAAGGGAACGAAAAATTTAAACAGGCAAAAGGCGGGTTTTATTCTTCTATGGCCGTTTTTCACAGCGGCATGGAGCTGATTATCAGCCTTTTCAGCGTCGTTGTTATCGTCCTCGGCGGATTTCTTATTATGAAAAACCGCCTTAACATCATCGACCTGCTTACTTTCAGCCTTTTTGTCTCGATTTTTACCGCGCCGATAAAAAAACTCACCATGTTTGTCGAGCAATTTGTTACCGGCATGGCGGGTTTTACGCGGTTTGTCGAAACGATGCGAGTAAAACCGAACATCACCGATTCGCCGAATGCCGAGCCTCTTGATAATGTAACCGGAAATATCGCATATGACAACGTATCCTTTTCATATAACGATGATAAGGACATTCTTTCAAATATAAATCTCGACATCCGCGCGGGGAAAATGGTTGCGCTTGTCGGTCCATCGGGCGGCGGCAAGACTACCCTGTGCCATCTTCTGCCCCGTTTTTATGAAACGACTTCGGGTAAAATCACGATAGACGGAAAAGACATAAAGGAGATTACCCTGCAAAGCCTTCGCGGCAATATCGGAATCGTTTCGCAGGATGTTTTTCTGTTTGCGGGAACTTTTCGCGAAAATATCGCTTACGGCAGGCAGGGTGCAACCGAGGATGAGATAATCAAAGCCGCGAAAAGGGCGCAAATTTACGATACGATTATGCAGTCCGAAAACGGACTTGATACCGAGGTCGGCGAACGCGGAGTGCGGCTGTCTGGCGGGCAAAAACAGCGTATTTCGATTGCCCGGATATTTTTGAAAAATCCGCCGATACTCATTTTAGACGAGGCAACATCTGCCCTTGACACGGTCACCGAACGGCTTATTCAAGCGGCTTTTGACGATCTTTCGAAAGGCCGCACCTCGCTTGTTATCGCCCACCGCCTTTCGACGATAAAAAACGCGGATGAAATAATTTATATCGACGAAAACGGGATTGTGGAGCGCGGCGCGCACGACGAACTTCTTTCGCGCGGCGGAAAATATGCCGATCTTTATAACACACAAATCAGCGAAAAAGAAAATATTTAGCGTGCTTTAACTGACTGCGGGCGGATTGACGCAAATTGTTTATTATGGTAGAATCGAATGCGGCGAATGCATTTTTTTCGGAAGAGCAGCACTTATAAAAATTAATTTTCTTTGGTCTTTTATCGATATTTTATAATAAATGAAAAGTGAGTGAAGGCAATGAATTGTTATAAACATCCGGAAAACGGCGCGGTCGGAACCTGTGTTAATTGCGGCAAATTTATTTGCGAAGAATGCAATACCGAAATCAAAGGGAAAAATTATTGCAAAAGCTGTGTATCTGAAGTTTTCGATGAATTGCAAAAAAAATCGGAGCAACCGGTAGCCCCTGCATCCCCCACCGCTGTCTATATGAATTCCGCGGGAGGTGGCGGCGGTGGCTCTTCTAGCAGCTCATCGTCAAGCTCAAGCGCAGCATCGTCAGGCGGTTGGCGCGGCATGAGATATAGACAAAGCTGTTTATTACATATCATTCTCTTTTTCTGTACAGCTGGAATTGGGAATATTATTTATTATTTGTGGGCACGAAACAGATATTATGATTGATTTATTAAACTGATTTCTTTTTATATGTGTAACTTAAGCAAAACTTTTGCACACCAAAAATGAGCGCATACTCTGCGCTCATGTAATATGCGGATGTGGCGGAATTGGCAGACGCGCTAGCTTCAGGCGCTAGTGAGAGCAATTTCATGCAGGTTCAAGTCCTGTCATCCGCACCAATAAACGAAGCCGCCCTTTTAAGGGCGGCTTCGTTTATTGTATATTATTTGCATTCAAATTTTTTTATTTTTCCAAGCCGATAATTAAGCCTGTTTTTTCTTTAAAGACTTCGAATTCCGCATCGGTTATCGCTTTTTCTTTTGTAAGCCCCGAAAACCATTTAAGCACGTATTCCCCTTGTTCCCAAGGTTCGCCAGCCGGCGTTTCTTCCCCGATTGTAATTTCGCAAAGCTGTGAAAACCACTTGTCTTTTGTTTCTTCTGTTGCTCCGAAGCCCGTTTCGGCAGTTGCCTTCATAAGGACAACTCCTCTGACACGATAAAAGCCGTCGGAATCAATATATATAGCAGACAAATCAGCCGCAAGCCCGCCTTGCATAATTTGCTTGCTCTCCGAAATAGCGGCTGCGGTTTCATCAACATATGTTTCTTCTCTCGTTTGCTTTACGCTTTTATAATAAAGCGAATTTTTTATATATGAATCCATATCCCGATAATCATAATTCGCCGATATGCTCATAATATCTTTTGCCGTCTGTAATATTGCTTCTGCCTTTTCGGGCGAAAGATATTTTATTGTTTCGGCATTTGTGAGCACCCTTTTGCTGTTTTCCTCCGCATAAGTATTGGCCGGCGCACTGTATAGAAAGTCGGGATAATCCGGGTTTTGCTTTACATAAAAGCTACCTTCGGGAATGATTGAATATCTATAATCATCTTTATATTCAAGCATCTCATCAAGCATCCAGCCCATACCTTCTATTGACGCCCTAAGCACCTTTTCCCCGTTATCCTCCGAAAAAACAGGCGGAGTCAAATCAAGCGTTTTCAGAAATTCCTCATTTTTGCCGTTTTCATATTTTATCGATGAGCAAGAGGCAAGCATAAATGCGGTTAAAATAAGTAAAACTAACTTTTTCATTTTTTTGCCCTTCTTTTTATATTTGTCATCAGTATATCATCCTTTTTTATTTTCGTGGCTTTTTTCAAAAAAATATTTTGCTTCCCACTCGCAGTAACAAAATATTGCCTTTTATACGCTTATATGATATTCTTTTTAAGAAATAAATATATAACAGGAGTAAATTATGAGAAAAACACAATTTTTTAAAGTCATCACATTAGTTATCCTTGTTGCCGTTGTCGCAACTTCTTTTGCCGCTTGTTCCCCTGCCGCGGGCGACAAAATTCACGAAGTCGAAGATACTTTAAAACAAGTTTTCAGCGCTATGGTTACATCGGTCAAAGAAGATATTACAAAACTTAAAGCTGAAGTAGTAAAACTTGAGCAGAATGCAGGCGCAGACATTAATACCGCAATCGCTAACATAGAAAAAATCGTCGACAAAGCCGAGACCGAACTTAAGAGCGGCGCCGAGAAAGCGGAAGAATCAGCAAAAGCCGAGCTTGCAAAAGCCGAAGCCGAGCTTGCAACCCTCAAAGCGGAAGCACAAAAACTCGAGCAGAACGCGGCAGCTGAAATTCACACGATAATCGCCAGAATCGAAGCGAGCATTAAAGCTCTCGAAGCAACACTTACAACTCATTAATTAAAATATTTCGCATATACTATCAAAGCTCTTCCGGGTAATAGGAAGAGCTTTGTTTTTTTGTTTTTTTATGATAAAATACTTAAATATATTTTTTAAATTTCAGAGGGCTTATGATAATCATTTTAAAAGAAAATTATGGCGAAAGCCAGCTTCAGAATCTTTCTTCCTGGCTCGCCTCGCAAAAAATCGAAACCCGCCTTGTAAAAGGCAGCGAAACCACAATTTTAGGGCTTATCGGCGACACCTCTGCCCTTGATATCAATCTTATCTCGGCGATGGATATTGTCGAGCAGGTTCGCCGCATTTCAGAGCCTTATAAATCCGCCAACCGGAAATTTCACCCCGATGATACCGTTGTAAATATCGGCGGCAACAAAATCGGCGACAAATATTTTCAGATAATTGCCGGCCCTTGTTCGGTCGAATCGGAAGCGCAGATATGCGGTATCGCGGAAAGCGTCAAGACCACGGGGGCAGCTCTTCTTCGTGGCGGAGCCTTTAAACCGCGCACCTCGCCGTATGCTTTTCAGGGACTTAAAGCCGAGGGGCTCGAGCTTCTTTTAAAGGCAAAACAGCTAACCGGCATGCCTATAGTCACCGAAATCATGAACATAAATCACATTGATTTGTTTGAAAATGTCGATGTAATTCAGGTCGGCGCGCGCAATATGCAGAATTTTGAGCTTTTAAAAGAGCTCGGACTATCAAAAAAACCGATTCTTTTAAAGCGCGGACTCTCCAACACAATCGAAGAGCTGCTAATGAGCGCGGAATATATTATGGCGTCAGGAAACAAAAACATCATTCTTTGCGAGCGCGGAATAAGAACCTTTGAAAACTTCACCCGAAACACCCTTGATTTATCGGCGATACCGGTTCTCAAGGAGCTTTCCCATCTCCCTGTCGCGGTCGATCCGAGCCACTCGACAGGAATTGCGCGGTTTGTAAAACCTATGTCGCTTGCGGCGGTCGCCGCCGGCGCGGACGCGCTTATTATCGAAGTCCACGACGCGCCGCAGGACGCGCTGTGCGACGGCGCACAGTCCATCACCCCCGCCCAATTTGCCGATACGGTAAACGATATTAATAAAATTTTACCTATAACGGAGAAAATATATGCGGATTGAAGAACTTAGAAATGAAATAAATAAAACCGACAAAGAGCTGCTTTCGCTTTTTTTGAAAAGGATGGAGCTTGCCGGTTTTATCGGCGCGGAAAAAGCGCGAAGCGGCTTGCCTGTGCAAAATCTCGGCCGCGAAAAAGAGATACTTTATAATATGTCGGTTTCATCTCCCGAAGAAATGCGACCGTATGTCCGAAACTTTTTCAGCATGCTTTTTGATATCAGCAAAGCATATCAACAAAGCCATTTTTGCGCCGATAAGGAATACATCCGCTCGCTTCTCGGCGCCATGCGCGAAACCGCTTTTCCAAGCGAAGCGGACGTCGCCTGCCAAGGTATAGAAGGCGCTTATTCGGGTATTGCCGCCGAAACGCTTTTTAAAGCCGTGAACATAACTTATATGAAAAATTTCGAAGGGGTTTTCAGCTCGGTCGAGAGCGGGCTATGCAAATACGGGGTTTTACCTGTCGACAACTCGACGGCGGGCTCTGTTTCGGAAGTTTACAGCCTCATGCAAAAATATAAATGCTATATCGTGCGCAGCGTGAAACTGAGAATTAACCATGTTCTTCTCGCGAAAAAAGGCGCGGCGCTTGAAAATATCCGCGAGATAATTTCACACGAGCAGGCAATAAATCAATGCAGCGAATTCCTTAAAAAGCATCCGAAAATCAAAGTCACCGTTTGCGAAAATACCGCCGAGGCGGCAAAGTTTGTTGCAGATTCCGGGCGCGATGACATCGCTGCAATTTCCTCGCAAAATTGCGCTCTGCTTTTCGGGCTCTCGTCTATCTGTCAAAACATCCAAAACAGCGATAATAACTACACGCGTTTTATCTGCATCTCAAAAAATCTTGAAATATATGACGGCGCGGAAAAAATCAGCCTTGTTCTTTCCACCGAAAACAAGGCGGGCGCGCTCTATTCGGTTTTATCCAAATTCGCCGTTTCGGAACTTAACCTGACAAAGCTGGAATCACGCCCGATTGCGGGAACCGATTTTGAATTTTTATTCTATTTAGATATCGAGGCAAGCCTTAAAGATGAAAAAACACAGAACCTTTTAAGCGAGCTGAGCGCAAGCCAAAACTTCACCTTCCTCGGCAATTACAGCGAAATATAATACCACTTACCGCGCAAATTTCACCTGTTGCTGTAAAAGACTTTTAATCTCCTTTGCGCGCTAATATAATCCGACTGAGGGAGGGCAAAAATGAAGATAAAAATCGAAATATCCGAAGGGCTTCCCGAGGAGGAAGTGATTATTAGATGTTCGGGCCTTACCGAAAAAGTCGCTTCTATCGAAAAGGCTTTATCCTCTCTTTCCTCTCTTAAAACAAAGTTTGTTTTTTTCAAACAGGGCAGCGAATTCTTTTTTCCCGTTTCGGATGTTTTATTTTTCGAAACCGGCGAGGAATCGGTTTTCGCCCATACAGCGGATGATATTTACACCGTTAAAAAGAAACTTTATGAAATCGAGGCCGCCTTGCCTTCCGGCTTTATGCGTATATCGAAATCGGCGATTATCAACATCGATAAAATCGCATCAATTTCGCGAAACCTTAGCGCGTCAAGCCTGATAACGTTTCAAGGCAGCCACAAACAAGTCTATGTATCCCGCCTTTATTATAAAGAGCTGCGGTACAGAATTGACGAAAGGAGATAATTTTTATGAAAGCAAAAAGCATATTTTGGAGCCTGTTTTTTATCCTGTCCGCAGGGCTTGTCATCGCCTCACAGCTCGGATACCTTATCGGAATCGAGCTTTTCGCGCTGATTGCCACAATTCTCGCCGCCGCCGTTTTTATTTCAAGTTGCGCGCATCTCAACTTTTTCGGCATGTTCTTGCCCATCGCTCTGCTTGTAAAGGTGGATTTTTACGAAAATCTTCTGCACCTTGAAAAGGTCAATACATGGTCGCTTATTTTAGCGGCGATTCTTCTTAGCATCGGTTTTTCGATTATTTTTAAAGGCCGCGCCTATAAATACAATTTTACAAAAAGAATTGATAAAAAAGATTTTCCCACCGAAAATATCGATGATAACAATGTTTCAAGCTCGGTTGTTTTCGGCGGCTCTACAAAGTATTTTAACTGCCCGAATCTGCAAAGAGCTCAAATCCGTTGCAGTTTCGGCGGCCTCAGCGCATATTTTGACGGCTGCACCCTTTCGCCCGAAGGCGCTGTAATCGACCTCGACCTTTCATTCTCAGGCGTCGAACTATATATTCCTAAAAACTGGAAAGTCATCTGCAATGTCGACTGTTTCCTCGGCGGGCTAAGCGAGAAAAACAAGGCTTCGGAACCATCAAACGGAGAGATAATTTTAAACGGCCGAGCTTCTTTCAGCGGCATTGAAATTATTTATATCTAAAAACATAAAATTTTTGATTTTTTTGGGCTTCCCTGCCATATTTGGCGGGGAAGTTTCCTTTACATTCACATATAATTTTGATAGACTATATTATTACATGAGGAGGTGAGATTTTGGCGGATAAAAACATAAAAATAATCGCAAACAATAAAAAAGCCTATCATGATTATTTCGTGCTTGAAAAGCTTGAAACCGGAATCTCGCTCGCCGGGACCGAGGTAAAATCGCTTCGCCAGGGTAAGGCAAATCTAAAAGAGTCATTTTGCAGTATTGACGGCGGGCAGCTTTGCGTTATCGGAATGCATATTTCGCCCTACGAACAGGGAAACCGCTTTAACTGCGATCCGATGCGAAAAAGGACGCTGCTTGCCCATAAAATCGAGATATTGCGGCTGTTTAATTCGGTGAAAAAAGACGGGCTGACGCTCATTCCCCTTTCGCTGTATTTCTCCGGCTCAAAGGTCAAGCTCGAAATCGGCCTTTGCCAAGGTAAAAAACTGCACGATAAGCGCGAAAGCCTTGCGAAAAAACAGGCAGAGCGCGAAATCGACCGCGGAATAAAAGAAAGAACACGAGGATAACGGGTATGATATTTAAGGATTTTAATATCGGCGAGGCAAAAGTTAAGTATTACGGTGTTTCACCTGTTGCCCCTACCATAATAGTCTGTCCCGGCGGCGGTTATCAGGAAACCTCGTGGCGGGAAGCGGAGCCTATTGCCAAAGCTTTCGCAAAAGAAGGATATAACGCGGCTGTTATCCATTATTCGGTAAAACCCGCCGTCTTCCCTCTCGCGCTCGAACAAGTTCAGGCACTTATAAAACTTCTTCGTAAAGAAAGCGTGGGCAAAATCGCCGTGGCCGGATTTTCGGCGGGCGGACATCTTGCCGCCTGCGCGGGAACAATGTGGAAAACAAACGAAGAACGGCCGGACGCTATGATTCTCGGATATCCCGTGATTTCTCATATCGCGCCTCTTTGCAGCGCGGGCAGCTTTGAAAATCTTTGCGGAAAAGAGCTTAGCGTCGAGGAGTCAAAAAAACTTTCGATAGAGAATAACGTGACAAAAGATACTCCGCCGGCATATATATTTCATACATCTAACGATCCTTGTGTCTGTTCCTGCAATTCGCTGATTCTCGCGAAGGCACTTTCGGAAAACGGCGTACAATATGAGCTTCACATTTTCCGCGACGGCGTTCACGCCCTTTCGCTTGCCACCGAGGAGACGGTAGAGGAAGGTTATGAGGAGGTTCATGTAAACCCCGACGTTCAGCGCTGGCTTCCCGAATGTACTAATTTTTTAAAAACCGTCATCTGACGTTTTTATATTCCCGCCGCAGCGGACCTGTAAATTGGCGAATTCATTTCGACAATTTATAATAGCCTTTTCCGTTTCATCCCATCCCATTATGCGTTCCTGTCCCGCCGGAGGCTGGAAGGGGCACGCGGGGGAACTTAGTTCCGCCCGCGAGAGCCGGCCCAGTGCCATTTGGCGTTTCAAACCAATCGTAAATTGGCGAATTCATTTCGACAATTTACACCTTCCCCACAATCATGTGTGATTGTGAGGGGGATCCCAAAAGGGGGATGTGCCCCCTTTTGAGTAATCAATATGGGGCCGTAAAGGTTTCGACGGGGGTGTAGAAGTAAAGAAAGCGAGCCGGAGTGCGGTACTCCGTAAAAAGCCGCAACTTATAAATTAAACAACAACAAAACAGTTGCTGTTGCAGCCTAATTAGGCTGCCGTCTCTGCCGTGAGGACCACGGCTCGGCAAGAGGCGACTTTTAGTGGTGCACGTGACTATGTTAAGCTTTGCGCATAGCATGACAAATGAAGCTACCGACCTCTTAAGCCCGCCTGTCGGCGTTTGAGCAAGGGAAATATAAACTTCAGGCTGCGCTCGGAGATGTCTTTATGGAAATGCTTTCGGACGCGGGTTCAATTCCCGCCGGCTCCACCAATCAAAAAACAAGCCGCCTTACATGAGGCGGCTTGTTTTTTTGCAATTATTTTTTATTCTTTTTTCATCGTTTTAAATTATAAAATCAAAATGTAAAATTATTCAAATTTGTGAATAAAAATTATAACAAAATGTATTATTTTTTTGCCTCACGTGATATAATATTTTAAAAAAATTTCAAGGATTGTGAAATATGTTTTATAAATTATACTGTCGGTTATATCAGGGGTGCTTTCGAGTTGCATCCGCTTTTCTTCCGTGGAGAGAGCCGAAACTTATAAAAGGCGAAAACAGCATAAAAAAACTGCCCGAAGTTATTAGGTCGCTCGGCTTATCCAACGTACTTATAGTAACCGGCGCGGAGCTTCATCATCTCGGTCTTTTAGACGGATTATACGAAGCTCTCAAATCGGCGGATGTTGCTTATTCCCTTTTTGCCGACGTTGTTCCAAACCCGACTATCGACAATGTCGAGGCGGCTTTGAAAATGTACCATGATAATCGTTGTCAGGGTATTATCGCCTTCGGCGGCGGTTCCGCAATGGACTGCGCGAAATGCGTCGGCGCGAGAATTGCACGTCCGAATAAAACCGTTAAAAAAATGAAAGGTGAGCTTAGGGTTCTTAAAAAACTGCCTCCCCTATTTGCCATTCCCACAACCGCGGGCACAGGCAGCGAAACAACTCTCGCCGCCGTCATAAGAGACGATAAAACATCGGAAAAATATTCGCTTAATGATCCTGCTCTCATTCCTCTTTATGCGGTTTTGGATCCTGTCGTCACCGCGGGACTTCCGCCGCATATCACATCCACTACCGGAATGGACGCGCTTACCCACGCGGTTGAATCATACATAGGTCACAGCGGAACCGCAAAGACAAAAGAGCATGGCAGGCGCGCCGCAAAATTAGTTTACGAAAACCTTTACGCCGCATATAAAAACGGAAACGATATGAATGCGCGTGTAAATATGCAGGAAGCGGCGTATCTCGCGGGCGTTGCCTTTACGCGCGCATACGTCGGCAATATTCACGCGGTAGCGCACACCCTCGGCGGATTTTACAATTACCCGCACGGACTTGCAAATGCAATCATCATGCCATATGTGCTTGAATATTACGGCAAAACCGCATGGAAGCCGCTTGCAGAGCTCGCCGAAGCGGTCGGCGTCGGCGGCGAAAACGAAAAAGAAAAGGCGGAAAACTTTATTAAAAGCATTCGCGACCTTAACAAAATCATGGAAATCGAAAGCAAGGTTGACTGTATAAAAAAAGATGACGTTCCGCTTATGATAAAAAGAGCCCTGCGCGAAGCTAATCCGCTCTACCCTGTTCCGATGATTTTCGGCGCAGAGGATATGCAAAAAATATACGACGAAATTACGGAGGGCTAAACTATGACAACAGAAGAACGAATCTTATTGCAGCGCCGGTTTTTCGAATCGGGAAAAACCCTTGATATTGATTTCCGAATAAAACAGCTTAAAGCTCTAAAAGAAGCGATAAAAAATAACGAGAGCGCGATTTTAGCCGCGCTTCATTCTGATTTAGGAAAAGCCGAATTCGAGGGCTATGCCACCGAAGTCGGCCTTATGCTTGAAGAAATTTCCTATACTATCAAGCATTTGCGAAAATGGGCCAAGCCGGTGCGCGTTAAAACTCCTTTAGTCCAATTTTTATCATCCGCGAAAATATACTCAGAGCCGTTCGGCGTTGCGCTAATAATGTCGCCCTGGAATTATCCGTTTCAGCTGACGATTGCGCCTGTAATCGGCGCGATGTGCGCGGGGAACTGCGCGGTTATCAAGCCCTCCGATTATTCTTCCGAAACGTCCAAAATTATCGAAAAGATAATCAACGAAAATTTCGATCCGGGATACCTTACGGTTGTCATGGGCGGGCGCGAGGCAAACGCCACACTGCTAAGTCAAAAATTTGATTATATCTTCTTTACCGGCGGTGTCACGGTCGGAAAACTTGTCATGCAGTCCGCCGCGGCGCACCTTACACCGGTTACGCTTGAGCTCGGCGGCAAAAGCCCTTGCTTTGTGGATGAAACCGCAAACATTCCGCTTGCGGCAAAGCGCATCGCATGGGGCAAATTTCTAAATTCCGGCCAGACATGTGTCGCGCCCGATTATCTGCTTGTCCATAAATCGGTCAAAAAGGCGCTTTGCGATAAAATCATCGAAAACATCAAACTTTTTTATGGAGAAAATCCTCTTGAAAGTCCTGATTTCGGAAAGATTATCACGAAAAAGCATTTTGACCGGCTCTCCGGTCTTATCGCAAGCGGCGAAATCCTTCACGGCGGCAGAAGCGACGAATCGAAAAATAAAATTGAGCCGACCTTGCTAAATAATGTTTCCTTTGACAGCCCGGTAATGACCGAAGAGATTTTCGGGCCGGTTCTTCCTATTATTGAATATGAAGATTTGAAATCCGCCGTAAAGCAGGTTCAAAGCAGGGCGAAACCGCTTGCGGGCTATGTTTTCACTTCAAATAAGGAAAATGAAAAACATATCCTCTCTCACCTTTCGTTCGGAGGAGGCTGCGTAAACGACACCGTCGTTCATCAGGCTTCATCTTTTATGCCTTTCGGCGGCGTCGGCGAAAGCGGCATGGGCGGCTATCACGGGAAAGGCAGTTTTGATACCTTTTCCCATAAAAAGAGCATCCTGAAAAAATCCAATTTAATAGATATTCCGGTAAGATATGCTCCTTACAAAAACAAGCTTTCTCTTGTGAAGAAAATTATGAAATAGCACTTTGCAAAATCGGACAAAAATCTTCCCCACGCTCCTTACATCTAAAAAAATATATATCTGGAGTGATTTTGTGTTTGGCGAGCTTACATCCCTTTGTTTCACATATTCTAAAAGCATGGAAATAGCACTTTTTTTCGTCACCATTATCGGCAATCTTTTGCTCGGGCTAATTATTACAAACTTGGTTCTTAAAGTATACAAAGAGAATGCAAGCACGAAACAGAAAATCATTTTCTCTTTTTTCTGTTCGGTTCTGCTTAATACGCTAACTATTTACATTACTTATGCAATAATCGGATTTCGTTCTTTTACTTCGCTCGAGTACGCGCTTGTCGTAACTCCGGATCCGATTTACGCTCTTTTAATGTACGGTTTAGGAGTAAAAGTCTTAAAACTGTCAAAATATCGTTCCCTACATTATAATTCCATGCTATATTTATGCTCGCTTGTAATTGCTGCAATATCGCAGATTTTAGGAAACAGTATCTTTTCGCAGCCGCCGGGACCGCATAATTACCTAATTGATATTTTATCGATAATATCCGGACTTTTAATTACTTATCTGATTTATAGAATCCTTATTTTCTTATTGAAGCGGCGTCCTTTAAGCGCGTCGGTGCCGGATTCTCTTTTCGTTAAATCTATTCCTAAAACTTTATTTTCATCTTTCGCAATAAACTGCCTTGCTTTTTCGTTTTTTATTATCGTTCCGCCGCTCTTTACAAGCACCGCTTTAGGATACTTTTTTGTGATGCTATGCATGATATTATCCTTAGTTATTTCATATTACCGGGTGTCCTCGCGAGCAAAAATAATCGAAATGCAAAATCTTTCTGCACATATAAGTTCACTTTCCAGCACTCTTGATGATTTCAGCGGACTTAAACACGATTTTTACAATATTCTCCAAACTTATAGCGGGTACATACAGCTTGGTAATCTTAACCGCTTAAAAAATTATCATGAACAATTATGTCATACCACAATAATGGCCGGAGAACAGCTTGATTTAAACGAGAGGTATGACCAAAATCCGGCGTTCATATCTCTTCTTCTCGAAAAACAAAAGTACGCTCGTGAGCTCGGCGCATGGCTTAGGGTAAACTTACGTACCGATATAAATGATTTTTATATTGATAATATGTGTCTTTGCCGGTCTCTCGCCTGCCTTATAGATAATGCCGTCGAAGCTGCGGCGGAGTCAGAAGAAAAATCCGTTACGATAACAGTTAAGAAAAAACGAAATTCAAATATTCTTATTGTTATTTCAAACAGCACCAAAACCGATGTTGATTTAAGTAATATCGCGGTAAGAGGCGCAACGACAAAAGAAAATCACAGCGGGCTTGGCGTTTCGCAGGCGAGAAATACTTTAGATGCCTTTGGAAACTGTATTTTGCAATATGAATATTACAACCTGCAGCTTACGGTATATATTGAAATTTGTCCGGCCGATTGATTTATAAAACACATTAAAAAACCGCCTTTTTAAAGGCGGTTTTTATTGTATATAGTTTATCTTCTGTTTCCTCTAAATGAAAGTATCAAAGCGATAACCCAGGCAATTCCGGCAAGAACATATAATACAATCTGCCAAAGGCTGTTTGAATCTCCTTTAATAAACCGAACGCCTATATCGAGACACAAAACACCGATTGCGTTAAATGCGAGAACAAGTTTTGCGTTGTCCGCTCTTTTATGCGAAGAAATATATGTCGGTAAAAAGAATAATGCCCAGCCGAGTGCCGTTACAAGTGCATCGCCCCAAAATCCCAAATGAATTCCAAGCAAATCCGTAATCATCTTTTTATTCTCCCTTTATAATATGTCTTGATTTTATCACCACTTTTACCTATGTGCAATATTTCTTATAAATCTATGATATAATATTTTAGCGAGAAAATTAAAGGAGAAGATATGAAACTTTTCGAAAAGCAAATAAACAGAGAAGAAATTTTCCGGGGAAAAATTATTGATGTTTATAAAGACGTCGCCCTGCTCGAAAACGGAAAAACAGCTTTCCGCGAAGTCGTCCATCACCCGGGCGGCGTTGCCGTCGCGGCGCTTACCGATAAGCGCGAGCTTCTGTTTGTAAAGCAGTTCAGATATCCTTACGGCGAAGCGATAATCGAAATTCCTGCCGGCAAACTTGAGCCTAATGAGGAACCCGCAAAATGCGGCCGGCGCGAGCTTTTGGAGGAAACCGGCGCATCCGCGGCGGAGTTCAGCATTCTCGGAACCGTTTACCCTTCCCCCGGTTATATAGACGAAAAGATTTATATTTTCTTTGCCGAAAATCTTTCTTTCGGAGACCTCTGTCCCGACGAGGACGAATTTTTGGAGGTAATAAGAATCCCGATAGAAAAAGCGTATGAAATGGTTATGTCCGGCGAGATTAAAGACGCAAAGACGCAAATCGCCGTTCTGAAAGTTTTTTGCCGCTTGCGTTTGCAGCAATAATAGCATCCCGTTTTATTGACTTTTCGGGCAAAAAAAAATATACTAATTGGTAAGATTAAACTAAAACGAAAGGCAGAATTACAAAGATGAAACCAAAAATCAGAACGCCGTTCTTTGAGATTGGCACAAAAAATTATATTTACGGCGACGATGTTCTCGCCCTTGCAAAAGTTGCGGATATTGCCGCGAAAAAATACGATATCGACGTGCTTTTCATCTGCCCCTGCACCGATATTCGCCGCGTTGTTGAAAACACCGAAAACCTTATCGTTCTCGCGCCTTATATGGACACACTCCGTCCCGGCCGCGGAATGGCGGATATTCTTCCGGAATCGCTTAAAGCCGCCGGTGCGCAGGGCGTTGTCGTAAATCACTGTGAAAAACCGATGTCACTTCCCTCAATAAAAAAGACAATCGACCGCGCTGCGGAACTTGATATGCTTTCTTTTGCTTGCGCCGATTCCATCGCCGAAGCAAAAGCTATCGCCCAGCTCGGTCCCGATATAATCAATCCGGAGCCTACCGATATTATCGGCTCGGGCACCGCAAGTGATATGAGCTATGTTAAAGCATCGATAGACGCAATCTCGGCTATAAACCCGAACATACTTGTCGAGCAGGCCGCCGGAATCACAACCGGAGATCAGGTTTATGATTTTATTATGGCGGGCTCCGCCGCCGCCGGCTCTGCTTCCGGAATACTTAACTCAGCCGATCCCCACGCGATGGTCGACGAGATGATCGCCGCCGTCAGAAGAGCTGCTGACGATCTTAAAAAACAAGGCAACTAATTAAAAGTTTTAACATAAAGATAAATAAATTTACAGGAGATTTACCATGAAATGTATCAGAGAATCTTTTAAAGTTCAGTCTGACGGTCATCGTCCGACCTTTCACGAAGTTGACAAGCAGGTTCAGGCAATCGTTGAAAAAAACGGCATAAAAGAAGGGCTTGTTGTAGTTTATTCTCATCACACAACCTGCTCTGTCGCGACTCAGGAATGCTCTTTTGATATGTCTTACACCGGCCTTGAATATCTTCAGCAAGATCTTTGCGATGTTTTCGAAAAAATCATTCCGATAACGCGCAAAGAAGGTCAGTATATGCATCCGGGCCCCGAGCTTACCGTTTTTGCCGCGGAACACGGCGAAGATAAACCCGGCACCCTCAATACATGCGCTCATCTGCGCTCGATGATTATGGGCAGAAGCGAATCGATTCCGCTTATCGAGGGTAAACTCGACCTCGGCTCGTTCGGACATATTTATTTTATCGACTGGGATATTACCCGTCCTCGCGAGAGAACCGTTATGGTTCAAATCCTCGGCGAATAATTTTACGTTTTTTGCAATTAAAGCCGCCTAAAAAAAGGCGGCTTTTTTATTTATCCCGATTGATTTAATTTGAAACATAATGTAAAATATCTTTATAAAAAACAGGGGGAATAATATGCGTATTAAAAAATATCTTGCGGAAATTATCGGAACAGCAATTCTCGTTTTTGTCGGTTGCGGAAGCGCCGTTTTCCTCGGATGCGACCCGGCAGGCGGTCATCTTGCCGTCGCCCTCGCTTTCGGTCTTTCGATTGTCGCCACAGCCTATGTTATCGGCGGCGTTTCGGGATGCCACATCAACCCCGCCGTATCGCTTGCGATGCTGCTGAACAAGAAGATTGATATTCTTGATTTTTGCGGGTATGTCGCCTCTCAGATTATCGGCGCGATTGCCGGTGCGGGAGTTTTAAAATATCTTGTCGGCGCAACCGGCATTGACCTTACCGGCGGACTTGGCTCAAACGGCATTGTCGCCGCCAATATGGGCGCTGTCGGCGCTCTTGTAGTCGAAGTTATCTTGACCGCTATCTTTGTTTTCACCATTTTAGGCGTTACCTCGGATGAGAGCAAAGGAAGCGTTGCGGGCATCGTTATCGGCCTTACCCTTGCGTTTGTTCACATCATCGGCATTCCGCTTACCGGAACATCGGTCAATCCTGCCCGCAGCATCGGCCCGGCTATTTTCGCCGGCGGCGCGGCATTTTCAAATCTTTGGATTTTCATCGTAGGTCCGCTTGTCGGCGCCGTTCTCGCTTTTGTCGCATTTAAACTAATCAGCGCAAAAAAAGCAAAATAACTCATCAAAATTTATACTTATTAATAACGCCGCGGATGCGCGGCGTTATTTTTCCCGAATAGCTTTCGCCCTTTTGGCAATGATATTTTCGAGGTGATAATTATGGCGAAAGCAGGAATGAGACGTCCCGATCCCGAAGAGCCGCACGGAACCGAGAGCAACAGAAAAGCAAAATTTCCAAAAAACGACGAGCCTCCCGTGCCCGAGCATCAGGGAAAGGTTAAAACCGGCAAGCAAAAAGCAAAGCCTTTGTAAAAAGCCGTATAAAGCGGGGCTTTTCCCCGCTTTATACGATTTACATATGATTTTTTGGAGGTACATATGCCAAACGTTATTGACGATTATATTTCGGGATTTTCGCCTGAAATACAGGCAAAACTATGCGAAATCAGAGAAATCATTAAAGCCGCCGCTCCGGACGCAACCGAAAAGATAAGCTGGCAGATGCCGACCTTTTATCAAAACGGCAATCTTGTCCATTTCGCGGCGCATAAAACCCACATCGGTTTTTATCCCGGTGCAAGCGGCGTTGACCATTTCTCGCAAAAACTCGAGGGGTACAATTTTTCAAAAGGGGCTATTCAGTTCCCCTTTTCTTCCCCACTTCCGAAAAAGCTGATTCGTGATATAGTGGCGTTTAGAGTTAAAGAAAACACGTCAAAATAAGCTTTTTCTTCTTTTTCCCGTTTATATTATTTGAACAAAATATGTAAAAATTTTCAAAAAAATTTTTACATATTTTTTGTAGCGCGCTTTTGCGTTTTATGATATAATATGAAAATAAATTTTTTATAATTTGCAAAATTACGAGGAGGCAAACAATGGCAGCAAACTACAATCCCTTTGAAAATGCCCAGGCACAGTTCGACAAAGTGGCAGAATCGCTCGGACTTGACGCAGGCACAAGAGATCTTCTCCGTCAACCCGGAAAAGAACTCCATTTCACCGTTCCGGTAAAAATGGATGACGGAAGCACAAAAGTTTTTAAAGCGTTTAGAATTAAACACAACGATGCTCGCGGCCCTGCAAAAGGCGGGCTCCGTTTTCATCCGCACGAAACCGCGGACACCGTTCGCGCGCTTTCAATGTGGATGACCTGGAAATGCGCCGTTGTTGATATTCCCCTCGGCGGCGGCAAGGGCGGCGTTATTTGCGATCCGCGCGAGATGTCGCAGGGCGAGCAGGAAAGGCTTTGCCGCGGCTTTATCAGAAAGCTTCATGCGGAACTCGGTCCGAACCTTGACGTGCCCGCTCCCGATGTTATGACAAACGGTCAGCATATGGTTTGGATGCTCGATGAATACGAAGCCCTTATGGGCAATCGCTATCCGGGAATGATTACCGGAAAACCTGTCGGCATGGGCGGATCGCTCGGCCGTACTGAGGCTACAGGTTACGGCGCAGTTTATCTTGTTGAAGAGCTTTTGAAAGCAAAAAATGTTGATATAACAAAAACAACCGCGAGCATACAGGGCTTCGGTAATGTCGCACAGTACGCGGCGGAACTTTACACGAAACTCGGCGGCAAGGTCATCACCATTTCCTGCTGGGATAACACAGACAAAACAGCTTACACATTCCGCAGCAAAAACGGCCTTGATATTTCTAAATTGTTCGAGATTAAAGACAGCTTCGGCACAATCGACAAAGAAAAGGCAAAAGCATTCGGCTATGAAGTTCTTCCGGGCGATGCTTGGCTTGCCGAAGATGTTGATATTCTTATTCCGGCGGCGCTTGAAAATCAGATTACACCTGCAAATTTCGGCCAGATTTCTAAACAGGTTAAATTTATTTTCGAAGCGGCAAACGGCCCGACAACGCCGGACTGCGACCCGCTTATCGCTGAGAGCGGCATCACCCTTGTTCCTGACTTCCTTTGCAACGCCGGCGGCGTTACATGCAGCTATTTTGAGCAGGTTCAGTGTAATATGAACTATTTCTGGAGCAGAGAAGAAGTCCTCGAAAAACTTCAGTTTAAGATGACCTCCGCTTTCCGCGCCGTTTACGAGCTTGCGGAAAAGAAAAATCTTTATATGCGCGATGCCGCATACGAAATAGCAATCGACCGCGTCGCGACCGCTGTAAAACTTCGCGGCTGGGTATAATTTCAAGATAACTTTAAATAGCATAAAACGAGCGGGCCTTTTGGCCCGCTCGTTATTTTTTACGGAAGAAATGTCGGGGATATTTTTTCTATAGACAAAGCCGCATTTGTCACAACATTTGCGCAAAGACAAACCTCGTGATTTGAGACATTCACAAGCTGGATATCCATCGGCGCTCCGCCGAGAGGAACTTCGATGATTGCAAAGCCATGCAGAATATTATCATTTCCGGGCGAAAAATAAAGTGTTCCGGGAAGAGCGTTTCCGCCGCTTCGAATTTCGAATCTCGCGTTCGAGCACTGACCTTTACAAAGCTGGAATTCCACTTTATAAAACCCTGTTTCGGTAAGCCTTACCGTGCTGTCCGAAATAACCTCTATTCCGAGCAGCGGAATTGCGGGAATCGGCGTGGAATTAAAGGTTACCGCGGCGTTTTGACCGACGCAATAGCGCAGGTTGTTATAAAGATATACAAAGGTTGCAAGCCCCGTCAAGTCCTGTCCCGGCACTCCCTGGACACCCTGCGCCCCGGTTGCGCCGGTCGCTCCTGTGGCGCCTGTAGCTCCTGTCGGACCGGTTTCGCCTGTTCCTGTTGCTCCAGTAGCTCCGGTGGGGCCTGTCGGACCGATTTCGCCTGTTCCTGTTGCGCCCGTTGCGCCAGTGGCGCCGGTCGGACCAGTTGGGCCAGTCGGGCCAGTCATACCGGTCACTCCGGTTGCCCCTGTTGTTCCAGTCGAGCCTGTTGCCCCCGTCGAGCCTGTTGCCCCCGTCGAGCCTGTCGCTCCTGTCGAGCCTGTTGCCCCTGTCGAGCCGGTCGCTCCTGTCGGACCTCTTCTGCATCTGCCGCAGCAACTCGAGCAGCCTAAATTATCCGAAAAACCAAATTCATCCTCAAGCGCAAGTATTTCGTCAAAAAAGCCCAAGTCTCTTTCGTCGTTTGCGTCCGTATTCGAAGTTTCCAAAGAATTATTATCAATTAAAAGATTTTCCATTTCATTTCCTTTCATTTTCCTTTTTGCCATTAATGGCACAATATATTCTATGTAAAAGCTCCATGAAAGGATAATCTTATTTGACAATCGGCTCTAATTAATTTAATATTTTATCTATGAATAATAAACTTCTGTCCGGCATATTAAAATATTTTAAAACGACCGATTATGTGCTTCTTTCGCTCGCTGGCGCCTGCACAATATACGGTCTTATTCTTATTTACAGCGCCACCCTTTCCTTTTCCTCGAACCGAAGCCTTGCCGTGCAAATTGCGGCGCTCGGCATCGGACTTATCGGCATGATTTTACTCTCGAGGCTTGATTATAATACCCTTTGCGACGCTTGGTTCATCTTTGTCGGGCTTTCTGTTCTCGCTGTTATTTTTACCTTGATTTTCGGTCACGGACCGAACAGCGCATCGACCAACCGCAACTGGATTTCACTTGGCCCTATTAATATCCAGCCGTCCGAACTCGTGAAAATCGCTTTTATTATCTCTTTTTCCTCTTGTCTTAATCACAACCGCGAGCAAATAAACTCGCTTCGCGGGCTTGTCAATATCTTTACTCATTTCGGCGTTTATCTTCTTCTGATTTACGTTCAAGGAGATATGGGAACGACCATTATATTTTTATTCATGGGACTTGCCATGATTTTCGTTTCCGGCCTTAATATAAAACTGATTTTAGGATTTACCGCTCTTGCGGTCGCCGCCTTTCCGCTTATTTGGAACAATCTTCTCGCCGGATATATGCGCGACAGAATCCTTTTCGGATTTAATCCCGACCTTGATCCGCTCGGCGTCGGATTTCAGGCGGTTCAAAGCAAAATCGCAATCGGCTCCGGCGGGCTTCTCGGCAAAGGATTTACTCACGGAACGCAAATACAGCAGGATTTATTGCCCGCAAAACAAACCGATTTTATTTTTGCCGTCGCAGGCGAGGAATTCGGATTTTTCGGCAGCGCCCTTGTCATAATATTACTGCTTTGCCTTATGGCGAGAGTGCTTCTTATTTCGATGAAGGCAAAAGACAACAACGGCGCGCTTATCGCTTTCGGCGTTTTCGCAATGCTTTTTGCACAGACGTTTGAAAACCTCGGAATGTGCATGGGCTTTCTGCCGGTTATCGGAATTACACTTCCCTTCTTTAGTTACGGCGGATCTTCCATTTTGAGCGTTTGGCTTTGCATGGGGCTTGTTCAATCGGTTTACGGGCGAAAGCGAAGCGGAACCCTAACAATTACATAAAAACCGAGCCCCTCCGGTATTCCGGAGGGGCTTTTCATATTTTTTGCTATTTTAAGGCTGATTTTTTTAGTATAGCAGTTAAAATTTCATCGGGCACATCAATGCTGCCCACCCTGCTTCTGCGTTCGTCTCCGTGAAAATCAGATCCGCCGCTTCCAATCAGGCCGTATTTTTCGCATACTTCTTTTGCATAGTTTTTCCAGTATTCGTCGTATTCCGGGTAAATCGTCTCAACGCCGCAAAGTCCAAGCAAAACATATTTTTTGATAAGCGCTTCAAGCTCTTCCTTCGGAAGTTTTATCTGATTAATATGACACAAAACCGGGACGCCGCCGCAATAAAGGATAGTCTCTATAATCTCCTTTGCCTTCAGCTTTTCGCCCTTTAAATATCCGACACATCCCTTTGCCAAATACCTTCCGAAAGCGTCATCGATATTTTTCGCGTATCCGCCTTTTACAAGCTCCCTTGCGATATTCGCTCTTGTTACCCCTTCGCCGCCGCGCGACCTCAATTTTTCCGCATCGACGTCGTATCCTGCCGCGCGGAGTTTTGCTACCATTCCGGCGTTGCGCTCTTCTCTCATCAAAATCCCGCGGGAAAGCATATTTGCAAGTTTTTTATTCTTATAATCAATATTAAGCCCCAAAAGATGAACATGAACCGGCTCGTCCGCCGAAACTTCAACCCCCGGGACAAACACCATTCCGATTTCGCTTGCCCGCTTTTTCGCCCTGTCAAGCCCGATAACCGTGTCATGGTCGGTCAAAGCGACAGCATAAAGCCCCGCTTCCTTTGCCTTATCAAGCAACTGCTCCGGCGATACTAATCCGTCGGAGCAGTTTGAATGCGTATGCAAGTCTATCACTTTTTCTCACCCAAAAGTTTGTGAAGCTCGTCAAAAAAGGTGTTTATATCCTTAAATTGGCGATAAACAGACGCAAAACGGACATAGGCGACCTCGTCGATGTTTTTAAGTCTGTCCATAATCATCTCGCCTATCTGGCTGCTTGTTATTTCTCTTTCAAGCGAATTATGAATCGAGGCTTCTATCTCATCAACAAGATTTTCGATAACCGAAAGCGGCACAGGCCGTTTTTCACACGCTCTTACAAGACCGTTTATCAGTTTATTGCGGTCGAAAGTTTCCCTCGATTTATCCTTTTTTATAACGACAATGGGCAGCGTTTCGATAATTTCATAGGTCGTAAATCTTTTTCCGCAGTTTAGGCATTCCCGCCTACGGCGTATGCTCATGCCCTCTTCTGTCGGACGCGAATCTATAACTTTGCTTTCCAAATCACCGCAAAACCTGCATTTCATATTAAAATCACCGGCCTTATTTAATAATTTTTATTTTTTCAAACAAAGGAAGCTCATATGCTTTGCCCTGCAAAGATGTTACCACGCCGAAAATAAAGATAGCTGTCGGAACAAGCCAAAGAATCGGGGCGATAATTGCCCTGACAAAAGGAATAAGCCCCAGAATACCGGTTGCGACACCGATACAAATATATACTACCAAAAGAAGCAGCGAATAGTTAGCGTGAAATTTTGCAAATTTCGAATTCGGGCAGGCTAACAGCGGAAGGAAAAAAAGCAAATATGAAAGCCCCGCCATAACTTTATTTTGCGAAATATCGGCGGAATCAAAATCATTTGTGACTTCCCTTATCGCGCTGCCGGAAGAATAAAAATTTGCATCATATGTTTTTTCGGTTCCGGCTTCTTTTTCTTCCGCCATACGGGCGCCGCAACCCTCACAAAAATTCGCCTCATCCGAATTTTTTAAACCGCATTTTGAACAATACATTGTGGTACCTCCTAAAATAGATGCTATTATATAGTATATATAATCTATATTCTTTTTTCAAGAGAAAAAACCCGCGCCTTTTGGGCGCGGGTTTTATGTTTTTTAGCCTATTTGATTTTTGCGCCTTTTTCGCCGACAGCCATCTTTTTAAATGTTACCCAAAGCGAAGACGAAAGGAAAAGCGATGAGTAAAGACCGCTGATGATGCCGATTATAAGAGGAAGCGCAAAGAGTTTTATGCTTGAAACTCCCAAAATATAGACCATGGTGATTGTAAGCAAAGTGGTTATAGTCGTATTGATCTGACGCGTTGCTGTCTGCCAAAGGCTTCTTTCAACCGTGTCTTCAAACGCTTCTTTTGCTTTAAGCATTTTTCGGTTTTCGCGAATTCGGTCAAATACGATAATCGTTGCGTTAATCGAATAGCCGAGAATCGTAAGAATAACCGCGATGAATGTTGTATTGACCGGGATTTGCAAGATAGAATATGCCGATATAACGATAAAGATATCAAATAGCAGCGCGAACACTGCCGAAAGTCCGCTGCGGAACTCAAATCTTATCCAGATATAAATAAGCATGAGAAGCGCGGCAAGCACTATTGAAAGTATCGCCTTGTCGCGAAGCTCTCCGCCGACCGTTGCCGAAATGGTTTCTGTTGCGTCCGGCTTATCTGTTGTCAGCTTATATTCTTCTTTTACAGCGTTAAAAAGAGCTGTACGCTGCTCTGATGTGAGCTCTTTTGATTGAACCGTAACTTTAATAATAACGCTGTGTCCGTCCGCTCCGGTTTTTTGCACCGAAGATGCTCTCTCTCCGAGAGCTTTAATTGCGAGCTCTTCAACCTTTTCAACATCCGCCCTCTCGACTGCTTTGCCGAGATTTATGGTCATCGCCGTTCCGCCGGTAAAATCAATGTCCCAGTTAAATCCGCGCACCGCCATCGAAACAATTCCCGCGATAATAAGGACAAGCGCGATGATATAAAAAACTTTTCTGTTTTTAACAATATTAAACTTTTTCATCTTATCTCCTCCCCTTACGCGCCATAGGCTTTGATGTTTTTGATGTTAAGCCCTACCATACTGTTGAGAAGCGCTTTGGAGATTACAACAGCCGTAAACATCGAAACTGCAACGCCTATGAAAAGTGTTATCGCAAAACCGACAATCGGGCCGGTTCCAAAAATCCAGAGAACAACCGCCGCGATAAGGGTGGTAACGTTCGAGTCAAGAATAGCGGTAAACGCGCGGTTAAATCCGCTTTTAATTGAGCTTGAAAGCGTTTTGCCTATTCTGAGCTCTTCTTTTATTCTCTCAAATATAACAACGTTTGCGTCAACCGCCATACCAATACTTAAAATAATACCCGCGATGCCCGGAAGCGAAAGGTTGATTTTAAATATCGTAAGAATATTGGCGATAATTCCGACATAGCACAAAAGCGCAAGGCAGGAAAGAACGCCCGGAAGACGATAGATTATCATCATGAATATCATTACAAGCGCAAGCCCGATAAGTCCCGCGAGTAAACTTGAATTAAGAGATTCTTCACCGAGGGTTGCGCCTATCGACGAGTGCTGAATATCTTTAAGGGCAAACGGAAGGCGTCCGCCGCTGATAAGCCCTGCGAGATATTTTGAGCTTTCCGCATCAAAACTGCCGGTTATCTGGCATTCGTTGCTGTTGATTTCTCCGTTAACAGACGGCTTTGAAACTTCGTTTTCGTCAAGCATAATTTTGATATAGTTTGTCCCGTTTGCTTTATGCGCTTCGGACGACATATTTTTTGTCGCTTCTGCCCATTTTGCAACCGCGGCGTCTTCAAGAACAAGCGCGATATAATATTCCTGTTTTTTATCGCTTGACGCATAACCGAAAACGCTTTCGGCTTTCTTAATATCGCTGCCTGAAAGAACTACATTGCCGTCTGAATCTACAAACGAGAGCTGCGCCGTAACGCCGAGCTGCTGCACAGCGGTTTCGGGATCAGCCTCGGCCGGAATTTCTACAACTATTCTGTTTTCGCCCGCGCGGGATACTGTCGCTTCCGTATACCCCATCGCCGTAAGACGGTTTTGCATAATCGCGATACTCGAGCGCATACCGTCTGCTATCGCTTGCGCGTTTGTTCCCGGCTCGATTTGCGCCTCGTAAGTAATCGACGAACCGCCGACGAGGTCAAGCCCCAACCTTATACCATTTTCTCTGTCGCTGACACTTGGAATTATCACTCGGTCGCCAAAACTTACGCCGTAAATCGCGGCTAAAATAAGTCCGGCGGAAATGAAAATAACAAGCACAAATGAAATAATGCTTTTTCCTTTGCTCACCTAAAATGTCCTCCTAATTTTTATATTAATTTTATTTTTATCTATTTTAAACGAAAAGCTCTGCCGCTTCGTGCGTTTTCCCGCTTTTCAAAATAGGCAATACGTCGTTTTGTATGTAATCTTCCACCTGCGCCGCGCTGCGGCCGATGTAAAGCTCGGGGCTTAGGATTTTTTCGATATCGCCGGCCGAAAGATTAAACGCAGGGTCGGCGGCAATCCGCTCGATAAGGTCGTTTTGCAGGCCCGCTTCTTTCACCGTTTTACCCGCTTCTCCGGCGTGCATTCTTATTCTTTCGTGAAGTTCCTGCCTGTCTCCGCCTTTTTTGACCGCATCCATCATTATATTTTCGCTTGCCATAAACGGAAGCTCGCTCATAACCCGCGTGCGAATCATCTTTGGATAAACAACAAATCCCGACGCGATGTTTTGATAAATTCCGAGAATTGAATCAATAGCAAGAAACGCCTCGGCAATCGCTATCCTTCTGTTTGCCGAATCATCCAATGTCCTCTCGAACCACTGCGTTGCCGCGGTTATTGCGGGATTGAGCGAATCGACAATCACATATCTTGCAAGCGCGCCGATTCTCTCGCTGCGCATCGGGTTTCTTTTATACGGCATCGCGGACGAACCGATTTGCGAGGATTCAAACGGCTCTTCAATCTCTTTGAACCCCTGAAGAATACGCATGTCGTTGCTGAATTTATAGGCACTTTGCGCGATTTGCGAAAGCGTTCCGAGAACCGCGCTGTCGACCTTTCTCGAATAAGTTTGTCCGGTTATTTTATAACAGCTTTCAAAGCCCATTTCTTCCGCGATGAGACGTTCAAGCTCGATAACCTTATTTTCATCGCCGTCAAAAAGCTCTAAAAAACTCGCTTGGGTACCGGTTGTCCCCTTTGAACCGAGCAGTTTAAGGCTTTTAATCCGAAAATCGATTTCCTCTATATCGTTTACGAGATCGGAAAGCCAGAGGCAAGCCCTTTTCCCGACCGTTGTAAGCTGCGCCGGTTGCAAATGAGTATATGCAAGCGCGGGCATGTCCTTATATTTCACCGCGAAATCCGAAAGTTCTTTTATAACCCCGAGAACCTTTGCGCGGACAAGCGAAAGCGCTTCGCGCATTATAATTATATCGGTATTGTCGCCGACATAACAGCTTGTCGCGCCGAGGTGAATTATCGGCTTTGCTTTCGGGCATTGCTCCCCGTAAGCGTAAACGTGGCTCATAACGTCGTGGCGCACTTCTTTTTCCCTCTGCCGCGCGACTTCTAGATTGAGATTTTCCGCGTTTTGTTCAAGCTCTTTTATCTGCTCCTGCGTGACGGGAAGTCCAAGTTTATGCTCCGCCCTTGCAAGCGCAATCCAAAGTTTTCGCCAGGTTTTGAATTTCTTGTCCTCCGAAAAAAGCTCCTGCATTTCGGGGCTCGCATACCGGCTGCCGAAAGGGCTTTGATAATTTGTAGACATATCTACTCCTTAATAAGTTTTTCAGCTGTCGCAAGTTTTGCGCATATACAGAAAAGTTCGATCGCCGTTTTAAGCTCGGAAACCGGCGGAAAGGTCGGCGCGATACGGATATTCCTGTCTCTCGGATCGTTTCCGTAAGGGAAGGTAGCTCCCGCGCCGGTTAAAACAACCCCCGCTTCTTTTGCAAGTTCGACCGTGCGCTTTGCGCATCCGTCCAAAAGGTCAACGCTGACAAAATATCCGCCGTTTGGTTCGGTGAATTCGGCGATGTCGGAAAGCTCATTTTTAAGCGCGGTCAAAACCGCTTCGAATTTCGGCTTTAAAATTTCGGCGTGTTTTTTCATATGCTCGGCAACGCCGTTTACGTCTTTAAAAAATCTGATGTGGCGGAGCTGATTTATTTTGTCCGGCCCTATGGTCTGGAAAAACATCAGTTTTTTCATATAATTTATATTTGCCTCGGAAGAAGCCATAAAAGCAACGCCCGCGCCCGGGTATGTAACCTTGCTTGTCGAACCGAACATAACGGCGAGATCGGGATTACCCGCCTTTTCGCATTCGTCGAGAATGTTCAAAATTTTGTCGCCGCTATCTTTCAAATGATGAATTGCATAAGCGTTATCCCAAATAATGCGGAAATCTTTTGCCGCAGGCTTAAGACGCGCAAAACGGCGAACAACTTCGTCGCTGTAGGATTTCCCCTCCGGATTGCTGTATTTCGGAACGCACCAGATCCCCTTAATGCTCGCGTCGTTTGCAACGAGCTCTTCCACAATATCCATGTCCGGTCCATCCGAAAGCATCGGAACGACGACAAGTTCGGTTCCGAATGTTTCGCTGACCGCGAAATGGCGGTCATAGCCGGGGCTGGGGGCGAGAAATTTTATCTTTTCCTGTTTTCCGAAAGGCACCGCGCCGGGGTATACTCCGTGAGTATATGCTTTTGAAACAAAATCATACATCATTGTCAGGCTGGAGTTGTTCCCCAGTATGATTTGCGGGGTTTTAACCTCAAAAAGCTCGGCGAAAAATTCACGCGCCTCCGCGATGCCCTCAAGCCCGCCGTAATTTCTCGCGTCGGTCCCGGATTTATCAAAGCAATCTTTGCCGTTTTCAAGCGATAAAAGCATTCCGTCACTCAGCGAAAGCTGATCCGCGCCCGGCTTTCCGCGAGACATATCAAGTTTAAGCCCGCGGGCTTTAAAACTTTCATATTCCTTTGTAAGCTGTGATAGTGTTTCTCTGAGTTCTTCTTTGTTTTGCTGTTTTAAATTCATATTTGTCCCTTCTAATCAACTATATCCTTAAAGCGGAATCCGCGCCTATAAACAAGCGCGGCCCCCGCCGCAGTGGCAAATTCAGCGTTTTGCGGAATGATAAACTCAACCCCGGTTATCTTTGCAATGTCCGCAAAAATTTCTTTTGCGAAGGCAAGCCTTGTCATCGTTCCTGTCAAAACAACTTTTTCGGTGCGGTCGTTTGTGCAAAATACCGCCATCATCCCGATAGTTTGGAATACCATATTTACTATCCCGAGCGCGATATCCGATTTGTCGGCAAAATCCGAAAGTTTGCCGAAATTCGAAGCGGTTGTAGTGGGCAAAAGATTTGAAACCTCTCCGCTTGTGATATCTTTCATATATAAATCGATCTTATCGAGGTCGCCCGTTTTGGCTATTTCGCTTATATCATCGAAGCTGCTTATCTGCAGCATCTTTTTCGAAAGTCCGAGAAGCGTGCCGCCGCCGACACCTGTTCCGCCGAGATGTTCAATGTTTTCGCCCGCGCGGACAAACGCCGTACCTGTTCCCATGCTAACGATTATGGCTTTTGCCTGGCTTGAGATATAAAGCCCGCCGAGGCCGAGCGCGATAAATTCCTCGACATGCGCGGTGCTGATACCAAAGAGATTTTCTTTGATAAAACTTGCGCCCACCCCGGTTATCATTATTTTTTCTATATCCGAAAGCGCTATACTGTTCTCCGCGACAAATCTGCCGAACGCGCCGTAGACCGAGGCGATCGGGTCGTTTGCTTTTACAAAAATCGGACCGACCATAGATTCTCCGGAAAAGCCGACAATCTTTGTCGTTGATCCTCCGACATCTATACCGATAACATATGCCATTTTCGCGCCTCCGTTCCATTTAGCTACATCTAAACTATTATATAAAAACGCGCCTTTATTTTCAATAAATAATTTGATATAATTAATAATTATATTACAACAGGAGAATTTTACGGTGGCAGACTATATGATTATCGATTCGCACGCACATATTTATCCGCGGAAAATCGCGGGTAAAGCTACTGCAAATATAGGACGTTTTTACGACCAGCCTATATTCGGCGACGGGCTTCCCTCTAGTTTAAATTCAGTTTATGCAAAGAGCGGAATTTCAAAAGCCCTAGTTTTTTCGGTCGCGACAGCGCCTTCGCAGGTCGAAAGCATTAATACTTTTATTTATGAAAAATGCCAAAAATATAACAGGTTTATTCCGGTTGGCACTATGCACCCCGAATATGCCGATTTTCGTGCGGAAATAAAACGCATTAAAGAGCTTGGATTCGTTGGAATAAAGCTTCATCCCGATTTTCAGAAATTTAATATTGACGACTCTTCTCTTTTCCCGATGTATGACACTATTTGTGGCGCGGGACTTCCGATAATTTTCCATCTCGGCGATGACCGGTTCGATTTTTCGCATCCAAAGCGCCTTGCAAATCTTGCCAAAGCATTCCCGCGGCTTACATGCGTCGGCGCGCACATGGGCGGATATCTGCATTGGAAAGATTCAGTATCAATCTTTAAAGGAATCGAAAACACCTATTTCGACACCTCAAGCTCGCTCGAATTTTTATCTTCCGAAGAAGCGCACAGCATTATACGCGAAATCGGAGTTGATCATTTCCTATTTGCTTCAGACTATCCTATGTGGAATCCCGAAAAGGAAATAGGACATATTATGAACCTTCCGCTTAGCGAAAGCGATAGAAAAAAGATTTTTTCCGAAAACTGTATAAAAGTTTTTAATCTCAAATAAGATATGCCGGACAGATTGTCCGGCATATCTTATTTATTTTCCAAATATTCAATAACTTCTTCTTTTGTTTGAAATACTTTTATATTTTTGCGGCCGCTTGTTTTAAAAATGGCGTCGGCCATAATGCGCTTGATTCCATCGATTCCGACGACCGCGCCCTCTGATACATATGGCTCGTTAAAAACCATCCACTGCACAACAATTTCCTTCGTTTTCGAGTCGAACATCACTCCTTTGATATTCACGATCGTAAAAAGCGACTTTTTTTCGTATTTTATTATGATCTCTTTTGCTTTTTCGATAACTTCGGCAAATTCGATGTTTGCCTTTAAATTCGCCATATCGAAATATATAACCTTTTTTCCGGCAATTTCAAATTCTTCAATTCTGTCCATCGAGCGCCTCCTTTGCGCTTTTAAGCGCGCTGTCATAATCGAATATAGCTAAACTTTCTAAAATTTTTTCAACCGCTTGTTTTTCTTCTTTTGTTATCTCGCTTCCACACAGAATTTTGAGTAATTTCTCCGCGCTTTCAAGGTCATAGTTCTCAATAAAATCTGCCGCCTGTTTAATTTTTTGTTTTATTTCTCCTTCATCGATTTTTTCTTTAACCTGCTTTTCTTCGCCAGAGAATTCAAGCCCTTTCAGAAGAGTAATAACGTCCTCTCGAAACTTTGGATAATTTTCTGTTAAAAATTTCTTATCCGCTTTTTTCGAGGCTTCTTCAAGAGCTTTTGCGGTTTGCGAAAGCTCGCCGGCGCCGATAGTTCCAAGCGCGCTTTTAAGCGCGTGAATGTGTATTGCAAAATTTTTGAAATCATCGCTTTCGAGGCAGCTCTCCAAATTTTTTATTCCTCTATTTGCGTCATTTTCAAAAACTCCGAGTATTTTTATGTATTGCTCTTTTGTCCCACCGGTTGATTCAATGCCTTTTTTTACGTCAAGTCCGGAAATATTCGGCAACGAAACGAAGGGCACGGGCTCATTTCTCTTTTTTAGCTGTTTTTTCTCTTTCGGCACCCATTTTGAAATCACGTTGTCAAGTTTAGCTATTTCAATCGGTTTTACGAGCAAATCGCTGAATCCGTTTTCAAAAAACATTTCTTTGGCGCCGTGAACCGCGTTGGCAGTGAGAGCAATTATCGGCAAGTCCGCGAAATATGAATCTTCTTTGCCCATCTCCCTGATTATTTTCGTAGCTTCTATTCCGTCCATCCTCGGCATCATGTGGTCCATAAGAATAAAATCGAAATTCTTGCTTTTTATAAATTCGACCGCCTCTTCCCCGCTTAGGCAGCTTTTGATATTCATCATGTAAGGCGCAAGAAGCCCTTCGGCGACGGTGAGATTAGTAAGTATGTCATCAACAATAAGAACGTTTACCGACGGCGCGATAAATTTCGCAATATCGCCTTTATTCTCGCTATACATCGTACTGTCTTCGATATTATTCAAAATATTTGCAACCGAAATCGAGTGCGCGGGCATATCAAGCCTTCGGACATTCGGCGCGATAACCGTTTCCCCGTATTCCGAAAGGAGAACAATCACAGAGTCGATATTATGTTCATACGCAATTTTCTTTGCCTTTTCAAATAATATCGACGCAATAAAAATATAAGAAAATTTTTCATTCTTTAGCGCATCTATATATTCCTGTTCCGATGTAACAAGCAAGCAGTTTACCCCAAGATTGTCGATAGCGCAAACAATAGAATTCGCGTACATTTCGCGGGTTTCATAAACCAAAACACTTTTTTCCTCTGCGTCGACGACTTTTGCAAAACGCATATACTCCCTTATTTTCTGCGGAAGTTCTATTGTGAAGGTGCTGCCCTCTCCGTAAATGCTGAAAACCGAAATCTCTCCGCCCATCGCATGGCATAAACTGCGCGAAATCGCGAGTCCGAGCCCGGTTCCCTCAATGCCTCGATTTTTCCTTTTATCAATCCTGATAAAGTCCGAAAACAGCTCTTCTTGGTCTTCCTCTCTTATTCCTTGTCCGCTGTCCGAGACCTCAATTTTAAGAAGAAAAGTTTCGGTGTCAAGCATAATGCCGCTTGCGGCAATCGATATATAACCCGAATCAGTATATTTCACCGCATTGCTAAGCAGATTAAGCAGTATTTGGCGTATCCTTATCTCGTCGCCGTACATTTTGCTTGGTATATTACAGTCGATATTAGCGACAAATTGAATGGGTTTATCGATAACCCGCATTCGGATAATGCTTATAACATCATTCATCAGCGAGGCAAACATATAATCCGACGATATAATTTCAAATTTTCCCGATTCGATTTTTGAAAAGTCGAGAATGTCATTTATTATCGACAGGAGATTTGCGCCCGCCTGTTTGACATTCGACGCAAGCTCATACATATTATTTATCGATGTTTCCCGCATCATAAGTTCTGCCATTCCGGTGATCGCATTCATCGGAGTGCGTATTTCATGCGACATTCTCGCAAGAAAATCGCTTTTTGCCATTGTTGCGCGCTCCGCCTCCGCCTTGGCTTTCATGACCGGCGTAATATCGGTAATGTCGATAAAAACGCCTTTTGTTTCGCCTTCCATGCGGCTCGAAATGACTTTTAAATAGTTCGGCATGTCCGGAACATTCAGCTCGATGTTTTCTTCATGCAAATCTTTTGTCAAAAGAATATCGCCAAGCATTTCCTTGACCTCCGCGTTGCGAAAAAGGTCAAGAAGCGGGCGCCCTACCGCCATTTCGGGATCTTCGATATGCGCGATATCCGCAAGCGGCTTGCTGATATAGGTAACAAGGTTCATCTCATCGACAAGCGCAATAATATTTGGAGTAGAATCGAGCATAGTTTTAAAAGAATCCTGCGCTTTTATCGATTTAGAAGTCCTTGACGAGGAAAATTTCGTCAAGCTATAAAGAAAAAACAGTCCGTAAACGGTTACAAGCCAGCTTACAATAGTGATTTCAAAAGGATTTTTATCTATTGAAAATTTTTCAACTATAATCAAATATGCCAGCGCGGCATTTGCAATAATAAGCGCGGCGAGAAGCCCCTTATAATCGTTATACATACTTCCGATGCCGCATACACAGAGAAGCACCAGAAAAATATACGTTGATCCTCCTGATATAATGGCGGCCGCCAAAAAGGTAGCAAACATAATGGCCGGAACAAAAAAGCCAAGATGTTTTTTTGTAAATTTGATATTCATTACGGCAATCAAAAGCAAAAATGTAATTGTGCAGAAAATATGCACCGACGGGATTTTGTCAATTTCGCTTTCATTGTAGTACTGCCATGTCCGAAGCGCGGCAAAAACAATAAGACTTACACACGCAAAGCGGTTTGCCATTTTTACATATTTGCTGTCCGAAATTATTTTATCCATTTTTCACCCGCCTTCGCAAATAAGTCAGCCCGTTCGGAGCAACAAATTTTATCGCCTCCGGCACGACCTCGATATTAATATTGGTGTCATAAAAAGTTTCTCCGTCAAGGTCGATCAAAAGAGGACTTTCCGAGCGAATTTCTATCTTTTTGCCTCGCAAATATGTAAAATCTTTTGGATATTTATAATATTTTCCGTTTAGATAATCCATCATTATCAGCAGAGCGCGGAGGGCATATGTGCTTTTAAAAAGCATAATATCGATTTCCCTGTCGTTCGGCATTGCAAGAGGCACAGCAACGCTTTTGTTGCCATAACAGGGCCCGTTAGAAATATTTATCGTGCCGTAACGCCCGCTGTAATTTACACCATCGATGAGAAGATCGTAATATTGGTGCGTAATTGTTTTATCCCCTGCGGAAAAAACTCCTGATATCCGATAAATTAAAGTTATAAGTCTCCGCGATTTTATCTTTTTCCTAAGTTTTATAGAATTTGTGATAGCGGTTGATTCCCAGCCGACGGTGCAAAAATTTATCGCATAATTGCTTCCGCAGCTTATCGCGTCGGTCAGGACAGTTCCAGCTTCCGCCTGCATGGTGATATCGCGAAAAATATCGAGCTTGTTTTCGCCGAAAGCGCGCACAAAATCATTCGCCGCTCCATATGGAATCGCGCCGAGCTCGGCATTCGGTAGGCCGATAACCCCGTTTAGACAATCGAATAATATTCCGTCACCGCCAACAGCAAAAACCCGAACTGTTTCATTCGAGCTTTTAACATATTTGCGAATAACTCCGATTGCATCTCTCGGGAATCTTGAAACATGGATTAAATATGTGGAATTTTTGTCTTTAAAATAGTTTTCCACTTCGGACGTAAAGCTTTCCTGTTCTCCTCTTGTCCTGAAAGAAATCGGATTTATAATAAACAAGAATTTCATAGCAAAACCCCAGGCGCCTATTTATATTTACATTATATTACTTAAATTCACTAAAGTAAACATCGATTGTTAAGTTTATGTTGCGGCACCTGTTTGTCAGCAACCTTTATTTTGTAATTTTATCAATCATCGCTTTTATACGTTTTTCGCGGGTTTCTTCTCTCCTGGCACTCTCGAGTTCCGAAATAAATTGTTTTTGTTTTGTGTATGACAGTTTTTTAAATGCCAGCACAGCCTTTGTCCCGAGCGCTTTTTTAACACCATCCGGCAATTCAACCGTTCTCGGTTCTTCGTCTTTTTCTAATTCGACCTCGATTATATCTCCAAAATCTGCTCCCATTTGGCTGCGCACCACTTTCGGAATCCCCAAAATATGGCATGGGGACTTCATCCGCACCAGCGAGCCGCGGTATTCTATACCGTTTAATAACGCCAAGACTTTAACTCTCTTTGCGCCGTACTCTTTTTCCACATCAAAGGGGATTTCTATATATCCGGCGTCCATATCGCCGTTTTGAATCATTTTCGCCTTAAAAACCTTGCTCATTTTGCGTCCTCCTTACAAGTTTTCTTTATATTAACATTGCCGAATAAAAAATGCCATATCCATTTGATACGGCATCTTTTCTTTATCGGAAAACTTATTTCCACCTTTTATTTATTCTTATATTCTTCTAATTTTTTATTCAGATAAGTTTCTTCGTTCTTATAATAAAAGCCAAATACGGTGAAAACAATGGCATAAATAATTACAAATATCAACGTAAATTGCCAGAAAATTTCAGGGCTTTGGGCAAATCCCCATCCGCACAGGAGCGAGAATCCCGCAACCGTCAGATAGGCAAGCGCCGCATGAAGCGATATCCGCAAAACGGGTTTCATAGACGAGGTCTGAATAAAGTGCAGCACAGAAAACACCGCGGCGAGACCAAGAATCTGCCATATTGTAATTATTTCAAACGATTTTATTCGGTGCAAAAAGTAGCTTCCGACCGTCGCGAAAATCATAAACGCCATAAAATAAATCCCAACAAGAAACTTTAATTCGCCTATATTATGAATAAATTTTTTCATTATTTACATCCCCAATCTTTCTCTTAAAATCGGCGAAAATTGCCTTGAAACGCTTAGTTTTTCACCGTTTTCCATTTCTAAAGTTAAAACCGAATTAAATGATGATTGAATGCTTTTTATTCTTGAAATATTTACAATGCTCGACTTCGTCGCGCGAAAAAAGCCCTTGTGACTAAGCATGTTTTCAAGCTCATAGAGCCTAAATGCAGTTTCATACACTTGCTCTTTTGTATATGCAAAGCATTTTTTATCCACGCTTTCGAAATATAAAATGTCGCTTTCGCACAGCAAAAAGGTTTTGTCCCCTATCGCTCCGAGAATTTTACCATCCTCGGTTTTTATCCGCGAAAGCAAAGCCAGCACTTCATCGTCACATTTTTTACATTTTATGACCACTTCGATTTCATCAAAAATATCCGACTCATCAATCACAATTTTCAACTTTCATCACCTCGGTTTTTCTTGTTTTGCAGCGCTACAATTACATTATTGCCCCGCGCAGGACTTCGGTCAACAAAATTTCACCAAGCTGCATTTTTTATCTCCCAACCTGCATTTTTGAGCGCGCAGTATCGCCACGATATTAGACGCAGACCTTATACAAATCTATTTAATATAAAAACCCGCCGCGATAATATCACGGCGAGTTTTGGTACGCCCGACAGGAGTCGAACCTGCGACCTTCAGAGTCGGAGTCTGACGCTCTATCCAACTGAGCTACGGGCGTTCATAATATTCACAAGTATATCAAAACCCAAACAAGCTGTAAATAATTCTTGACTAATTAAAAATAATTTTTTATAATATCAAAGTATCGGGGTGTGGCTCAGCTTGGTAGAGCGCTTGGTTCGGGACCAAGAGGCCGGAGGTTCGAATCCTCTCACTCCGACCATCCCCTTGAGGCTCATATTTGAGTTTCAAGGGGTCTTTTTTTGTTGTGCTGTTGGGCTTTCAAAAGTATAGGTACTGTATCGCCACTCCGACTGCTTCTGTCATTTAGAGTTCAATTGCCAGAAAAAATATAGTAATACAACTCTGGATTTGTAGTCTTGGATATCGTATAATGGCTATAATGGATGATTGATGAAGGGGTTACAGTTTTTTATTGTTTATATAGAGTTAGTAAATGTATTTCAGATTGGGCGAATAATAGGGAACTCATAATATACTTTGTGCTGATTGTCATAAGTGGTTATTCACAACTAAGCAATATCTGTAAATATTTGGAGGTAATTATGTCTGATTCAAAACAAAGATATACAAATTTAGCACCTTTAACTACTGAAGAAATGAGTCTTTTTGCAGTAGCAGCATTGAATTTTTTTGCCCCATTAAGTTATCGGGATAATTGTAAATTGTTAAATATTGATGCTGATGAGAAATCAATAAGACCTATGTCTTTTGGAAATTTATTGAACTATCTTAAAATTAAGCATCCAACTATTGACTCACATAAATACATGAAGCACATAGAAGTTCTAATAAATAGATTAGTAAGCCACGCATACCTCACATACACGGGTTCTGTATCTACTGGTAGTCCCCCTTTTTGCAACACCTATTACTCTATATTAGAACTGTCTAAACAGCAAAAAGAAAACCTGTTTTGGCTGGGTAGTGCATTAGGAACAAGATTTTTGAGAGATAAATATGCTCCCTATATAGTACGATTTGAAGGTAAGAAAGATGGGACGGGCTCTGGCATCCTAATATCTGAAGAAATAGTCTTGACCTGCGGACACAATATAAAAGATTTATCAGACTTTACCTGTTGGATTGAAGAAAAACAGCTACATATCGAAAAACCGAGCTATCATAAAAACCATGATATTGGTATAGTAAAGCTATCAGAAAAAGTGCCACTGTCTCATTTCCCGTATTTTGGAAAACCATATGAATTAGATAAAGTTATAACAATGGGATATCCTCCGTTAAAAGGGATGGGCGAAGCGCCTCTTATTGTACAAAGTGGTGAAATAAACGCAATATCAATTGACTGGCAAAGATGCGATTGTATAACTATATCATCAATAACAAGACCTGGAAATAGTGGTGGTCCAGTCATATCGAAATCAGGTTATATTGTTGGAATTGTCACCCAAAGCGCTAATGATGCACTAAGTGCTTCTTGTGACCAGAAGGTAGAAGATACTTCAAAAATACCTTTCTTTAACGCAGTTTCTTCAACATCAATAGTGACTATTGTAAAGGAAATTGATGATACGATATGTTTGCCATTTGAAGATTATCAGTAAAGTGGGTATAAATTCTTAATAATCATTACTTCCCATTATCCATATAATGAAACAAAGTCTAATGATAATCTCAATCCTTGGTTTGTAGTAAATACTGCTCATTGACCGCGCTAAAGCCGTTGATATTACTGGACTTCTAAAAAAGTTCTGTATCGCCACTCCGACCATATGAAAGCTGCCTAACTTTATTGGTTAGGCAGCTTTTTGTTTGATTTTGCCTTGTTTTCAGGCGGGTGGTGGTATTATCGCCAGTTTCGCCATCTTTGGCAAGGCGTTTTTTTGCTTCGCCGCAATTTTTACCCTCACATACCATCTTATACCGCGCGCGCTGCGCTAAATATATTTTACACAGCAAAAAATTCATCTGCCATGCAAAGGCCCGGGAAGCGATTACTTCCCGGGCCTTGTTTTTGTTGCTTATTTTACGGCTGACGCTTCAGCTCGCAGCATCCAAATTTTATTTATAATTGCTTAAATAATATCTTTGTTATTATTTAACATAACTCAGCTTTCTGCCGCCGGCAAATTTATGCCGGTCCCAATTATTTCTAATTAGGCTTTATTACATAGTCTATGCAAAATCACGCGTTGCGAAGATATACGCTTCCTGCAACAAGCGCTGACAAGCTCTTTCCAGAATCTTCAACGATAACATCTTTGTGGATGATTAACATAACCCTGCTTCCCGCCGGCAGCGGAATTTCGAGGTTATTTACAATCATTTCAAACATCTGCCCTTTGGTCACATTTCCGGTCAGCGCCGGGGTCATGACGACTTTTGTTTCGGGAATGCCGATGAAATAGGGTGTATTAATCCTATAGAATACCTGCCCAAACATATTTGCTTCCGCGGTGCCCAAATCCACCGCTTCATTAGAAATCATCGATATTCCGATGTCGGTAATCACAGAGTCTTTCGCAAGTAAGAACGGATACGCGCCAAGGAGACCGTCAACAAAAGAAATTCTCCCATCAACAATCGGATGCGGGCATTCGCCGTGCACACCAAACCCCATTGTATACGGATGCTGCTCGGTATCCATATAAATTGGAAACGGCGTGCCTGTAACATAAGGAATAATGTCGGATGTGTCGACTCCTGCAGGACCTTCCGGGCCTTGCGGTCCTATCGGGCCTTGCTGACCTTCCGGACCCTGAGGGCCGGGTACCGTGCTGTCCGCTCCCGCCGGGCCTTCCGGACCCATCGGTCCTACTGGGCCTACTGGGCCTATCGGGCCGGGTACTGTGCTATCTGCTCCCGCCGGGCCTGTCGCGCCTATCGGTCCTTGCTGACCTTCCGGACCCTGAGGGCCGGGTACCGTGCTGTCTGCTCCCGCCGGGCCTTCCGGACCCATCGGTCCTACAGGGCCTACTGGGCCTATCGGGCCGGGTACTGTGCTATCTG
>JAVBPR010000014.1:0-5673 GCA_031549485.1 Eubacteriales bacterium | reverse complement strand
AGGCCCGAGCGTGCAAACTATTTTTGTGTGTCTCATATAATATCCTCTTAAAAACAGAATTTATAATTAATACTTTATTATAACATATTATACCCGGCTTGCGGTATATTACAGCATAAAAAAAGAACGCTTTTTTAAAGCGTTCTTTTTTTAATTATCTTACCGCAACTAAATCTGCCGCGATTTTCACCGCCGTCGGGCCGTCTGTGACGTCGCCTGTATATGTGATGCTGACTTTATCTCCGATGCTTATCGAAGCTGTAACTTCGGTTTTATCGGTCTTTTTGAAAGTATAGTTAAAGCCGTCTTTCGCCGTAACTATTATTGAATTCGTTGTCGAATCAACTATTGTGCCGATAAGCAAATGTTTTTCTGCATCGACCGGATCAGCTATAAGGATAACCTTTGTCGCCATGACGCCGTCTTTAATATTGCCTGTGTGCCAAACTCTCACGACGCTTCCTACAACGATATTTTCGTCGCTTACCGTTTTATCGTTTTTGAGAATGGTGTAAGTTTCGCCGTTCATTCTCGCTTTAACCTGAACATTGTGCATCGTATCGCCGATAATCGTACCGGTTATATACTTAATAACATGCTCTTTATCTGCCGGGATTTCAGGACCGGGCGCGGTTGTTGTTTCCGGCGCGGCTTCTTTTACAACCTTTATTTCGATTGCGTTTGTTTTCTCAACATAGTTTCCGCTGTATTTAACTTCGACAGTGCTGCCGAGGTCATCTTTTCCGTCGATTTTTGTTTCGCTGCCGACGGTGAAGATATATGTTGTTCCATCGGGCGCCTGAACCGAAACAGCGCCTTCCGAAGCCTCGATCACAACGCCCGTAACAGTTGCTGTGTCAGGAATCTGCGGGCCCGGATTCATCGGATCAAGATCCGGCTCTGTCGGGGTTTTCGCGCAAGCCGAAAGGCCGATTGCAAGCGCAAGGCAAATTATTAGTGATAAACTTATTAGTTTTTTCATTTTTACGTCTCCTTGAATTTTTTATTATTGTATTACAGTATGAAAGAAAAAAACAAGCATGAAATTGTGAACAAAAAGAAACTTTTTACCCTTCGAGCATCTCTGCCTGCGCCTTTTTGCTGAAGCTTCTTAGAATGAGCCCATAGGATTTATCAATCATTTCTTTTAAAACTTCGGCGGGCACGTCCCCGTCGGTATAAATAGAGTTCCAATGCTCTTTATTCATGTAATACCCGGGTTTTACAGACGCAAAAACTCTTCTGAAATGCTCGCCTTCAAGCGGTTCGAGTTTCAATGTTAAAATTTCTTTGCCCTCATTATCGCGCCCGTGCATTAAGAACATTTTGTCACGAATCATGTATCTGTCGCAGCCCCACTCGGCTTTAAATTCTTTATATGCAGCCTTCTTCGCCGTGCAGTAATCTTCCAAAAAATCATATTTCATATCTTTCTTCTCCAAAAAAAAAGGGCACGCAGTGCCCCTTTATATTTTAGTCGTTATAAATAACGTCTCTGTCATCGATTGCAAAAGCAAGCATTATGAAAGCCGCAAATGCAATAAACAAGCCTGTGTTCGGTCCTTTCCCGAGAAACGCGGGTGAAAATCTATTGATAAATAAATCAAACGTGAGAACGATTGAGGCAAGCGCAAAAGGCATTTTTGTTTTTATAGTTCTGGTAATTGTGAAGAAGTACACCACGATAAAAATTGCGGCGAGGATGATAACCGGGCTGAAATATCTGAGCGCAAAAAGCGTTTTTTGTTCAAGCGCGAACATAACGGCCTGAGCTATCGTCGACCCCGCAAGCAAAAGCGCCGGAATCATTGTTGCGCCGTAGTTTTTCTTTACCGCAGAAAAAGAGACGACGGCAAGCCAAAGCGTTCCAACTGAAATAACCGCGGCAATAACTATGCCCGGAACATAATTTCCCGCAATATTTCTATACAAATGATAAAGCGAGATCAAAAAAGCGAGTATCCCAAGAAGCCCCGCGTTGCGGCAGTTGTTTGATTCTTTTTTTAGTATGATTTTGTTTCCCATAATGAAATCTCCTTTACCATTTTAATGCCATTATTACCATAATTATACTGTTATTTCAAAATCCTGTCAAATGGTTTAAGCTATCAAAAATTAAGTTTGGCATTCGTTTTGCAATAAAAAATCCGCCAATATTTAATCGGCGGATTCAAATATAATTATGCTGCCCAATGACCAATTATTGCGTAAAATGTTTTGAAAAACGATTGCCCCCCTGTTTCTTCAGGCGGCGTTTCGGGTTCTTCGGAAACGGTTGCCAAAAGCGGATTTAAAAGATTATTTACAAGGGTTGCACCGTAGGTCGGGTCGGGCGTCCATTTGCCGCCAAGCTCTTCTACATATTTAACCGTTCCCGCCCAGTCAATCGATTTTACAACATAATACCGGTCGTGCGGCTCCCCAATAGGCTTGGTGCCGATATATGCCGCCATATGATTATAATGCGCCCTGACACCGTCATCCGGTGTTGCAAAGCTTTCGTGGTCTTCTGTCGAGTCACCCGTCGGTTTTTTTATTTTTATTCCGGCCCAGTTGTTCATCTCGGGCGTAACCCTGCCCATATATTTTCCAAAACCGGTTTCCTTCGCCGCTTGGGCATATAGCACTTCCGGACGAATTCCGGTAAGTTCTCCGTACTTCCAGTATATTTCCGCAATGTCGATAAACCTCTGATGCGCGCCGCTTTTCCTTGCCCAGGTCTTCGCCTGCCCGACAGTCGCCTTCGCTTCCCCGATTATCGGCGTCTGCGTTTTTGTGGGATCGACTATATTTTTCGGCGGATTTTTTTGCACTCTTGCGATGATTACAAACGCTTCCGCTCTGGTCAAATTGCTTTTCGGGTTAAGCAGCCCCACGTCATCGCCCTTGACATAACCGTTATCGGCAAGCACCAGAATGGCGGGGTAATATTTTGACTCGATATCCCTGTAATCCGCAAATTTTTCATCAAGAACATGCGCGTTTTTCGGCACAGTGTTTTCATATCCGCCCGCTTTTATAATCCAATACATGTATTGTTCGCGCGTTATCATCTGCTTCGGCTCAAAAGTTTCGCCTGTCAGCTCAGAAACCGAACAGATGTAATCATAAAACCATTCGGTTATATACTTCGAAAAAGCGGTATTGTTTTTGGCGGCTTTTTTAAGTGAAAAAGACTCGCAAACTAGTTTCGCCGCCTCGCTTGCCGCAAGATTTCCGCCAAGATTGAGGTCACCGTTTTCATCACCGGCAATAACTTTTTTTTCTAAAAGATATGCTACCGCTTCGTCCGCCCACTCAAAAGCGGCGGCCGCACCGGTTATAAATAAAGCGCAAAGCATGCAAATTGCAATAATTTTTTTCATTTCAGACGTCCTTTTGCGTATAAATCTACAGTTTAAGTCTAATCACAAATACATATTATGTCAACCAATCCTGAAATATGTAATATAAACGTAAAATGCGAAACTCAAACAATGCTCATAAAAATTTTTTATTGTTTTTCTTATTCTGGCATGCCATCTGTTGCAAGACTTGCATTCTTATAGCGTTTATCTGAAGTTACATCTTTTATATACCAGGTAAAAGGAATAAATTCATCCGCCTCTTCTTTTGAAGCAAATTCAATCTCGGATATCGCAAGCCCATCATGCCTTCCGCTATAAATATCCACTGCAACATTATTGTATCTGTAATCAAATTGGTATCTTGTTTTTATTACAGTCGGCGCGGCTTCTTTAACCGCTAAACAATCATATTCTTCTTTTGAAATATAAATTTCAACTTCTTGCCTTATAAGGCCTACATCGTCTTTCGGAAGTTTTATTGCAAATGAATAATAGCTTCCATTAATTCTTCTCACCCGTGTTTCCGGGGCAAAAGATATATATGTTTGTTCAATGTTAAATATGTCCGCACTTTTTATCTCTGGCGGTATTATATCTTTATCAATTAAGAACTTCCGTTCTATTTCAACTCCTGTTTCTGTAAGATTTTCCGCTCTTTCAACAATACGTTTAATAAGTGTAGCCCCTTCGCCAATGGTTAAAAGCGCGTTTTGCTCAAATTTTCCATTATCTCTTCCGTAAATTATATCCGCATCAACAAGACCATAAATATATTTTTTGTTTCTAATACGCACGTCATCTGTAAAACGTTTTGCAGTTAAATTTTCAGAAGGGCTTGTTTTTATAGCTTGTGAAATTATTAATGCCGCTTCTCCCCTTGATAAATATGCATTACTGACAAATAATCCGTCTTTCTTTGCAATATCAGTAGATAAAACTGCAGATAATAGCATAGTTATAAATTCTCCTCTGGGAAGTTCTTTGTTCGGATTTTTATTCAGAATATCAATGTTTGCATAACCCTTTTCATAAATATATTTTATGCTTTCATTCGCCCAGTGCAAAGAATAATCACTTTCAGCCACCTGCACTGCATTACAAGAAAAAAGCGGCAAAATAATCAGAAGCATTATGATAAATAAAAAGACTTTTTTCATTTATTTACCTCTTTCTTATTACTAATCAATGTCTTTCCCTTCATTTTTTGAAGAGAGATAAATGATAGCGCCATTTGTTTCTGATTCTTTAAAAGTTAGATTAATTTTTAAATTTATATCAAAAGTTTGTTTATAAGAAACACTTTTAAAAACTTGGAGAACGGCTTCTTCTTCGGTAATACCTTTCTCTTTGATCATATCATATATTATTTGCCCATTCTTTGATCTGAACTCTTCATCATCCCATAGGTCGCATTCTCCAATTACTATTCCTTCTATAAACGCGCTGTAACTTCCGTCTGCATTTTTTGAAAGCGTGTTAAGTCGATAGTAACATTGATCATTTAAGTCAAACCCCGCCGGTTCGAATCCTACATCTGTCTTGTTAAACATTATAGAATTTTCAATAGTAAAAATTTTTCCAAAATATTTTTTGCATACAAAATTAAAATCTTCATATGAGAATAACAAACTGTCTTTTTCACTTCTATTCACAAAAGCAAACAGCAAAAGGCTATCATCCCCTTTTATTTCTGAGGCATTTTTAAAGTTGGGGAGATATCTAAGCTCATCATTGTGCAAGAAAAAATAATCGAAATATTTTTCTTGCTCTGCCTTATTCATACTGTTGTTTTTTTCGCCATCGTTTATCTTTGAGCAAGCAGACAAACAAAAAAAACATATTAATAATATAATTATCTTTTTTAACATTTTATTTTATCCCTCTGTTTTTTACTATCGTATCATATCAAAGACAAAGTTACTATTAATAAAGTGATTTGTAATAAACGAAAAAAAGAACAGTGCAAATGCACTGCTCTTTTTGGTGGGCCATCACGGACTCGAACCGCGGACCATCCGGTTATGAGCCGGATGCTCTAACCAACTGAGCTAATGGCCCCTGTGGTCAATTAGCCGCCGACTTATAATCGGCGGCTAATTTGTTGGCTCCCCCTGTTGGACTTGAACCAACGAAGCTGCGGTTAACAGCCGCATGCTCTACCGGCTGAGCTAAGGAGGAATATTTAGTGTCGGCGCCGACTTATGTTCCCGGGCAGCTTCCCGCCAAGTATTTTCAGCACTGCAGAGCTTAACTTCCGTGTTCGGGATGGGAACGGGTGGGACCTCTGCGTCATAGGTACCGACTAAATATATGTAAACGGATTGCT
>JAVBPR010000009.1:0-65820 GCA_031549485.1 Eubacteriales bacterium | reverse complement strand
GCGGAATCTTCGGCAGGCTTTGATGCAATTCTGCAAAACCTGCCGGGGTAATTCCGTCATAATATAGTTTTTAAAATTCTGCTTTCTTCCGGCTAAATAATTTATTAAAAGGAAATAGTGAGATGGAGAAAAAAAGAAAAGCTCATAGCGGACAAAAAGCGCGCATTGACCAGGTGGGACGGATATGTTTGCCTGTAAAAATGCGGCGAAAACTTGATATAGAACCTGGCGGAGAGGTTATTGTTACGCTTTATGAAAACGGCATCTGGTTAGAGCGGTACGAGAACGCCTGTATTTTTTGCGGGAATGTGAAATTTCTGGGGGAATACGGTGGCAAAAAGATATGCGCATTTTGCGGAACGAAGGTATTTAAGGCCGTCAGCGGTATTTCATGACCGGTCTTTGCCCTCCGTACGGGACGATGCCTACATATCGTCCCGAATTAATTAAATAACGCAAAAATATGGTGTGCTCCCTGTATCGCCCTTTCCCGTAGGGCGTGACGACCTCGGCACGCCGTTTTTTTCCGTAGGTGACGATGCCCACATCTCCCCGAATTAATTAAAAAACTTTCAAGAATTGCTGTGCAAAAGTAAAGACATATGTCTGTAGACATATGTCTTTACTTTATTCATATTAACGCGGGCGCGGAATCACAATTTATTTGTTTCTGTAATTATACTTTTTATCTATTTTATTTGCCAATTTTTCTATGTTAATAGCATAACCGCTATTAGTTGCATTAATATTTTTTTGCTTTCTTCTTGATAATATGTGTTCTTTAGTATAATCAAAAAAAGTAATAACGAGATACCCAGGATTTCCTTCAAACACCCAAATTGGAAGAGTTTTATAAACAAATAGCGTTGCCCACTTGTCAAAGAAACCCATTAGTTTCCCAACGGTTTTGTATTCATTTATATCAAATTCGCCTTTTTCCATATAGTAATAAAATTCCGCGATTAGTTTTAGCATTTCCTCTGAATTACCTTCTTCATAATATTGTTTTATCGCTTCTACTTGGACCTGTTTTTTTGTAATAAATGAGAAAATCATACTCGCTATCCCGGTTGTAATACTTACAACTGAAAATAATACTGCTAATAAAATATTTAGATAATTCATACATTTTCCCTTTCTTCTAATAATATACGTTTTTTGATGAACTAACTTGCGCGCCCGGGTTGTGCTTATTTTAACATCTTCCTAATTAATAAACTACCGTCCGAAAAAGTTTCGTGCGGTGGATATTCCCGTCCGCAGACGGCTTCAAAATAAAAGGCTTCGGGATAATCCCGAAGCCTTAAGTATATTAATTATTGCCGCTTTCTTTATCTTCGCCTTGCTCTGTCGTTTCTTCCGCCGCGGTTTCTTCCGCCGCGGTAACGCCGCCCTCTTCGGCCCCGGCATTCTCGCCGCCTTCGATATCCTCTTCGATATCCTCGAACTCGTCTTTCGCAGTTCTGCCAAGGGTTACAACCTTCGTGCCCTCCGAAAGGCGCATGACGATAACGCCGCCGGTAACCCTGCCGTAGGTCGGAATCTCGCTCGCCGAGAAGCGGATAATTATGCCGCCGTCCGAAATAAGGATTATATCGTCATCGTCCGAAACGACCTTAATGCCCGCGACATTGCCGGTTTTCGCCGAAAGGTTGTAGTTTGTAATTCCCTTTCCGCCGCGGTTCTGAATCTTGTATTCCGAAATCGAAGTCCTTTTGCCATAGCCGTTTTCGGTAATTGTTAGAAGATTTCCGTCCTCGCGCGAAGTGCTCATGCCGACAACGAAATCGCCTTTTCCAAGCATAATTCCGCGGACGCCGCGCGTTACGCGGCCCATGCAGCGAACGTCGTTTTCGTCAAAATGAATCGCCTTGCCGTGATAGGTTCCGACAATCAGGCTGTTTGTTCCGTCGGTCAGTTTAACGCGGACGAGGGTGTCGTCCTCATCAAGAACAATCGCTTTCAGCCCGCCTTTGCGAGCGGTGGCGTATTCCGAAAGCCTTGTGCGCTTAATCGTTCCGAGCTTTGTAATCATGGTGAGATATTTTTCCTCTTCAATCTCGCGGAAATGGATAACCGCCGAGATGCTCTCGCCCTGCTCGATAGGCAGAATATTTATAATGTTCGAGCCCTTCGCCGTCCTGCCCGCCTCGGGAATTTGATATCCTTTAAGGCGGTAAACCTTGCCGCGGTCGGTAAAGAACATTATGTAGCTATGTGTGGAAGCGACAAAAAGTTCCTCTACAAAGTCCTCTTCGCGGGTGGTCATGCCGGTGATTCCGCGGCCGCCCCTCCGCTGTGCGCGGTAGGTGTCGACCGGCATGCGTTTGATGTAACCCGCGTGGCTCATGGTGATAACGCATTCCTCTTCGTCTATGAGGTCTTCGATATCAATTTCGTCATAGACGTTTTCAATCTGTGTTCTGCGCTCGTCGCCGTATTTATCGCGCACGGCGATAAGCTCTTCCTTGATTATCTGATACTGCCTTGCGACATTTCCGAGAATATCCTTGTAGTCCTCTATATTCGCGGCAAGCGCGGCAAGTTCCTCCTCAAGTTTTTCGCGTTCGAGCCCCTGAAGCCTGCGAAGCTGCATCTCTAAAATCGCCTGCGCCTGAATATCCGAGAGCGAAAACCTATCCATAAGCTGAGCTTTGGCGTCGTTATAGGCGCTTCTGATTATCGCTATAATTTCGTCGATATTGTCTATGGCGATTTTGAGCCCCTCTAAAAGGTGAATTCTCTCCTGCGCCTTGCGAAGTTCGTATCTAATGCGGTTTTCGGTGCAGATGCGGCGGTGCGAAATATATTCGGAAAGCGCGTCTTTAAGCGTCAGCGTCTGCGGTTTTCCGTCGACAATCGCGAGCATATTGACCGAAAAGCTGTCCTGAAGCTGAGAATATTTATAAAGCTGGTTTAAAACAACCTGCGGATTCGCGTCTTTTTTAAGGTCGATTACGATATGGAGCCCGCTTTTTCCCGAAACATCGCGCAAGTCGGCAATGCCCTCAACCCGCTTGTCCTTAACGAGGTCAGCAATGCTTTCGACAAGGCGGCTTTTATTTACCAGATACGGAATTTCATAAACCGAGATTCGGAATTTATCGCCCGACTGCTCCTCTATTTCGCAGCGCGCGCGCATAACAACCCTGCCCTTGCCGGTCGCATAGGCGGCGCGGATTCCGCTTCGGCCGAGAATTATTCCGCTTGTCGGAAAATCCGGCCCCTGAATATGCTCCATAAGGTCGGGAAGCTCGGCTTCGGGATTGTCGATAAGGCAAAGGGTTGCGTTAATCGTCTCGGTCAGGTTGTGGGGCGGGATATTGGTCGCCATGCCGACCGCGATGCCCATAGAGCCGTTGACAAGCAGGCTCGGGAAAAGCGACGGAAGAACCGACGGCTCCTCCCTGCTCTCGTCGAAGTTCGGCGAATACTGGACCGTTTCCTTGTCTATATCGCGCATCATCTCGGCGGCAAGGCGGCTCATGCGAGCCTCGGTATAACGGTATGCCGCAGGGGGATCGCCGTCGATATTACCGAAGTTGCCGTGGCCGTCGATCATCGGATAGCGAAGCGAAAAGCTCTGTCCCATGCGGACAAGCGCATCATAAACCGATGCGTCGCCGTGCGGATGGTACCGCCCGAGAACATTTCCGACGGTGGTCGCCGATTTGCGGAACGCCTTGTCAAAGGTAAGCCCGTCCTCGTGCATCGCATAAAGAATGCGGCGATGAACCGGCTTCAGTCCGTCGCGGACATCGGGAAGCGCTCGCCCGACAATAACGCTCATCGCGTAGTCGGTAAAGCTTTTTTTCATTTCCTTATTGATGTCCACCGGCTTGATATTCTGCGCCTTTAGCATCTCTATATCCTCCGGCGTCAGCCGGTGCAGTTTTTCTTTAGCCATATCTTCTCCTTTTTATTCCGCCTACGGCGTCTACTTAAATTTGCTTGCCGTAAATAATCAACTCGGCGTCTCTTATAAAGCAAATATCATTGAGTATCACTATTTTCAAAATCTTTTTATTCCGCCTACGGCGTTCGCTTAAATACTCTTGCCGTAAATAATTAGCGCGGCGTCTCTTATAAAGCAAAATTCATTGAGTGTCACTATTTTCAATATCTTTTTATTCCGCCTACGGCGTCTGCTTAAAGAGTCGCGACAAGAACATTAGGAATTGCAAACCTCTATAAAAACTGTTTATTTTAGCCTTGCGAAGGTTAATATCTGCGGGGCGATGTGGGCATCGCCCCCTACTGTTTGCCAACCCCGCTTAGTCGTTTCCGCTTTCTCTTCTTTCGCGGAACCCGCCGCAAATATGCGGCGCTTCGGGCGGCTTTCCGCCGCCCGCGGGCGAACCGTGTTCGCCCTGTTCCGCGGCCGTTCCACGTTTCCCCCGCGCCCTTTTTAATCAAAGTCGGCGAAGCCGACTACCATAATTGTCAATTGTCAATTATTAATTGTCACTTTCTATATGTCAAGATTTGTAACGTACTTCGCGTTTTGCTCGATAAATTCCCTTCGCGGCTCGACCTTATCGCCCATCAGCACGGTGAAAATCTCATCCGCCGCTATTGCGTCGGCAAGCTCAACCTGAATCAGCGTTCTCGTTTTCGGATCCATTGTGGTGTCCCAAAGCTCTGCCGGATCCATTTCACCAAGACCTTTGTTGCGCTGGATTTCAATCTTTGCATTCATCTCGTCCCCGCGAAGCTCAGCAGAAACCACATCCCTCTGCTCATCCGAAAAAGCGTATCGCGGAGCCTGTTTTCCTCTTGTCAATTTGTATAGCGGCGGCTGGGCGATGTATATATGCCCGTTTTCAACGAGCGGCCGCATAAAGCGGAAGAAAAACGTCAAAAGAAGCGTTCTGATATGCGCGCCGTCGACGTCGGCGTCAGCCATAATTATGACCTTGTCGTAGCGCATTTTGGTAAGGTCGAATTCTTCGCCGATACCCGTTCCGAGAGCGGTCACGACCGGCATAAGTTTTTCATTGCCGTAAACCTTGTCAAGCCTCGCCCGCTCGACATTCAGCATCTTTCCCCAAAGCGGAAGAATCGCCTGAAAACGGCTGTCCCGTCCGTCCTTTGCCGAACCGCCCGCACTGTCGCCCTCGACGATATAAATCTCGGTATGGGCGGGGTCTTTTTCATGGCAGTCGGAGAGTTTTCCGGGCATTCGCGCGTCGCCGAGCGCGCCTTTTCTTGCCGTTTCTTTCGCCTTTCGCGCCGCTTCCCTTGCGCGCGAGGCGGTCAGCGCTTTGTCGATTATCTGCCGCGCGACGGCGGGATTTTCCTCAAAAAACGCGGCGAGTTTGTCGTTTACAAGGCTCTCGACAAGGGTTCTCATGGTCGCGTTTCCGAGTTTCGTCTTGGTTTGCCCCTCGAACTGCGCTTCGGGGAGCTTGACCGAAATAACGGTCACAATTCCCTCTCGAACATCCTCGCCGGTGAGGTTTTTGTCATTATCTTTTAAAATATTATTCTTGCGGCAATAGTCGTTTACTACCTTGGTAAGCGCGGATTTAAAGCCTGTTTCATGCATGCCGCCCTCGGTCGTGTGGATGTTGTTTGCAAAGGACAAAATCGTCTCGTCATAGCGGTCGTTATATGAAACCGCAATCTCCGCCATGCTGTCGCCCTTCGTCCCCGCGATATAAATCGGCTCTTCGAGTAGCGATTCTTTGTTTTTATTCAAATATGTAACGAAGGAGCGGATACCGCCCTCGTAATAAAGCACTTTTTCGACCGGCTCGTCCTCGCGTAAGTCGCGGAGGATGATACGAACGCCCCCGTTTAGAAACGCCTGTTCCCTAAGGCGGGAGAGCAAAATATCATATTCAAAAACGACCTCATCAAAAATCTCGGCGTCCGGCCTGAAAGTGACCTTTGTTCCGGTATCTGTTCTTTTCCCGATTTTCTTTGCGGGACCCTCGCTGTCGCCGCGCGCAAATTTTTGATAATAGACATCGCTGCCGTCGCAAACCTCGACCTCAAGCCACTCGGAAAGCGCGTTAACGACCGATGCGCCGACTCCGTGAAGGCCGCCCGAAACCTTATACCCCGAGCCGCCGAACTTGCCGCCCGCGTGAAGGACGGTGAAAACTACCTCGATGGTCGAAATCCCTTTCTGGTGATGGATTCCGACAGGGATTCCGCGTCCGTTATCGGTAACCGAAATAATATTGTCTTTAAGTATTTCGACCGTAATCGTGTCGCAATGACCTGCCAAAACCTCGTCAATCGCGTTATCCACGATTTCGTAAACAAGGTGGTGGAGTCCGCGCGACGAGGTAGAGCCGATGTACATTCCCGGCCTTTTGCGCACAGCCTCCAGCCCCTCGAGAACCTGGATTTGCGATTGGTCGTAGACCTCGTTTGTCTCGGTGGCGCCTATTTCGTTTCTGATGTCTTCGTTCATTTTTCCTCCTTTTATTCCTCCTACGGAGCTTTTACTCCTCCTACGGAGTCTGCCTAAACGCACTCGCCGAGGATATTAGGCTCAGCAAGCCTTATATAGCAAGTTAATTTTTTTTCGCCTTTTTTGTTCCGATTACGGCATCTGCCTAAATGTTTTCGCCGATAATATTAGGCTCGGTAAGTCCTATATGTCAAGTTTAATTTATTCCGCCTTTTTTATTCCGCCTACGGCGTCTGCTTAAATGTGCTCGCCGAGAATATTAGGCTTGGCACGCCATATAAAGCAAAAGGCGTATGCCTATTTCGCCGTTATGTTTAGTTTCGCTTTAAGGTCGTCAGAAAGTTTGCTAAAATCATAGCCGTTGTTGTAAAATTCAATATTAAATTTAATTTTGTCATCTGCGCTAAGGGCGTTTATTGCTTTTGCAAGCCGTCTGCTTTCTTCAATGTCGCGCTGATTAATTTTCATTCAGTTACACTCCACTCGTCGTGTATAATCAATCTCCACATCTCGGTCTTTCGCGGAACCCGCCGCATATATGCGGCGCTTCGGGCTGCTTTCTGCCGCCCGCGGACAAACCGTGTTTGCCCTGTTCCGCAGCCGTTACGCTTGTTTGCGCCCCTGCCTTTTCTGAACTTCCGCGCGATTTTTTGCCATGACCCGCATTCCTTTTGATCAAAGTCGGCGAAAGCCGACTTCCTCAACTGTTCACTGTTAACTTTTGACTGTTAACTAATCAATGTCGGCGAAGCCGACTTCCAAAATTGTCAATTGTCAATTATCAATTGTCAATTGCCTATATGTTCAGCAAAATATTTCCCGCCCTCTTTTTGAGCGTCGCCGGAGAAAGCTGTGAAAAAAACACCTTCTTGTCGCCGCAGACCACAAACGCTTTCGGAAGCTCGCCCGAAACGTCAATGATGCGCCCCTCCTTCTGCGCTGCGCGCAGAAAAACCCTTGTGTTTTTTTCAACCGAACAATTATCTATGTCAAAAATTCCGATTATGTCGGAAGTCATTATTGTCGTTTCCTCACCAAGATGTATAAACATTTTTATTCCTCCTACGGAGTCTGCTTAAATTTGCTTGCCGAGAATATTGGGATGCGGCAAATCTCTTAAAGCAAGTTTTTTCTGGCTTTTTTATTCCTCCTACGGAGTCTGCTTAAATATGCCCGCCGAGAATATTAGGCTCGGTAGACCCCATATAGAAAGGTTGTTTCGTTTTGCCCCGTTCTTTGTTTCACAATGCTCTCTCCCGGTTTTGGCACCGTTCTTTTCCTCACAAGCACTCTTGTCGTGGTTTTTGCGCGGAACAGGCGGGCTGTGCTCGCCTCTCCGGCGGCTTCCTGCCGCCGTAAGCCGCTTTTGCGGCAAATTCCGCGGCCGTTCCCCGTTTCTCCCCCGCGCTCCTTTTTGGTCAATGTCGGCGAAAGCCGACTTCCTCAACTGTTCACTGTTCACTGTTAACTAATCAGCTGCCGCGCGTTCGCGGCATTCCACAATTGTCAATTGTCAATTGTCAATTGCCTATATTCCCCGGCGCAGACATCGTATTTTTTTGCCTTTTTGTATTTCTCGGTGCCGCTGCATGCGGTTATAAGCACTTGCCTCCCCTCTGTTTGCTCCGCGATATACTTCTGGCGGCTCTCGTCAAGCTCGCTCATGATATCATCCAAAAGAAAAACGGGCGGCTCGCCGAAGCATTCGGCCGAAATATCTCCCTCTGCAAGTTTAAGCGCCAAAATCACGCTTCTCTGCTGCCCTTGCGAGCAATATATTTTTGCGGGCAGATCACCGACAAATATCTCAAGGTCGTCCCGTTGTGGCCCGTAAAGGCACATTCCTGCGGCAATCTCCTGCTCCGCTTTGCTTTCAAACAAGTCAAGATAAAAATCAAAAGCTTCTTTCTCTGAAAAATCTTCGGAAAACCCTGCCGCGCGCTTTAGCGCAAGGCCTATTTTTTCGCGTCCTCCCGACAGGCTCTCAAGATATTTTCCGGCCGCAATTTCAAGGGTTTTAACGTATTCGGTACGCATCACCGAAACCGCCGCCGCCGCACCTGCCATCTTTTCATTCCAAACCGAAAGGGTCTCTGCGCCGCAGGTTGTTTTAAGCAAGGCATTTTTCTGCGCCGCGACTTTGGTAAGGACCGCCAGCGCCGACATATACCGAGGCCGTATGCCACTTATGGCAAAATCGAGAAACCGCCGTCGCTCGGAAGGGCCGGATTTTACAAGTTCAAGATGTTCTGGCGCAAACAGCACCGCGGTAAAGCCGCCGACAAGCTCGCTTCTGCTTTTTATCTTCGCGCCGCCTGAAAAAATCTCCTTCCTGCCGTCTCTTTTAAGGATTATCTCGGCGGATTTTTCTATGCCGCCGCTCTCGTAAAAAAGCGAAAGTTTTGCACAGTCTTCCCCTCTCATGATGAAATCTTTGTCGCCGCCGGGACGAAAACTTTTTCCACCGCAGAAAAAATAGACCGCTTCAAGAAGATTGGTTTTTCCCTGCCCGTTTCCGCCGCAAAGAACGGTTACCCCGTCCGACGGCACAAACACGCACTCTTTGATGTTGCGGTAATTTTTCAGTTGCAGCCTCAAAATCTTCATCTTTTATTCCTCTTTTTGTTCCTCCTACGGAGTCTGCTTAAACGAGCTCGGCGAGAATATTAAGCTCGGCAAACCCCACATATCAAGTTAATTCCGGCTTTGCTTTTTTATTCTGCCTTTTATTCCGCCTATGGCGTCTGCCTAGTGTTCTTACCCAGAATATTAGGCTCGGCGAATCCTATATACCGTGTCAAGCTGTTTCTGGCGCGCACCATTTTTTGCCTCACACCGCTCTCGCCCGGCTATGCGCGGAATAGGCGAGCTGTGCTCGCCTCTCCGTCGGCTTTCTGCCGCCGGCAGCCGCTTTTGCGGCAAATTCCGCGGTCGTTTCCCATTTCTCCCCCGCACCCTTTTTGATCAAAGTCGGCGAAAGCCGACTTCCTCACCTGTCCACTGTTAACTGTTAACTTTTAACTAATCAAAGTCGGCAAAGCCGACTACTATAATTGTCAATCATCAATTGTCAATTATAAATTGCCGCCCCATCGCCTCGATAATATCGCCTTTTCGGAGCTTTTTCCCCCGCTCCTGGCAGACAGCGCCGTTTACCTTAACTTCATTGTCGGCGATAATCATCTTCGCCTGTCCGCCGGTCCCGACAAGGCCGGCGAATTTCAAAAAACTGTCGAGTTTTATATACTCGCCGGTTATTTTTATCTCCTGCATAACTTCACCTACTCGCTTTTCAGGCGGACCGGAAGAACGAGATATAAAAATCTGTCCGAACCGTCAACCGGTTTAACTGACATCGGCGAAACAGGCCCCGCAAATTCGAGAACAACCTCTTCCTCCTCACAGCCGTTCAGCGCGTCCTGAAGAAGCCGCTGATTAAATCCGATTTCAAGCTCGTCGCCGCTTATTTTTGCCTCTACAATATCGTTTGCCTTGCCGAGCGTGGTCTGGCAGTAAAGTTTTATCGCGGTGTCAAATTTCATCCTTATCGGCGTCTGCGTCGGATCAGAAATTATAAGCGCGATTCTCTCCGCCGCTCCCGCTACTTCGGAAGTATTTATAATCGCTGTCGTGGTGCAGGTTTTCGGCAGCGCGCTCTCGTAATTCAAAAACTCGCCCTCAAGAAGCCTCGACGAAACTGTAATGTTATCGTGTTTAAATAAAATTTGTTTTGTCCCGACCGTCAGCGAAACATCAGTGTCACTGTCCGAAATCAGCTTTGCAACCTCGCCGAGCGTTTTCCCCGGAACAACAAATTTATATTCTCCCTCCGAAGAAGCGATAATTTTTTCTTTTCGGACTGCAATTCTGCGTCCGTCGACCGCGACAATCGAAATATCGTTTCCCGAAACGGTGAAAAGGCAACCTCTCAAAATCGGCTTTACTTCGCTCTGCGAAACCGAAAAAACGGTTTGTCTTATCATCTGTTTTAATATGTTTTGCGGTATTTTAACGATATCTCCGCTTTCCGCTTTGGGAATGTCGGGAAATTCATCAGCGGGAGTGCCGAGAATCATAAATTCCGAATTTCCGCAATTTATGTTGGCTTTCAAACTGTCGTCGACGTCAATCGCGACAACAGCGCCTGTTTGTTTCCTTATAATTTCGGAAAATGTCCGTCCCTGCAAAACGATTCCGCCTTTTTTTTCTATCATTGCAGGTATTTCGCACTCTATTCCTATTTCAAGATTATAGGCGGAAATCCGCAGGACACTGTCTCCCGCGGTCACAAGAATTCCCTCAAGTGCTGGAATAGAGCTCTTTGGGCTGACCGCGCGCGAAACTGCGTTTATCGCGTCGGTTAAATTTTGACGGTCGCATGTAATTTTCATTTTCATTTTCCTTCCCAGAAAATATATTATTATTTGTAGTAGTATGCAGTAGGTACGGGCAAGCTGTGCAAAACTAATATAAGCCGTGCCGCAATCCAAAAAAATCATCAAAAAAACTATGTATGTTACTTAGCAAAATTTGTGCAAAAAGGAAATATTTTGCAAAGGAATTTCCTTGCCGTGTAAAACCTCGCTGTGCAAAAATGCAGTTTATGTGCAAAACAATTAAAAACATTGCTACTATAGGAAAAATAATACTTTTTTATTTACCGAGTGACGACTAAATACGCCTTTTCCCGACAAACTTTTCCACAATTTATTCCTCCTACGGAGTCTGCTTAAATGCGCTCGCTGAGAATATTAGGCTCGGTAAATCCTATATGTCAAGTTAACCCTGGCTTTGCTTTTTTATTCCGCCTACGGCAGCTGCTAAAATACGCTCGACGAGGATACTGTGCTCGGTAAATTCTATATAGAAAATATTTATTTTATCCTATCGAAGATTAATAGGTGCGGGGCGATGTAGGCATCACCCCCTACTGCTCGAAAAAATGTGAAATATTAGCAACAATAATCTCATGAGAAACACGATATCGCTTGAGATTTTTCCTTCTTTTAAGCCACGCCTCTTTCTTTGGACTCTCCGCGGAACCCGCCGCATTTGCGGCGCTTCGGGCGGATTTCCGCCGCCTGCGGGAGAAAGTGGGCCGCCCTGTTCCTCGGCGTTGCCGATTGCTTGCCAACCCTGCCTTTTCTATTCTCCCCCGCACCCTTTTTGATCAAAGTCGGCGAAAGCCGACTTCCTCAACTGTTCACTGTTCACTATTAACTGTTAACTAATCAATGCCGACAAAGTCGGCTTCCATAATTGTCAATTGTCAATTATCAATTGTCAATTGCCTACAGGGCGAACTGCGCTCAAAGCACACTTATTTGATTTTCAAATTGCTTCTCAAATTATTTCGCAAATCGCGGACATTTCCTCTGAAAGTGACACTGCTTTCCATCTCTTTTTCGACCTTGTTGATAGAATGCCCGACGGTGGTATGGTTGCGGTTAAATTCGGTTCCGATAAAGGTCAGCGGAACGCCCGAAATCTCGCGGATGAGATACATTGCAACCTGCCTTGCCCTAACGATTTCGGCGTTTTGGCTTTTCCCGCGAAGTTTTTCGCTGTCGGTGTTGAAAAACGTGGCGGTTTCCTTTATTATGCGGTCGACAACGACGTTAAGCGGCTCGTTTTCGCTCTGAAGGTCTTTTATCGCCTCCTGCGCTTTGTCGATAGTCGCGCCGCTGCTTCCGCCGAGGAGGATAAGAACCTTCATTTTTTTGACCGCTCCCTCAAGCTGGCGGATGTTGTCGGTCAAATTTGTCGCGATATACTCCACAACCTCGCCGGTAAGCGGAACATTCATAATTTCCGCCTTGCGGAGCAGGATAGCAACCCTCGTCTCATAATCGGGGCGGTGAACGTCCATAATCGAGCCTTGTTCGAAACGGCTGCGGAGCCTGTCCTCGATGGTCGGAATCTCTTTCGGAGGTCTGTCCGAGGTCAAAATAACCTGTTTCCCTTTAAGGCAGAGGGCGTTCATAGTGTGAAAAACCTCTTCCTGCGTCGCCTCGGTCCTCGAAAGGAACTGAACGTCGTCCATAAGAAGAACGTCGACATGCCGATATCGATTGCGGAATTCGGGGGTTGTGTGGCTGTTTATCGCCTCGATAAGCTGATTTGAAAAATCGTCGGCCGAGACATATTTAATAACGAAATTCGGGAATTTTTGCTCGAGCTTGTGGGCGATGGCGTAAAGCAAATGAGTTTTCCCAAGACCGGAATCGCCGTATATAAACAGCGGGTTATACGCCATTTCTCCCGGCCGCTCCGAAACAGCGAGAGCAGCGGCATGCGCGAGTTTGTTGCTGTTTCCGACGACAAAGCTGTCGAAGGTAAAAGCCTCATATGTGCTTGCCCTTGCCACAACTTCACCCGGAGGAAGGTCGGGAACCGACTCTCCTTCGGTCGGGCAGGAAATTGAAATTTCGGGCTCGAACCCGAGAACCATATTAAGATATTTTTTGAGAACATCTGTGTATCGGCCCAAAATAACCGTTTTCTGCAAAGGCTCCGAAACGGTGAAATATGCGCAGTCGGAAGTGAGGAGCTCGGGCTCGAGATAGCGAATCCATGTGTTGATAGTGACCTGCGGGAGGTCCTCAACCATCATTTTGAAAGCGAGGCTCCATAAATCGCCGAAACCGTTCAAAATCTATCCATCCTTTATAAAATAATATATGGCTTATTATACCATATATATAAATTTGATACAATAAATATATATAAAAGAGATTGCGATAAAAGAGGCGCTTTTAAACTGCCGATTTTCGGTTGCAAATTGCAAATTCCGCATGGTGACGAAACGGGAAAAAGGTGGTATAATGTCGATACTGCAAAGACAGTTGACAATTGACAATTGATAATTGTCAATTTTGGAATGCCGCGAACGCGCGGCAGTTGATTAGTTAACAGTTAACAGATAACAGTGAACAGTTGAGGAAGTCGGCTTTCGCCGACTTTAATCAAAAAGAATGCGGGACGCGGGCAAAAGGCTGAAGGCGGCAATCTCCGCCGCCTTGTGCAGAAGCTCGCCAATTTCGAAAAAGAGAGATAGACGGGTGGCAAGCACTCTGACGCCGCGGAACAGGGTGAATCTCAGTCGCCTGCGGGCGGAAAAGGCGCGCCAGAAGCGCCGCAAACGCGGCGGGTTCCGCGATAAGCCCAAAGGGAAAAGGCGGAGCTAAAAAGAAGGAAAGTGCAAGCAATAACTCGCTTTTTTTCAACAGCCTTTCGCTCTTAATTTATCGCCGAGCCGGATAAAATTTGCGTTATACACGGTGCTCTATGCTTGGTATTATCGGAATTTTCGTCGCGCACGATATTGCGCATCATAAAATTCGTTGTTTCTAATATCTCACCGCGCACAAATTCACGTGATTTAAGAGATTTACCGTTCTGAATATTTTTGGCGCGAACATTTAAGCAGACTCCGTAGGAGGAATAAAAATGTATAAGATGGAACTTAATATGGGGAAGCGGGTGTTTTCGGTTCCCCGGGCGGCGATAAGCCGCCTTTGCGAAGCGGAAACGGCGCAGCTGCGAGTTTTGCTCGCGCTTTGTTCGGGCGAAGCGGAGGATATCGACGGCGTTTGCGGCATGCTTTTGCTTCCGCGCGAGGTTGTCGAAAAAGCGATTGATTTTTGGGTTGCGTGCGGTGTGTTTGAGCTTTCAGGGGGAACTCTTCGGCCGAATTTCTCCCAAAAGGCGGAAAATCGGCCCGAGAAGCCGAAAAGGCATCTCGAGCCTCCGCAGTATACTATGGAGGAAATTGACTTTGCCAGCGGCAAAAACCCCAGCCTTGCGAGCCTGTTTCAGCTGACGCAGAAAAGGCTGAATAAAACGCTCAATCCGTCCGATACGCGAATTTTATATTCGTTTTGCGATTATTACGGGATGGAACCCGCGGCGGTTATGGTGCTGGTCGAGTATATGGCCGAAAAGGGAAAAGGGAGCATGCGGCAGATTGAAAAAACGGTCGTCTTTTTTGATGATGCGGGAATAAAAACGCTTGAAGAAGTTACCGACTACTTAGAGCGCAAACGGATTCGCGATTCGTTCGAAGGCGAGGTCCGCCGTCTGTTCGGTCTCGGCTCCCGCGCATTTACGGTAAATGAAAAAGCGGCGGTGCAGGCGTGGCAGGATAAGTTTTCGCTCTCAAAAGAAATGCTGGCGGTCGCGTATGAAAAAACCGTAGATGCGACGTCGTCGCCGTCGATTCACTATGCAAATAAGATAATCGAGCGCTGGGCGGAAAGCGGAATTTCCTCCGCAGAGCAGGCGATCGCCGATAAAAAAGACGGGAAAAGCGGCGCGAAAGGCAAGAAGTCAAGCGTCAGCGGAAATGTGGACATGCAGGCTTTCGAGGAATGGTCCTGGAAAGACCTTGAAAAAATCATCGGGGAGTAAAAAATGCCGTATTCAAAAAATATTTATTTGCAAGCCGAGGAGATTTTGCGCCGCAGGGGCGAGGACGCGATAGAAGAGGCGCGCGCGCGCAGGGAAGGCCTTTACGGAAAAATCCCGCGGCTGAAAAACCTCGACGCAAAAATCGCCGAAACTACGCTTAAAATAGGATTTTGCGATAAAAAAGAGCGCGCCGAAATCGAAAAAGAAATAACCGAGCTCCGCGCCGAGAAGGCAGAACTTTTATGCGAGGCGGGATATAAATCGAATTACCTCGAGCCGCAGTATGCCTGCAAAAAATGCAAAGACAGCGGCAGAACAGCGACGGGCGAGCGGTGCAAATGCGCGGAAGACCTGCTTGCAAAACTCGCCTTTTCCGAGCTTGACATCGGTGAGGGGCTCAGAAAAATGAGCTTTTCGAATTTTGACCTGTCGAAATATCCCGAGGGAAAATCGCGAAAAGTTATGGAAACTGTGCAGAAAAACTGCAAAGGCTTCTGCGACGTTTTCCCCGATGTCCCGAATCTTTTGTTTTCTGGCAAAACGGGGCTTGGCAAAACGCATCTTGCGGTGGCGATTGCAAAAGCCGTTAACGACAGAGGTTTTCGCGTGTGCTATGTCGGTGCGCCGCGGCTTTTTGCGGATATAACAGACCGCCAGTTCGGCCGCGCGGAGGACGGCGGATTGATGGTGAAAGAGTATTTTGACTGCGACCTCCTTATCATCGACGACCTCGGAAGCGAGAACCGAAGCGAGTTTATCACCTCATCGCTGCTGATGCTTGTAAACGACCGCCTTGTGCACGGCAGAAAGATGATTATAACGACAAATCTCTCGCTGGCGGACATCAGCGCAAGGTATGAGGACAGAATCGCCTCCCGCCTTGTCGGCGAATTCAAGGCGCTGCCCTTCCTCGGCGAGGATTTAAGGCAGAAAAAATAAACGCCGGTTTGAATATTAAAAAATAAAAGAGCCCTCTAAATTCGCTGATTTAGAGGGCTCTTTTTTGTATAAAAAATGATTATCAGTAGTCGTAGAGTTTATACTTTTCAAGGTCCGCTGGAATTGTGGTTACTCCCACAGCCTTAAATAACATATCACCGCCACCCATAAATATGTCGTCAAATTCTGTTATCCATTCGCTTGAATCATAACCTTTTATCTCAGATATTTTAATTTTTGCATCGCCGTCACGAGTTCCGATTTGCTTGCCACGAAAATCATTATTATAAAACCCGCCATATGGACGATATATAATCCCATTATAATGTAATTCGACGCAACCTAATTCCTCGTTTGTAACGGCTTTAAACTCGGGATATTTATCATTGTTATTGAGTGCACATCCGGCTAAACTTATAAGAGATAAAGATATTAAAATAATTAAAAATAATTTTTTCATGTTTCCTCCGAAATATAAATTTTCTTCTTATAAGATTATCCGAGGACGATAACAGCTGCTTCATATGATTTGCCGCGCCGAGTATATTTGCCCCCTGAGATTTACTGTTCCCGCTATCCCTCGCCGTGCAAATTTAAGCAGACGCCATAGGCGGAATAAAAAGAGCGATTCTTAATGAGGCTTTATTAAAGAGAAACTCCGTTCTCGATATCCCCCGCCGCGCATATTTAAGCAACCTCCGTAGGAGGAATAAAAATCAGAAGTCTTTTTTTAAATAGACCATATCAATAAGCTGTATTTCGCCGTCAAACATCGGATGGTCGTAGTTGTCAACGAAAAAATTGGGAATAACGTGAGAACGCGAAAAGCCGCATTTTTCATAAAATGAAATAGCAAACGGGGTGTCCCCGGTTCCCACCAGCATGGTTTTGCAAATTCCTTTATAATGTTCAAAAAGATGTTTAATCAGCGCTGCTCCGTAGCCCTGATTTTGATAACATTCATAAGTGGCGATGTTTTTAAGCTCATAAATTCCGTCGCCTTCGCCCGTTACAACGCAAATGCTCTTAAGATTGCCGTCATAAAGGGCAAACATATCGCCGCGGTCAAGGTATTTATCGATCATCGATTCCTGCTCGTCCGCGAGCAAAAGCAAATCCAAAAAATCTTTTTTGCCGGTTTTTATTAACTTTATTTCCATTACAAACCTCTATGTTAAATTTTTGGCAATATATGATTGCTTATATTAAAACACTCTTTAGATCCGATTAGATGATTTAATCTCATACCGTGAATAGCTGCCGCTATGCCGGTCGCCCGCTTCCGCTTGTTTGTATGCCGTTCCGATACAATGCATACCACATTTTTTCAACACTTTCCCGCTCGCGGGATTGTCAATATGATGTTCTGAACGCACTTTTTCGGCACGCATAATGTCAAAAGCAAATTTCAATATGCAGCTGCATGCTTCGGTCATAATGCCTTGATTCCAATATTTTTTACTTAGAGCAAAGTGAACTGATACGCTATTATTGATATCGTCAATATCTGCAAGATAAATATAGCCGATAGCTTGCGATATGCTTTTTAAAACTATAATCCAGTGATAATAATCGGGCTTTTCATATTGCTCAACCCATTGGGACAATAACAATTTCGTTTCTTCTATATTTTTATGCGGTTTCCATTGCCAAAATCGGGAAACTTCAAAATCGGTTACCCAATTTTTATACATATCGGCGGCATCTGAGATTTCGTGCCGCCTGAGAACGAGCCGATTTGTTTCGAGCTGTATAGTTCCGACATGATTAAGCATTGTCTTTCACCGCACATAATAAAAAATTTCAAAAGAGCCACGCCGCTTTTTGCTTATTTTAACATAATCTCCGCGCAACAACCAGCAAAACATACTGATATTCTCTCGGCCGAACAAGAAATAAGCACACAGTTTTGTTTACATAAAAATAATTATGTAAATATTGATATAGTGAAAGCGTATTATTTCGCCAGCGTTGTTCCACGTGGAACAACGCTGGCGAAGAGGCAACACAAAGAGATATCGTGAGGAGATAACGCGAAAAGGGTAATGTGAAGAGAGGCGCGGAGTGCCTCAGAGCAAAATAACCGCAAAGAGTAAAACGAGCAGCATGATCTTAACCGGCAATTATCACCGCAAAAAAAGCGCCTCGCAAACTGCGGGGCGCTTAATATAATCAAAGCTATTTCGACTTTGACAAATCTTTTAAATATGCATTTATAAATCCGTCGAGGTCGCCGTCCATGACCGCGTTAATATTACCATTTTCAAAGCCGGTGCGGTGGTCTTTGGCAAGGGTATACGGCATAAAAACATAGGAGCGGATTTGGCTGCCCCAGGCGATGTCTTTTTGCGTGCCCTTGATGTCCTCGATTTTGTCGAGATGTTCGCGCTCCTTGATTTCAACCAGCTTGGATTTAAGCATACGCATGGCGACTTCGCGGTTTTGATGCTGGCTTCGCTCGTTTTGGCAAGCGCACACAATGCCGGTCGGCAGATGCGTAATGCGTATCGCGCTTTCGGTTTTGTTGACGTGCTGGCCGCCCGCCCAAACGCCGCGTTTTGTGGCGTGTTTCGTGTAAACATACTTAGCAGTATGCTATAATATGAATTACCCACTTGTCAGATGAGGCGTTTCGATAGGCGTTCTAAGCTGCTACCGTTGGCACAAAGCCGTCCCGCCACGGAGAATCCTCATACCAAAACACGGTTTCATAATTTCCGGTTTTCAATGAAATTTCAGCATCGCCAATTACAAGCAATAATCCGGCACTATTTAACTGCTGCGCTCCGTCACAATGCAAAATTGGAAACTCCGTTCTTCCTTTCTCGGTTTCGTTATAGTCATAATCGAAGGCCACCAAAAGAGTGAATGGTCCATCCTGATCTAGTGATAGCGATACTTCCGCTAAATCTTTATAGCTCAAGTCTTCCCAAGCCATCAAGATTTGTTTATTGCCGTTTTCGTATAGACAGATGAGTTTAAAATCCCATATGATAAAGCAGCAACCGCGATTGAAAACCCTAATTGAATTAGCCTTGGTTTCATCAAGCAGGTTTTGGAATGATTCGTTATTTAACGGGTTTCGGAAAGATTCGCTGTGGTCATCGAAGCAAGCTGCTAAGAACAGACACGACATAACAATTAAACATATTATTTTTATTGCCTTATTTATTGAGTTCATCATCTATTCTCCCTGCTTCTTGGATATAGGCATAACACAAAAATTATTACGATAGAAAAATCCTACTCTATACGCATATTATAGCATTTCTTGTTAAAAAACAAGAGCAAAACAAATACAAGACGCGTTAAATCTATAGCCAAGTGTCGGGCAGAGGAGGGCGAAGCAGTGATACGTAGTAACGAGCAGCAATCCTCGGGAGGCAATCCGTTGATCGAGGCGCCATGAGCAGACCGCGGCGATCAGGCACAACAAAGCAGAATAAAAAACCGCAAACTCCGCCGGCACACAAAAAAGCGCCTCGCAAACTGCGGGGCGCTTAATATAATCAAAGCTATTTCGACTTTGACAAATCTTTTAAATATGCATTTATAAAACCGTCGAGGTCACCGTCCATGACTGCGTTAATATTGCCGTTTTCAAAGCCGGTGCGATGGTCTTTGGCAAGGGTATACGGCATAAAAACATAGGAGCGGATTTGGCTACCCCAGGCGATGTCTTTTTGCGTGCCCTTGATGTCCTCGATTTTGTCGAGATGTTCGCGCTCCTTGATTTCAACCAGCTTGGATTTAAGCATACGCATGGCGACTTCGCGGTTTTGGTGCTGGCTTCGCTCGTTTTGGCAAGCGCACACAATGCCGGTTGGCAGATGAGTAATGCGTATCGCGCTTTCGGTTTTGTTGACGTGCTGGCCGCCCGCCCCTCCGCTTCGGTAAGTATCGACCTTTAAATCATCAGGACTGATTTCGATTTTTATATCGTCGCTTATTTCGGGCATAACCTCGACCGAAGAAAAGCTGGTATGGCGCCGTCCCGAGCTGTCAAAAGGGGAGATGCGGACAAGACGGTGAACCCCCATTTCGCTTTTTAAAAGGCCGAAAGCGTTGTCGCCCTCGATAAGCACGGTCGCGCTCTTCATTCCCGCTCCCTCGCCGTCGAGATAGTCGAGAACCTTGAACTTAAAGCCGTGCTTTTCCGCCCATCTCGTATGCATACGGTAAAGCATCTCGGCCCAGTCCTGGGCCTCGGTTCCGCCCGCGCCTGCGTGATAGCTTAAAATAGCATTGTTACCATCGTATTCGCCCGAAAGCAGGGTAATAAGACTGAGTTCGCTCAGCTCTCCCGAAACGCTGTCGTATTCGCTGACGATTTCGGAAAGCATGCTCTCCTCGTTTTCGAGAATTGCGATGTCCAGTAGGTCACAAAGGTCGGCAAAGCGCCTGTGAAGGTTTTCATATTTCTCTATTTTATTTTTCAGCCGCTTTGTTTCGGTCAAAACTTTTTGGCTGTTTTCAAGGTCGCTCCAAAAATCCTCGGCCGCCGCAGCGGATTCAAGCTCGTCAACCCGCGCTTTCGCGGCATCAAGGGCAAGCGCCTCCGAAAGGTCGGCAAAAGAGGGCCTTAGCAGCTCGAGCTTTTGCTTATATTCATCAAATTCTATCAAAATTAATCCTCCAAAACCCGTTAAGACTAAGGCTTATTATATCGCTAAAAAGGGAGATATGTAAAGTAGGGACGATTTCTATATCCGCCCGCTGCAAAATTTATAACGCTACCGACTTTGCCCTATAACAAAGAGAGTCGCATTTCTGTAAAATGCTCGGACGGGATTGTTTCTATAAATCCAAGGGTTTTATACAAATTCTTTCCGGATGCAGACGAGGAAAGCTCAATATAGGACAAGCCTTCGTTTTTTGCCTGCTGGAGCAATAAATTCATCGTGGCGGCGGCAAAGCCTTTTTTGCGGTACTCAGGATATGTAAGAACATTATAAACGGTGCCTGTTTTTCCGGTCGGAAAGGCTAAACTCGCGGGTTTATTCGAAATTGCCAAGAACGCCACCGAAGCGATTTTGGCATCAACTTCAGTAAAAAAAGCAAAAAAATCGGTATTCAGATATTTTGAGAAATATTTTCTAAGACTATCTTCGATTATTTCGTGTTGCGACTCCGAAACGTCCCAATTTTCTGCGGCGAAATAATCAAATCTTGCTTTTATAAGAGCACCTATATCTTCTAATATTGCTTTACGAGTATTCACCAACATAATTTTAAACCTCCGCCTGAAAATTCTTGGCCAAAACTGCGGCCGCCAGATTATAATATCAGCTTTTTGCCCTCGGTAAAGGGATAGCCGAGAACATCGCCAAGACTGCAATAACTCATGCCCATCATGATTATGGGATCGGTTTTTATCGCGTCCGGCCTGCCGCTTTCGCAACAACTTTCGTCGGCATATGCGGCGGCAATATCGCCGAAAAACATGGTAAATCCGCGTATTTCAATGCTGTCGCATACTTTGCAAAGAAAATTAAGCGGACACTGTTCTATCATCGGCGCGCCGCCTGTTTCCTCGTCATAAAAGGAGCTGAATAAAGCGGATTTATCAACATCTTTTCCTGAAAAAAGTCCGCAATAATCGGTTTTTTCAAGCAGCGCTGTATTTGGGATATTTATGCTGAAATACCCCGTTTCCAAAATCCCTTTTGTGATATGGTGGCTGTTTTTTACCGATACGCAGAGAACGGGCTCAAGACAGGCGCAGCCGCCCGCGCCAACCGTTGTATAATTTATTTTTCCGTCGACCGCCGCGCCGACAATCATCGCGGGAAATGGCCCGACAGGCTGGTTTGCGAGCTTGATTTTTTTCATAAAACTAATCTCCAGACAATATTTATAAAGGGCTTTGTCGCCTTCCCAATTAGAAAATCGCGAATGTTTGCGGTGTCGTTTCCGGGAACGACGCGCTAAATCTTTTCCTTCGAAAATTATATAGCAAAAAAGCAAAAAAGCAAAAAACACCAGCAGGAAAAGGTTTTTGCAAATAAAAAAGCCCTGCCGTATCGGCAGGGCTTTTGCTTAAAAATCAGCCTAAATTAAAGGTTTTTGAAACTTTTTCTTTGCTGGTAAAAGAAAAAGTTTCGGTTAGTTCAATTGTGACTGGAGATGTCGTGTCATTTAGGTCGAAAGCTTTCTCAAATTCAAAGGTGGTTCCGGGCTGAATTTCTTTCATAGACTCGCCGGATTTATAAGTATCGTCGCGCAATATGATAGATGATTCGCACTGCACGCCGTTTTGGAAAGCTTTGTCGTTTATCGCAAACATGAAAGCAGCGGCTTCTTTTGAATTGTTGGTAAAACCGTAAGTGATATAAATTATGTTTTTGCCGGAGTCTTCGCCAAGACGGAAAGATTTGATTTCAACTTCATAGTCGCCGAGCTTACCTTTGCCCTCGACAGCAGGTCCCGGGCCGGTTTGGGTGGTATCACCGCCTGCAGTGTTTCCGCCTGTGGTGTCGCCGCCGTCACCGGACGGAGTGCTGACAGTGCAAGCGGTAAAAAGCAAAACGGTTGCAATGACAAGGAAAATCGCAATAATTTTTTTCATAAAATACATCTCCTTAAAATTTCGCGCATTTCGCGAAGTTATTAAGTTGAATTATATTCTAAATTTATTGATTTTAAAATAGCTTACAGCTGAATTTGCAGATAAAAAGCGGATCTTCGAAAAAACAGGGCGATTATCGCCATCGCAGCTCGCTTATAAACTAAATATAAAGCCGTTGCGCTCTCGCGCAACGGCTTCTATAATTGTCAATTATTCATTGTAAAATCGTCAATTGACGATAAGGCTTTCGCCGTCCATTTCGGCGGGGACAGGAAGCTCTAAAAGTTTAAGCATCGTCGGGGCGATATCTGCAAGGCGCCCGCCCTCGCGAAGTTTCGCTTCCGGCAGGCCTACAACGATAAAGGGAACGGGATTTGTCGTATGCGCCGTGTAAGGGGTTCCGTCCTCCTCCGCCATCAGTTCGGCGTTGCCGTGGTCAGCGGTGATTAGGCTGATTCCGCCCATTGCGGCGACTGCCGCGGTGATTTCGCCGACGCCTTTGTCGACCGCCTCGACAGCCTTGACGGCCGCATCAAAAAATCCGGTGTGCCCGACCATATCGCAGTTTGCGTAGTTTAAAATAATAACATCGTACGCGCCGCTTGAGATTTTTGCGAGCGCTTCTTTTGTGACTTCAGGCGCGCTCATTTCGGGCTGGAGGTCGTATGTTGCGACTTTAGGCGAGGCTATAAGGTTGCGGTCTTCGCCCTTTGCGACCTTTTCCACACCGCCGTTAAAAAAGAAGGTCACGTGCGCGTATTTTTCGGTTTCGGCGATGCGAAGCTGGGTAAGCCCGTGCTCCGAAATATATTCGCCGAAAGTATTCGCAAGCGACTGCGGAGAAAACGCCACTTCGACGTTCGGCATGGTCGCGTCAAACTGAGTCATGCACACGTAAAACACCGGGATTCTGCCCTTTTCGCGCTCGAAACCGCTGAAAGCATCGTCTACAAAGGTTCTGGTTATTTCTCTCGCCCTGTCGGGACGGAAATTGAAACAAATCATGCTGTCGCCTTCTGAAATAGGTGCGCCGCCGCCGATAACGGTCGGAAGCATGAATTCGTCGGTGATTTTGTTTGAATAGGAGGCGAGAACGGCGTCCGCGGCATCTTCCGCCTGCTCGCCTTTTGCAAGGGCGATGGCGTTGTATGCAAGTTCGACGCGCTCCCAGCGGTTGTCGCGGTCCATCGCGTAATATCTGCCCATAACAGTTGCGATTTTTCCCACGCCGATTTCCTTTATCTTGCGCTCGAGTTCGTTTACAAACTCAATTCCGGACGAAGGCGGAACGTCGCGGCCGTCAAGAAGCGCATGAACGTAGACTTTTGTAAGTCCCGCGTCTTTCGCAAGCTGTAAAAGAGCGTAAAGATGCGTGTTGTGGCTGTGAACGCCGCCGTCCGAGAGAAGCCCGAAAAGATGGAGGGCGGAGGCGTTTTTGCGGCAGTTTTCGATTGCGCTTTTGAAGGCGCGGTTGCTGAAAAACGGACCGTCTTTAATTTCTTTTGTTATCCTTGTAAGCTCCTGATAAACAATTCGGCCTGCGCCGATGTTTGTGTGCCCTACTTCGCTGTTGCCCATCTGGCCCTCGGGAAGCCCGACATCAAGGCCGGAAGCGGCGATTAGAGTGTGCGGACAGGTTTCAAAAAGACGGTCGAGGCTCGGCGTCTTTGCCGCCAAAACGGCGTTGTTTTTTTCGCCGCCTATTCCGTAGCCGTCCATAATCACAAGAAGAAGTGGTTTTTTCATATAATCTCCTAAGTGTTCCACGTGAAACATTTTATATTATTTTGTCGAATTTGCAGTTATTTCGCGGCGGCGATGATTACGCCGAAGTCGGCCGCTTTGAGCGAAGCGCCGCCGATAAGGCCGCCGTCGATATTTTCCTTGCCAAGAAGCGATGCGGCGTTTCCGGCATTCATAGAGCCGCCGTACTGAATTACGGTTTTGTCTGCTTTTTCCTTGCCGTAAAGTGAAGCCAAAACGTCTCTTATAAGAGCGCAAACCTCCTCGGCCTGTTCGTCGGTTGCGGTTTTACCGGTTCCGATTGCCCAGACCGGCTCGTAAGCGATAACAATCTTGCCTAAATCCTCAATGCCGCTCAGGGCGACTTTGGTCTGGCGGGAAACGGTTTCCGCAGTAATGCCAAGCTCGCGCTCGCCAAGGGTTTCACCGACGCAGACTATTGCGGTAAGACCTGCCTCGATGGCGGCTTTTGTGCGAAGATTGACCGTCGCGTCGGTTTCGCCGAAATACTGGCGGCGTTCGCTGTGCCCGATTATGGCATATGAAACGCCGAGGTCGAGAAGCATATCGGCCGAAGTTTCGCCGGTGTACGCGCCGTTTTTTTCAAAATGGACGTTTTGTGCGCCGATTTTTATATTTGTTCCTTTCGCCGCTTCGCAGGCGGCGGCAAGACAGGCGGTTGGAGGGCAAACAACAACTTCACAGCCGGCGTCGGCCGCAAGCGGTGCGATTTCGGCGATAAGCGCCTTTGTTTCGCTCGGTGTTTTGTTCATCTTCCAGTTGCCCGCGATTATTACGTTTCGCAAATTTTTATTCATTTATAACTCCTTGTATAAATTATTTATCTTTCATCATTTAGTTTATAATAAATTGCGCGGCAAATCAAGAAAATCAGCGGGAGAATAATAAAAAAGGGCGCGAGAACAAAAAAGAGAGAATGAAAAAAGGAAAAAATGAAAATGAAATATAGAGAATGAAAAAGAGGCGATAAAAGGACGGCATGGGCAAGCGAGCCTCACCTTTTTCATGTAATCTCCGGCAGAGTCATTTTGCGGTGAGTTCAAAAAAGCAGCAAATGCGGAATTTGTATTTTAAAAACCACATGCGCCGCAAGTACGCAATTCATATTTTAGCGGCGCGCTGCGCGGAAGCGGGCGAACTTTGTTCGCCCTTGTGCGGGCTGCCTCGCCCGCACACACGCCGCATTTGCGGCGTCTTCCGCGGCAAAACCGAGATTTTGTTAGGAGAACCCGCGTGAGAACATAAGAAGATTCAGCAATTTTAGCCTAGGCGCGATTTATCTTTGGGCGGCAGCAGAGGGGAAGAATAGAGGATATTAATTAAAAAGATTGTTTACAGGCAAGAAATTGATTCTGAAATTTCCCCTATTCTATAAGAAAAAGGACGCCTTTCCCTCGGGAAAGGTGTCCTTTCTAAAAATTAAATTTTGATTACTGTGGATTATAAGCGCGAAGAATAAAATCTTATTTATCGTTTAGCGCCGCGATGCCGGGAAGCTCGATTCCCTCGAGGAATTCGAGGCTTGCGCCGCCGCCGGTACTGATATGCGTCATCTTATCGGCATAGCCGAGCTCCGCAACCGCCGCAGCGCTGTCGCCGCCGCCGATAATCGAAATCGCGCCGCTTGCCGCAACCGCTTCCGCGACTGCGTTTGTGCCGACGGCGAACTGCGGGAATTCAAAAACGCCCATCGGTCCGTTCCAGATAATCGTGCCTGCGCCGGCGCACGCGCCTTTGAAGAGCTCAATCGTTTTCGGGCCGATATCAAGTCCCATGTAGTCATCGGGAATGTTCAAGCTGGGGAAAACTTCGGCTGCCGCGTTTTCGGCAAATTCTTTCGCGCAATTTGTGTCAATCGGAAGAAGGAGAGTAACCTTTTTCTCCTCTGCCTTGGCAAGAAGCTCTTTGGCAAGGTCGATTTTGTCTTCTTCGAGCTTGGAAAGGCCTACGGTACCGCCTTTTGCGACAAGGAATGTATACGCCATCGCACCGCCGATAATAAGCGTGTCGACCTTATCAAGCAGATTTTCGATAACGCCGATTTTGTCTGAAACCTTAGCGCCGCCAAGGATTGCGACAAACGGACGCTTCGGGTTATCAAGCGCGCCGCCCATAACGTCAAGCTCTTTTTGAATGAGATATCCGCAAACTGCGGGAAGATATTTCGCAACGCCCTCGGTCGAGGCATGTGCTCTGTGCGAGGTGCCGAACGCGTCGTTTACGTAAATTTCAGCGAGCGAGGCGAGCTCTTTTGCAAAAGAGGGATCGTTTTTCTCCTCTTCGGCGTGGAAGCGCACATTTTCAAGAAGAATGGCTTTGCCCTCTGTAAGGTTTGCCGAAAGCTCTTTCGCGCTCGGGCCGATTACATCGGCGGCAAGCGGCACATCAAAGCCGAGAAGTTCAGAAAGCCTTTTCGCTACGGGCGCAAGGCTGTAGGCCATATCAAATTTGCCTTTCGGACGGCCGAGATGGCTGCAAAGAATAACCTTTGCGTTGTGAGAAAGAAGATACTTTATGGTCGGCAGGCTCTCGATAATTCTTTTGTCGTCTGTGATTCTGTCGCCGTCGAGCGGGACATTAAAATCACAGCGGACAAGAACTTTTTTTCCTGCCACATCAATGTTTTCAATCGATTTTTTGTTTAACATACTACACCTCTTACATCTTTTTAACTGTGTTATATTTTATAATATTATTCCCAAAGGTGCAAGAAAAAGAGGGCAAAAAAGTAAAAGGGCGCATGCGGCGGCCTTTTTAATGAGGGATAAACTTGTTTTTCCTACAAAAATCAAAATAGTTTTCATCCCCTGCCACAAAACAAAACCCTGCGCTTTTGCGCAGGGTTTTTAAAAGTTAAATCTTTTTTACCGGTCATGCCCGCGTGCAAACTCTCGGGCAAGCGGCGATCTCGCAAAATTATCTAAAGAATCTTGTGAGCATTGTTGCCATTTCGGCACGGGTGGAAGTAGCGTCGGGAGCGTAGTCGCCGTCGCCGCGGCCGAGGAACATGCCGATTTCGATTGCCCATGCAATCGGATCGGTGTTTTTAGCCGTTGTGTAAAAGCCGTATGCCTTGGAGTAGTTATAGAAGAGCTGAGCAAGCTCAAGTCTTGTGATGTTGGCATCCGGATAAAATGCGTTAGCGGTATCAAGGCCTTTCAAAAGATCATATCTTGTCGCCCACGAAACAGCACGGAAGAACCAGTGGCTCTCGTTTACGTCAACATACTTGACCGGATCGACAATAATCGGCGAGCCGACATTGCGGTAAAGGATGGTGACAACGCTGGCTTTGGTGATAGGTCTGTCCGGAGCAAACTCGTGCGAGCTGATTCCGAGCATAAGGCCGCGGTCGAAAACTTTTTTGATATAAGACTCGCCCCAATGGCCTTTGATATCATCATAAGGATAAAGTGGTGTGTTGGGATCATAAGGTTTTTCAACACCGCCTGGCGCGCCCTGGTTCGGGTTGCCGGAAGGCTCTCTGCTCGGATCCGCCGCAAGTGCAGAGAAAGGAATCATAGCAATTATCAAAACTAAACAGATAATCAGAGAAATATTTCTTTTCATTAAAAACTCCCCGCTTTCAATATGGTATTACAATTCTACTAAAAAAAACCGATAAATGCAACATATTTTAACATAATTACAGAAAATTGTATATTTTTTCATATTATGTGAAAAATGCGGAGCCCTCGTTCGTTCGTTTTATCATATTTTTCTCTTCTGAAATATGATAAAATCAAACTACAAAACAAACGAAAGATTTAAAAATCTATGAAAAAAATTATTTTTATCGAGGGCGGCGCCGCGGCGGGAAAAACGACCTTCGCCGCAAAGCTCGGCAAAAGGCTTTGCGCCGAGCTTTTTCATATAGACGACTTTTTTCTGCCGCCCGAGAAAAAGACAAAAGAGCGGCTTTTGGAGAGCGGCGGAAATTTCGACCGAGAGCGGTTTTTGGCGGAGGTTTTACTCCCGCTTGCAGCAGGTAAGCCTTTTTCTTATTGCAAATACGACTGCAAAAGCGGAGGAATGTCGCCCGAAATTGCGGCTGGAGAAAGCGATGTCGCCATAATCGAGGGCGTATATTCGATGCACCCCGAGCTTCGGAAATATGGAAATTTCGGGATTTTCCTTGAAATTTCGCCGGGGGAGCAGGAAGAAAGGCTGAAACAGCGCCAAAACTACGCGGATTTTGTTAACATCTATCTTCCGCTCGAGCAAAAATATTTCGAAAGCGGCGAAATAAAAGCGGCTTGCCGGCTAATCGGAAAAGCAGACGATTCCGATTTTTTGGAGCGATGCGCGACGGCAATTGAAAATTTATAATTGCCAGTTGATAATTGTTGTAGAAGCCGCATCGCGGTTTCTTTGATTAAGTTAACAGATGAAGTAACCGCCATAACGGCGGCTTTAATTAAAAGAACGCATCTCTGTACAGAGATGCGTTCTTTCCTAAATTTTCAATTATTAATTGTCAATTGTTACTTGCATTCCGGCCAAATACCCTCTGCCCACGCGTGATTCGTTTTCCAATATGCGTCTTTTTTCATAAACAGATAATAGCTCGGTTCTTTTGCGCCGCTGTCATGATAAACCGAGTTTTCCGCGTCGACATCAACCCAGAACCACTCGCCGTCAAGGCGAATCTGATTCCAGCCGTGGCCTTTTCGGGAGCCGCCGGCACCGATAAACTGCCCCGAAACATAGTTGCAGGGAATGGCAAGCCGTGTCATAAAGAGCTTAAATGTATTCGAAAAATTATCGCAGGTGCCGCTGCCGGTGATAAACAGGCGAAGCCCTAAAATCGTTTCGGGATAGGTAACGTCGTAGTTGAGGTCATAAATATCGGGCGGCTGACCAACCCACGCCGCCGTGTCGGTATGGGAGAAATTTTTCACCATAAACTCGTAAACTGCCTTGACCTTGTCGCGCTCGCTCATACCGGGCGTGATAACTTTATCAAGAATCTCCTCGACCGAAGGATCGATTATACCGCTCATAGTCACGCCGCCGGGATACTTGCCGGTCAAATCCTTGACGATACCCATCCTGGCATATGCGTCCATAATAACTGCCATGTGCGCGCGGGTAAGCGGCGCGTCGGATTCAAGGAAATTCTCGCTCATATGCGATTTTCCAAGGCTTTCGCCGACCGAATAATTCATAACATCCAAAATGCTGTCGCGGTCGTTTATCGGAATGCTGTCCGAGGAGAAAACGCGCCGCGGCAGATTTTCCACCCAAACAGGCATGGCGGGCGGAAGCGGAGCAAGCACCGCAGACGAAAACCTTGTGAGCAGGTCGGCAATTTGAAGCTGGCTTAAAACTTCGCCCGAATTTCCCGCCGGGATATCGAGCAGTTTTTCCATAAGGCGCGCGGTTCTCTCCGCGCCTGCGCCTGGAATTTCCCAGCCTTTTTGCGCGATAAACACGCCCAAAGTGTCGGGATTTACGCTTCCGTTTTGGTCTTGCGCCTTATTATTATAAAGTTTTTTGCAGATAAACTGCGCCAAAATTTCATACATATCGCCGCGGGTGACATTTTTCATAAGGTCGGCGTTATCGCCGTAAGCGTAGCCGTTTTGTTTCATTTCGCCCCAGATTTCGCCGAGGTTGTTCGCAACAGCCGAGCCTCCCGAAACTTTTATGACTTTTGTTCCCGCGCCGATAACTTTGCTCGTGTCCTGATCCGGGAACGCGTCCTGCCATGTATAATTCTTTTTGTCGACAATTTCGCCGCTTTTCGTCATATACGCAAGGCGCCCCATTTGGGAGAAAAGAATATGCTCGACATTATCCGCAACTTTTACATATCGATAAAATCGATTGTACCATTGATTTTTCGTTTTTCCGTACGGCACCTCGTATTTTTCGCCGGCCGGTATATTCTCCCAAAAAGAGTCAAAAAGCGATTGAAACTCTGAGGTGGAAAGCTTGCTTAATTCCTCGTCCGAGCCGTCATAATCAAACCATGCCTTTTCGCGCAGCAAAAATGTATCGTTGCCGTAATATGTCCAAAGCGAGCCGTCGTTTTTTAAATAATATAAGTCGGCGAAAGGATAATCAAGCTGCTCGGTAATATTGTCAAAGAGCTTTACATACGGCTCCTGCTGTTTTGACGCATATATGCCGGCGTCCACCCACGCAGTTCCGTCGTTTGCGAGGATATAGGCTTTTAAGGTGTAATCGCCGGAACAGTAAATGTTTTTTATATCTTCTACATTACCGCTCCACGGGAGCTCCGCCGAATAGCTGTTGCTTATATCCGCAATTTTCCGGATTTTATTGTCTTTGCAGGTGACATAAATATCGTCAAAAGTTTTCAAAACGCCGTCCATAACTTTGGTGGGAGCGTATGTTTTTTTATCGATAACATAAAGGGTTCCGTCTTTCTTCAGCGCATAGTTTGCGACGTTGGTATAAGACACCGAAACGGCGTCACTTATAATTTCGTTATAATAAAAGACGAGGTTTTCGCCGGTCGCGTCAAAAACCGGCGCAAGCGGAAGCTCGGTGGCGCTTTTTCCTTCAATTTCAGCATAATTATTAAAGCTGAATCCGAGCAGCCTGCCATCGTTTAGGAGCGCAAAACAGTCGGTGCCAAGTCTGTTAATTTCCTTGACATTATCGGTCATAAAGTAAAATTCCAGGTCGGTAATCGAGGACTGAAACTGAAAACAAACGCTCGAAACATAATAGCCGAGGGCGGATTTGTCGCGGCGATATGTTTCCGCATACCTGCCGCTTGTGGCGAGCATAAGCCGTCCGTCTTTCATGAGGAGCAGGGTGCGTCCGTTGTATGTAGTGAAATCGGCGACACCGTCCGCGATTTTTATCGGATAATCATAGGTCGCGCGGGTACCGTATATTCGGTCGTATATCATTCCGATAAATGTGGTGCTTGGGGGCGGCTGGTAGTCATACCGATCCTCGCCCCAGGCGTATAGCGAGCCGTCTTTGGTAAGCCCCATCGAATAATAGACGCTTCCGCTGTTTTGACCTACATGGCCGACATCAGCCTTTACGAAATATTTGGCGTCGGGCGACGATGAAGCCGGAGTGCTGTCGATAATAACCGCTTGGTCGGCGGCGTCCCACTCAACCCCCGCGCCGAGCGCTTCCGAAACCGCGCGGACAGGAATCATGGTGCTGCCCTCGATAAGCGCGGGCGCAACGTCCATAAGAGTCCAGTCGCTGTTCTTTTTGAGGTAATATCCGTCGATCCGGATTTTTACATTTGTATCGCCGCGGACGACCGAAACCGAACGCTCCGAGGCGTTCCAGGTTACGACGGCGCCCATAGCCTCGAACACCGCCCGGGCGGGAATGAGAATCCGTCCGTCGACGTTGACCGGCTTTACCTCGGTTTGCACAACCTTGCCGTCAACGGTGATTTTAATCGGGCTGTCCTCGGCAAAAGCCACCGGCGGAAGCATGGTAAAAAGCATTACAAAAAAGACTAAAAAGGCAATCGTTCTTTTTGACATAAATCATCCCTCGCAACTTTTTTAAGATTTTCCGGGCAAAAAAGTAACATTCCATTTTAATTATATAGTAAATTTTTCTATATATCAAACGGAATGTCACGATAGCGATATTTAGTTTTCGGATAGTCTCGGAAATTTTTCCGCGCCGTTACCTTCTTATAATCCTAACAATCTCGCCGAGCTTTTCTGTCTCGCTAATAAAATAGCAAGGCGCGGAATATTTTTCGATATTTTCAAGAGTTAGTCCTTCCGCCGGGGATAGGAGGAAGCGCGCCGATGGCAGGCTCGCGAAAAACGCGGGACCGAGGGCGGCGCAAGGGGCGATTTTTATGATTTCGGCGCCGAGTGCGGCGGCCGAAAAAATCTCGCGCTGTGTCAGCGCAACGGCGAAAACAGGGATACCAAGACCGCGCATCGCTTCAAAAATTTGCTCTTTCGGCAAGGATGTGCTTATGAATTTCGCACCGGCCGATGCGGCGGAGTATGCGGCGTCGGCGTCGGCTATTCCGCCCGCGCCGATTATCATATCTTTTCCGAAAATGCGGGAGGCTTCGGCAAAATCAGCACCTGCGGCAAAAAAATCAATTTCCGCCGCCTCTATTCCCGCGGCCGCCGCGGCTTCAAGGTCTTTTAAAAGCGCGTCGCCGCTTTTGCCCGATTCAAAAACAATTTTTCCGCTTAAAATAAGCTCGGTCGTCCTGTTCATATTTTTCGCCTTTCAAAAACCCGGCAAAGCCGGAAAAATTTACCTTAATTTATTTTAACATATTTTCTCTTTCGTTGACTACTTGAATATATATTTGATATAATAACTTTTGCCGCACTAGCCGGGGCGTCAGCGGTTCCCTCTTCCTGCAACCCGCTATAGCAGGGGCGAAAGGCCGGCCTCGGGCAGATATTGTGAGAATGCCGCTTCGCGGAAGATGTTGAGAAACGGGCTTCGGCGCAATTTTTTTACTGCGAATCGTGTCAGATTGGGAACAAAGCAGCACTAAGCAGCACGAAAATGTGCCGCCGGAATACCTGTTTTGAGTTTTCTGCGGGGAAAGGCGCTTGTAATTTCTGTTCAAAGCCGGAGGTGCGGCTTTTTTAAATTTTTACGGCGGCGCAGAGCCGGCGAATATATATGAAATAGTGCAGCGCGGCGGCAAATATGCTTAAAAACGGCGAATTTCCGCCGAAACGCGCTGTTTCTAAAATGCCGCAGTGGCGTTTGGCGAGAGATTATTCCCGCCGCGCGCAAAGGCGAAAAATAACGCAAAAGGAAAGGGGAAAGAAAATTGTATCAGGCGCTTTACCGAAAATACCGCCCAAACAATTTTGACTCGGTTTACGGGCAAGACGAAATAGTTTCGGTTCTCCAAAACGAGGTCAAAAACAATAGAATTTCCCATGCTTATTTGTTTTGCGGAACGAGGGGAACCGGCAAAACAACCTGCGCGAAAATTTTTGCAAAGGCGGTCAACTGTCTTTCCCCGAAAGACGGAAATCCTTGCAACGAATGCGAGATTTGCAAAGGAATTGATGACGGAAGCATACTCGACGTCGTCGAAATGGACGCCGCGTCAAATAACGGAATAAACGATGTTCGCGATATCCGCGATGAAGTCGTTTACACCCCCGCAAAAGCCCGTTTTCGGGTATACATAATCGATGAAGTTCATATGATGTCGCCCGCGGCGTTCAACGCGCTTCTTAAAACGCTTGAGCAGCCTCCGGTGCATGTTGTTTTTATTCTTGCCACCACCGAGGCGCACAAAATTCCGGCGACTATTTCGTCAAGGTGCCAGCGATTTTATTTCAAGAGGATTGACGGCGCGGCGGCGGGCGAAAGATTGGCCGAAATCGCGGCGGCGGAAGGAGTTACCCTTCTTCCCGGCGCGGCAAATCAGATTATCAGGCTTGCCGACGGTTCGCTTCGCGACGCGGTTTCTATTCTCGACCAGTGCGCTATTTACGACCGCGAGCTGACTGCCGAAAAGGTCGCTCAGATATGCGGCGCGGCGGGAACGGGCGATATCGCAAGCCTCGCTTCTTTTTGCGCGGCGGGCGATTTCGAGGGCGCGATTGCGGTATTCGAAAAAATTTATAAGGACGGCGGCGACGTCGGCTCGGTCTGCGGCGGACTTCTGACCGCATTTCGGGACATTCTGCTTCAAAAAACGCTTAGAAATCCCGCAGAGCTTCTTTCTTTCGGCGCGGAAGATGCCGAAAAGCTGAAAACGGCGGGCGAAGCTGTTTCGGCGAAAGATATTTTAGAAAAAACCGAAATTATCGCGGATATTTATGATAAACTCTCGGTTTCGGCAAATAAAAAAACAATATTTGAAATTGGGCTTTTGGCCGTTTGCGGCAAAGCCTAAAGGAGATTTTATATGAAAGCAAGACTTCCGCAGGGTTACAATAAGGGCGAGATGGGCGATCTGATGAAAAAAGCCCAGCAGATGCAGCAAAAAATGCAGGAATATCAGGAAGCGCTGCCTGAAAAACGCTTTAACATCACGGCGGGCGGCGGCATGGTTGAGGTTGAGATGGACGGCGTGAAAATGCTTAAAGCCATCAAACTGAAACCGGAAATTGTCGATCCCGACGATATCGAAATGCTCGAGGATATCATCGTCGCGGCGGTCGCCGAGGCGGCGCGCAAGGTCGACGAAGAGGTAAACAAAGAAATGGAAGGCTTCACCGGCGGGCTGAACATCCCGGGACTTGGCTTTTAGGCAATTGACAATTAATAATTGACAATTAATAATTGACAATTATCGACAATTTCGGAAGCCGACTGCGTCGGCTTTGATAAAAAAGGTCGTGGACATTGGCGCAAGACTAAAAAGAAGCGGCTATATTTTTGCGTATATTTAAAGAGGAATTTTTATAAGATTCTCCGAGCTCAATATCCTCGCCGAGCACATTTAAGCAGACTCCGTAGGAGAAATAAAAAACCGTGGGGCATGGGAAAATGTCGCGGAACTGGCCGCAAAAGCGGCTTCGGCGGCGAAAGCCGCCGCCCCGGCGAGCAAAGCTCGCCTGTTCCGCGCAAACTCTGAATAGGCGGCTTTGAATATGGTTTTGCCGATTTTAAAAAAATTTCGCGTTGGATTTGACTGTATTTTTGTCGCACTAAATTTAACTTGTGTTTAAGAGATTCGCCGCGTTCAATATTTTGTAGGGGGCGATGCCCGCATCGCCCCGCAACTATTTATATTTGCCAAGGTAAAATATACATTTCTTTCTAAGATTCGCCGTTCTTAATATTTTCGCCATTCTTACTCTCGGCGGAATAGGCGAATGAAATTCGCCCGCGGGCGGGGCAACCGCCCGGACGCCGCAATAGCGGCGGATTCCGCAGATAAAAAAGGGCGTCTTGGAATTGCTTAAATCGTTTTGCTTTAAGAGATTTTCCGTTCCTATTGTTCTCGCCATGCAAATTTAATCAGACTCCGTAGGAGGAATAAAAAGATTTGCGGATATTAAAAAATATGTTATTATCAATTTGCCGCGTTTAAGGCGCGGCGAAGGTTTCTTACAAAAATAAAATAATGCCAAAACGGCAGGGGAAATTATGCAGTATTTTGCGCCGGCGATTCTTAATTTAATAGAAAAGTTCGAGCGCCTTCCGGGAATCGGACGAAAAGGCGCGGCGCGCCTTGCTTTTGCGGTTATCGCGATGGAGGATGCGGAGGCAAACGCGTTTGCCGAGGCAATAAAAACGGTGAAAAAAGAAATCCGTTTTTGCGAATGCTGTCAGGACCTTACCGATTCGAAAGAATGCGGAATCTGCGCGTCAACCAAGCGCGACAAAAGCACCATCTGTGTTGTCGAAAATCCGCGCGATGTTGCCGCGATCGAAAAAATGCGCGAATATAAAGGCGTTTACCATGTTCTGCACGGTGTCATTTCGCCGATGAACGATATCGGACCGGAACAGTTAAAAATAAAAGAGCTTCTTGGTCGGGTGAGTACCGGCGAGGTAAAAGAGGTCATCATGGCGACTAACCCGACGATAGAGGGCGAGGCGACCTCGCTTTATATAAGCCGGTTGCTGAAGCCGCTCGGCGTGCTGGTCACAAGGCTTGCCGCCGGACTTCCGCTCGGCGGAGACATCCAATATGCCGACGGAAGCACCATTTTCCGCGCCTTCGAAGGCCGCCGCGAAATATAATTTTGTTCCACCTACGGTGTCTGCTTAAATATGCTCGGCGAAAATAGCAGAAACGGCAAATCTCGGGAAGCAAAGTCGCCACAAAACCTCGAAGCAATAAAAGCAGAGGTTTTTTATTCCGTTTTTTATTCCACCTACGGTGTCTGCTTAAATATGCTCGGCGAAAATATTAGGAACGGTGAATCTCAGGAAGTAAAGTCGCCACAAAACCTCGAAGAAATAAAAGCAGAGAAATTTTTATTCCGCTTTTTATTCCGCCTACGGCAACTGCTTAAATGGGAACGGCGAGAACATTAGGTGTGGCAAATCTCCGCAAAAATGTGTATTTTGACTTGGCAATATAACTAGTTGCGGGACGATGTAGGCATCGCCCCCTACCGCCGAAATTTTTATTTCGCCTACGGCAACTGCTTAAATGAGAACGGCGAAAACAGCAAGAACAGCAAATCTCAAAAAGTAAGCCCACCGCAATCGGCAAAAACAACTGTTATTTCCGCTTTTCATTTCTTCCGCGGAACAGGCGAGCATAGCTCGCCAGGGCGGCGGAAATAGCCGCCGCCAGCCGCATCCGCGGCAAGTTCCGCGACTTGCTCATTCTGTAATGCAAAAATTTAAAGCTCCTAATTAATCAAAGCCGGCAGAACTGACTAACATACTTTTTTAACTCTTCTCTATCTAAAATTTTTCCCGCCGCGCGGAAATCAAAGCCGACAAAGTCGGCTTCTAAAATTGTCAATTATCCATTGTTAATTGTCAATTATCATATCCGCCCCCTTAGTTAAATGGATATAACAGACCCCTCCTAAGGGTCAGTTGTGTGTTCGATTCACGCAGGGGGTGCCAAACAAAAGCCTCGGAAACATTTCGTTTTTGGGGCTTTTGTGCAAATTGAAAATTTTATTTGGTCGCATTTACTTCTACTTACCGAAAGGATGTTATGGGCAAAATTATTAAGGACGGATTTGCCTTTATGGAATATGCAAATGCCGGGCTGCTGCGGAAAGTCGACGATATTCCCGAACTTAAAACAGAGCTTATAGCGCTCGGCGAAGAAAAATCACACTTGCAGATGTCGCAGTATGCGTTGCTGCTTGCCGAGCACGTTTTGAGCATGTCGGGAACTGTGCGCACGCCCGAAATTGAAAATTGTTTTTCCGCCGCAATAAAATGGCAAAAGGGCGAAGCAAAATTTCAGGCCGGGCGGGACGCCGCAGGGGTGATGAACGACCTTGCGCGCGGCGAAAAAGACAAAATAAAAGTGAAAGTTTTTCGATTTATGGCGCAGGTTGCGGCGACGCCGCATGTACGGTGGCACGCGCTCGCCGCCTCGGAATTCGCGGTTGTTATAATAAATTTAATGTTCCCCGGAGAAATAGAGCGGGTGCGAAAAGAGCGGGAATATCAGATAGATTTGCTTAAAAATATTTAAATACTGGAGGAAAACACTGATGGCAAAGCCGGAAATTGCGTTCGAGGAGTTTTTGTCGGAGGTCGCGTCGGAATACCGGGAATTTGCAAGCGGGATAAATAAATCTCTTTCCGAAGACGGCTATAAACAAAAAATAGAGCAAAAAGCGACCGGGTATTTTGTCGGCTATCTCCATCCGAAAACAAGGCGTAGCATTCTTAATTTTCTTTTCCGAAAGAAGGCTCTTCAGGTTCGGATTTACGCCGATTATTGCGGTCAGTACCTCGATTTTTTTGAAAAATTTTCTCCGGAAATGGAAAAATGCGTTATAAAAGCGCTGCCATGTAAAAGGCTTATAAACCCTGCGGACTGCAACCCGAAATGCGTCACCGGGTATGATTTTTATATCGGTGAAAACCGCTATAAAAAATGCAGATACAACTGCTTTCAATTTGAAGTAACCGCCGAAACAGCACCGATTTTAGCGGAGTTTATAAATAACGAGCAAAACTGCCGCCGCGCCGGATAATCCTGCGGCGCTATCGGAAATTCAAAATCGCGAAAGGAAGATTTTTATGAGCAAACCGAGGATTTTTTCGAGCGCTTTTTCCGGAGTTTATCCGCTTTATGTTGAAAAAGCGGTGAAAAAAGGCCGCACAAAAGACGAGGTGGACGAAATTATTTTTTGGCTGACCGGGCACACCGGGCAGAGCTTGCGACAGGCGCTTGAAACCGGCACCGATGTCGAGACTTTTTTTGCGGAAGCGCCGCGAATGAACCCGAACGCAAAGCTGATCACCGGCACAATCTGCGGTTACCGCGTCGAAGAAATTGAAGACGAAACAATGCAAAAAATCCGGTATTTGGACAAACTCGTCGACGAGCTTGCGAAGGGCAAAAGTATGGATAAAATACTTCGAAAATAAATTTTATAAAGAGGAGAATTCTTATGCATTTTGACGTGTTTTTTAATTTTGGCGGGAACTGCCGCGAGGCGCTGGACTTTTACGCGAAGGTATTTAAAACCGAGGTCAAAAGTCTGATGACCTATGGAGAAACGCCGCCCGATCCGAATTATACGCTTAACGAAGCGGACAAGGATAAAATTATGTATGCCGAGATTTCGTTTGGCAACGTAAACGCCATGTTTATGGACATGCCGTCCGGCGCGCCGCTTGCCGTGGGAAATAACGTCACCCCGACTATTAGCTTTGATAATAAAGAGGAAGTCATGCGCGTTTTCGGCGGTCTTGCCGAGGGCGGAACCGTCAATGAGGAGCTCACAAAAACTTTTTTCAGCGAGCTATACGGGATGGTTACCGATAAATTCGGAATTATCTGGCAGGTGCTTTACAATCCCGCGGAATAAACAGGCACAAGAGTTGGGTTAATGCCATTAAAAACCTTGCATTTGAATATTTAAGCCGGTGAAAATGACGTTCGCAATTGGCGTCAGTAGGCACATAAAAAGCTTGGTTTTGACAAAACAATATTTTTAGGCGCGGGCTCAAATGCATCCGCGCCGATTTTTGATTTTTTCTTTTAAATAATATATAATGCAAAAAGTAAGCAAAGAGCGACTATGCTACGGTATGACACTCAAGATAAGAACCATGCGGCAGATTTGGGATGTAGCTTTGCATTGGTTTAGTTATCAGGTGAGGATATCTGCAAAGCCGGCTTTGGTTAATGAGAAGATTTTTTTGGCGTTTCATCATCGAAAAGGCGCGGAATCTGCCGCGAATGCGGCTGACGGCGGCTATCACCGCCGCCCCGGGCGAGCGGAGCTCGCCCATTCCGCGGAAGAACAGAAAATGCGGCTTTTCAAATAGCTTTCGCCGGGTTTGATAAAATTTGAAATCTGAGATTTGCCGCGTTTGATATTTTTAGTAGGGGGCGATGCCCACATCGCCCCGCAATTACTTATATTGTCGAGTCAAAATACACATTTTTTGCGGAGATTCGCCAATTTTAATATCCTCGTCGAGCATATTTAAGCAGTCGCCGTAGGCGGAATAAAAACAAATTTGCTTTAAGAGAGTTGGCGATTATGCTTCGACCGAGCCATATTAAACTTGCTTTCTGAAATTCGCCAAGCATTATAAAACTTGCTGCTTGAGATTTGCCGAACTATATATTTTCGCCGAACAAATTTAAGCAGACTCCGTAGGAGGAATAAAAAATATGAGAGAGAAGAATATAATAGATTACAGCAACGCAAAACAGTGCGGATATTACATTTTCGGCGCGATTATCGCTTATATTGCGTTTGAGAGGTTTGCCCAGATCGTTTTCGGCGTTTCTATAAATATTGTGGGCGTTTTGGTGACAAAAGGCTTTGATTTTGCCGAGCTCATAAAGGTGTTCCGGCCCGGTCTTTTCGCTGCCACCGTCGTTCCGAACGCGGTGCAAAATTTTATGTCACAGCTTTTTGCTGTGGGACTTGTTCTGCTTTTGTCTTTCCGCCTTTTAGGCCTTAATTTTAGCGTTTTTTTCGTAAAAGAGGAAAAAAGCAAACTTGACCGCATCTTCTCGGTCTTTTTCGTTGCGGGAGTTTCGATGCTCGGAAATGTTCTCGGAAAGCTGATTGAAAAAGGGCTGAATCTAAATGTTCAGCACATCGAAATGCCTAAGGACTCGGCGCTTGCGGCGATTTTCTTTGCGGTAACGGTGCTGCTGATCACCCCGATTTTTGAAGAGCTTTTGTTCCGCGGAATCATTTTGCGCCTGCTTCGGCCATACGGCGCAGTTGCGGCGGTGTTTATCACCTCGCTTGTCTTTGCCTTTCGGCATATCATTTTCGCGCAAACCTTACAGGCATTGTTTTTCAGCATTGCCGTTTCATATCTCGTATATAAATTTAACGACCTTTCAACCGCGATTTACGCGCACATTTTTGTGAATTTGTTTTCTTTTGCCGCAACTCTTCTGCTGCGCGGTTTGCCGGAAAACATCTATAACGTCGTCGCGATTGCTGGATACATAGTTATGGGAATTCTCTCTGTCGGCAGCGGAATAATTCTTTTCAAGCGGAGCAAAACGAGAAAAGTTCCAAAAGTTCGGCTGGTTTTCGACGCGAAAACAGCGCGTGACATGCTTCTCAACCCTGTTGCGATAGCCTTTTACGCGATAGTGATTTTTGATTGGGTGATGGTTTTTGCAAAATAACAAAAAACCGACGGCTGCGATTTTGGCGCAGGAAAAACAGGCGACGGACGATAAAAAATTCATGAAAGCCGCGATAGCGGAAGCTGTAAAAGCCGCCGCAAAGGGAGAAATTCCGGTTGGCGCGGTGGTGGTTATGGACGGGAAAATTATCGCGCGCGCGCATAATCTCAGGGAAAGCGGAAAAAATGCGCTGCTTCACGCCGAATGCGAGGCAATCAGAAAAGCGTGCAAAAAACTTTCGGGCTGGCGGCTTTGGCGGTGCGACCTGTATGTCACGCTGGAGCCTTGTCCGATGTGCGCCGGAGCGATAATCAATTCGCGGATAAAACGGCTTGTTTACGGCGCGGCGGACGCGAAAGCGGGTGCGGCTGGCAGCGTTACCGATTTGTTTTCGATGCCGTTTAACCACAGCCCCGAAGTTACGCGCGGCGTAATGGCGAAAGAATCAGCCGCCCTGCTGGGCGAATTTTTCAAAAAACTTCGCGCCGAGCGCGAAAAAACAAAAAACAAATAATCCGCCAAATATCAAAAGAGCCTTCCACGGCTCTTTTTTATTTTTATTCCGCCTACGGCGACTGCTTAAATATGCTCGGCGAGAATATCGGGGACGGCGAATCTCAGGAAGCAAAACTTATTAAACAATCCCAAGTAAACTTTATTCAAAGCAAATCTTATTTTCCTGCGGAATCCGCCGCTATTGCGGCGTTCGGGCGGACCTACGCCCGCGGGCGAATTACATTCGCCCCATTCCGCGGAGAGCCCGGTGCTGCCTCCGGAATAAAATTCTTTTTTTGTTCCGCCTACGGCGTCTGCTTGAATGGGCTCGGCGAGAATATCGGGAACGGCAAATCTCCGCAAAAAAAGCGGATTTTGACTTGGCGAATATAATTAGTAGGGGGCGATGTGGGCATCGCCCCCTACTAAAAATAAAAGCGCGGCAAACCTTAAGCAGCGTATTTATCGAAATCGGCAAAACTCATATTTAAAGCCGCCTTTTCATTTCTCTCGCGGAACAGGCGAGCTTAGCTCGCCCGGGACGGCGGCGCTAGCCGCCGCCTGCCGCAGCTGCGGCAAGTTCCGCGCCTTGGCGACGGCGAAATGTCAAGAAAAACCGACTCTTTGATCAAAGCCGCCGCCTTAATCTGTTAACCCTTAAGGAGTAACCGCCGATAAATCAAAGCCGACGCAGTCGGCTTCCTAAATTATCAATTGTCAATTATCCGTTATCCATTGTCAGTCTCCTCTTCGCCGCGAAATGAAACAGAAACTGGGAAAAAAGGAGAAAAGCGGTACAAAAATAAAATTGCTTCCTTTATATATAAGGCAGCGCAATTCACAGCTCTTTATCCTGCGATTAGTTATATTAATACAAAGCCGCTTTCCATCCGCTGGAAGAACTGGAAAGCAGAAACACTTAGGGAGAGTAATATTACAGAAATATTACCGATGGGCAAAAGGGGTTGAAAGGGGGTATAAGGTTTGCTAAACTGGGTACGTGATGAAGTGGTGGTAAATTTCCCTTTACCATTCCACAAACAAAAAATCAGGAGGAAAAACAAATGGGAAAAATGAAAAAAATCCTCGCGATGGTTCTTGCGTTCACAATGGCGATCTCTTTCGCATTCAGCGCAAGCGCATCAAAGTATCCGGACGTTGATTCGGGCACAGAGGTTGGCAAAGCAGTTGACCTGCTTTCAGGTCTCAATGTTATCGGCGGATATCCCGACGGTACATTCGGCCAAGGAAAAACGATAACAAGAGCGGAAGTTCTTAAAATACTCTTTATCCTTTCAACAGGAGAAGGAAACGAAGAACTTTACTCAGGAAACAACCCGATGTTCCCGGACGTTACAGGCGACAAATGGTATGCACCGTATGTTAACTGGGCAGTTCAGCTCGGAATAGTCGGCGGTTATCCGGACGGCACATTCAAAGGCGATAACCCAATCACCTTTGCAGAAGCGTCAAAAATCTTTATCGTAGCTCTCGGCTACAAAGCAACAGACTTTGCATTCCCGTATGGCGTTATTGACAGAGCTAACAGAAGCGGACTTTATGAGAACGTTTCAGGCCTTACAGCTGACGATCCCGCTCCCCGCGGAATAATTGCTCTTATCGGTTCAAACTTCCTTTTTGTTGACGACGCGCCCGCTTACGAGCGTTGGAACGCTAACACAAAACAGTATGAATACGACGAGCCGATAGTTAAAAACTTCGGTGCCAAGAGCACAGACGACGTTGTTCTCGGAACATCTAACGTAAATCCGGGCACAATCACACAGACAGGCAAAGTAAACTTCCAGACAGCCGGCGTTAAAGATTGCACGGTCGATTGCGACAAAATGATCGGCCACGCGGTTACAATCTGGACATCAAAAGACAAAAAAGACGGCAAAGACAAAATCATAGCTGTTACAGACGAAGCGGAAAAAGTTATGAATGTTACATTCAGCGATTTCCGCACACAGGCTGACAAAGACGGCAATCTTGCACAGTATGACATCTATGTAACGGTAGACGGCGTTAAAACTCCGCTCTTCCTCGCACCGAGAAATGCGACAACAAACGACAGCATAAAACCGACAACACAGGGCTTTGTTGCGACAAACATCGTTTACAACAACGGCGCGAAAGACGAGAGCTTTAAGGCTTTCCAGAGCAAAATTCTTCCGACAATGACTAATTTCTACTCGGAATTCACATTCATCGACAACAAAGTTGCGACAGATGCAGCCGATGCGACAGCAGCTGCAAAAGCTGCTAAAGCTACCCCGTGGGTAGTCGGTGATCCTGATTGGGATTACATCGGAATCAGCTACTGGCTCACAGGTGAAGTTACAGCGATCAACGCTGCAAGCATCTCTGTTACTTTTGAAGTCGGCGGCGTAGAGAGAACAAGCACAATGACAGCCGAGCAGGTCAAAGGCGGTATCGCCGGATTTGCAAAAGGCGATTATGTAAACGTTGCGGTTACATCAGGCGTTATCGGCACAAGAATTGCTGATATCTACACCATCGAGAAATCAAGCGTTTCAACAGCGGTTAAGGTTACAAGCGTAAGCTCGACCAACAAAACAATCACCTTCGGCGGCAAAACTTACAGCCTCGCTGCAAACAGCCTCGTAAGCACAGGCGACTTCCAGCTCGGCAAAGAAGTTGACATTATCTTCGACAAAGGCGGCTTCGTATACGAAAGCACAGCTATCAAAGCGGTTGAAGACATGATGCTCATCAAAGATGTTGTTCAGAACAACGGACTCCTCACAGGCAAAGCGTCTGTAACAGGTATCCTCAAAGACGGAACAACAAAGACCTTTGAAGTTGCTTCTTCTGTCACAACCCTTTCAATCGACGGCCAGGTCATCTATGACAGCTCCAAAACAGGCTGCTGGACAAATGACGCAGGCAACGCGGCGACAGCAAACGATATCGCAGCTATAGGCAAACTTGTAACTTACACCATCGACGGCGACGGCAAAATCACAGCGATGGCTATTCCGAGCAACGGCACAGCCGGCGGAAACAACCTTTACAAGTTTGACAAAGCGAACATGGTTCTCTACAAGAGCACCGGCGGCGCTTATGCTATCGACAAATTCGTAGACAACAGCACCATCGTATTCAAATACGACGATAAACAAACAGCGGAATACACAGATGACAGCTTTGTTGTCACAACAATGGCAAGTCAGACAGCGTTTACCGACACAAAACTTGCTTATGTTGTCACCGACAAAGACGATTCTTCCAAAGCAACCGCAATCTTTATAACATCTGATTTCGGCAAAGCCGTCGGCTCGACAACACAGCTTGCTATGAGAACAGGCAGATACGAAATCAACCAGGTAAATGACACAACTTACAACATGGACATCGAGCTCATCATGGGCGGAAAAGTTCAGAGCGTCACAACTACCGACGTAACAGTAGCGAAAAACTCCGGCGAAAGCACAGTCTACGCTAAAATCATTGCTGAAATATTCGACGGCGTTGATTTTGCGGCAAGAAACGCGACAGCAAACGCAGGCTTCGGCTATGCTGACATCGACGGCAGCGGACGCCTTGCAAGCTACTACGAAGGAACAAACGCCAACAGAGATATTGATCTCTCAAGCATCGCGGCAAGCGTTACAGACAACAAAGACAATGCAACAGTTATCCGCGGCGCGTTCCGCAAAGCGACTGGCAATATCGTCACAATCGCGCAGACCGATACAAACGGCAGAGCGACTGTAGAAGGCCAGACAGTAAACGACAGAAAACCGTACACCTATGTAAGAGAAATTCTTCTTGCAGCGGCTTCGGATCTCAAGATTACTATAGTAGACGCGAAACCGGGCTATGCAAACGGCGACACAATGACAGCGACAAACGGCACACTTGCTGACCTTATCGGCTCAACCGATATCGGCACATCCGGCGAGAGCTATGTAATAGACTTCGCGGTCAGACACAAAGACAACAACACTGCAAACCCGCTTGAAATCTACCAGATTATCGCTTACAAACAGCCGGTTGCAAACTACGAAATAATCGCTTAAGTTTAATTTAATATTAAATTTGACCGGTTTTCCGGCGGGGCAATAGCCCCGCCGGATTTTTTTCTGCTCCACGGGAGCAGAAAATTGACAATTAACAATTGACAATTGACAATTTAGGAAGCCGCTCCATAGGAGCGGCTTTTGATTTAAAAGGACGCGAGATAAATACGGCAGGAGCGGCTTTTGATTTAAAAGGATACATAATAATAAACAGGGGCGGATTTCATATCCGCCCGCAATGTTAAGACTTTGAGCCAGAGCATAAAGCCGGTGAAAACAAACCGCGCAAAGAGCGATTGCGTCAGCAGTTACATAAATTCTTTGCCGCCGCCCAGGATTTCCCGGCAATATCAAACAAATCTCGAAATACAAATAGGATTTTTCATGCCAATTTGCCGACCGCAAAACGTTGCTTGACAGAAAGCTGGCAAGCGGATAAAAAGCGAAAACTTCCTTATTATAATATATCTGTCAAAAGCAAGTCCCAAAAAAGGCTGTAAGTATATTAAATAACAGATTATTACAGAATTGTTACAAATGGAAAATAATCTTGCAATATAATAGGGGCTTTGCTAAACTATACCTGTAATAGCATAGGGTAGGAATTTTCTATCCTATCAGGGAGACCTAAAAAATTTTAATTAGGGGGACAAACAAGCATGAAAACACTAGGCAAAGTAGTCGCGTTAGCACTTGCGTTTGTGATGATTTTCTCACTCACAGCATTTGCTTACACAGACGACACAGCTGGCACAGTTGAAACAAAAGCAACTGGCTTGCTCACAGGTCTTAGAGTTGTAGGCGGAAATCCGGACGGATCTTTCGGCTACGGCAATACGATCAAGAGGTCGGAGTATTTGAAAATACTCTTCATCCTCAAAAACGGCCCGGATGCTGAAGAGCTCTACAGCGGCGCTTCTGCAATCTTCCCGGACGTTACAGCAGACCTTTGGTATGCTTCCTACGTTAACTGGGCATCAAACCTCAATATCGTAGGCGGATATCCGGACGGCACATTTAAAGGCGACAGAGAAGTTACAGTTGCTGAAGCTGCTAAAATGTTCGTCACTGCTCTCGGCTACAACGCAGCCGACTATACCTTCCCGTATGGCTTCATCGACAGAGCAAGCAAAAGCGGCCTCTTCGAGGATGTCAAAGGCCTCGTAGCTGACAACGCAGCTCTTCGCGGCCAGGTTGCTGTTATGGCATACAACTATCTCTTTGTTGAAGATGGTCCTGCATACAGCTACTGGGACAAAAACACAAGAGAATGGGCTTATGAAACTCCGATGAAAGCTACTTTCGGAGCAGATGAGACTTATGGCGTAATCGTTGGTACATCTACTGCTGCTCCTGGTAATGCAAATCCGAAAATTACCAAAGAAGGCAGAGTTGCTGTTAAAGCGGCTACAAAGAACACTGACGGCACATTCACTTACGGCACAACCCAGACTCAGATCGAGACAGCAGTTAACTGCGACGAATACCTCGGACATCTCGTACAGATCTGGAGCAAAACAAACGCGAAAACAAACGAAGTTGAAACACTTGCTTTCATTGACGAAACAGATGTATCAATTCTTCAATCCTATCAGTCCATGCAGGTCGCTTCAGGTATTGTTGACAACATGAACAAGAGCGACATCTATGCACAGGTAGACGGCAAAAACATTCCGCTCTTCATTGCAAGACGTGACGCAGATGGCGTAACAGAGAAGAAAATCGGCATTTATGTTGACTACTTCTTCTGGAAGCCGGGCGAAAAAGGCGTTGGCAATGACGGAATAACTAACTGGATAGTAAACGGCGGCGCATCTGATACTGCTTTCAATGCATCAACACCGCTTTATCCGTGGAACCAACAGCAAACTCCGTTCACCCAGAACAGAGCAGCTTCTTTCCAGTTCCTTGATTATAAAACAGCTAAAACTGTTGACAGAAGAACAGAAGCTTGGGACAAAATCATTGTTAATTATTGGACACCGGGCAAAGTCACTTATGTTAGCGGTACTTCCATTGCAATCAGCGGCATCAATGGCGGCGCTACAATTCCGGCGAGCCAGATTAAAGGCGATATCAGCGGAATTGCAAAAGACGATATCGTTAACGTATCGGCTACAACAGCTATAGTTGGCAACGGCGTTTATGATGTTTACACAATTCAAAAAGCCACAGCTGTTTTGGATGTAAAATTGAACGGTACAAGTAACCGCGACATGACATTCGGCGGCGTAAAATATGGCATGAGCTATCAGTGCCTTACCAGCAAAGATGCTGGGTCTTACAGCACAGGCGAGAAGTATGATATCTATCTTGATAAAGCTGGATACCTTTCTTACATCGAGCCGGCTAAAGGCCAGACAGCTAATCTTATCCTTATCGCTGATGTCGGCGGCACAGCGGCAAATATCTATCAGGCAGCTTCATTTACAGTAACAGGACTTCTTACTGATGGAACAACAAAAACATTTGAACTTGCTACAGGAACACATGGTGTTGCTTCTATTGCAAGCGGCGCATACAAAATTTACGATAAAGACGATAAATGGTATGCAAAAGACGGTACAACTCCGCTTAACAAGTCTACTTTGAATGTAGCTGTTGCAGTTCCTGCTGCTACAGGCAAACTCTTCGAGTATAAACTTGATACAGACGGAAAAATCTATAGCCTTACACTTGTAACAGGCACATACACCGATGACGGCACAACAGTATTTAAACTTGATGCTGGATCGGGCAACCTTTACAAGAAACCGGCTGGCGGCGCTTATGTAATTGATAAATACGTTTCAGACACTGCTGTCGTATTTAACTATGACAATAAGGGCGCAGCTTCGGCAAACGATCTTACAGATGACGTTCTTACAGTTGTAAAAGCAAATGAGCTTTCTTCTTTTGCTGATACAAAAGTTGGACTTTACAGAGTTTCCAAAGACGATGCCGGAATAATTGACACAATGGTTCTACATGGCGATCTCCTCAGCGGAGACGATCATAATCTCCTCTCGATGCGTAGCTACAACTATTACTATGATGAGGACAGCACAGGCGATTATATGTTCCTCCAGCTTCAGGTCGCTGCAAACGGAACTTGCAAATTCTATGATTCTATCAATGTTCTTGTTAAAAACGCTACAGGAAATGGACAGAGCATTGTAAATCAGAAGATTCTCGGACAGGACATTTCTGTTCCGAAGCCTAATCCGCAACTTTACTTTGGATACATGAAGCTTAACTCTTCTGGCAAAATAGAGAAATACTATGAGACTTCAGAGAGCAACAGACTTAATACTCTTACAAATTTGGCGGGCTCTTCGACCATCGTTCCGACAGTTTCAACAGGATTTGGCGTTGGAACAGTTTACCGTGGCGCAGTTCTTGAAGTTAAAAACGGAACAATCAAGATTGGTCAGGGCGACAAAAACGGTCGCGCTCCTGTCAAGGCAGAGCCGAACCCGTGGTCAACGGTTACAATCGACGGTGGAACACAGCAGAGAAGACTCAGAGAATACACAAATACAGTTATTCTTCCGGTTTCTTCTGACTGCATCATCACAGGATATGACACATCGCCTGTCACAGGTGTTGCAACAACGGCAAGCTCACTTACGATTGATGCTTTCGGCAGATCTCAGGATCTTTCCACAGGCGCTGTTGCATATGTAATGGACTTTGCAGTTCGTCACAGAAACAATAGCACTAGCGAGCCGCTCGAGATTTACCAGATTATTTACTACAAGACACCTATTTCTAACTACGATTCACAGGGAACATCAATCAGCGATGATGCAACACTTGCTAAGATGGCTGACACAGCAGTTTCTGCTTCTGGTGCAGGTACAGTAACGAATCCGGCTACAATTGCTGGTATCTTCGAAACAGACGGCAGCACATGGCAGGAAGGCAATGCAGCAGCAAACTTCGCTAATGTTATGGCCGGAACAGAAGGAACAGGCAAATATAAAATCGTTCCGACACAGGCAGGCGCTTCTGTTGTTATCACAGATTGCCCGACAACATTACCGGCAGCAGGCGCAGCACCGGCTGATCTTAAGTTCTACATTGTAGCTCCGGATGGAAATACAATTATGTACTACAGCTTCAAGGTCAGAACAGGCAGCGCATGGCCGACATCTTCGGCGGATGTTATTACTATTATGCTTCCGACAGGAACAGCGACTACAAACATTCAGCCGCTTATCCAGGCTCAGGTAACTTGGGCTTCTAACGCAACACCTTCTGCTTGCGAAGCTCTTCTTGATTCTGACTACGCAAACTATTTCACAATGGGATGCTTAACAGCAGCCACAACAAATAGACCTAGGATTCAGAGAACTGGTGCAAATGTTCTTAACTTCAATGGTACTGCTGTTACTCTTGTAGAGGGCGCTGTTTACTCAACAATAATCAACCTTTACAACAATGTAAGCACAGGCGTACTCGGAAAAGGCCAGGTTATCCTCAGAATCGTTATTACTGATACTAACACCGATCCGGGTGCACAGTACAAAGTAAACAAAGTTGCTGATGCAGTTAAAGTTAAAGACAACACAGGTTCTTTCTTTGATGGTAACTGGGGAAATGCAGATCCCACAGCAGCAGCTTGGACATTTACACCCCTTACCGTTCAGATTAAAGTAAAAGATGCTAATGCTAATGTTCTTAACTTGTTCAACTATGCGAAAGCAAACCTTGCAGGTAGAGATGCAGCAACTCCGGCATTTGTATCGCTTTCAACTCAGAACATCGGCGCTGGAACAGCTGGCGACAGAGCACAGCTCGCTCCGGGATCAGGCGACCAAGTTTGGCTCTACAGAGGCGGATCAAACAACCTTAAATTCAACCACACAAGCGGTCTTGTTGCAGTTGGTGAAACCTACACTTACAACCTTGACCTCAATGTTACAGGCGCTACTCCGCTTCTCACAAGCACATTCTCGGTTGAAATCGTTGCAGACAACGCTTTCTAAAAATCCCCCTTATTTGATTAGTTTTTAACTAATAAATAGATTACGCCCCGCGGCTTTTGCCGCGGGGCGTTTTTTATAAATTTAATGTAACCGATTACAAAGTTGTCTTTATATGATATAATTTTTAAAAAATTAATAATTAATAAATTACTTTATGATATAATGATTAATATTATAAAAATAAGAGGGCGTTTTATGATTAAAAAAACTATACTTTTTGTTATTACTCTTTCACTTGCAATTTTAACTTTTGCCGGGTGCAATAAAAATGAAATTGTTCTTTGGGTTGGCAATAGCCAAACCGGTGGGATTACAGAGAGCGATTTTATTCAGAATTATCACCTTCAAATCCTTGTTACAGAGGAAGAATTTCAACAGGAATACGATGATATAAAAAGCGAAACTATAAAAGACAACTTTACAAATATAGAGACAACGATTGAGGCGTACACAAAAAATAAAGCCGCTTATGATTATCTTACTGATTATATTGTTGATAAACTTGCGGGCGAATGGAATATTGATAAAACAATTAGTGAAGAAGAAGTGGCCGCGAGATACTCGAAAGTTTTAGAGGCACAGGGCGGCGAAACAGCTCTTAGAAAAAAACTTAACGAGAACAAAATCACCGAGAAATTTTATAAAGACAGAATTGCCAAGACCTTATTAAAAGAAAAAGTAGAAAAAGAAATATTAAGTCAAAAAAATATTGATGATGCAAAATTGCGCTTTAATGCAGAATACAACTTTTATAAATTCAATATTATCGGAATAAACAAAGCGCGCGCAGTTTCGGCAGAAGATGCGCTTAAAGAAAAAAATCAAATAATGGAAAGGCTTGAAGCCGGCGAAGATTTTGATATTATTAGAGAAGAAAAGTTGAGCAAAGCGGAAGGATATAATCCTGATAACTATGGGCTTGTGTTTTCAGCGAATAATACCGGATCTGAACTTGAACTTTTTGTTTTAAGCCTTGATCATAACGAATTTGGATTTTATGAAACAGATGAGAACTATTTTATTATAAAACGATACGATACACGCACCGAAGAGCAGTTCCAAAGCATAAAAGAGGATATAATAAATGAACTTGGCGAATGGCACCTTAAACAAAGAGTAGAAACAGATCTTACAAAAACACCATACTATGTTTATGAAGACAGGATTGCAGCTATTTAATTCAAGGATATAAATGTTTTGCGATATTGCGCTTAAAACAAACAGAAAAAGACCACCTTTAAGGTGGCCTTTTTTATATACAAAATGGAAATTAAAAAAGAAAAAGCAAATATATTACCTATATAGCGGATGCTTATCGCATAGTTTTGCTACTTCGGCTTTGATGTAATCTTTTTTGCCTTCGAAATCGGCGGCGGCGCATTTGATAAGCTCGGCGATTTTTGCCATATCCGCCTCGTCAAAGCCGCGGGTGGTGACTGCCGGGGTGCCGACACGGATTCCGCTTGTAACAAACGGGCTCTCAGGATCGTTCGGAATCGCATTTTTATTAACCGTAATGCCGACCTCGTCAAGTTTATTGGCGAGGTCCTTTCCGGTCATTTTAAACGGTCGGAGATCGACAAGCATAAGGTGGTTGTCGGTTCCTTTTGAAACGATGTTAAATCCTTCGGCGGCAAGCGCGGCGGCAAGGGCTTTCGCGTTTTTTGCCACATTTTCCATATAGGTTTTATATTCCGGCTTCATCGCCTCGGCAAAGCAAACAGCTTTCGCGGCGATTATATGCATAAGCGGGCCGCCCTGCGTGCCCGGAAAAACGCCTTTGTCAATCTGCTTTGCAAGCTCCTCGCGGCAGAGGATAAGGCCGCCGCGCGGACCGCGGAGCGTTTTGTGCGTTGTGCTTGTGACGATATCGGCATGCGGCACCGGCGAGGGATGTAACCCTGCGGCGACAAGCCCGGCGATATGCGCCATATCGACCATGAAGTAAGCGCCGACCTCTTTGGCAATCGCCGCCATTTTCTCGAAATCGATAAAACGCGAATAAGCAGACGCGCCGGCGACGATAAGTTTCGGCTTGCACTCAAGCGCCTTTGCGCGGAGTTTGTCGTAATCTATCATCTCGGTGTCATCCTCGACGCCGTAGGACACAAAATTATAGTAAAGCCCGGACATATTGACCGGCGAGCCGTGGGTAAGATGTCCGCCGTGGGCAAGGCTCATGCCGAGAACGGTGTCGCCCGGCTGCAAAAGCGCGACATAAACAGCCATGTTGGCGTTCGCGCCCGAATGCGGCTGAACGTTAGCATGATCGGCGCCGAAAAGTTTTTTCGCGCGGTCTATCGCAATCTGCTCGGCGATATCGACAAATTCGCAGCCGTTATAGTATCTTTTGCCGGGATAGCCTTCGGCATATTTGTTTGTAAGGTGCGAGCCCATCGTTTCCATAACTGCTTCCGAAACAAAGTTTTCAGAGGCGATAAGCTCGATACAGCTTTGCTGGCGGGCCAGCTCTTTCCCCATTGCCTCGGCAATCTCGGGGTCAAAATTCTTCAAAAAATCAACACAGTGCATTTTAAACTCTCTTTCCAAATCTTTTATAATTAATAAAAATATTATATACTATAAAAGAGGACAAGTTCAATGAATAAAAAAGATATTGCAAAAAATGCGGTAGCGCTTTTAAAAAATAAATACCCGGTGGCGTATTGTTCGCTAAGACACGGGCAGGAATACCGCCTGCTTGTTTCGGTGCGGCTTGCGGCGCAGTGTACCGATGCGCGGGTGAATATCGTTTGTGACGAGCTTTTTGAAAAATACCCGACACTTCAAAGCCTCGCCGACGCGCCGCTTTCCGAAATAGAGCGGATTGTAAAACCCTGCGGCGTTTATAAAATGAAAGCGAAAAATATAAAAGACGCAATGAATATGCTGCTTGAAAAGCATGGCGGGCGGGTTCCCGATACTATGGAAGAGCTTCTTTTGCTTCCCGGCGTCGGGCGGAAAAGCGCAAACCTCGTTCTTGGCGATATTTATAATCTTCCCGGCGCGGTGGTGGCCGACACGCACTGCATAAGGATTTCAAACCGCCTCGGTCTTTGCAGCGGCAAAGATCCCGCAAAGGTTGAAGCGCAGCTTCGCCCGCTTTTGCCGCCCGAGGAGAGCAACGATTTTTGCCACCGGCTTGTGCTTTTCGGCAGAGAAATCTGCTGCGCCCGAAGCCCGAAATGCGGCATCTGCCCGCTTAGCGGAATCTGCGAAAAGAAAATGGCATAAGCTGCGCTTGGCAAATAAAAGCGACTGATATTTTTTAATAACTAAGCGAGGCGGCGGACGATAGTCCGCCAAGCCCGCCAAAAGAAGAATTTTCGGCGAAAAAAGAGATAAAAGGAGAAAGCTTATGACGCCGCTTGCCGACTTAATGCGCCCGAAAGCTCTGTCCGAAATAGCAGGACAGGAGCATTTGTGCGGGAAAAACGGGATACTCACAAAACTTTTGGCATCGGAAAATATTCCGAACCTCATATTTTACGGCCCTCCCGGAATCGGCAAAACAACCGCGGCAAATATTATTGCCGATACGACCAAGAAAAAACTTGTGAAGCTGAACGGCACGACGGCGGGCACGGCGGATATCAAGGCGGTGGTGGACGAGCTTGATACCATGCTCGCGCCAAACGGCGTTCTGCTTTACCTCGACGAGATACAATATTTTAATAAAAAACAACAGCAAAGCCTGCTTTCGCATATCGAAAACGGCAAAATCACGTTGATAGCAAGCACCACCGAAAATCCGTATTTTTATGTTTACCCTGCGGTTCTTTCCCGCTCCACCGTTATTCAGTTTCATGCGCTTTCGGCAAAATCGCTGCTGCCGCTTACCGAGCGCGCCGCGCGTGAAATGGATGAGCGGTACGGCAGAAAAATAACGCTCACCGAAAGTCAGCGGGAAATTATCGCGACTGCCGCCGCGGGCGATGCGCGAAAATGTATCGGGATTGTCGAGTTCCTCTGCCTTACCGCCACAAAAGAGAAAATTTCGGACAAGGAGCTTTCCGAAACGGTCAAAACTTTCGGTGTTCGGTATGACAGAGAGGGCGATAATCATTATGATATCCTCTCGGCATTCCAAAAATCGATAAGAGGCTCCGACCCCGACGCCGCGCTGCACTATATGGCGCGTCTTATTGCGGCCGGAGATTTGCCGTCGCTTTGTCGCCGGTTGCTTGTCACCGCGGCGGAAGATATCGGTCTTGCCTATCCGATGGCGATAACAATAGCAAAATCCTGCGTCGATACCGCGCTGATGGTCGGGCTTCCCGAAGCGGGGATTCCGCTTGCCGAGGCGGTTATCATGCTTGCCACAGCGCCGAAAAGCAACAGCGGAGTTACCGCGATGGGCAATGCTCTTGCCGATGTTCACAGCGGAAAAGGCGGTCCGCCGCCGCTTCATTTGCAGGATACGCATTACAGCGGCGCAAAAAAGCTCGGCAAAGGCGGATATATCTATCCCCACGGGCACAAAAATAATTATGTAAAACAGCAATATCTTCCCGATGAGCTTGTCGGCTCGAAGTATTATAGCTACGGCGATAATAAAACCGAAGCGGCCGCAAAAAAATATTGGGATTTGATTAAAGGCGAAGAATAAATAGCAAAGCGGCGACAATATTGTCGCCGCTTTTTTGTGTGGTAAATCGCCTGAGTCCAAAGTCCGCTCCTTTTTCAAGTTTCTTGCACGGGTGAAGCATCAGCGCGTCCGAAAGTGCTTTTCGCGCACCGACCGCCGAAGGGGCAGAAAAAAGGACTCATCCAAACGGATAAGTCCTTTTGCTTTTTAATAATTTTCTGCGTTTACTTCGAAATATGCGCCGGGGTGATCGCATACCGGGCAAATCTGCGGAGCTTCAGCCGCGCTGTGAATATGACCGCAGTTGCGGCATTTCCAATAAACTTTGCCGTCTTTTTTGAAAACTTTTCCATCTTCGATATTTTTAACAAGCGCGTTATATCTTTCCTCATGGTGTTTTTCGATTTTTCCGACCATCTCGAAAAGCGATGCGATTTTTGCAAAACCTTCTTCTTTTGCTTCTTTTGCAAAACCGGCATACATGTCGGTCCATTCAAAATTTTCGCCTGCCGCCGCGTCTTTAAGGTTTGTTACGGTGTCCGGGATTCCGCCGTCATGAATGAGCTTAAACCAAATTTTTGCGTGCTCCTTTTCGTTTTCCGCCGTCTCGGTGAAGATTGCGGCAATCTGCTCGTAGCCCTCTTTTTTCGCCTTTGAGGCATAATAAGTATACTTGTTTCGGGCCTGGCTTTCGCCTGCAAATGCGGCAAATAAATTAGCCTCTGTTCTTGAACCTTTAAATTCCATTTTCATTCTCCTTCGTTAATAAAATTATTATAATCAAAATGATTTTTTATTATACGCTTTCGACCTTAAAAAGTCGGGGCGTTTTTTGCGGTTTTGCCTTTTTTTACTTCATGATAATAGGCGTAGGTCATCGGCTTTCCCTCGTTTAGGACTTTGCCATCTACCACCTCGCCGATAAACAGATAATGGGTTCCTGCGTCAACCGTTTCGCATAATTTACAGGAAAAAACTGCGCCGACATCTTTTGTCGGATAGTTTATGCCGTTTATATCGGTTGCAAACGGCACTTTTTCGAATTTATCATAATCTCGGCCGCTTCGGAAACCAAACGCGCCGAAGTCGGCGATTTCAGCGCTTTCAAGAAGCACGCTCCCGCAAAAAACGCCGGAAGACTTTATTATTTCCGCGGTGAAATTATCTTTGTTTACCGCCATCGCCACCTTTTTCGGCTCGCTTGAAATCTGCACAAAGGTGTTGATAATGCAGGCATTTTGCCGTCCCTCGAATGCGGAGGAGAGAACATAAACGCCGTAGCTGAGAGAGCGAAGAACATTGTTATCCATAAAACCTCCTAATTTGTTCCGGCGACGGCACAGTTTTCGCAAAGACCCGAAATGCTGATATCCAAGTTGCCGGAAAATCCGAATTTGCTTGCCGTTTTAAAGATATTATCCTCAAAATCAGGCGAAAAATCGCAAATCTTGCCGCAACTGGAGCAGATAAAGTGCCCGTGCGGAAAATCCGCCCTGTCAAAATGTGCGCCGTCTGCGCCGACGATTTTTTTAATCCTGCCGTCCGCCGCAAGAGTGTTCAAATTGCGGTAAACTGTCGCAAGGCCGATATTTTCGCCGCTTTCTTTAAGCGTGGCAAAAATTTCATCGGCGGTCGGGTGGTTCCTGCTTGAGTGAACCGCCTCGAAAATTAAATTTTTATAATATGAACTCTTCATCAAAACCTCACGCAAAAATAATAAAAGTGAAGTGTTTTTCTATTTAAAGTATAGCCCGATTTTGCAAAGGTAGCAGTTTTGCGCAGACCTCGCCGGGTTTTCGCGATATCGCCGTTCTAAGGCGGCATAATAGAGAGCGCTTTGCCTGCGGACCTGCCTGTCTGCTTTTTGCAATTTAGACCTGATAGTTTTTCCGCGGAACAGGCGAGCAAAGCTCGCCTAAGCGGCGGCAATGGCCGCCGTCAGCCGCTTTTGCGGCAAGTTCCGCGCCTGACTCTCCGATCCTATTTAAAGGGAAAGTCTGATTAGGCAAAAATGAGAATGATTATCGTTATCATTATATTATCACTCCTTTTTCGGAAAAACAAGGGTTTTTTAAAAATATTTTTCTCCTTTTCAAATCGAATAAAAATTTGCTATATGCCGATAATAAGATTGAAAATAAAATATCACAAAGCAAAAATGGAGAAATTATGAGAAGAAAGAAATATTTTCCGCCACGAAATTTTGACGACACAATAGAATTTGATTTTTTTAATAAAACAGAAGAGCATGAAAATCGATTTTCCGCCGCGGCGGATGATTTTGACGCTGCCGATATAAATAGCGCGTCATACAGCTCGCATGTCGACAGCCGCAACCCCGAAGTGGATTTTGACGAAGAATAACCTTTTTCGACCTTAAAGTCGTATTAAAATATGGAGGGCAACAAAGTTTATGCTATGCGAAAGGTGCCGCCAAAAAACTGCGCTGTTCCGTTATCTAAAAATCGAGGATGGCGAAAGCACCGACCTTTGCCTTTGCGCGGCGTGCGCCGAAAAACTCGGAAAACCTATTGAATTCGGCGCTCTCGATATTGGCGCGGCAGTTTCCGAGCTGGTCGGGCTTGAATCATTTTTCGTTTTCACAAACGGCGGCGAGACGGCGCACACAGACGGCCGCATTTATGAAAAACCCGGCAAGGAGGGCGCGCTTTTAAGGCTTAAATCAGAGCTGAAAGAAGCGATAGACAGCGAAAACTATGAAAGCGCCGCAAAGCTCCGGGACAGAATAGCTGCGGCCGAGGGAAAAGAAATCAAATAAATTGCGGCGGAGAATTTTTGTGAATAAATTTACCGACAAAGCTCAAAATGCGCTGGCGGCGGCCCTTTCGGCTGCGCGCCAGCTTGGTCATACTTATATAGGAAGCGAGCATATCCTGCTCGGACTTTCAACATCGGGAGACGGTGTGGCGTCGAAAATGCTCGCCGCTAAAGGGGTAACAGCCGAAAAAATCGTCTCGAAGATAACCGAAATGCTCGGCGCCGGCGCGCCGTCATTTGTCACGCCCGAGGATATGACTCCGAGAGCAAAAAAAATCATCGAAAAATCGGCGGCCGAGGCACAAAGCCTCTCGCACGGGTATATCGGAACAGAGCACATTCTTTTGGCGCTCCTTTGCGAAGGAAACTGCATGGCGACAACGATTTTGGAAGCGTTCGGAATTGATTCCGAGAGGATGTACAGCGACCTTAGCGACAGCGTCGGGGCGGCAAAAGTAGCAAGCGATAAAAAAGACCAGGCAAAACTTTCGGGGCTCGCTCAGTTTGGCACCGACCTTACCGAAAGAGCAAGACAGGGAAAAATCGATCCGGTTATCGGCAGAGAATCCGAAACCGAGCGGGTTATTCAAATCCTCTCCCGCCGAACAAAGAATAATCCTTGTTTAATCGGCGAGCCGGGTGTCGGAAAGACCTCGGTGGCGGAGGGGCTCGCGCTTAAAATTCTCGCCGGAGAAGTGCCGGAAAGCCTTGCGGACAAACGGATTTTCGCACTTGATCTCCCGGGGATGATTGCGGGGGCAAAGTACCGCGGCGAATTTGAAGAGCGGCTTAAGAATGCAGTAAATGAAATCAAAAGAGACGGAAAAACAATAATTTTTATAGACGAAATGCATACGATAGTGGGCGCGGGCGCGGCGGAAGGAGCGGTCGATGCGGCAAATATCCTAAAGCCGTCGCTTACAAAAGGCGACCTTCAGGTAATAGGCGCGACCACCCTTTCGGAGTATCGGGCGCATATTGAAAAAGATGCTGCGTTTGAGCGCAGATTCCAGCCGGTCGTAGTCGGCGAGCCGACAGCCGAGGAGAGCCTGAACATTCTGAAAGGCCTGCGCGACAGATATGAGGCGCATCATAAGGTGAAAATCAGCGATGCCGCGATCGAGGCGGCGGTCAATCTTTCGGCGAGATATATAAACGACCGTTTCTTGCCCGACAAGGCGATAGATCTTATGGACGAGGCCGCTTCAAGGGTTCGTCTTGCGGGGCAGACGCCGCCGCCGGAGCTTGCGGAAATTGCGGAAAAGGCGGAAAAATTTCGCGCCGAAAAAGAGGAAGCGGTTGCGGCGCAAGACTTTGAAACAGCGGCAAAACTGCGCGACAGCGAGAAAAATGCCCGCGCAGAGCTGATAAAAGAAAAGGAAGAATGGGCAAAAAGAGAGCTCGCAAAATCGGGCGAGGTCACCGAAGCGGATATTGCGAGGGTGGTATCGCTTTCGACCGGGATTCCCCTTTCGAAAATCACCGAGGAAGAAAGCGAAAAACTTCTGAAACTCGAGGATTTTCTTCATCGCCGCGTAGTCGGGCAGGATGAGGCGGTAACCGCCGTCGCGAAAGCTATTAGGCGCGGGCGTGTCGGGCTGTCGGATCCCAAAAGGCCGATAGGCTCCTTTATTTTCCTCGGGCCGACCGGCGTCGGGAAAACCGAACTTGCCAAAGCGCTTGCAGAAGCGATGTTCGGCGATGAGAGCAGCGTGATTCGCGTTGATATGAGCGAGTATATGGAAAAACACGCGGTATCAAGGCTTATCGGCTCGCCACCCGGATATGTCGGCTATGACGAGGGAGGTCAGCTGACCGAAAAAATCCGAAGAAAACCGTATAGCGTGCTGCTGCTCGATGAAATTGAAAAAGCACATCCCGATATATTTAATATCCTGCTTCAAATTCTTGAAGACGGGATTTTGACCGATTCGCAAGGGCGAAAAATTGATTTTAAAAACACGATAATCATAATGACTTCGAATGTCGGCGCAAACAGGATTTCGGAGGGACGACGGCTCGGGTTCTCGGGCGGCGGCGCGGAGTTTGACAACGAAAGCATAAAATCAGGCGTTTTGGATGAGCTGAAAAAAGCGTTTCGTCCAGAGTTTTTAAATCGTATCGACGACATAATCGTGTTTAAAAAGCTGTCGATAGAGGATATTGAAAAAATTACCGAAATTCTGCTTGATATCGTTTGCAGGCGGCTTGAAAAAATAGGAACAAAGGTGGGTTTTGATAAAAAAGCGGTAAAATACCTCGCGGAAAAAGGATATAATCCGATTTACGGCGCAAGACCGCTCCGTCGCGCGATTCAGACCGAGGCGGAGGATAAGCTCGCCGAGGCTATTTTAAAAGGTACGGTGAAAAAAGGGGATAAAATACGTGCAACCGCGGGCGAAAAAGGGATTTTATTCAAAAAAGCATAGTAAGCGATGACGGGAGATAATTGATAATTGACAGTTGACAATTGACAATTATGGAAGCCGACTTCGTCGGCTTTGGTTGAGTTAATAGTTAACATTTGCAGAAGCCGGCTTTCGCCGACTTTGATTAAAAGAAGTGCGGGACATGGGCAATTACGATCAACCGGGTTAGTGCGCTATGAACGCATGGCGGATGCACCGAAAAGAATATCGGGCAAAATTTATCACGGAACCCGCCGCAAAAGCGGCGCTTGCGGCAGCTTTCGCCGCCGTTTGGCGAGCGCAAGCTCGCCTGTTCCGCGAAACGGCAAAGACGGTTCTTAAACAAGCCTTTAGCGGATTTTATTCAAACTTCCCCCAGAGGTTCACCGATTTTCCTCCCCCGCCCACAACTATTTATATTCGCAAAACTAAACTTTCTCCCAGAGATTCACTAGTTTTCCTCCCTCTCCTCCGCACCCATTTAAGCAGACGCCGTAGGCGGAATAAAAGGCGGAATAAAAGGCGGAATAAAAATAAAAGAGCAGGGAAAGTTCCCTGCTCTTTTTTTATTAACTTAAAATTATCATGCGAGATATTTTGTCAAAAGGTTTTTATCCGCTCCGCTTTGGAAATAAACGCAGTAGCTGTTTCCCTCAATATTCGCGGTGGCGAGAAAAATATTTTCGCCGTCGCCTTTTATCAGGACCTGCCGACCGCCGATATTTAGTTCGTTTACAGAGGGGAATTCCGAATAAACTCCGCTGATATCAAGGTTTTCGCCTGCCGCCGCGCGGTATAAAACACGGTCGTTTTTTTCTTCCGAATAATATCCCAGCTGAAGGATTCTGCCGTCTATAATAAAAATCTCGTCAAGTTTATAACCTTCGATATTTTCGGGAGGAAGAAACGGAGCAAAGGTGAGTGCGGCTTTCGCCTTGTCGACGCTGCTATATTCGATATACGGATTTACAACCTGTGCGCCGTCGGGGCTTTCGCCCGTTCCGTTGTTTTCGGGCGGGCTTATCTCGTTTTCCGATTCGGGCGGAGTCTTAGCGCAACCGGCAAAGCAAACAACTACCGTCAAAGCGAGCAAAAGAGCAAATATTTTTTTCATAAACAAGATTCCTCCAAAATAAGGGTTTTGTCAATAAATTCGGGGGAATACATAACCTTTGCGCGGTTCTCTTTTATAAGAGACCTGCAAGTTTCATTCCCCGTGCGCTTATCAAAAACTGCGCGGTAAACTTTTCCGAAGCGAAAATAGGCTTCACCATGCTTTTCAAAATGTTTGTCCTGCTCGATGATATGATAGCTCTCGGAAAGCGGATGTTCCGACCGAAGTTCGCCGCAAAGATAAGTGCCGTCCGAATAAACGATAAACTGAAACGTGTTTTCGGTGTTGTTTTTCACGCGGTAGTCAAGATAATTATAAAAAATCGAGGTGCCGACGCCGAACGGAACCTGACGGTTAAAATCCGGGAAAAGGTCGATGCCGTCGTGATGATGATGCTCGGTTATATGAAGGGGGCTGTGCAAGGAGAGCCAGTGCAAAAGATTTGTAAACTGGCACATACCGCCGCCGATACCGGAAACGGCTTTGCCGCGCGAGATGGCGAGCCCTTCTTTATAGCCCTTTTTCGCGGTCGCCTTTCCTGCGAGCCGCCAAAATGAAAATGTCTCGCCGGGGGCAATTACAACGTCGGAAATTTTCGGGGCAGCAAGCGAAAGGTTCACCGCTTTGTTTTCCTGAAGTTGCATGTCAACATTTCCGAGAGCCCTGCGAATAAGCGATTTATGGCGGTAAATAAGATTTGGAAGCGGCGGCTTTTTATTATGCGCAAATTTTTTGCCTATATCCTGCGCGCGCCTAAAAACCCGGCATTTAAAAACCGAGATTTTATATGCGGTTGTGCCGAGAGAACAAAAAAGCGGCCTGCCCATAGCGCAACATCCTTTCGCGCGGCTTAAAAAAAGATAAAGTTATTTTGCGTGGCGTGCAGAAAAACCAAATTTCAATTCCGCAAAGTTCGCAAAAATTAAAATTCCATTGACTTTTCGATGATTTCCGAGACCTTCGCAAAAGGAACGCGCTCCTGATTCATGCTGTCCCTGTGGCGAACGGTAACGCAGCCGTCTTCAAGGCTTTCGAAATCGAAGGTGACGCAAAACGGAGTGCCGATTTCGTCCTGCCGGCGATAGCGCTTGCCTATCGAGCCCGCGTCATCAAATTCGACGCAGAATTTTTTGGAAAGTTCCGCAAAAAGCGTTTCGGCGTTTTCCGAAAGTTTTTTGGAAAGCGGTAAAATCGCCGCTTTAACTGGCGCGAGCGCCGGATGAAAACGCATAACGGTGCGGACATCGTTCTTTTCTGCGTCGATAACTTCCTCGTCATAAGCGTCGCAGAGAAAAGCAAGGGCGACGCGGTCGGCGCCGAGCGACGGCTCAATGACATAGGGAACATACTTTTCATTTGTCTCGGGATCAAAATAGTCCATCGCCTCTCCCGAGTGGGTTTGGTGCGCCTTCAGGTCAAAATCGGTGCGGTCGGCAATGCCCCAAAGCTCGCCCCAGCCGAACGGAAACAAAAATTCAAAGTCGGTCGTCGCGTTGGAATAATGCGAAAGCTCTTCTTTTTCATGGTCGCGCAGGCGGAGATTTTCCTCCGCAAGCCCGAGCGAGAGAAGAAACTGCTTGCAATAATCTTTCCAAAAGGCAAACCACTCAAGGTCGGTGCCAGGTTTGCAGAAAAATTCCAGCTCCATCTGCTCGAATTCCCTGATTCTAAAGATAAAGTTTCCCGGGGTTATCTCGTTTCTGAAACTTTTTCCGATCTGCGCAACGCCGAAAGGAATTTTCTTCCTTGTCGTTCGGGCAACGTTTTTAAAATTGACGAAAATACCCTGCGCCGTTTCGGGGCGGAGGTAAAGCTCGTTTTTGCTGTCCTCCGTGACGCCCTGAAAGGTTTTAAACATCAGGTTAAATTTGCGGATATCGGTGAAATCGCCGCTGCCGCAGTCGGGGCAAACTATATGATTTTCCTTGATGTACGCGCTCATCTGCGCGTCGCTCCAACCGGCGGGATTCACGCCGGCGTCTTCGATAAGTTTGTCCGCGCGGTGGCGTGTTTTGCACTGCTTGCAGTCCATAAGCGGATCGGAAAAACCGCCAACATGGCCGGAAGCAACCCAAATTTTCGGATTCATCAAAATCGCGCTGTCAAGTCCGACGTTGTAAGGGCTTTCCTGAACGAATTTTTTCCACCATGCGCGCTTGACGTTGTTTTTGAATTCAACGCCCAAAGGGCCGTAGTCCCAGGAGTTTGAAAGACCGCCATAAATCTCGCTTCCGGCGTAGACAAATCCCCGTCCCTTACATAGCGCAACGATTTTTTCCATTGTTTTTTCGGTATTCTTCATATTTCCTCCGGTAAAAAGCAAAAGCAGGCCGCTTTTGCCGTATTTTATCATCTTAATTAATTATTATAATATATATATAGAAAAAAAACAAACGCCCTGCGGCGATACGCGGGGCGCTTTGCGAATATACAGCAAAACAAAATTTTAGGAGAAGAAAAAGCGGATTTATGAAAATTTCGACAACTGCAAAAATATTAAACCGTGCAGGTTTTCAGGTGGATTTTAAGTTTTTTCATCGCCCAATCATAGTGGCTTGCGGTCGCGCTCACAAAATATGCGCCAAGGGTGCTGCTTTTGGTCCATTTATAAATGCCGCGATCAAAAAGCTCCGCGTTTGTGTGGCTTTTAATTAGAGCCAAAACCTTGTTATGGCTGGCTTTAAGCATTTTTTTGGCATCTTCGAGCGAGGTTTCTTGATACATCTTCCAAATTTCCAAATTCAGAGCCGGCAGGGTTTTCCAGGTGTAGCCGGTGCCGGGAACATCAGGGAGTCCACCCTCCAAAGTGCCGATTTTATGCCATTTTTCAACCATTTTATGCCACTCGTGAAGATGCACAAGAACATCGCGCAGGTTTTTGTCGCGGTCCGGAAAGGAAAACGCGGCATTTTGAAGGCTTTCTCCCATGCCGTCAATCATATTCCATAACTTCTCAAACTGTCCGTTTGCGGAAGCTATCAGCTGCTCTTTATTCGTTGCTCTCGGCATAAACATCCCTCCAAATCATATAGTTAAAGCATATCACATAAATATGACAAAATAAGTCATATTAAATATTTTTATATTTTTTTATCAATTCTTCCGCCTTCGCGACAACGGCGTCTTTAACATATGCCGGTGACAGAATTTCCAGATCGCTGCCAAAAGAGAGCAGATGCCCGACAACCCATTCCTCGTAAGGGTACTGTACGGTGACAATATAGCTTCGGTCCGGAGCGCTTTCAATCTGGCTGCTTTCAAATTCATCGCAAAGCCGGTAAAAAACATCGCCGGAAAATTTAAGGGTAAGGGTAACAAGCGAGGCGGAACCGGCATTTTCAAAAGAAAAATCGCCTTCTGCTTCTCTTTCAAAAATCTCTTCAGAAAGGAAAAGATTTTTCATTCTCGAAACCCGGAAAACGCGAAAATCCTGCTTTTCTCTGCAAAATCCGTATAAATACCACGCTCTGCCTTTGAAAATAAGTTTCAGCGCTTCGATTTCTCGGCTTGTCTTTCCGCCATAAGCGCTGAAATAGTCAAAGGAAAGAACGCGCTTTGCCAAAATTGCTTTTTTGATAATATCGAACTTGCCTTTTTCTTCTTTTCCGCTTCCGAAAAAAGAAAAATCAACATCGATCCAGCTCGTTTGCGGCGCGCCTTTAAAGACTTTGCCGATTTTTTCAAGAGTATTGTCGATATCGGGGAATTCCGCCGCGCTGAGGCTCTGCAGGGCAAAGAGGACTTCCCGCTGCTCTTTTTCGGTCAAAAAGGAATTTGCGATAGTATATTCGGGCAAAAGCCCGATTCCGCCGCCTTTTCCCCGCTCTGAAAAAACCGGAATGCCGGCAAGGCTGAGAGTATCTATGTCGCGATAGATGGTGCGCGAAGAAACTTCAAACCTGTCCGAAAGCTCTTTCGCGGTAACGCGGCCTTTAAGCATAAGTATCTGTAAAATTTCGAGAAGACGCTCAATTTTCATTTTCATCACCCGCTTCTATTATAGCACTTAAACATGAAAAATCCATGTCAAGTTTTAAGAAAGCTGTTTTTATCAGGCTTTGCTCAAAAAAACAGCTCGAATATTCGAGCTGTTTGCATATGTTTTTGTATAAACCTTTATGACAGGCGGGTTTTAAAATCCTCGTATCCAAATGATTTTATAATTTTTGTTCCGCTTTCGTCGGAGGCGACAATATCGGGAAGAGGCATGCCGTTAAAAGTGTTGTTTTTCACCATGCTGTAAATTGCCATATCGCAAAAAACAATTTTATCGCCGCGCGTGAGCGGCATGTCAAAGGAGTAATCGCCTATAATATCCCCGGCAAGGCAGGTCGGACCGCCCAGCCGATAGGTAAAGGCCTTTTTCCCCGGCAAATCCGCGCCGATGATCTGCGGGCGGTAAGGCATTTCGAGAACATCGGGCATATGGCAGGCGGCGGAAGTATCCAAAATCGCGATATCCATACCATTTTGCACAACATCGAGAACCGAGGAAACAAGAAATCCCGCGTTTAGCGCTACCGCCTCGCCCGGCTCAAGGTATACAGTAACGCCGAAATCTTTAATTTTTTTAACCGCTTTTATCAGCTTTTCGATATCGTAATCGGGGCGCGTTATATGATGCCCGCCCCCGAGATTTACCCACTTTAAGGCACCGAGATATTTTCCGAATTTTTTTATAAAATTATCAACGGTGCGCTCTAAAACATCGCTGCCCTGCTCGCATAAAGTGTGAAAATGAAGCCCCTCAAAGCCGCTCAAAGCCTGACCTTCGAGAGCTTTTGCGGCAACGCCGAGCCGTGAAAAAGCGGCGCAGGGGTTATATATTTCGGTTTCGATTTCGGAATATTCGGGATTGACGCGAAGCCCCGGGCTAATATGCCGCGGCGCGGCAAATAGTGCGGGTTTATGCCGCTCCCATTCGGCAAAAGAGTTAAAAACAATATGGTCGGCATATTTCAATATTTCGCTGAAATCCTCGTCCGAATATGCGGGCGAATAAACATGGGTTTCGCCGCCCATCTGCTCGCGGCCGAGGCGCGCCTCAAAAAGCCCGCTTGCAGTAGTGCCTGCAAGGTATTTGCCGATT
>JAVBPR010000013.1:0-65865 GCA_031549485.1 Eubacteriales bacterium | reverse complement strand
ATTTCAGCAGTGCATTGTCTATCGCGCTGCTTTGCGAATTCGCCCGGTATAAAACTGCGAAATCATTATCTTTATAGCCCTCTTTTGCAATCAGTTCAAGGATTTTCTCCGCAATAAACTGTCCTTCCGAATACTCGTCCGGGCATTCGTGACAATGAATTTTGTCGCCTTTGTCGTTTTCGGTCCAGAGCGTTTTGTTTTTCCTCTTTATATTTTGCTTTATTGCCTGATTTGCCGCGTCAAGAATAGTTTGGGTGGAGCGGTAATTCTGCTGAAGTTTTATGACCTTGCAGTCGGGATACTGTTTTTCAAAGCTCAGAATATTTTCTATCGTCGCGCCGCGAAATTTATAAATGCTTTGGTCGTCATCCCCGACAACGCAGAGATTTTTCCGTTTGCCCGCAAGAAGCGTTACAAGGCGGTACTGCGCGAAGTTTGTGTCCTGATATTCATCGACAAGAACGGCATGAAACTTATTTTGATAATAATCCCTGACGTCCTCATGTTCCGAAAGAAGCTTGACCGTGTTGTAAATCAAATCGTCAAAGTCCATCGCGCCGTTGGCTTTCAGCTTTCTCTGATATAGCGCGTAAACCTTTGCTATTGTGTTTATCCGATAATCTCCGTCACCTTGAAGTCTGTAATCATCAGGGTTTACAAGCCTGTCTTTCGCCCTGCCTATTTCGGAGAGCACCATGCCCGCGGGAAACATCTTTTCCTCAACGCCGAGCTCTTTAACGCATTCTTTAATTATCTTTTTGCTGTCGTCGGTATCGTAAATCGTGAATCCGCTCTCGATGCCGAGTTTATCGCAGTTATAGCGAAGAATTTTTAGGCAAGCCGAATGAAAGGTCGAGGCAAAAACTTCGCTTCCGCCTTCGGGGATAAGTTTCTGAAGCCGCTCTTTTAGCTCGTTTGCCGCTTTGTTTGTAAAAGTAATCGCGAGAATGCTCCACGGCGCAATAGTATTTATTCTCATAATCGAAGCAGCTTTTTCGCCTTCGCACTCATTGCCGCCGCTTTCGGCATATTGCTCTAAAAAAGCGATTTCATCAGGAGAAAAGCTCCTCTCACCGTCGTGATTATATGCGTTGCCGTATTTAATCATATAAGCGATTTTATTTACCAAAACGGTAGTTTTCCCGCTTCCCGCGCCGGCCAATATCAGCATCGGACCGTATGTATTGAAAACCGCCTCTTTTTGCGCGCCGTTTAGATGCGCAAATTCGCGGTCGATTATTTTTTTAATTATCTTTCCCGTTTCCTGCACTTTCCGCATGCCCCTTAAAGTTTTATTAATATATATTATATCTTTTTAATAATATAGGCAAGAAGAATAGGCAAAAAATAAAAGAAGCACCGCAAAAGCGGTGCTTTCTTTTTACTGGACTATATCGTAGTCTTCCGAAAGACGCTCGGTAAATTTCTCAACCACACGATTATATTCGGCATCATCGTCGATAGACGAAAGAACTTCTTCGCCGTCTTCATCGCCCACAATTTTTAATACGATAAGCTCGCCTTCCTCGGACTCGTCAACAGGAACAAGCGCGACATATGTTTCGCCGTCAAGCTCGAGAGTATCGATATGCTCGAAGTCCTGTTCCTGACCGTTTTCGTCCTCAAGGCTGATAATGTTTTCGTTTAATTCTTCGCTCATTTTATTCTCCTTATATTTCCGCTTTTTGCGGTTATTGTCAAGTTATATGCCTTTACAGTGCGCGTCGTCATATAAATACCGAACTTCATACTGTCCGTCATCGTCGCCGATAATTTTTGTTACCGCGGTGTTATTGCAAAATCCGAGTTCGCCAAGGCTTGTAAGCGAAAGACCTTTAATATAACCGACCAGAGTTCGGATAAAGGCGCCATGCGAGACAATCGCGATTCTTTTTCCCTTGTTTTCCGCGACAATTTCTTTAAATGCATCAACCGCCCGTGCGCGCAGGTCGATATAGCTTTCGCCGCCAGGAATAAGAAAAAGATGCGGTGCCTGCATAAACTGCTGAAAAAGCTCTGGCTGTGCGCTTTCAAGCTCTAAAAAAGATTTGTTTTCCCACTCTCCAGCGTTGATTTCCCGAAGACTTTGCATAGCTTCAACCGGTATTCTTCCGTTATCGCTTATTGCAAGCGCGGTTTCATATGCTCGTTTTAAATCGGACGAGTATATTTTATGCAGATTTTTTTCGCGCATTCTCTCCCCGAGTTTTTTCGCCTGAATTATGCCTTTCTCGGTCAAATCGCCGTCTGTATGCCCTTGAAACCTTCCAAGCGCATTCCCCTCGGCCTCGCCGTGGCGAATAAGATAAATTGTTATCATTCATTTCCCCTAATTTGTTTTTACTATGCCTATTATATCATTAACATTGCCGATACCGTTTTCCCGCATATATTTTGGAATTTCCTCCGCGATATCCGCGGAAGCGGTAGGTTTTCCGAAGTTCGCGGTACCTATTGCCACCGCGCTTGCTCCCGCCTGCATCATCTCTATCAAATCCTCGCAGGAAGAAACGCCGCCCATGCCGATTATCGGGATTTTAACAGCGCTTGCCGCCTGCCAAACCATCCGAAGTGCAACCGGGAAAACCGCGGGGCCGGAAAGACCGCCGACATTATTTGCCAAAATCGGTTTTGCCGTTTTTATATCGATCCGCATACCGAGCAGAGTATTGATAAGCGAAATTGCGTCCGCGCCGCCCGACTGCGCTGCTTTTGCCATTTCGGTAATGTCGGTGACATTTGGCGAAAGCTTGACAATCAGAGGGATTTTTGCGCATTTTTTTACCCTCTGCGTTATTTCAAAAACGGTTGAGGCAACCGTTCCGAAAGCGACCCCGCCCTCTTTTACATTAGGACATGAGATATTCATCTCGATCATATCAGCGTTTTTGCCGATTTTCTCGGCCATTTCGCAGTATTCTTCGATTGTATTTCCCGCTATATTTGCGATAATATTGAGATCAAACTGCCTTAAAAACGGAACTTCCTCGGCGATGAACGCATCAATGCCGGGGTTTTGAAGTCCTACGCTATTGAGGATTCCCGCCGGAGTTTCGGCAATTCTCGGGGCGTTATTTCCGTTTCTCGGCTTTAAAGTGAGCCCTTTTACCATGATTCCGCCGAGCTTCGAAAGGTCGTAAAACTCAGCATATTCCCTGCCAAACCCGAATGTTCCCGAAGCTGTCAAAACCGGATTTTTGAATTTTACGCCGGCAATTTCAACCGCTGTAATCAAAAAATCACCTCCGCGTCAAAAATCGGTCCGTCCTTACAGACGTGCCTGTATATTTCCTCTCCGTCTTTAACCGTTTTGCATGCGCAAACAAGGCACGCGCCGATTCCGCAACCCATTCGCTCTTCGAGCGAAACTTCGGTTTTTATGCCGTATTCTTTACCGAGTTTTGCCGCTTCTTTTAGCATCGGAAGCGGTCCGCAGGCAAGAATAATCTCCGGCTTTTCTTTTTCGATAAGTTTGCGGGCAGCGTCGGTAGCAAAAGCCTTTTCCCCCACCGAGCCGTCATCCGAGACAATAAGCGCCTCCCCGCATATGCTTTCGAATTCTTCCACTAAAACGCATTGCGCGGCGCTTCGAAACCCGAGCGCCGAAACGGCGGATTTGCCGCATGCTTTTGCCGCATATAAAAGCGGGAAAACACCGATTCCACCGCCGATAAGAAGGGTTTTTCGCCCCTCTTTTACCGAAAATCCGCGCCCGCCGAGCGGACCGACCGCATAAACGCGCTGGCCTATTTTCAGCTTGCTTAAAAATGCTGTTCCCTTGCCTTTTACCTGATAAATAACAACAACATTTTCGCCCTCTATATCGCAAATGCTTATCGGCCTTGCGAGAATCCGCGCCTCTCCGCAGGAAATATTGATAAACTGACCGGGCCGCGCCGATTTCGCAATATCTTTTGCCGATATAGTCATTTTAAAAATGCCGGGGGCTATTTCGCTGTTGCCGACTATTTCATATTCTCCGTGATACATTTTCTTCCCTTAACCTTTTTGGATTTTTAGCCTATTTTTCCGCCGACCGCACCAAGAAGCGCTTTTTTCATATTTTCAGCTTCGCCGGCCGCCGCTTCCTTGTAATTCTCCGCCGACATTCCGGCAGCTTTATAAGCGCAAATTATTCCCCTTGAAGAGTTGACAATCGCGCCAAGTCCGCGGCTGTCAAAACCGCCCGCGACATCGGACGCGCCCGCGCCCTGCGCGCCATATCCCGGCACTAGGAAAAACGTGTGCGGCGCAAATGACCGAAGTTCGCGAAGCTGCGCCGGATATGTTGCGCCGACAACCGCACCACAAGCGGAATAACCGTATTTGCCGGTTGTTCCTTCCCCGAGCTTTTCGGCAAGAACCGCCATTTTTTTATAAATACTCTGCCCGTCCGCGCTCAAATCCTGAAGCTCGCCCGATGAATCGTTGCTCGTTTTTACAAGCATGAATATCGATTTATTCTCTTCTTTGCAAATATCGATAAAAGGAATAATTCCGTCACTGCCGAGATAAGGCGAAACGGTGCAGCAGTCACAATCAAACGCGCTTTCGCTCTCGCCGAAAAGCTCGGTTTTGCCAAGATACGCTTTTGCGTAAGCGGCGGCGGTGCTCCCGATATCTCCGCGCTTTACATCGGCGATGACATATAGCCCTTTTTCCTTCGCGTAACCAATCGTCTTTTTATATGCCGCCATCCCCTCGGGCCCGTAAAGCTCATAATATGCCGCTTGCGGCTTAACAGCGGGAATGATTTCACAGGTTGCGTCAATAAGCCCCTTATTAAACTGAAAAATCGCGTCTGCCGCCGCCTCAAAAAGATTTTTATTCCCGGCTTTTGCGTTTTCTAAAATGCTTTCCGGTATGTATGAAAGCAACGGATCAAGACCAAGGACGGTCGGATTTTGCTTTTTTATTATCTTTTCACACAAAATATCAATGCTCATAAAATACTCCTGCCGTTTGCAATTAAAAATTTGATTTCGCCGGTCATGGTTTCTCCGATAAACGGCGTGTTTTCCGATTTGGATTTTATTCTTGATTTATCAAAAATATAGCTACTTTTTAAATCATAAATAACTATATCCGCTTTATCTCCCTGCTTTATTTCGCCTTTTTCAAGGCCGAGACATTTTGCCGGGCCGAGCGTCAAAAGCGAAATAAGTTTTGAAAGAGATATTTCCCCCGTTTTAACGAGATACTCATAAGAAAGCGCAAAAGCTGTTTCAAAGCCTATTATCCCGTTCGGCGCCGTCTCAAGCCCTCTGTCTTTTTCCTCTTTGCTGTGCGGCGCATGATCTGTTACAATCGCGTCTATTGTGCCGTCTTTCAGCCCTTCGATAACCGCTTTGCGGTCACTTTCAAGCCGAAGCGGAGGGCTCATTTTAGCATTGACGCCTTTTTGGAGCACAGCTTCTTCGGTAAGCGCAAAATAATGGGGACAGGTTTCAGCGGTGACTTTTACGCCGCGCGACTTCGCATCTCTAACCATCCTGACGCCCGCCGCCGTACTGACATGCGCGATATGAATAGCTCTGCCTGTTTCCTCTGCCAAAATTATATCCCGCGAAATCATAATTTCCTCGGCAGAGGCTGGAACGCCTTTTACGCCGAGCTTTTTCGAAATTTCGCCCTCGTTTATAGCGCCGCCCGCCGAGAGGTCGAGCATTTCACAATGTGAAATAAGCGCGGCGCAATGTTCTGCAGCACTTATAATCGCCGTTTTCATAAGAAAATTATCGGTTATCGGTCTGCCGTCGTCCGAAAAGGCGCAGGCACCGGCGCAAAGGAGCTCCGAAAAATCGGTCAGCTCTGTTCCAAGCAGCCCTTTTGTCGCCGCGGCAATCGGCAAAACTGTTATATTGCAATCTTTTGCTTTATCAAGGACATATTTTATCTGCTCTGCGCTATCGAGTGCCGGAGCGGTGTTCGGCATACAGCAAATTGTCGTAAACCCCCCTGCTGCGGCAGCTTTTGCGCCTGAAACAATATCTTCTTTATAGGTAAACCCCGGATCGCGCAGGTGGCAGTGGATATCAATAAATCCCGGCGAAGCGCAAAGGCCGGTCCCGTCGATTATGGCGGAATCCGCAAAATCAAAAGTACCGATGTCCTTTATAATTCCGTTTTCGATAAATATATCCGCCACAAATGGCTTTTCATCGGGATTAACAATTTTTATGCCTTTGATAATCAAACCAAATCTCCTATAACAACCTTAAAATCATCATCGTATTTCGGGGTATATACTTTGACCTGTTCGGTTCTCGAAGTCGGCACCGTTTTGCCGACAAAATCCGGACTAAACGGCAATTCCCTATGCCCTCTGTCAATAAGCGCGGCGAGAAGAATATTTTTCGGGCGACCGCTATCCATAATCGCGTCGATAGCCGCTCTGACCGTGCGTCCGGTATACATGACATCATCGACAAGCAAAACGGTTTTGTCGTTGATATCAAAATCAATCTTTGTGCCGCCCTGGGATTTTACAACCTTTTTGTCGTCGCGGTAACGCCCGATATCGACCACGCCGAAGTTCGGCTTTGTTCCCTCGATTTCAAAAAGTTTTTCCTCTATAAGTTTTGCGATATCCGCGCCTCTTCTGAGAACGCCGATTATGCAAAGGTCTTTTATCCCTTTGTTTTTCTCTATCAGCTCAAAACAAATTCGAGCAATTGCGCGTTTTATCGCCTGCTCATCCATAATTTCCGCTTTTATCACAAAGTCCATTTTCACGCCCTCCTTTATGAATCTTTTCACAATTATTATAATTATATTATAAATATTTTCTTAATGCAAAGAAAAAAGGAAGGCGCGTTTTGCGCCTTCCTTTTTAACGAAAACAAATAACCCGTATTCTTCCGCCCTGGCTTTCAGCCTTGTCGTAATAAGCGGAAATATTTTTATAATTCCCGATTCCCGAAATCAGGGTGTCGATATTTGAAATCCTCGCTTCGGCTTCCCCTGCGGAGAGGTCGTAAACAAGCACATCATCGGCTAAAAGATAGCTGTTTCCGCTCTCGTCTGTGACGGTCAGCGGGCTTGCCGATTTTATATTTCCGCTTATTCTGTAGAGATTTTTTATATAAGCGATTTTCCCGTTTTCATATCTGTAAAGCGCGGGAGCGACTTTCAAATTGTATATGACGTTAGAAGTGACAATGCTGCTTGTAGCGCCCGCCACATCGATGGTGTAATATCCGGTTACCGCTCCGCTAAGGGGCGACGAAACCTCGTTTGACGCCTTAATATAACCGAATTTTGCAAGGTCGCCTGTAAAGTCGTTTAAAATAATTCCGTCAATCTTCCCGCCTGATTTTGTGACAAGCAGGATGTCGGTTTTTCTAAGTGTAGCTCCGCTTAGCCGTAAAATATTTACTTCCGCGTAGTTTCCGTATTTATCGGTTTCATAAATTTTGCATTCTTCGCTTATCGAATTATCGCCGATTTTACGCGCTTCCGCATAAACCTTGCCCTCGACATCCCCGGTATATTTCTCTGCGATTTCATAAGAAATTTTTCCCGAGGAAAAAGTTACAACCGCAGGTTTTCCTATCTTGTCATTATCGATTTTTGAAGTGCTGACCGATATGACGCTTCCGTCAAGCAGCAAGATATTCGCGTAATCCCCGATATCGAGATAATCGCTTTTCACCCCGTTTGTTCCGAAAGAAATAATGACACCGATGCGCTCGCTGTATATATTTTCGGTAAGCACGACATCCGCAGCAAAACCGTCTCTGTCCTTTAGGACCGTAACGTGTGAACCGAGCTCAATTCCGGAAAGCCCGACCGCGTCTTTTACCCTGTCGGTCGAAAGCTGGTAGGTTGTTCCCGAAACGGTTATCGACGTCGGTTTTTCCCTGTTCGGCAAGACCGCCTGCAGCACGCCGGTTACCTTTTCGCGGTACGCCCAAAGAGTGTTTGAGCTTTCGCTGTAGGAATATATGTCATAGACCTGTAAGCTGCTTAAATTTGAGCTTTTGCCGTTTAGATATACTGTCGGGTTTTTAAGCGGCAGATTGGAAAGCTCCGAAAGCGCCGTCAAGGTATAAGGCCCTTTTATATATTCTTTTTCGACGTCCGAAAGCTCAACTTCTTTGCCCGCTCTTGTATAGCCGAGCGTTGTAATGAAGAGCTTTCCGTCCTTTGTGTTGCAGTTTAAAAGATTATACATGAGCTTTGCCATATCTTTTCTGTATATGACATCGCCCGCTTTGAGATTTATATCGTCAAGCAGCTCGATGTTTTTCGCGACCGAAAGCTGACCGCTCGGGTAATCGCCGACAATATCGGAATTCTGGTATCCGAGACCGCGAAGCGCGGCGGTTACCGCCTCCTCAAAAAGGACTTGCTGCTCCGGCCTGAAGCTGCCGTCGCTGTAGCCATACATTAGTTTTTCCTTTGCTGCGAGCGAGATATAAGCCGCGCCCCAATATGTATAAGGCACGTCATAATAAGGCGAAGTTTTTGAGGTGTCTGCCGCAAGGCCTCTTGACGGCGAAATCATGATAATGATTTTCGCAAGCATCGCCCTTGAAAGCGGGTATTCCCCCTCAAAATCCCCGTCCGGATTATAGGTCATGATTTTGAGCGAATTCAGCACATCTCTCTGCTCTTTTTCTTCAAGCGCAAGCGCAGGCGCGGCGAGCGCAAGCACCATGCAAATTGACAGTAAAATCGAAATAATTCTTTTCATTTTTCTCTCCTGATTAATCAAAACGCAAAGCGTCTATAGGATTTAGTTTTGCCGCCTTGGATGCGGGAAAATATCCGAAAATTATACCGATTCCAACCGAAACTGAAAATGCAAGTATAATGGAAAACGGCGAAGTAACCGCCTTTACTTGAAGAAGCGGGGCAAGAAGGTTGGCGGTTAAAATTCCGAAACCTATTCCAAGCACCCCTCCGAGCGCGCTTGTCGTTCCCGCCTCTATAACAAACTGCGTCATAATATCTCTGCGCTTGCCGCCAAGCGATTTTCGAATGCCTATTTCTTTCGTTCTCTCGGTTACCGAAACAAGCATGATATTCATGATCCCGATGCCTCCGACAAGAAGCGATATCGCCGCTATTCCTACAAGGACAAGCGAAAGCTGATTCATAACGGTATCGACCTGATCCAAAATTTCGGCAAGGCTCGTAACCCTGTAATAATCGCTGTCGTTAAAAATTTTAAAAAGATATGTTTCGATATTTGTTTTTGCCAAAGGCGCGATGTCTGTGCTTTTTGCAACAAAAGTATAGGAATTTACATTCTGGCTCTTTACAAGCCTTTGCGCCGTGGTATACGGTATCACGACAAAATTATCGCTCGAATTTTCGCTGCTGTCCTCTTTTGCCTCGATAACACCCTCGACTATAAATCTTGTTCCGTTTAGTTTTATCTCTTGTCCGATAGCGCTTTGCGCGTCCCCGAAAAGCTCATTTGCGTTATAGCTGCCGATGACGCAGATATAGTTTTTTTGCATTAAATCCGAATATGAAATAAACCGCCCGGCCGACAAATGATAATCTTTAATATTTTGATAATATTCGTTTCCGCCGGTGACCGAGGAGGTCGTTTCGGTTGTACCTTTCCGAACCGTCATGCTTCCGGCATTTACTGTCGGCGATGCGTAATTAAAAAATTCCGAATTGTCAAACGCGTATTGTGTAAATTCCTCGGGATCAATCTTTACATCCCCCGCACGGCCGGTAATCGTAACGGTCAGGTTGCTTGTTCCCATCGATTCGAATGTATCTGTAAGGCTGCTTTGAAAACCGCCCATACTACTAAGCAAAATTATAACAGAGCCGACGCCGATGATAATTCCGAGCATGGTCAAAAACGCGCGCATTTTGCTTCCCGAAAGGCTTTTTAAGGCGAGCTTAAATGCCTGAGAAAATTTCACGCAACCACCTCGCTATCCTCTGTTACTTTGCCGTCATGCAGGCGGATAATGCGTTTCGCCTTGTTAGCTATTTTTTCGTCATGTGTGATTAAAACAATCGTGTTCCCCTCTTCGTTGAGCTCCTGCAAAAGCGCAAGAACCTCTATTCCGGTTTTTGAGTCAAGCGCGCCGGTCGGCTCGTCTGCAAGTATGACCGAGGGATCATTTGCAAGCGCTCTTGCAATAGAAACACGCTGTTGCTGCCCGCCCGAAAGCTCATTCGGCATATGCTTAATTCTTTCCGAAAGCCCGACACGCTCAAGGCATTTCATAACCTTATCATGCCTTTGAGACGGGGGCACCGATGAATAAATAAGCGGCAGTTCCACATTCTCATAGACGTTTAGTTTAGCGATAAGATTATACTGCTGAAAGATAAACCCGAGCGTTCTGTTCCGGATTTCCGCAAGCTCGTCTTGCGTAAATGTTCCGATATCCTTGTTGTTTAAAACATATTGCCCTTCTGTCGGGATATCAAGGCAGCCGATTATATTCATGCAAGTCGATTTTCCGGAGCCGCTCTGACCGATTATGGCAACAAACTCGCCCTCTTCAATCTTAAAGCTGACGCCGTCAACCGCGCGGACTTCGTTATCACCCATTTTGTATATTTTATATACGTCTTTAAACTCAATCATCTGTTTTCGGTTCCAATCTTTCGTTATCTTACTACCGTTACATTCCCTTGGGCTCCGCTGAATTGCTGCGGTCTTTGCCCGCCGCTGAAGTTGCCGCCGCCCATTCCGCCGCTCGGGCCCATGGTCATGCCGTTATTGCCGCCGAAAATATCAAATACGCTTGATGTTGCAATCGAAATAAATACCTTTGCATTTACCGTAAGTCCGGCTTTAATTTCGATAAAATTACCGTCGCTTAGTCCTGTTTCCACTTTTATATATTTATAGCCTGCCGGAGTATCCGGCATCGAAACAATCGATCCCGCTTTTATATTGCCAAAACCGCCTGCAGCTGTATTTCCGCTGTTATTTTCGCCGCTTTGCGGTGAAACGGTCATCCCCTGATTTGCACCGTTTTGATCGCCAAAGCCGCTGTTTCCACTACCGCCCCCAGCCCTTTGAGGAATCTCTCCTGTGCTTCCCGATTCGCCCCCAGCTCTTTGCGGTCTCTGCCCGCTGCCGCCCGCAGCGCCCTGTGGTGTTTGATTTTGAGGGCTGTTGCCCGAAAGCGCGCCGGCTCCGTTTTGATTTTCGCCTCCGTTTGGTTTTCCTGTTTCTGTACCGCTTATGCCGTTGATTTGATTTGCGTATTCCTCTGTTACAAGAACAAGGCTTCCTCTCGTTACCGCAGAAACCGGTACCATAATTACATTTGTAACCTCATCGGTCACGATATCCGCATTCACGTTCATGCCCGGACGCAAATCGCCGTAATCCTCGATAATAACTTCCACCGGATAAGTTGTAACTCCATTCGTGGTCGTTCCGAGGACGCTGATATTATCGACATAGCCTGTAAAAGATGCATCGGGAAGCGCGTCAGCCGTAATTTTTACTTCTGTTCCGACCGACACTTTTTTGATTTCGAGCTCGTCGATATTCATTGTAAAAGTCAGCTTGCTCATATCCGCGATAACCGCGAGAACGCTGCTGTTTGCGCTTGTTCCGAGGCTGTCGCCTTTTTTAACCGTTTTCTTTAAGACGGTGCCAGATATAGGCGATTTGATGTTATAGTCTTCAAGACTTTCGTATTGGTCGGCAAGCGAAAGCTCAGCATCCCTTAGCGAGAGTTCGCTTGATTTTAAGTTTGTTTCGGTACTGCTGCTGTCGTTTTTAAGCCTGATTATTACATCGCCTTCGCTTATTCTATCGCCCTTTGCAAGCGACAGCCCGATAGCCTCACCGTTTGTCTCGGCAAAAACCGTTTTTATTCCGCCGTATTCTATAGCCGCGGCATTGACACATGCATAGCTGCCTATTTGCGCCGTTGCCGTCTCGCCCTCGCCGATACCGCCCGGATTTTTAAAGGATATTTCAACGTCGACAACCGAAAGCCCGCTGCTGTTTACATAGTACCCTGTCGGGACGGATTTTACCGTGCCGTAAATCACCTCGTCGGTCATTTCGAGGATAATTTTCGCGCTTTGACCGACATAATATTCTTTTGCATTCATCTGATGAAACGGAATTTTCAGGATAAGATTTGCGTAATCGGTTATATCGGCGATTTTTGTTCCGTTTGTTATATTGTCCCCGTTTTTTATGTAAAGGCTCGTTACAATACCGCCTATCGGCGCCGTTACCGTTTGCTTTTCGAGTGTTTTATCATAATCGTTTTTTGTCTGATTATATGAAAGTTTTTGCTTTTCAATCGAAAGCTCCGCCTTTTTTATGCTGTTTTGCACCTTTGTGCTGTCAACCTGATAAAGAAGCTGGTCTTTTTCGACCGTCTCGCCGACGGCGAGATTGTCATAAAGCACGTCGCCGGTAACCCTGGAGATTATTTCATACTGCTCTATCGGCTCTACCGTGCCGGTGCTTGAAATTGTTGCAGTGATGTCGCCCTGCGTTGCCGCCGCTTCGGATAAATTGGTCGCTGCTTCGGTCTTTCCTTTCGAAAAATATGACAAAGCAAAATAACCTACAACCGCGATTATGACAGCGATTATAAGCCATTTCCATTTAAATTTGAATTTTTTCTTTGCTGAACCTACCGACTCGCCATTTTCATTTTTCTTTTTCGAAGATTTCAAAGCCATACTTCTCTCCTTATGCTGTTCCAATTGTATCTATAATACAGCTTAATGTTAGAATCAATGTTAATTAATTGTTAATTATAGTTAAAAATTTGTGAATTTAAAGCTCCCTGTCCGTTTTAGACAAGGAGCTTTGAAAAATTTATCTGTATTTTTCCTGCTGTTTATATTTTGTGTGAAGAATTTCGTGCGCTTTGTGGCTGCCCGGCTCTTTTAGATAATCATTGTAAACTTTCTTTACAACCGGGTTTTCATGGCTTTTTCTGATAGTTGTTTTAGCGTCTTCGCTGTAAAGCCCTTCGGCTCTTGTTTTTCGCACTTCCACAAAATTGACAACGCCGGAGGGATTAATCGGCTGTCCGCCGCCGTTTACACAGCCGCCGGGGCACGCCATAATCTCGACAAAGTCATATTTTTTGCTGCCGTCTTTAATAGAATCAAGCAGTTTTTTCGCATTTGCAAGTCCGCTTGCAACCGCGACATTAACCGTTTTGTCGCCGATTGTATAGGTTGCTTCCTTTATATCAGCAGTTCCGCGAACTTCGTTGAATTCCGGTTTTTCAAGCGGTTTGCCCGTTACAACTTCGCTGACTGTACGCAAAGCTGCCTCCATAACGCCGCCGGTCGCGCCGAAAATATGGCCTGCGCCGGAGCCGATGCCAAAGGCTTCGTCAAAATCCTCTTCCGGAAGCTCATTAAATTTAATGCCCATAAGATTTATAAGCCTTGCAAATTCGCGGCTGGTGATTGCGATATCGATATCCGGATATCCCGATGCCTGGTTTTGCGGGCGGTCCGCTTCGTCTTTCTTCGCGGTACACGGCATAATGCTGACAACGACAATATCTTTAGGATCAATCCCGGTCTTTTCGGCGTAATAGGTTTTCATAAGCGCGCCGAACATCCCCTGCGGAGATTTGCAGCTTGAAAGATTTTTAATAAATTCGGGATAAAATTTTTCACAGTAGTTTATCCAGCCCGGCGAGCACGAAGTTATAAGCGGAAGCGGACCGTTGTTTTTAATCCTTGAAAGGAACTCGGTGCCCTCTTCCATAATTGTGAAGTCGGCGGCGGTGTCTACGTCAAAAACGCCGTCAAAGCCCATGCGGTGAAGCGCAGCAACAACCTTGCCCTCAACATTTGTACCCATCGGGTAACCGTAAAATTCGCCCATATGAACGCGGATAGAGGGAGCAACGCCGACAACGACATGCTTTGTTTCGTCGTTAATAGCCGCCAAAACTTTTTTGACGTCGTCACGCTCGGTAAGCGCGCCTGTCGGGCAGTTTATTATGCACTGACCGCAGGAAACGCAAGGAACATTTGCAAGGCCTTTTTCAAAAGCGCAACCGATGCTTGTATTGTACCCTCTGTTATTTGCTCCGATAACCGAAACAGCCTGCTGCTCGCGGCATGCCGCAACACAGCGGCGGCAGAGGATACATTTATTGTTATCGCGGATGATAATTCCGTTTGATTCTTCGATAGGGAATTTCTCGTCGTCCTCGTCGATACCAAAGCGGACTTCCTCAAGCCCGTATTCGTTCGAAAGAGTTTGAAGTTCGCAATTTCCGCTTCGAACGCAGGAAAGGCATTTTCTCTTATGATTTGAAAGGATAAGCTCGAGCGTCATTTTTCTCGATTTCAAAACCGCGGGAGAATTTGTGGTAATCTCCATACCGTCTGTAATCGGATAAACGCAAGCTGTAACAAGGCTTCGCGCGCCCTTAACCTCGACAACGCAAACACGGCAGGAACCGATGGCGTTTATCTTCTTGAGATAACAGAGCGTCGGGATAACTATACCGACCGAACGCGCCGCGTTCAATATAGTTTGGCCCGCTTCTACCTGGTATTCTTTTCCGTTAATTTTAATTGTTACTTTTTCCATCTTTCTACCCCCTTAAACCCTGCTGACAGCAGCGAACTTACATTTGCTTTCGCAAACGCCGCATTTTATACATTTATCCTGATCGATAACATGCGGTTTCTTGAGCTCGCCCGAAATACAGTTTACAGGACAATTCTTTGCGCAAACGGTGCATCCTATACACTTAACAGGATCAATGCTGTAAGAAAGTAAACTTTTACATACGCCGGAAGGACATTTTTTGTCGACAACATGGGCAATATACTCATCTTTGAAATATTTCAAAGTCGACAAAACGGGGTTCGGTGCTGTTTGGCCGAGACCGCAAAGGCTGTTGGCTTTTACATGATAGCAAAGTTCTTCGAGAAGATCGAGATCTTCGAGCTTCGCCTTGCCTTCGGTGATTTTTTCAAGAATCTCGTATATTCTTTTTGTTCCGATACGGCACGGCACACATTTGCCGCAGCTCTCGTCAACCGTAAACTCAAGGAAGTATTTAGCGATATCGACCATACAGTTGTCTTCGTCCATAACGATAAGTCCGCCGGAGCCCATCATGGAGCCGATAGCCATAAGGCTTTCATAGTCAATCGGTGTGTCGATTAAAGATGACGGAATACAGCCGCCGGAAGGACCGCCGGTCTGAGCCGCTTTGAATTTTTTGCCGTTCGGGCATCCGCCGCCTATTTCCTCGACAATTTCGCGCAAGGTCGTTCCCATCGGGACTTCGACAAGCCCGGTGTTATGAATTTTTCCGCCGAGAGCAAAAACCTTTGTGCCTTTGCTCTTTTCTGTTCCCATAGACGCAAACCAATCCGCGCCTTTTAAGATTATCTGCGCGATATTTGCGTATGTTTCAACGTTATTTAAAAGTGTCGGCTTGCCGAAAAGGCCTTTGACAGCCGGAAACGGCGGACGCGGACGCGGCTCGCCTCTTTTGCCCTCTATCGAGGTCATAAGCGCGGTTTCCTCGCCGCAGACAAACGCTCCGGCTCCGAGCCTAACTTCAAGGTCAAATGAGAAGTCTGTTCCGAGGATGTTATTGCCGAGAAGTCCGTAATCTTTTGCCTGCTCGATAGCAAGTTTAAGCCTTGCGACAGCAATCGGATACTCCGCGCGGACATAAACATAACCCTGGTCGGCGCCGACCGCAAAAGCGGCAATTGCCATTGCTTCGATAAGCGCGTGCGGATCACCTTCGAGAACCGAGCGGTCCATAAATGCGCCGGGGTCGCCTTCGTCGGCATTACAGCAGACATATTTTTTATCGCCTTTTGCATCGGCGGTAAATTTCCATTTAAGCCCTGTTGAAAATCCCGCGCCGCCTCTTCCGCGGAGACCGGAATCGGTAATCGTTTTAATTACTTCCTCCGAAGTCATTCCGGTGAGAACTTTTTCAAGCGCGAGGTATCCGTCGGTAGCTATGTATTCGTCAATATTTTCCGGGTTAATAACGCCGCAGTTGCGAAGCGCGATACGAATCTGCTTTTTGTAAAATCCGGTTTCATTAAGGCTTGTGATTTCATCGCCCTGAAGCGTCTCATCGTAAATAAGCCTTTTAACGATTCTTCCTTTTACAATATGCTCTTCGACAATTTCTTTTATGTCTTTCGGCTCTACCCTGCTGTAAAAAGCCCCTTCCGGGTAAACTATTACAATCGGGCCGAGTGCGCAAAGGCCGAAGCAGCCGGTCATGACGACCTTTACTTCGTCGGCGATATTTGCTACCGCAAGCTCTTTTTCAAATTCGGTTATGATATCTTTGGAGCCGGAGGAAGTACATCCGGTGCCTCCGCAAACAAGTATATGCGATCTTACCATTTCCACTTACCTCCTATTCCGCTTTTCCTATTGTATATTCTGTAACAACATTTCCGTTAACAATATGGTCATTTACAATGCGTCTTGCCTTATTTTCGTCCATTCTAACGTAGGTAACTTTTTCCTTGCCGTTTTCGTAAACCTCGACAATAGGCTCAAGGCGGCAAACGCCGATACATCCGGTTTGTGTAACAAGCACACCCGAAAGCTTTCTTTTTGCAACCTCTTCCGCAAGCGCATTTAGAACCGGTCTTGCTCCCGCTGCAATTCCGCATGTTGCCATACCCACAACAATTCTTGTGCTCGCTTCTGTATCGTTTCGAACTTCCATCTTTTCTTTCATTTGTGCCCGGATTTTGGCGAGCTCTTCAAGTGACTTCATATATTTCCTCCTAAAATTTCGGTTGTATTTTCATTGATAAATTCGGTGATAAAACTGCAAACTTCGTAACTGTCAATCGGGATTCCGTCCATGATTTGTTTTATTTCAAGGGTTGATACCTCAAAAAACTCATCATCCATCGACCTATAATAATAGAAGTCAATTTCGGGATGTCCCCTGACAAGTGTCACAAAAGTTCCGGCCATATCGCCGACCGGCATACAGTCTATGCTGTCGCTTAAAAATGTAGCTTTGACTTCTGTTCCTTCCCCGACCTTCGAGGTGATTTCAAAACTGCCGCCCGTTATTTCCGCCGCTTCCTTGAAAAGCGGAATGCCAAGCCCGATTTTCCTTGTTGTTCTCGTTGTTGTAAAGGGGCTGACAACCGATTTTAAAAAATCTTCGTCCATGCCGCACCCGTTATCGGATATTATTATCTCGATATTTTTATTTGCGCTGTCTTCGCGCAAATAAATTTTTATAAGCAAGGCACCGGCTTTTGCGGAATTTTCGGCGATATCAAGAACATTAAGCGAAAGCTCTTTCATTATGCTTCGAGTTTCCTGTATTTTTCAACGATTTTGTCAACTTCTTCGGGTTTCAAGCGCCCGTAAACGTCATCGTTTACCATAAGCACCGGCGCAAGTCCGCAGCATCCGAGGCAGCGTGTCCCATCAAGCGAAAATATGCCGTCTTCGGTGCATTCGCCCGATTCAAGTCCCAAAACGATTTTAAGCCTCTCAAAAACATCGCCCGCATTTTGAACATAGCAAGCGGTTCCGAGGCAGACACCGATTTTGTATTTGCCTTTCGGCGAGAGATTAAACTGCGAGTAAAAAGTGATTACCCCGTAAATCTCGCTCATCGAAACATGCATTCCCTCCGAAATCATCATCTGCACTTCTTCGGGAAGATAGCCGTATATCTCCTGCGCCTCCTGCAGCACAGGCATAAGCCCTCCGTCTTTTCCTTTCCAATGCGCGATAACTTCATAAAGCTTCGCCTCTTGCTCCGCCGTTCCTTTAAACGGCAAAACTTTTTTGGCACCCATAAAAGCTCCTCCTTGTATTTAGATTGTTAAATTTATAACATAGTTGGCCGTAAAAATTGTGTAGTTAAAGAAAGAATCCGCTAAAACTACACGCTAACCGTCATTATAACACGCGCAAATTTAATTTGCAATTAGCTTTAGCTCCCCGCGGCGAATAAAATCCACTATATTTTCAGCAGAAATATCTTCAATTTCTATGCAATATTTCGCGTCTTTGATATCCTCAAGACGGTGAGCATCCGAAGCGGTGATATACGGCAAATCAAGATAAAGTTTTTTCATTTTTTCGGGCATACCGTTTTCTATGCCTTCCCTTGAAAATTCGACCGTTTTAAAATTCATATCGGGCGTGATAAATCCGAGCGTAGCAACAACGCTCATCGATTGCCTGTCAATATGTGCGGGATATGCTGCCCCGCCGAATTTTTCGACAAGGCCGACAATCTCAAAAGTTCCTATTTCGGTCGCCGCCGAGAGCATAAAAGGATACTCCGAAATTATATTCTCATCTTTATCAACAATAAGCTGCCTCCCGAAAATATCGGCTCGGTTTGGAATTTTACTTCTTCTTTTATCCAGTTCGAGCTCAAATTTTTCGGCAAGCGAAAGTTCCGGAAAAAGGCAGATGATATGCGCTTCCTCGGCGGTTGTAAGCTCCATTCCCGGGATAACCGTTATCCCCGCCTCTTCACCGCATTTGATTGCGGCGCCGCAGTTTTTCACGGTGTTATGATCGGTTACCGCTATGATATCAATCCCTGCGAGTTTCGCCATATTCACCACATTCACCGGTGTCATATCATCCTCTGCGCACGGCGAAAGGCAGGTATGGATATGCAGATCATAAAAGGCTTTCATATCAGCTTTGAAAGACAGGCTGCAAGCTCATATGCGGATTTATCGGACGACAAAACCGCGATATCCTCTTCATCCGCTTTTTCTTTCGCGTTTTGATCAAGTTTTACGCCTTCCGCCAAAAGAATGCATGCAACATCGGTGAGCGAGCCTACTCCTATAACATTCAGGTTTGACATTATAGTTATCCAGCAATCTCCGCACTGCGCCTTTCCCATGACAAAGCTGAGCAAATCGCCGATATAGCAACCGCTTATAACTCTGTTTCCGCCGCCGGTACCGGCGATAAATTCGGCGCCGATTTGCGAAGCGAAATCATTTACCGTCATCATTTTTCTCCATTTTTTATATTTGGTCCGTATTTATCAAAAGAGGAAATGTCGCCCCAAACGCCGGCGAGTTTTTCGCGAAGTTTGAAGATGCAGTCGCTCTCTTTTGCGTGTCCGCGAACGATATCCTCCGCCAGCGCTTTACAGGACGGCGCGCCGCAAGAACCGCAGTCAAGCCCCGCAAGGCCATTGCATATTTCGTCGATCTGTATCTTCATTTCCATTGCTTTTTTCCGGTCGGAAGAAAGGATAAACGCCTTATTTTCGACAAGGATGTCGTTTAAGTTTACGTCGCTGCCCGAAAGTCCGCTTGAAGCAATGCTGTTACAAGAGAGCGGCATATTCCGGCGCAAGCGCCCTACCCTGCTTTTCGCGACAAACGGCGACTCGAAATTCATCGTTCCGCCGACGCAACCGGAGGTACAAACATTAAGCTCGATAAATTCAAGCTCGGGGAATTTTCCGTCCTCGATTTCGCCGAGAATTTTGTTGCAGTTTTCTATCCCATCGGCCGCAAGATATTTTTCGCGGTGCAGCGCGTCCGATTCTCCTCCGGAAATCGCCCAGCTTATCCCCTCAAGGCCGGACTGTGAAAATTTTTCCGGCGACTCGATTTTATTCATAACCGAAACGAGGTCTTTATAAAGACTGCTGATTGCGACGCAGCCGTCTATATGACTCTTTTTTATGCCGAGCGGAGCTTTTGCCGCGGTAACTTTCGCCGGGCAAGGCGAAATAAAAATCGCGCCGATTTCTTCTTCGTGCAATCCGAGTTCCGCAGCCGCCTCTTTTTTCGCCATTTTTGCCGCCAATTCCGCTGGCGGAAAAGCGGGTAAAATATTAGGGATAAGCGAGGGGAATTTTACAGTAATCAGCCTTATTACCGCAGGACACGCCGAACTGATCGCGGGAGATTTAATTTTATATTTTTCCTTGTTGTTTAAGAATTCTTTTGTGAAATCCGAAACGATTTCTGCCGCGCGCGAGACCTCAAAAACGCGGTCGAAGCCGATCTTTTGAAGCCCTGTAAGAACAAAATTAACATCATTTAAATTATTAAATTGACCGTATAGCGCGGGCGCCGGAACGGCGATAAGGCATTTGAACTTGCCCTTGAAATCGTCAAGATAATCAAAAACGGCACGTTTTGCATGATGCGGACAAACGCGAATACATTCGCCGCAATCGATGCACCTGTCTTTAATTATCTTCGCCTTACCCTTTTGTACTCTTATCGCTTCTGTCGGGCACCGCTTGATGCAATTCGTGCAGCCAAGGCACTTATCGCTGTCAAGCGTGACCGAATGATAAACGTTATTTTCCAAATTTCTCAAGTCCTTTCCATCCGGACATATTTAGATCAAAATAGTCATTTTCACCGTTGTTCCGACTCCGACGGTGCTGTCAACTTTCAAATTATCGGTGTATTTTTTCATGTTTGGAAGCCCCATCCCGGCGCCGAAGCCGAGCGAACGCACATCGTCGTTTGCGGTGGAATACCCCTCTTGCATCGCAAGTTTCACATCTTTTATACCCGGGCCGTGGTCACAAAGCACTATGTATATTTTCTCATCGTCAATCTCAACGTCAGCAATTCCGCCGCCGCCGTGGATAACGAGATTTATTTCTCCTTCATACATAGCTATCGTGACCTTGCGGATGAATTCCTGCGGAAGTCCGAGCTTTTTAAGCTCTCTTTTAAGCGCCGTTGACGCCTCTCCCGCCGAGGTAAAATTATCGCCGCTTATATCGTAATGCAGCTTTATAGAATTACTCATTATTAATTTGCTCCTAACAGTAGGTCTGAACCTGGCCGAGCCCCTTTGTATATAGCAGTCCGCAGGCAATATACATGCGCATATTTGTTTTAATAAGCACAATGCCATGCTCTTTTGCAAGCTCTATCATCTGCTCGTCTGGTTGTTTGCCGCGGACAAAAACGATACAGCACATATCCATCATTTCTGCCGTTCTGACCGTCTGAGGATTAACAAGGCCGGTCAAAAGCACCGCCTGATCCTTAACATACGCGAGCACATCGCTCATCATATCGCTGCCGCAGGCTGAATGCACCTCGGTCTCGATAAGCTCCTCTCCGCAAAGTACAGTTCCTTCCAAAATTTCAACTATTTCCTTGATTTTCATTTCTGTAACCTTTCAAAATATATTAAAAATTAATAATATAATAATATTATTATATTAAAGCAAGTTTCCATAGTCAACGCAAAAGAATTTTCAATTTGTGAAAATTTTATCTTTCTTAGAATTGAATTACTTTTTTCACTATGATAATATATTAACATTAGTTTATTTTTAGGAGGATAATATGAGAGTTTACAATTTTTCTGCCGGCCCGTCCTGCTTGCCTTTGCCGGTGCTTGAAAAAGCGCAGGTCGAGATGCTTGACCAGGGTAATTCCGGCATGTCGGTTATGGAGATGAGCCACCGCTCAAAACCTTTTGAGACTATCCTGCATAACACCGAAGCTCTGCTTCGCGAGCTTATGAATATTCCGGATAATTACAAGGTTCTGTTTTTACAGGGCGGCGCTTCCATGCAGTTTGCTATGATTCCGCTTAATTTCCTTAACGGAAGCGGAAAAGCGGCTTTTGCTATTACCGGTCAATGGGCGAAAAAAGCCTATGACGAGGCTTCCCGCTACGGCGACTGTGTTGTTGTCGGCAGCTCGAAAGATAAAACTTTTTCATATATTCCGGAGATCGATTATTCGCTTATTCCGAAAGATGCCGATTATCTGCACATATGTGAAAACAACACCATTTACGGCACAAAATGGCACGAAACTCCGAACGCGGGCGAAATTCCGCTTATCTCGGATATGAGTTCCTGCATTCTCTCTGAACCGGTCGATGTTTCAAAATATGCGATGATTTATGCCGGCGCCCAAAAGAATATGGGGCCGTCAGGGCTTACGGTCGCGATAATCAGAGAAGACCTTCTCGGCAAAGCCCGTGATTACACCCCGACTATGCTCAATTACGTTACATATGCGGAAAATGAATCTATGTACAACACCCCGCCCTGCTACGCGATATATATTTGCGGCCTTGTTTTGCAGTGGGTTAAGGATAACGGCGGACTTGCTGGCATGAAAGCCATAAACGAGAAAAAAGCAGCTGTTCTTTATGATTTTCTCGACAGTTCCGCAATGTTCAGCGCAACGGTTGACAAAAAAGACCGCTCTTTGATGAACATTCCTTTCGTTACAGGCAACGACGAGCTCGACGCGAAATTCGTTAAAGAAGCATCGGCAAACGGCTTTGTAAACCTTAAAGGTCACCGCTCGGTCGGCGGAATGAGAGCTTCAATCTACAACGCAATGCCTATCGAAGGTATCACCGCACTCGTTGAATTTATGAAAAAATTCGAGGCGGAAAATAAATAATTCTTGAAGGTGACTTATGTTTGAAATTAAACAGTTTAATAAAATTGCAGCTTGCGGCACCGATCTTTTTGACAAAAGCAAATACGCTTTAAACGACAGCGAAAACCCGGACGGTATTCTCGTCCGCAGCGGCGATTTGCTTGAAATGGAGTTCGGCGATAAGCTGAAAGCAATTGCCCGCGCCGGCGCAGGAACAAACAACATTCCGATAAAGCGTTGCAGCGAAGCCGGAATCGTCGTTTTCAACACCCCGGGCGCTAACGCAAATGCCGTTAAAGAGCTTGTTCTCACCGGTATGCTTCTTTCTTCGCGAAAAGTTGCAGACGGCATCGAATGGGTAAAAACAATCGCCGATAAAGGCGATGAAATCCCCGCTCTTGTCGAAAAAGGCAAAAGCGCGTTCGGCGGACCCGAGGTTTACCGCAAAAAGTTTGGCGTTGTCGGTCTTGGCGCAATCGGCGTTCTCGTCGCTAACGCAGCGCGTTCTTTCGGTATGGACGTTATGGGATATGATCCCTTTATGTCGGTCACTTCCGCATGGCGGATTTCAAGGCATATCGCCAAAATAAATGATATAACAGAGATTTTCAAAGAGGCTGATTATATTTCGATTCATATGCCGCTAAACGGCGAAACAAGAGGTTTGTTCTGCGAAAAAACTTTTGCGCAGATGAAGGACGGCGTCCGCATCCTCAATTTCTCGCGCGGCGAAATTGTGAACGACGACGATATGGCAAAAGCCCTCGAGAGCGGCAAGGTTGCAAGCTATGTAACCGACTTCCCGAACGAGAAAACGCTTAAGATGAAAAACGCGATTTGCATTCCTCATCTCGGCGCTTCCACACCGGAAAGCGAAGACAACTGCGCAATCGCCGCCTGCACCGAGCTTATTGATTATCTTGAAAACGGAAGCATCGTAAATAGCGTTAATATGCCGAGCCTTGCGCTTCCCTCGACCGATATGTCAAGGCTTTGCATAATCCACCGCAATATTCCGCATAAGATAACCGCGATAACAGCCGCCGTCTCCGATTGCGGCATCAATATCGAGAATATGTTTAATAAATCCAAAGACGAGTATGGATATACCGTTCTTGAAACAATTGAGCCGGTTTCGGCCGAGATTGTCGATAAAATTAAATCTATTCCCGATATTTTGAGCGTAAGAGTAATATAATTTACTGATACAAATAGCAACACCCCGGGCAACCGCCCGGGGTGTTGTTATTTGTATAAACCGATTAAGTTTTTATATTTTCATTTGAATATGCCTCGATTAGCACGATAAATATAACCGCCCTTGACAGTCTGATAACAAAAACGTATTATGCAACTATAAAGGCAAGGTTTTTTATACAGCCAAGCATTTTCGCCTAACATATGAGTTAAAGCTAAAATTGGAGCAAGACAGTAGTTTGGAAGATGCAATCCCATCGCTATGGTTATTACTGAGCAAGTTCTGCGGAACTAACTAAAAACTATTTCATTTGTAGATAAATATGTCCAAAATAGCAACGCCATTCTCGCAGGCGAATATGCGAGGAGAAAGGATAATGATTATGAAAAAACTAATCACAATTGTTTCTCTTGTTGCAGTCTTTGCGGCCTCCTCATCTACAGTCTTTGCAAGTAACGGAGAGACGACAGCAATGCCAAGCAGAACGAAGTTCATGCTAGACGGTAAAGAAATCTCTTTTGATATGTCATATAACATCGAAGACAGCAACTATATACAGTTGCGCTCAGTTGCTCAAGCATTAAGTGGCACAAAATCTCAGTTCAATGTATATTGGGACGTTGTGCTTTCGCAAGCTGTCATCGAAACCGGAAAAGCATATACTGGTGTTGCGCCTGACTCAAGCACCCCAACTATTGACAATAAGTATGTGCCTTTGGAGTTTGTATCTGCTTCTCGCGATACATGGGGACTTAGTTTATATACGCTTAAAGTAAAAAACGTATTAGCCAATGAGTTGGACGCATTTACACTAACAGTTATCTGCACAGACGCATACGGGAATAATGTTTATAATTTCGACGGGACAAACTATACAGAATTCCAATGTAGCGCTAATATAAAAGCCGGAGAAACAAGAAGCTATGAAATAAGCCTTTGGGAATACCCAACAGTTGCAAAGATTACAGTGTATGTAAGTAAATATAAACCAATCAACGGAGACACTGTCGAAATATCAGAATTACAAGCCAATGAGAACGGCGGCAAAAAAGTTTTCTCATGGTAATCACGCATACGTGTGCCGGATCGAGCTTCGCAGAACTAACAATATCAAATTCCTCCGCTTTATTAGCTGTAAATAAATTTAAAAAGGAATTACTACAATGAAACGAATATTAATCTTAAATATATTTGTCTTTATAATATCACTCACTGGCTGTACTGAAGACGTAATAGTAAAACACGAAAACTCCCCAGATCATGCTACAAATATTAGCGAAGCTGACTCCGATAGCATATTGGTTGACAATCAAAAAAATAATATTGATGAAAAAGATTTCTTTCAGTTTTACTCAAAAATAAAAAACGACATTGGAACCGCATACACAGTGTTTGAATCTAAGTTCGATGGGATAGGTGCATTACAATTGTCCGACTACAAGCAAGAAACGATTGAGTGGCGATATTGCGTGTGGACAAACGGAAATCATCAATATATTGCCATATGTTTTACCGAAGACAACCTTGCATTGCAAATAGATTATATTGCACCAAATTATGATATAACTGACAAAAAAAACTTTTATCAACTCTCGGTAACACTTCAATCAAATATAGGATTATCTTTTGAAGCCGTTAATGATATATTTCAGTATGCAGGGGCAAAACTCTTATCGGACGAAAAAAACAATCTTCTTAATTGGAGATTCTGCACTTATTCAATTAATAAACAATTTATAGAAGTTTGTTTTTCTGACAACTTGTTATTAAGCGTTGACTATTCGGAAAACTAATAATAAATATAACATTTTTTATTTATGCTTCACAGCTATGCCATCTGATTGAGGACGGCATAGCTGTTATCGTTGTTGCGCAACACGACCAAATTTTCATTTTCAATAGGTAGTGAGTCGAAACGCTTTTGAGCGTAAGAGTAATATAATTTACTGATAAATATAGCAACACCCCGGGCAATCGCCCGGGGTGTTGTTATTTGTATAAACCGATTAAGTTTTTATATTTTCATTTGTGCTTTTTGTTTTTTATAAAATCGCGCATTTGCTTCATCTCGCCTTTTCCGCCGAACATTCTTTTAAGTTTTTCGTTTTCAAGCTGGCGTGAATTTAATCCCTCATATGAGCTTTCGCGCTGCAATTTTTGATAACTTTCGAAGCGGTTTGCGGATAAAATATTATCTTCAATCGCCTTTCTGACCATACATCCGGGCTCGTTTCCATGAGAGCAGTTTTTATATTTACAGCCTGCGGCAAGTTTTTCAATATCTTCGAACGTTTTTGACAGATCGCCGGTGAAAATTTGGAGCTCGCGCATGCCCGGCGTATCAATAACGATTCCGCCATTTGGAAGCAGCAGCATCTGACGATGCGTGGTTGTATGCCTTCCTTTATCGTCATTTTTTCTTATTTCCCCGATTTCAAGCGCGTCATTTCCGATAAGCCGATTTATCAAGGTTGACTTCCCGACACCTGAAGAACCGATAAAAACAATTGTTTCAAACGGTTTGATATATTCGCTGACAGCGTTGTAACCATCCTTGCTTTCGGAAGAGCAGACAATAACGTCAACGCCGATACTGACCGAAGCAACTTCTTTTAGCTTTTGCTCTAAATTATCACATAAATCTGATTTGGTCAGCACGATAACCGGAGTTGCCCTGCTGTCCCATGCAATAGTTAAATACCGCTCGATTCGCCTAATATTAAAATCGTTATTTAGCGACATGCAGATAAAAATCGTGTCGACGTTCGCCGCGATTATCTGCTCGGAGCTTTCTTTGCCTGCACCCTGCCGCGTGAGCAAACTCTTTCTTTGCAGGATATGGTGTATAACAGCGTTTCCGGCTTCCTTTTCAATGCGGTCAATCATGACAAAATCTCCGACCGCCGGAAAATCCGACTGATAATCCGCTCGATAAATAAATTTTCCCGAAACGCCGGCAGACAGTTCTCCATTTTCGGTCGCGACTTTATAAAGCTCACGATGCTGCTCGGTAACGCGCGCTAAAAACAAGCCCGGATATAAAGTCGCTTCCTGGATAAACCGGTCAGACAGACCGTACTTTTGTAAATCGATTTTCATTTAGCTTTGTTAATTATTCCCACTCGATTGTGGCGGGGGGTTTTGCCGTTATATCGTAGACGACGCGGTTTACTCCGGTGACCTCACTTGTAATTCTGCTGGAGACTTTTTTAAGAACCTCATATGGAATCTCCACCCAATCGGCGGCCATAAAGTCGTTTGTCTTTACAGCGCGAAGGGCGATTGTATACTCATAAACCCTTGCCTCATTTCGCACGCCGACGCTTTTCATATCAGTGATTACAGCAAAATACTGGCTGATTTTTCTATTTAAGTTTGCAGCCGCAATTTCCTCGCGGAATATCGCGTCGGCTTCTCTTAGGGTATCAAGCCTTTCTTTAGTGATTTCCCCGATAACCCTAACGCCAAGGCCCGGGCCCGGAAACGGCTGTCTCCACACAAGGTAATCCGGCAAGCCGAGAACCGTTCCGAGCTGGCGGACTTCATCCTTAAACAGTTCGCGGAGCGGCTCGACAAGCTCTTTAAAATCAATCAAATCCGGCAGACCACCGACGTTATGATGGCTTTTTACAACCTTTGCCTCGCCCACGCCCGATTCAATGATATCGGGGTAAATAGTGCCTTGCCCGAGAAAATCTACCTTGCCGATTTTTTTTGCTTCTTCTTCAAATACGCGAATAAATTCTTCGCCGATTATCTTGCGCTTTTTCTCCGGATCGGTCACGCCGGCAAGTTTTGCAAGGAACCTATCCTCGGCATTGATATGGACAAAATTCAGCTCGCCTTTTCCAAAAGCTTCCTCGACTTCCTGCGGCTCATTTTTGCGCATCAATCCGTGATTTACGAAAATGCAGGTCAGGTTTTTCCCGATCGCTTTGCTTAAAAGAATCGCACAAACCGAGCTGTCTACCCCGCCCGACAATGCGAGAAGCACCTTGCCGTCGCCGATTTTTTCGCGGAGCGATTCTATCATAAAGTCCGCGTATACTTTCATGTTCCAATCCTGTTTGCAGACACAGCTGTTTTTAATAAAATCAACAACTTTATCATCTAACTTCTCTGTCCCCTGCGGGAGAACTGCAATCGGAACGCCAAGAGAAAAAAGGCTGTCCGAAAGCAAGGCGTAATCGGCGTCCCTTTTTCCTGTGAGGACGATTCCTACAGGCGAAAGGGCTTTTATATCGTCAATTGCGATATCGCTTGCGCGAACTTCGCAATAAACATTGTTTTCCCTTATGATTCTCGGAATAATTTGATTATTAGCGCTTCCGAAATCAATAACCAGCATCATTTCTCTTTGCATTTTTGTTCTCCTTAATATTATTATTTAACTATTTTTTCATATTTTATAAATATTTACAAGTGCTATAATGCACAAAATTGCAAAAAATAATGGTATTAATTCTTAGATAAGGAGCAAAAAAATGTGTAAAAACAAACTGTTTTTCCTGCTGCTTTGCATTGTGATTTTTTATACCGCAACGGTTCCTCTGGCTGCGGCATACGAGCTTACAACCGGCAGGATAACCGTGGACGATGAAAACATCACAGCAATTCCGATTCCTAAAAACGCCGAATACCGTTTCAAAGCCTCTGATTTTCCCGACACGACACATATTGTTTTACTTGAGCTTCCTGGCGCGTCAAGCGGCTCTCTGAGCCTTGGCGGAAGCGAAATCATGCTTTATGACCGCATCCCGAAAAGGCAATTTGAAAAACTTATTTTCCTCCCTGCCCTCGGCTTTACGGGAAACGCAGCCGTGGTTTTCCGAACCGAGGATGACAGCCCGAAAAATCATATAATTAATTTAAGCTATACCGAGCCGGATGTTCTTGCCCCTAAAGCCGAAAATATTTCGGCAGAGACGCTTAAAAACATTTCGTGCTACGGAACGCTAAAAATAACCGAAAACAGCAACGTTGAAGTTGTAACTCCTCCGCGTCGCGGCACTTTGGAAGTTAGCGGCAATAACTTTGTATACTCTCCAAATGAAAATATCACCGGCACCGACAGCTTTGATTTCGTCGCCGTGGACGAAAACGGTCTTCGCGGCGAAACCGCGACCGCCGTTATTTCGATAAACAAATCAAATTCCCCCGGCTTTTCGGATATAAAAGAAACTTTTGCCGAATATCCCGTTACAAAGCTGTTTGAACTCGGATATCTTACCGGCGAAAACATCAACGGTGAGCGATATTTCGGACCGGATGAGAACCTCAGCAAGGCCGAATATACCATGCTTATCAAAAGCGCGGTCGACAATGCCGCAAACCCCTCGGTAACTGAAAGCATTGACGGCGCGCAGGAAACCGCCGCAGTGCTAAAAACAGGCCTTATTAAAGGTGATGAAAATCAAAATCTTCGGCTTGACGAAAATATTTCGCGCGCAGATGCGGCGGTGATTATCGCCTCGGCTCTGGAGATCGCGCCGATAGAAAACGGAAAATTTTCGGACAAACTTCCCGCGTACGCCGAAAAACAGATAAACGCGCTTGAAAAAGCGGGGATATTTTACGGTTACGGCGACGGCACCTTCCGTCCGGAAAACAAAATAACCAAAGCTGAAGCCGCCGTTATCGCGGTTCGCGCAATGGATTACAAGAAAAATTTGGCCGCGGAAGCAAAAAGCGTTTTTTCACTTTTTAAAAAATAGAGAAGCCTTTCGGCTTCTCTATTTTCTTAATTTATTTAGTAGCTCTTCGTCCCCGGCGGCAATTAAAGTATTATAGCTTTTCATCGTTACATATCCCGGCGGGGAGCCCGCAGGTTTTTTCAGCATTTTGATTTTTGTGTATTGAATCGGCAATTTGCCGGCATTTTTGCCGCTGCTCATTGTCGCTGCGATGACAGCCGCTTCATAGAGAGTCCGATCCGGAACTTCCTCCCCTTCGCAAGAAATAACCACATGGCTGCCGGCTATATTTTGGGCATGCAGCCAAATGTCGTTTTTATCAGCGATTTTGCTGTAAATCTCCTCATTTTGAATATTGTTTTTCCCTGCCAAAATAGGAAATCCGTCGCTTGATACAAAAACCGCAAATTTTGATGCCGGAGGCTTTTGTTTGCCCTGTTTCCCCTTTTTCGCATGTCCGCCAGAAACGAGTTCGCGCCTGATTTCTTCGAGGTCGTTTTCGCTTTCGCAGGTTTCGAGCGCCGCGGCAACGCTTTCAAAATATTGAAGCGCCGCTTTTGTCTTTTCAATCTGTTCCCCGAGCATTTTTTCGGCCGTTTTCGCTTTTTGAAAGCGTTTGAAATAATCTGTCGCGTTTTGTTTCGCGCTTTTTTTAGGGTCAAGCGGAATTTTTTCCGGCCGCATTTCGTTATAATAATTTTCCACGATAACGCAAGGCTGCCCTTTTTCAGCCAAATGGAAATTCGCCTGAAGCAGTTCGCCGTAAACCCTATATTTATCCCTTTCAAGGCTGTTTTCATAATCCGAAAGTTGCAGAGCAAGTTTTTTCTCTGCCTTGGCCACAAGCTGTTTTACCTGCTTTTGAAGCTCGGATTTTTTCTGCGATGACCTGCCAAGCGTACTTTTTTGGCTGAAAAATTCTGCCGCCATAGCGCTTGCGCTGTCATATTTTTTTTGCGAATATTTTGCGCCGTACTGCAAAAGCGTATAGGCAGAAAATTCCGCCGGTCTCCCGCTTTCGTCCATATACATCGCAAGCTCAAATTCGCCGTTTTTTATCCGGCTGATAAATCTTGTCAGTTCCTCTCTCGGATCCCCGTCGCCGCACCTAAAGGCAATTTCACGGGCGGCAAGCGGTGAGAATCCAGAAAAATTTCCTGTGATATATTCAAACGCTGCGCCGTGATATTCCCTGCCTTCTATCCCGTCAAAAGGATCAGTCCTGCCCCCTGCGCTTGGGCTTTGATATTTTAGACCAGGCAAAACGCATCTTTTGTTTTCGGAAAGCTCGGTTCGCTTAAGCGCATCTAAAACAATGCCGTTTTCGCCGATCAAAATAAAATTCGATGCGGCGCCCGTAAGCTCGATTACTGCGCGCTTTTTTTGCAAATCGAGAAGTTCATCCATATTCTCGATTTCAATTTCGAAAACCCTGTCAAAATGCGGCTGTTGCACGTCGATAATCTTTCCGCCCTGCAGATGCTTTCGCAAAAACATGCAGAAATTCGACGGCTGCTGCGGATTTTGAAACTCCTCGTCGGTCAGATACGCTCTCGGCGTGCCGCCGAAATACATATAAAATTTTCCGCTGTAGGCTTTTCCGCGCACGACAAATACCAGCTCGTCTTTTGTCGGCTGGTAAATTTTTTCTATTCTTGCTCCTACCGTTTTTTCGCGGAGTTCGCCGCAAATGGCGGCTATGTAAGCGCTGTCAAAAGCCAAATCAGTTTTCTCCGATATAAATATTTCTTATTTCATCGCATATTTCGGTCTTTACGTTGAAGTTTTTCTCTACCACGTCGCGCATGAATTCAAGCCCGAAAATCTCGGTTTGATAATGTCCTGCGTCAATCATCGTCACTCCGCGTTCGGCCGCTTCAATAATGACATGGTTTCGTATATCCGACGTAACATATGCGTCCGCGCCGTTTTCTGTCGCATACGAAAGCGCATCTTCTCCGGCGCCGCCGCAGACCGCGACCGTTTTTATCATTTTATCCGCAATATGACCGCGAAGCGGCGCAGGGAAAATTTTCTTCTTTAAAATCTCGCAAAGTTCTTTGCCTGTGCATTCGCTTGGCAGTTCCCCAAGTCGCAGAATATTCTCAAATTCTTCGCCTGTTTTTTCGCCTTTTCTAATATTTTGCAAGCCGATTTTTTCGGCGAGTTTATCGTTTACGCCTCCATCGGCGGCATCGGCATTGGTATGCATCGAAATGACCGAAATGTTCGATTTCGACAGCGACATAATAATTCTGCCTTTATAATTCTCCGAGGTGACGGCGCTTATCGGTCTGAAAATAAACGGATGATGTGTAACAATAAGGTCAAACCCCTCGTTTTTTGCTTTTTCGGCCATGACCGTTGTTAAATCAAGGCAAAAAAGAACCTTTGTGACAAAATTATCGGGATTTCCTATCATAAGCCCGTTGTTGTCGCCTTCCAGCTCAAATTCCCGCGGTGCCGTGGCGAAAAGCGCGTCCAAAATATTTTTTACAGTAGTCATTTTATGTAGCTCTCCAACTTTTTTATAAGTTCTTTATCGCAGTTTGGGTTTTTAGCAAGATGTTCTACCATTCCCTCAATATACTGCGGCAAATACGGGGATTTAAGAAGCGGCGGCGAAACATAGCTTTCAGAAATGGCGTAAATCTTCTTTTTGCCCGAATACTGCGCCAAAATTACGTTGTAAAGCTTTTGCCCTTCACACACGATTTTTTCATCTTTTATTTCAAACCCGTTTTCATAAAGAAATCGGCGCAATTCTTCTTTCTTGCTTTGCGGCTGCAAAATCAAGGTTTTATCATTAAGCTCCGAAAGCCTTGCCCGGATAATTTCGTTAATCATTTCGCCGCCCATTCCCGCAATAACAACGGCGTCAATATTGGGTAGCTCGGTTTTTTCAAGCCCGCTTGCCAAAACAGTTTTTATTTTGTCTTCTAAACCGTATTTTTCTATATTTTTCCGGGCGGCGCAAAGCGGTCCCTCTCTAATATCCGACGCCACTGCCGCCGCACATCTTCCGCTCTCTATAAGATAAATCGACAAATAAGCGTGGTCGCACCCTACATCCGCCACCCTTGCCCCTTGCGGCACAAGCTCTGCGGCACAAAGCAGCCTTTTAGATAATTTAATATTTTTCATATAATATAAGAATAACATCCGCTTTAAAAGCGGACGTTTTATCAGTTTTCCTTCGCCTTTAAAAAGTCGTTCATCCGCGCGAGAAGCGCATCGCAATCCTCACCGTGAACAAAACAAGCCTCTTCGACAGTTTCGCCTTTTGCGGAAGGACAACCGAGACAGTGCATACCTATTTGTAGAAAAAACGGGGCGAGATCTGCGTCGATTTCAAGCACTTCTGCAATTATCATATCTTTATTTATCTGTTTCACCTTTTAAAACTCCTTTTATGCTTTTTTATATTATACCTAATATAATCGCAAATAATCAAGCATGACAAAAAGCGCGCCGAGACGGCGCGCTTTTCACCTTATATTTTCAATTTATAAAATCAAAAATTATGCTTTAGATTTAGCGTAGCACTCGCTGCAGTATACCGGACGATCGTTTTTCGGCTCGAACGGTACTTTAGCTTCGCCACCGCATTCGGCGCAAGTCGCAGTGAACATTTCTCTGTTTGCTCTCGCTGCGTTCTTTCTTACGTCGCGGCAGTTTTTGCATCTCTGCGGTTCATTCTGAAATCCTCTTTCAGCGTAGAACTCCTGCTCGCCGGCTGTGAATACGAACTCACCGCCGCACTCTTTGCATGTTAAGGTCTTGTCTTCGTACATTGTTTTCCCTCGCTTGTTTGATTTACCATTTAGGCATATTATAAAACAGCATTACGCTGGTTTATTCACAAAATTTTTTCTTTACCCTGCAGACAGCATTCTCAATAGCTTTAACATTTTTTCCAAGCTTTTTAGCAATTACAGAATAAGAATCACCTTCAAGTTTTAAAAGAAGAACCTGACGCTCAAACTTTGAAAGCTTGTGAATTCCCGTTTCAAACTGCTCATGGCCGATAACGGTATCTTCCGGTGTAACCTCGTTGCTGTTTTCGATAAGCTCTATGCCTTCAAACGAAAGATAATTATTTAGCGGAATATGTTTTGCTCTTGAAGCGGATGTAATGGCCGATTTTATCTGGTTGTCAATACAAACGCTTGCATAGGTTTTAAATGATGCGCCGGCAGAAGCATCATAGCTTCGAACGGCTTTAACAAGGCCAATCATTCCCTCTTGAAAAAGGTCGTCCTTTTCGGCACCGGCAACTTTTTTATTGCCCGAAGCCGCGAACACCTTTTTACCGTATAGCGAAACTATTTCGGTAAAAGCGGAAATATCGCCTTCTTTTGCACGGATAACAAGCTCTGCATCTCTTTCCCGCGGATTGGTTTTCTTAGAAAATCCGGACACAAAAGCCCCCCAAGATGTATCTTTGAACGTGCAAAGCTTATTATAAAGGCATATTCCCTTTTTGTCAACCTTTTACAACAATTATTTTTTAACAATTTTGGCAAACAAAAGAAAGGCGAAAAATCGCCTTTCTTTTTAAAACATTTAATTCCAAGTAATCTTTTTCGGATCGATGTATCTTAAATCAAGTTTCTTTATAGGAGTCTTCGGATTCGGGTTGAAAAATTCGTTTACAAGTTCCAACGTTTCATCCTCAAGCACAAAGTAATAAGCCAGCTTGGTATAATATCCCTCTCTGCCTGGCAAAAGGTGGGTATCGAAGTCCTCGCTATTCATTCCCTTGATTTGATTTGCAAACCAAAGAAGTTCTGTAAGGCTCATATCTGTTTTAAGGTTTTTGTTCGCGATATCGACAAGAGTCGGAATTTTCCCTATCGTGGAAGGCGAAAGCACTTTTTTGATAACCGCATCGATAAACTGCTTTTGCGCGTTTACACGACCCAAATTTCCGTCTACATAGTCATGCCTAAAGCGCACGAATTCAAGCGCGGTTTGTCCGTCGAGATGCTGCATTCCCTTTTTGATGTGAATATGCAGGTTTTGCGCGGGATCATCATAGTCCATCTTCATTTTAACATCGATATCTATCCCGCCAATTGCGTCGACAAGCTTGACAAATCCCGCCAAATCAACGAGAACATAGCGGTCAAATTTAATCCCCGTAACTCCGGCGACCTCTTCCTGAAGCTGTTTTTCGCCGCCGATAGAATATGCCGCATTTATTTTTTTATTGCTTCGGTCGCTGTTTGCCATAGTGTCGCGCGGAATCGAAAGCAAATTCACCTTTTTATTGACCGTATCAACCGAGACCATTATCATCGTGTCGGTGCTTTCGGAAATTTTGTCCTGCCCTACAAGCATTATGTTATAAATTCCGCTCTCCCTGTCCGATGTTCCGCTCGGAACGCTGTCGTTATCATCCGGAATCACCACCGGAGGTTTGATGAAAATCTTTGCGGCAAGATATAACCCGCCCGCGATTACTGCGATTATAACAAGAAAAACAAGCAGCGCTTTCAGCGGCTTATTCTTAACTTTTACATTATCTTTTTCATTTTTTTGCGCCACATGTGCCGGCGTATTTTTTGCCATATGATTTAAATTCCTTTCAATGCATGAAGATATTATACACCAATAATTTTTAAATTTATATATTAGACGAAAAAATTGAAAAAAAGTTAACATATTGACAGCCGGTGCAAAATTAGTTATTCTATTAAAGGACTTTGGAGAGATGGCTGAGCTGGTCTAAGGCGCACGATTGGAAATCGTGTGTGGGCTAATACCCCACCGAGGGTTCGAATCCCTCTCTCTCCGCCACAAATAAAAGAAACTCTGTGTATACGGGGTTTCTTTTTTTGTAAAACGCCTGAAAGATTCGAATCAATCGAGCATAAGGATATACCGTAAAGCAGCTTGTTGCGATATTGCTTTTACGATAAACTATTTTTATAGCTGTTTTGGTCAAGAATTTGATATTCGATTTTCGTAAAATGATTTTGGGAGGTGAGAAAGTGATAGGAAACGAAAAGCAAAATTTTTCGGCGGTGGCGGAAATGAAAGAATATATCCATACACACCTGCAGGAAAAAATAACTTCAATTGATATTGCAAGGGCGGCGGGCTATTCTCAATATCACGCGGCGCGGTTATTCAAAGAGGAAACCGGCGTGTCTCCGTTTGAATATATCCATCGCCTGCGGCTGGTTAGGTCCGCTCATGCACTGCGAGGCGGCAGGCCAAAAGTGCTTGATATTGCGCTTGATTTTGTTTTTGACAGCCACGAAGGATTTACAAGGGCATTTTCAAATGCATTTGGGATTACCCCGAAAAAGTATGCAAATTATCCAAAGTCCGAAGGATGGCAAATTCCATATCACTATTTTGACCGCCACAAATCAAAACCGGAGGTATCAAATATGGACATGAAAACATCGGTAATTTTTACGCAAATTATCGACCGCCCGGCGCGGAAACTGATTCTGCGCCGAAGCAAAAACGCAAACGATTATTTTGAATACTGCGACGAAGTGGGTTGCGGCGATTCCGGCAATTCAGAGCCGTGGGATATTCTTTGCAACATCAAAGAGGCACTTTACGAGCCCGTAGGCCTATGGCTGCCAAAAAATATGCAGCCAGAAGGAACAGGAATCTACGCGCACGGAGTTGAGGTTCCTGCCGATTATTCCGGACCGATACCGGAAGGATTCGAAATAATAAATTTGGAGCCATGTAAACTTCTTGTGTTCCAAGGGGAGCCGTATGACGACAATAATTTCGAGGAAGCTGTCGGCTTATGCATGGAGCGTATCAAAAAATTCAACCCCGAAATATACGGATTTGTCTACGCTCCGGAACTCGCCCCGCGAATGCAGCTTTCCCCGATGGGATGGCGAGGTTATATCGAAATGGCCCCTATAAAAAACATGGAATAAAATAATACAAAATGTCGCACTCAGAAAGTGTGACATTTTGTATTTACGCATGTTATAATGCTGATAAATAAAAGGTAATATATTTGAGTTAGGATTGAGGTAACTATGGAAGGTAAAGGCAAGTCGAGATTTTTTGAAATATCTTTACTTAATGTGCTTTTTTGCATGATTGTTATCTTTATCCATGTTTCTTCTCCTCCTATTTCCGGTCTCGATAAAAATAGTTGGCAGTATTTAGTCGTTTTAATACCGTGGCGTCTTTCGGCATTCGTTGTGCAAGGATTTATATTCTTAAGCGGTTTAAAATTATTTTTAAATAAATCCGAAAAAATAAATTACAGAAAGTTTTTCAAAGGCCGATTTTTGCACATCGTTTTGCCTTACGTCGCATGGGTGTTTATTTATTATATTTATTTTTGCTCGCATGATTTTTTTGCCTTTAACTGGGCGGATTTCTTTAAATATACATTGACCGGTGATTTGGTCGGTCATTTTTATTTTATAATTATCATAATCCAATTTTATATATTAACTCCGCTATGGATAAATTTAGTAAAGCGTACAAACAGTACTCTTTTAATTGTTTTTTCACTTGTTTTAACAGTTGTTTTGGGGCAGAATTTACCCGATATTATCAAACTCTTTTTCCGTGATTTTAATTTTCAATATAATGACAGAGTTTTTACTACATATTTAGTTTACTGGGTTGCGGGCTGCTACGCAGGTTTATTCTACGAAAAATTCAAGAAAGCACTTAATAATAATCGCATTTTTATAACTTTGGCATTTCTTTTTTCATCTGTTTTTGATGCTATTTTAAGTTATTTAGCTTTTAGCGGAAAACACAGCGTTCCCTATTTGGACAGCGTTCATTTGCTATATTGCATCAGTGCAATTTGCTTTTTCTATATGCTTGCTTTGTCTTTCCGCGAAAAAGAATCAAGCGGCAAATTTAGATTTTCAAAAATAATAAAAAGCATTGACAAGGTTAGTTTTGGAATTTACCTTTCGCATTGTTTGATCATATTCATTTTAGATGATTTTCTGGTCACTTCCACAAATCTTTCTATCGGTCCGAGCTACTTAATCAGAATCCTTGTTGTCTACCCTGTTACAATATTATCTTTACTGCTTTGGAATTATTTAAAAACTTTGCTGCAATCGAAAATTCGCACAAATAATACTGTAAAAAAGTAGAATCAATAATTTTTAAGGGAGAATTCGTATGCCGAAAAGCAAAGAATTAGATATCCGAGCACTTGATTTGCCGCGAAAAGTCGTTTCCCACATGACCTCAAAATCATGGCGGGAGGTTCCGCACGTTTCATATATCTATGAACCTGACATAACCGATTTACTTGCTGAATTTCGCGCGTTGAGCGAGGCTTTTGCGTCGCGCGGACAAAAAATAACTTTTAACACCCTGATGTTAAAAATTATCGCCGAAGGGATTAAAGCCGCGCCTATTTTAAACTCCTCTATTGAATACAGCGCCGGAAGTGTCACCGGCAAAATAACCGCAAACCGGCAAATTAATATTTCCATACCCTGGCTTTTAGAGGACGGCAAAATCATAACCCCGTCAATTTGCGATGTAAATGATATGTCGCTTCTCGAAATTTCAGATAAGGTAAACGACATTTCAAAGAGGCTTAAAAATACAAATATAAATGAGCTCCTATACAAAACAGCGATGACTCATACAATCGAAGATCTGAAAAAAGGGCGAATTTTTGCGCTGCGGCGGGTTTTAGCGGCAAAGCTTTCGCGGCATCCTATAAAAGGTCTTTCGGGCAAGGCAAAGCAAGAATACTACGATATTACGCCGGAGGAAAGGCTGACCGAAAAGGATATTTTGAGCGCAAGCGTTACCGTTTCAAATATCGGCTCGCTACACAAAGGTTTAAAAGGACATTTTTCGCTGCTCGAAATCGTTCCGCCGCAGGTGTTTGTCGCCGGAATCGGCGCGATACAGGAAAAACCGAGTGTTTTTATCGGCGAAAGTGGTGAAAAAGAAATCGGCATCAGAAAAATCTTGCCCATCTGCCTTGCTTTCGACCACCGCGCGATGGATTTCATATCGCTTGTCCCCTTTATGGAAAGACTTGACGAAATATTCGAAAACCCGCAACAAATCCGTTTGTGGTAATATAAACGTTAAATAAAAAAGCTTCGGCAAATGCCGAAGCTTTTTTGTGTGTTAGGAACACCGATACGAAATTATAAATATCAAAACCACGATTAGAATTACGGCTATCAAAGCAATTACAAAGAGCCCTGACATTACGGCGGCGGCAAAAAAAGCGCCTACAATTACTCCTATGACAAGTGCCAATAATATCGCGATAATGAACACAAAAATATTGAACCAGCAAATTTTTCTCATTTTTTACTTCCTTTTGATTATTCATCGGCAAAAATGCCTATTATAATCTATGCCGAAAGCGTCTTTGAGGTTACAAAAATTCCCCGAAAGGCAAGCCTTTCGGGGAACTGAAAATAGAGTTATTGTCCTGAAACCGGTATTCCCGGATCGTTTGTTTGGCCTCCGGTACCGTCCGGCGTTCCGCCGTTACCACCGTTATTGCCATTATTGCCGTCCGGCGTTCCGCCGTTATTACCGCCGTCTGACGGTTTTTCGTCATCGTCGTCGTCATCAGGGGGCGGCTTATATCCGGTATGATAATGACAACATGCGTTTGCGGGATAACCGATATTCGCCGTGTACCCCGCCGTCATACCCGATGCAAGAAGCGGTTTATATACCGGATATGTCGTTCCCGGAACAAGGCTTATCGACTTGCTCGGGATGTATGTGTACTGCGCGTCCGCTACAGCGAGAGTGTACGGGAATTCGCGTTTAACATTTATCATATATGCTGTGTATGTGCTTGGGCAATACCTTCCGGCAACCTGCCTTGACGAGCTGCATATCTTAACCGGAACATGAATGTCACATTTTTCGGTGGGAACCGTACCCTCCTCAAAAATCGCCTCTTTTACCCTGTTGCCGCGCAAATCTTTTTTGCAACCGGGTCCCGGAAGCAGGCCGCTGTCCAAGCATACTTCCTCGGTAACGATTTTCTTTGCAACCGGGAAATCCGCTTTATCTTTGCCTTGATGAATCTTTACCATGACCTGACGCCAAAGCGAAAGCGCGGGATTGGTGCTTTTGGTTGTCACTATCGTTTTGTTGGTGTCAAATCCGTACCAGACGCCGCCGACATAATAAGGCGTATAGCCTACAAACCATCTGTCGTAGTCGTCCGATGTCGTTCCCGTTTTACCCGCGACATTTTGATTCGGGATTTTCGCCGGAGAACCTGTCCCGTTTTCAACCGCGTTTAAGAGCAAGCTATTCATCAAATATGAAGTTTCCTCGCGCATTGCGACGGTTGGCTGAGGTGAATTTTCAAGAAGCACGTTTCCCTTGCTGTCGACAACCGAGGTGTAAGTATACGGCTTATAATAGAGTCCTCCGTTGGAAAACGGAACATACGCCGCAGTTATTTCTCTGACCGATATGCCGTTTGTAAGTCCTCCGAGCGCAAGTGGTCCATACCCAAGGTCGGATAGGATTTTGCCTGTTTTGGAAGTTGTACGTTTTACAATCGAAGTAACGCCTAAATTTTCAGTAAGGAATTTATAGGATTTTTCAAATCCCAGCGCGTCAAGCGCTCTGACCGCGACGGCGTTATTAGAAACTTCGACAGCTTCTTTGACCGTCATAAGGCCCGAATAAGTTTTTGTATAGTTTTTCGGATATTTCTTCTCGATATCAAAAGGAATATCGTCAAAAACGCTTGCGGCAGTGATAACTTTATATTCAAGGCCGGGCGCGTATACGGCGATCGGTTTAATCGAAGAACCCGGCGATCTTTTTGACTGTGTCGCGCGGTTTAGCAAGCGCGCGCCTGTTTTTTCGCCGCGCCCGCCGTAAAGCGCGAGCAGCGCGCCGGTGTTCGGATCGACGATAACCATAGCGGCCTCAGGCTGCTTAGAGCCGACTACGGTCGGGAAGTTCGGATTGTTCGCAAATACCGAATCCATCGCGTCCTGCACGCTCTTATCCATCGCCGTGTAAATCTTCAGACCGCCCGAATAAATAAGCGAACTGGCAATTTTGCGGTTATAACCGTATTGGGTATATAAATCCGCGATAATATCCTCGATAACCTGGTCGGTGTAATAGCTTTGCACCGATTTGCGCTCCGCGATTACCGCTTCTTTATTAAATACAAGCTCTTCGGCAATCGCCGCGTCTCTTTCCTCCTCGGAAATGAGGCCTTGATTGCACATTTCTTTGAGAATCAGTTCCTGTTTGTTTTTATTATGATCGGGGTGAATGAACGGATCATATCTTCCCGGGAACTGGGTGATTCCGACAAGCGATGCCGATTCCGCAAGCGAAAGTTCGCTGGCATCTTTCCCAAAAAAAGTTTTTGAAGCAGCTTGAATACCGTTGCAGTTTTGGCTTAAATACATCGTGTTGAGATACATCTCAAGAATTTGATCTTTTGAATAATTGCGCTCAAGTTCAAGCGCCCTTGCGATTTCCTGAACCTTGCGCCTCATGCTGACGGCATCATCCTGCGTCACGTTTTTTATAACCTGCTGCGTGATTGTCGATCCGCCGTAATTTGTCTCACCGGTAAAAAGCGAAATAACCGCGCCGAATGTCCTTCTTAAGTCTACACCGGCATGGCTCATAAATCGTTTGTCTTCAATAGCAATCGCCGCGTCTTGTACACTTTTGGGAATCTCCGAAAGCGGTACCCATATTCGGTCACTTCCCGAAAACAGCTTTTCCTGCTCAAGCCATTGCCCTTTAGTATCCTTATAATAAAGAACGCTTGACTGGTTCATCATAATGCTCTCGAGAAAATCGTCCACGTTATTGTCAAGCAGAACAAAAATATGAAAAATTATCGCACCGGCTGTAAACAAAAATATAAATAAAATGATAAGCAAAGCCGAAAGGATATAGCGCGCCGTGCCGCTTCGTTTCCGCGGAGGCTTAGATGCCGCGGATTTGCGCGTTCTCGGCGTTTTTGCCACTTTTTGCTTTGTTCTGACATGCTTCATATTTCTTTCCAGGGATATCACCTCCTGCTTGATGCCATTATTATGTCATTATAGCACAGCAATTTGCGAATTTAAACGTATTTTTATGATAAATTTGTAAACAATAGCCCTGTAAAGGGGGCAAATATGCGAACAAAAATAATAGTTACAGCCGTTTTTGCCGTTGTTTTTTCGGCCTTAATCGGCTTTAATCCGCCCGTACACCAAAACGACCAGCCGGCTCCCGAGCCCGAGCATACCGCCTCCGCTCCCAAAGAGGATGTCGTCGATTATATCGAAAATCAGGTGGCAGAAAAAGAATTTCGGATTTTTTATAATGATTTTTCGCTTGTCGTAACAATACAGGACGGCACAGAAGTTATCCGCGAACCTATTGATATTTCAACGCTGCCTAAAGACGCGCGGCAGAAACTTATCGACGGAATAAAAATCAAGGGCGCCGACAATATGATAAAACTTGTCGAAGATTATATCAGTTAAAGTCAAATAATTAATAAGAAGCGCATATATTGTCAATATATCTTTTATTTTGGCTGCGCCGAAGCCTTCAAACGCGGCGGCTGATTTTATCAGTTCGGAGCTATATATGTTGCTTGCTTTGACCGGTTTTTCCCTTCTTAATATTCTTTTTCTTTTGCTCTATATTTCGGGAACTGGCAGCTTCCCAAAGCCGCTTTCGAAAGAGGAAGAGGCAAAATATCTCGCTCTTGCCGCAAACGGCGACAAATATGCGAAAAATATACTTATAGAGCGAAATCTTCGTCTTGTCGCCCATATTATCAAAAAATATTACGGCGCAAACGACCACGAGGATTTGATTTCTATAGGCACGATCGGGCTTATTAAGGCGATAAACAGCTTTGACTATAACAAAGGCGTAAAACTTGCCACATATGCCTCAAAATGCATAGAAAATGAGATTTTGATGCACTTTAGAAATATCAAAAAGAACTCCGGTGATGTTTCGCTTAATAAAGAAATTGACTCGGACAAAGACGGCAACAGCCTTTCGCTTATCGATATTTTGAGCTGTGACGATTGCCTTATCGACGACGTGGAGTTTAAAATCAAGGTTGAAAAACTTTACGAATACATCGATCTCGTTCTGACCGAGCGAGAGCGAAAAATCATTGTTATGCGATATGGTTTAAGCGGAAACAAGCCGCTTGCCCAGCGCGAAGCGGCAATTCTTTTAAATATCTCCCGCTCCTACGTGTCGCGAATCGAAAAAAAAGCTCTGCAAAAGCTCAAAAGCGCTTTCAAATAAACTACATAAAGAAAAGCCGCTTTTTAAGCGGCTTTTCTTATTCCAAATAAACTTATTTTGAATGGTTTTTTGTTATATCCCCTGATATGGGTGAATATCAAAATTCCCGAGATAATGAAACATGCAAATTTAATGCTTACAGTTTCGATATTAATTCCGCAAGCGGCTGCAAATATAATCGAACTTAAAATTATCTTAAGCGAATTCGGCTCGACAACAACAACCGCGGCAAAAAACAAAACACATAGCACCATAAGGCAAAACGGCAAAATAGTTATATCCGAAATTCCGATAAGAGTACCATACGCCACCGCGATTGATTTTGCCCCGTGAAACTTCAAAAATATCGAAAACGCGCTTCCGACAATCGGGGAAACGATGACAGCCGAGAAAAAAAGATTTTCGGTGTCAAGAAGTTTTGAAGCGAAAAATACCGGGATAAAACCTTTTAATATGTCGCACACAAGGCAAGATGCCGCATACTTAAACCCGAGTATTTTATAAACATTCGCGGTGCCGGGATTATGATCGTCGCTTTCAGAAACAATGTCAACGCCGAGTTTCGCCGAAAAAATTCTTCCGAACATTATCGAGCCCGAAAGCAAACCGAAGAGAATAAACAAAAAATAGTTCATCATGCCTCCTAAAACAGCCAGCCGGAATTTCCTATAACCACACTTTCCTTTTTCATATACATATTTTCAATCAGGTCGCAAATATCAGATGCCGCAAAAGCATTTATCTCGTTTCTCTGATTTTCTTCCATTTTTTTGACCGCGCTTTCGTCCCCGAGCAGGAGCGAGACTTTTTCAAGCTCTTTTGCAACATTTCCGGCGATTTCGGCAAGGCCGTATTTTTTATAAAATCTCGAATTAAGCGTTTCACAACCCGGAATCGGCTTTGTCAGGATAAGGGGCACCCGCTTTGCCGCCGCCTCGGTGCTCGAAAGGCCGCCCGGTTTTGTAAGCACGACATCGCAAGCATCCATATAAAAACTGACCTTATCGGTGAAATCCTTTACTATAACGTTGCTGTGTCCCGCATGCCGCAGGCGAATAGAATTTTTCAGTTTTTCGTTGCTTCCGCCTAAAACTATTATATCGATTTTATCCCCATATTTTTTATATAAAAGGTCGGTCAGTTTTCCGGCGTTGCCGAATCCCATACTTCCCGTCATTATCAAAACGATTTTTTTGTTTTCCGAAAGCCCGAGTTTTTTTCGCATTTCAAGTTTGTTGTTGCGCATAGAAAAGGCGGTAGAAACGGGTATCCCAAGCGGAAAAACCTTTTCGGCGGGAACGCCTTTTTTTATGTAATCTTCTTTTATATCCCTATGCGGAACGATATAAGCGTCAAGCTCGGTCTCCTCCCAAAAAGGGCTAAGGGTATAATCGGTCGCTATGCCAAGCGTTTTTACTCCGCCGAGTTTTTTCCTTAGAGAAGTAAGGGTTTGAGCAGGGAAAATATGCGGCATGACAACCATTTCAAATCCATTTGAAACTACATAATCAAAAATCTTATTTTTATATAATGTATTTAGTCCGTAAACCGGCGATTTGAGTTTTTTTGTGCTTATCAGGCAGCCGGCTTTATAAAGAAATTCGAAAACATGCGGCGCTTTAGTTGTCATCGAAACATACGCAGCGCATAGCTTTTTCGATATTTCCGCACCTGCAAACTCAAGGCTGTCGCGCATTTCAACCGAGTGGCCTCTTGTTTGCAGCTCCCCTCTTATAGCATTTCCGGCGGAATTGTGGCCGCCGCCTGTGTTACATGATAAAATCAAAACTTTCATAGATTCTCCGCTTTATCTCTTGCAAAAATATTGTTCCCCTCGCTGTCGACCGCGCATATCACCGGAAAATTCTCAAAGGTCAGTTTTTTAACCGATTCCGGTCCGAGCTCCGGGAAAGCGATAACTTCAAGCGAGGTGATACATCTTGCCGCAAGCGCTCCCGCGCCACCTATTGCGCAAAAATAATACGCGCCCGCGCGTTTCATCGCCTCAATAACTTCAGCCGAGCGCTCGCCCTTGCCGACCATCGCGGCAAGCCCCAAATCAAGAAGCCTCGGAGTGTATGGATCCATTCTTCCCGAAGTTGTCGGTCCGAAAGAGCCGCATATCCTGCCCGGCGCGGCGGCGGTCGGTCCCGCATAGTAGATGCATGCGCCTTTAATTTCAAAGGGCAGCGCCTCCCCTTTTTCGAGAAGTTCGAATATTTTTTTGTGGGCCGCGTCCCTTGCTGTATAAACCGTTCCGGAAAGCAAAACTTCTTCCCCTACCGGAATTACCGCAGGCGCGAGATTTTCAATATTTATCTTCATTTAAAAAAACTTTTCCTAACCCGCTCTATTCCAAAGCGTCCCAAAATTGCTACCGCAAATTCTCTTCAAGCGCGGCTTTCATCTTCAGCTGCAAATTATTAAATAGCTTTTTTAGGTTTTCCAGCATTTCGCCTTGCGCGGGCGCGCGTTTTGCCGCCGCCACTTTGCGGAGTTCAGGTTCTTTTGCCTTAATTTTTGCGATAGCAACGGCTTTTATTTCTTCCGCCTTTTTGGATGCTGTTTCCGCTAAATCTTTCTTATTACTTGCAGACTCTGCGTTATCTTGTTTTTGAAGGCTTGCTTTGGCAGTTTCAAGCTCTTCCGAAAGTGCGGCAAGTTCTTCTTTAAGCGCAACAAATTCTTCTTTCATCGCCGAAAATTCCGAAAGCTCCTCTTCCATCTTACAGATTTCCGCGCACAGCTCTTCTTTTTCGGCAAAAAGGCTGTCCGAAAGTTTTTTCAGCTCTTTTATCTCCGCGTTTTTTTGCCCGATTTTGCTTTCGGCCTCGCTGTTAAAATCGGAAATATATTCGAAAACTTCAGTTTTTTTAAACCCGAAAATGGCGTTTGCAAAATTCTTTTTGCTCATAGTTCCCTTTCCTCCGGCCGCTTTCTTTATTTACAAATTATATCATAAAGAAATTCCCATGAATAGATTTTTTGCTTGACTATTTTTATAAAAATAGTATAATTATTTTTGTTGCTGCGGAATTGTGTAAAGGTAGCACGACAGACTCTGACTCTGTTTGTCTGGGTTCGAATCCTAGTTCCGCAACCATGTCGAAACTTGCCGAAAAAGCCGAAATCGCTTTATCGGCAAGTTTTTGTTATAATTAAAGCGCGCACAGTATTTATATTTTATGGTGAGGACAATATGACGATTTTGGACACGGACCGTTTGTATTTGAGAAAAATACAAGCTGACGATTATAAATCTCTATGTACAATTTTACAAGATATTGAAGTTATGTATGCGTGGGAACATGCCTTTTCAAATCAAGAAGTGTCTGAATGGATTGATGAATGTATCATGAGATATGACCGAGATGGATATAGCTATTGGGCTGTTATAAAAAAAGATACAAACGATTTTATTGGCGTTACCGGTTTAATTTCCGAACAAGCGGACAATGAAAAATATACAGGTGTTGGCTACATCTACAACAAAAACTACTGGAACAAGGGTTATGCACTTGAAAGCGCATTGGCTTGTGTTAAGTATGCGTTTGAAACATTAAAATTAAATGAAGTCACGGCACAAATCAGACCTGAAAATTTGTCATCTCGCAAGGTTGCTGAAAAGCTCGGTATGGCAATAAAAAAAGAGTTCGTTAAAAATTATAAAGGGAAAGAAATGATACACTTACTTTACAGCCGAACAAAATAAGCATTAGTGGTGGCTTTATCTTTTTTGTAATATTCTTCCAGCTCTAAAACGTCTATTTCTATAGAAATAGGCGTTTTTTGTTTTCGTGTTTCTTGCCAAACAAGTTGATTCATGGCTATTCGGGGTAAAATTGTTGATAAAAATTATAAATGCACCTCGAATTTTTCGAAGGTGCGTTTTGTTTTTATATGTTATAATGATAAAAAAATAATTTCTGCCGAAGGTTTTCCCGGCGGTAGGAGGAAAAAATGTATTTTAAGACAACCTATTCTTCTCCCGTAGGCATTATCACCCTTGCCTCTGACGGCGAAAGCCTTGTCGGGCTTTGGATAAAGGGGCAAAAATATCACGGCGGCAGTATTTCAGAAGCGATGACCGATAAGGGCGGCTTGCCGATTTTCTCTGCCGCAAAAAAATGGCTGGACCGATATTTTGCGGGGCAAAAACCCGAAGTCTCGGAACTTTCCCTTGCACCTATCGGGAGTGATTTCCGCCGCGAAGTATGGCAGATTTTATGCGAGATTCCTTATGGCGAGGTTATAGCCTATGGCGAAATCGCAAAAAAGATAGCCAAAAAATCGGGAAAATCCGGCATGTCACCTCAGGCGGTGGGCGGTGCTGTCGGGCACAATCCCATTTCTATTATTATTCCCTGCCACCGGGTTGTAGGCGGGAACGGCAGTCTAACAGGTTACGCGGGCGGTATAAATACAAAAATAAAGTTGCTCGAGCTCGAAGGTGCTGATATGTCGAGGCTTTTTGTCCCCAAAAAAGGCAGCGCTTTATAAAAAGTATGAAAAACATGATAGCAAAATAAATGCCATGACTTTTTGGCATTTTGATTTAAGAGGGAAAAATGAAAAAAGTTTTAGTTACGGGAGGCGCGGGAGGTATCGGCGCCGCTATTTGCAAAGCATTTTCAAAAGAATATGATGTTATAATTAACTACAACAAAAGCCATGAAAAAGCGCAGGCTCTTGCTGCCGAACTTTCTTGCCTTACTTATCAATGCGATGTTTCAAATCCTGTGGCGGTTGCAAAAATGTTTTCCGAAATTGGAAGCGTTGATATTTTGATCAACAATGCCGGCGCACCTTTGCAGAAACTTTTCACCGATTGCGGCGATGAGGAAATTATCGTAAACATCGAAACAAATCTTCTTTCGGCAATTTACTGCGCAAAAGCCGCGCTTCCCGCTATGATAATGCAAAAAAGCGGAAAAATAATAAACATTTCTTCAATGTGGGGAATTTGCGGTGCTTCCTGCGAAGTAGTCTATTCCGCCGCCAAAGCAGGGCTCATTGGCTTTACAAAAGCTCTCGCAAAAGAGGCCGCGCCTTCGGGAATTACGGTCAACGCCATTGCCCCCGGAGCTGTAAAAACCGATATGCTAACCCTATCCGAAAGCGACCTAAACGCCCTTATTGCCGAAACGCCGCTCGGGCGTATAGGCACCCCCGAGGAGATTGCCAGCCTTACTCTATTTCTTGCATCGAAAAACGCGGATTTTATTACCGGTCAAGTAATCAGCCCGAACGGCGGAATGGTTATCTGATTTTTCTAAAATAATGTAACCTCTTCAGCGGGTTTTGCATATAATAATCCCCCGGGTTTTGCCCGGGGGATTATTGTTTTTATTTTTGTTTTGACGCTTCGATAAGTTTAATAAACAATGGATGCGGACGATTCGGCCGGCTTTTCAGTTCCGGATGGAACTGGACGCCGACAAAAAATCTGTTTTTCGGAATCTCAACGCATTCGACAATCCGCTCGTCGGGCGAAAGGCCGGAAATCATCATTCCTCCGCCCGAAATAGCATCACGATAATTATTGTTAAATTCGTATCTGTGCCGGTGCCTTTCCTCTATCATAGTTTTGCCGTACGCTTTTTCCATCATGGTTCCGGGAGTAATTTTGCACGGATAAGCGCCGAGACGCAAGGTTCCGCCTATCGGAATCTCACCGCTCTGGCCCGGCATAAAGTCAATAATATTATCTTTTGTATCTTTATCAAGTTCGGTCGAATTCGCGCCGCCGAGACCGCAGACATTACGCGCATAATCGATTACCGCAACCTGCATTCCAAGGCAGATGCCGAGGTACGGAACATCATTTTCTCTTGCATACTTTGCCGCTGCGATTTTTCCCTCGACTCCCCTTATTCCGAATCCGCCGGGAACGACAATTCCGTCACAATCGGAAAGAAGCGCCTGCGCTCCTTTTTTCTCGATTTCTTCGCTGTCAACCCACTTGATTTTTACAAACACGCCGTTTTCATAACCCGCATGGGACAGCGCCTCAGCGACAGATAGGTAAGCATCATGCAGCTTAACGTATTTGCCGACAATCGCAATTTGTACCGTGCCGTTGCGCTTGTTAATTTTGGCTATCATATCCTGCCATTCGGTAAGGTCGGGCTTCGGACAGTCAATGCGAAGCTCGCGGCAGACAACACCCGAAAAATTCTGCTCCTCAAGTTTTATCGGAGCTTCATAAAGCACCGGAACGGTGAGGTTCTCCAAAACGCAGTCTTCTTTTACGTTACAAAACAGCGAAATTTTTGATTTTACATTGCGCTCAAGCGGAAAATCACATCTCGCAACAATGATATCGGGGCTGATTCCGAGCGAGCGAAGTTCTTTTACCGAATGCTGCGTCGGCTTGCTTTTTTGCTCGTTGCTTCCGCTGACATAAGGAACAAGGGTAACATGAACAAAAAGGCTGTTATGTTTGCCGACTTCGAGCGAAATTTGACGTGCCGCTTCCAAAAACGGCTGGCTTTCGATATCGCCGACCGTGCCGCCGATTTCACTGATAATTATATCCGCATCGCTCTCTTCGCCGACGCTGTATATAAATCTTTTTATTTCATTTGTGATATGCGGAATGACCTGAACCGTCTCGCCGGGATATGCCCCTTGGCGCTCTTTATTAAGAACATTCCAATAGATTTTTCCCGATGTTATATTCGAAAATTTATTGAGGTTTTCATCGATAAATCTCTCGTAGTGCCCGACATCAAGATCTGTTTCGGCGCCGTCCTCGGTAACGAAAACCTCGCCGTGTTCCTGCGGGTTCATTGTTCCCGGATCGACATTTATATAGGGATCAAGTTTCTGGGCGACGACCTTTAGACCGCGCGCTTTTAACAGCCTGCCCATCGAGGCCGCCGTAATTCCCTTTCCAAGCCCGGAAACAACGCCTCCGGTAACAAAGATATATTTTTTCTCGGTCATTTTACTCGCCCCTTCTCTCTATATATGCATCGCGCTCGGCTCCGACCGAGACGTATGTAACTTTTGCGCCTATAGCTTTTTCGATAAACGCGACGTATTCGCGCGCGGCGGCCGGAAGCTCGTCGAACTTTCGGCATCCGCTGATATCGCATTTCCAGCCGTCAAAATATTCAATGACAGGTTTTGCTTTTGTAAGTTTAAGTCCTATCGGAAAATCGTTTAAAACCTCGCCATCAACGTCATAAGCGACGCAAACCGGGATTTTTTCAAGATAAGAAAGAACATCCATTTTTGTAAGGGCGATTTCGTCTGCGCCCTGGGCTTTCACGCCGTATCTTGAAGCTACAACGTCAAATCCGCCTACTCTTCTCGGCCTACCTGTCGCCGCGCCATATTCGCCGCCCGCTTCGCGAAGCTGCTCCGCCTCTTCCCCGAACATCTCGCAGGTAAACGGCCCTTCGCCGACACAGGAAGAATACGCTTTTACAACGCCGATAGTATTGTCGATTTTATACTGCGGAACGCCCGCGCCGATGGGCGCATATGCCGCAATTGTCGACGAAGACGAGGTATAGGGATATATTCCGTAATCAATATCGCGAAGCGCGCCGAGCTGAGCCTCGAACATGATTTTTTTGCCCTGCTCTTCCGCCTTTTCAAGAAACTCCGAAGTGTTGCAAATAAACGGTTTTATAATATCGCCGAATTTTTTCAGCCAGGCAATCGTCTCTTCCTCCGAAGACGGCTCGGCTCCGTAAACCCCTGTTATCGTCAGGTTTTTATATGCCAAAATGTTTTTCGCCTTTGCGACAAGATTGTCCCACTCAAAAAGGTCGCCCGTTCTTATTCCTTTTTTGAGGTATTTATCCGCGTAAACCGGAGCGATACCCCTTTGGGTTGAACCGTACTTAGCGTCCTTCAGACGCGCCTCCTCGAGCTTATCGAGCCTTACGTGATACGGCATGCAAATTATAGCTTTTTCGCTGATTTTAAGATTTTTCGGGGTTATTTCGACGCCCGCGCCGCGAAGCCTGTCTATCTCGCCTGCGAGATGCTCTATGTCGATTACCATGCCGGTTCCCATAACATTCGTTATCTCGGGGCGGAGAATTCCCGACGGCAAAAGATTAAGTATAAATTTTCCGAGGTGGTTTATTACCGTATGTCCCGCGTTATTGCCGCCCTGATAGCGAACAACAATATCCTGCTTTTCGGACAAAAGGTCGACCATTCTTCCCTTTCCCTCGTCTCCCCAATTAACACCGACAATAGCTGTGAGCATTTCGCACTTCCTTTTCTTGATTTTTATCTCGAATTTTATTTTTTAATTCCGATATCTTTTCTGTAATGCGCGCCGTGAAAGCTGATTTTCGAAACGCATTCATATGCCTTTTCGCGCGCTTTTTCTATGCTTTGCCCGAGCGCGGTAACACCGAGAACCCGGCCGCCGCTCGTCAGGATTTTTCCGTTTTCCGATTTTGTTCCGGAATGATAAATTATCGCGCCGCAATCTTCCGCGTCGCCAATCCCGGAAATTTCAAATCCGGTTTCGTATTTTTCGGGATATCCGCCCGACGCCATAATTACGCAAACCGCATAATTTTCATCGAATTCCACGCTTGTTTCCGCGAGAGTTCCGTCTATTACCGCAGTGAAAATATCGAATAAATCACTTTTCATACGCGGCAAAATAACCTGCGTTTCGGGATCTCCGAATCTCGCGTTATATTCGATTACTTTCGGACCGTCCTTTGTTATCATCAGCCCGAAATAGAGCACTCCTTTAAAAGGGCGTCCCTCTTTTTCCATCGCCGCAACGGTCGGCAAAAATATCTTTTCTTCGCATTCTTTTGCGATTTCGGGCGTGTAAATCCGGCTGTTTGAAAAGGTGCCCATTCCCCCAGTATTTTTGCCCATGTCATTATCCAGCGCACGCTTATGATCCTGCGCCGAAATCATCGGTTTTACCGTTTTACCGTCGCAAAACGCGAGAATAGAAACTTCCGGGCCTTCCAAAAATTCTTCTATAACTACTCTGCTTCCCGCGTCGCCGAAAGCCTTGTTTTCCATCATATCTTCAATAGCTTTATGCGCTTCTTCCCTGCTTGCCGCAATTATAACGCCTTTTCCGAGAGCAAGCCCATCCGCTTTCACGACAATCGGCGGCGTCAGCGTATCGATAAAAGCCTTTGCCGTACCGGCATCCGAAAATTTTTCAAAAGCAGCGGTGGGAATTTCGTATTTTTTCATTAGTTCTTTTGCGAAAATCTTGCTTCCCTCAATTTCGGCGGCGTTTTTCGTCGGGCCGAAAGCGCGGATGCCCGCTTCGTTTAAAGCGTCCACCATACCGAGATATAGCGGATCATCCGGCGCGACAACTACCATGCCGATTTCATTTTCGAGCGCGAAAGCCAAAACGCCCTCAATGTCGGTCGCCTTTATCGGCACACACTGTGCAACCTCCGCGATTCCGGCATTTCCCGGCGCGGCAAATAATTTATCAACTTTTTTGCTTTTTGCTAGCGCGCGGCAAATCGCGTGCTCGCGTCCGCCGCCGCCGACAACAAGAACTTTCATCCTAAACCCGCCTTAACTTAATGTTTGAAATGTCTTTCCCCTGTGAATATCATCGCGATACCGTTTTCATCGCACGCTTTTATCGAATCTTCATCGCGAATCGAACCGCCCGGCTGGATTATTGCGGTTATCCCCGCCTCCGCCGCAGCTAAAACACAATCAGAAAACGGGAAGAACGCGTCCGAGCCCATTACCGAGCCGTTTGCTTTTTCGCCGGCATATTTGATTGCGAGCTCCAGAGCTGTAATTCTGTTTGTCTGCCCGGGACCGACGCCTACCGTCGCATTGTCTTTTACAAGACAAACGCCGTTGCTTTTAACGTGTTTTACTACGCGCATAGCCATTTTAAGCTGCTTTAGCTCATCTTCGGACGGCGCTCTCTTTGTGACAACTTTGAAATTCTCTTCCTCATATACCGAAGTATCAAGCTGCTGCACAAGAAGCCCGCCATAAACTTTTTTCATATCGAGATCGTTTTTCGGCGGTTGCGCCATAATATCCGAAAGCTCCAAAACGCGAAGATTTTTCTTTTGCGACAGGATTTCAAGCGCCTCTTTTGTAAAGCTCGGCGCAATGACGATTTCTAGAAAAATCTTAACAAGCTCTTCCGCCGTTTTACCGTCTATTTCCCTGTTAGCGGCAACAATTCCGCCGAAGATCGAAACCGGATCCGCTTCATATGCTTTTATATAGGCATCATAAATATTGTCTGCAACGCCCACGCCGCAAGGATTTGCATGTTTTACTCCGACAACGCACGGCTCGGCAAATTCCTTAAGGCACATCAGCGCGCCGTTTGTATCGTTTATATTATTGAAAGAAAGCTCTTTGCCTCCGAGCTGTTTTGCCTTTGCAAGGCTTCCCGGAGTGTCGCCGATTTCTTTATAAAAAGCCGCTTGCTGATGCGGATTTTCGCCGTAACGCATCTCCTGAACCTTTTCGTATGTAACCGAAAACTCATCAGGGAAAAGCGGATCGCCCGCTTTTTTTGCAAGCCAGTTTGAAATCATGGTGTCGTATGCCGAAGTGTGGGAAAAAACAGCTCTCGCAAGACGAGCTTTTGTTTCTTTCCTTATTTCGCCGCTAATGATTTCAGCGATTACAATTTCATAATCCTCGGGATTTACGATAACCGCGACATCCTGCCAGTTTTTCGCGGCGGCGCGTATCATGGTCGGACCGCCGATATCGATATTTTCGATTGCGTCCTCAAATTCCACATTCGGTTTTGCTATTGTCGCTTTGAAAGGATAAAGATTTATCGCGACGATGTCGATAGTGTTGATTCCGAGTTCCTGCAGCTGCTCCATATGCTCTTTGTTGTCGCGCATGGCGAGAACGCCCGCGTGAACTGCCGGATGCAAAGTTTTTACTCTTCCGTCAAGGCATTCGGGAAAACCGGTAATCTCCGAAATTCCGATAACATTTACGCCCTCGTCTGCCAAAGCTTTTGCAGTTCCGCCGGTGGAAATGATTTCAAATCCGTTTTTAACAAGGTTTTTGGCAAATTCGACAACACCTGTCTTGTCCGAAACACTAATCAGCGCGCGTTTTTTCATCTTATTTCCTTTCTTTTACAATACCGTTTTCTATTTTAATTTTATCATCGCAAAACATCTTGACCGCCTGCGGCAGGATTACCCACTCCGCCTCTTCCATCACCCTTTTTTGCAGGGTTTCGGGGGTGTCGCCATCAAGTACCGCAACCGTCTTTTGCAAAATTATCGGTCCGCCGTCGGTTATCTCATTTACAAAGTGCACCGTAGCGCCGGTTATTTTAACCCCTCGCTCAAGCGCGGCTTTGTGAACGCGCAGGCCGTAAAATCCGTCTCCGCAAAACGCGGGGATAAGCGACGGGTGAACGTTTATAATTTTATTTTCAAATTTTTTCACGAAATTTTCGCTTAAAACGCTCATAAAACCGGCAAGCACAATAAGCTCGATTTCTTCTTTTGTCAAAACTTCGGTTATCTCGTTTTCAAAGTTTTCTCCGCGCAGGACAACCGCGGTTTTTATCCCCGCCGCCTTTGCCCGCTCGAGCGCAAAAGCGTCGGTTTTGCTTGAAAGGACAAGCGATATTTGAATGCCGGAATCGATAAGCGCCTGAAGGTTCGTGCCGCCGCCCGAAACAAGTACCGCTATTTTTTTCATAGATTCATCAAAACCTCGTGCCCGCCTTTTACAACGCGCCCGATTTCATAGGCTTCCTCGCCCATTTCGGCCAGATGGCTAATCGCGCTTTGCGCGTTTTCTTTCGAGGTTACGACAACCATTCCGACGCCCATATTAAAGGTGTTGAACATATCGCGAAGCGGAACATTTCCGGTTTGCTGCATAAGTTCGAATATCGGCAAAACCCTTACCTTTTCGTATTCTATTTCGGCGCTGAACCCTTCCGGGAAGCAACGCGGAATATTTTCATAAAATCCGCCGCCGGTAATATTTGAAATGCCTTTTACCTCGACATTTTCAATAAGCGATAAAATCGGTTTTACATAGATTTTTGTCGGCTCTAAAAGGGCGCTGCCCAAAGTTCCGCCCAAAATATCGACATATTCACTAAGAGTAGCTTCGTTTACCGAGAAAATCTTGCGGACAAGCGAAAACCCGTTACTGTGAATACCGCTGCTTTTTACCGCGATTATAACGTCATTTTCCTCGATTTTACTTCCGTCGATTATCTTGCTTTTTTCGACAATGCCGACCGAAAAACCGGCCATGTCATATTCGCCCTCGGCATAAAAACCGGGCATTTCGGCAGTTTCGCCGCCGACTAAAGCGCAACCGGCTTTTTCACAACCGTCTGCTACGCCTTTAACTATACTCTCGATTTTCTCGGGGATATTTTTGCCGGTTGCGATATAGTCAAGGAAAAAGAGAGGCTTTGCCCCGGCACAGACGATATCATTTACGCACATCGCAACGCAGTCCTGACCGACCGTGTCGTGCTTATCTGTCAAAAAAGCGATTTTCAGCTTTGTTCCAACCCCGTCGGTTCCGCTGACCAAAACCGGGTTCGTATAACCTGAAAGGTCAAGCTCAAACAAGCCGCCGAAGCCGCCGATTCCGCTAATAACCCCCGGAATCATAGTCTTTGCGATATGCTTTTTAATGAGCTCTACGGAGCGGTATCCCGCGACAACGTCAACGCCGGCATTTTTATAGCTTTCGCTTTGGCTGTTTATCATCTTATCTCCTACAAATCGTTTTATTTGTCCGCTTTTTCGCGTCATAAAGAAACTTTCTTACGCTTTTTCGCTGAATTCTTTATCTTTTTTCATTACGGCATCGCGCATCGAAATTTTGAAATTTTTAAGTTTTTCCGCAAGAGAGGTATCTTCGGTAGCAAGAATCTGAACCGCTAAAATAGCCGCGTTTTCCGCGCCGTCGATCGCAACGGTCGCAACCGGAACGCCGCTTGGCATCTGCACGGTTGCGAGAAGTGCGTCAAGACCGTCAAGCGTCGAACTTTTTATCGGCACGCCGATAACCGGAATCGTTGTGTGCGCCGCCAAAACTCCGCCCAAATGAGCTGCTTTTCCCGCCGCGCTGATTATAACTCCGTATCCATCATTGATGGCATTTTTCGAAAATTCCGCCGCTATATCCGGCGTTCTGTGCGCGGAAATCACCCTCGTTTTAAAGGGAACGCCAAACTCGGCGAGTTTGTTTTCGCACGCCTGCATCGTTTTATAATCGCTGTCGCTCCCCATAACTATCGCAACTTTTTTCATGCAATCTCCTCTCACAAATCATGCTTCGGCAAAACGCGCTGCCGAAGCATGAGATATTTCAAAAAAATACAAAATAATTTTATAATAATACTATTTAATTTTCAATAGTATTTTAAGCAAAAACCACAATATTTTGATGTTTTTTTATTTATTCGCCCAAAATGTATTCCGCGGCGATATTTCTGTTTATCCTCAAAACCGGGCACGGATAGTCCGAAAAATCGGTTCTTTGCCCTATTTCCGCCGCTTTTTCCGGCTCGGTAAAGCTGATTTCCGGCAGGATTAAATAAGCACCCGCGCGGCCGCCTATAACTTCGCAAAAAGCGGTAACGCAAGATAAAATCTCGGCGCTTTTGTCGGGCGCATCTTCGCCGAAATCAATATTTTCGGTTTTTCCGCTCTGCGGAAAAGAAATATTATCAAAAACGATAAAATCAAACCCCGCTGAAACAGCGTCTTCGATAACTGCGGAAAGATAGTTTTTTGTTTCTTCGAGATATGGATTTAGCCAATACTTTTTTGCGGCGTCACTCCATATTTCCCCGTTTTTCTCTTTAAGTTGCGCGCCGAGTTTGCTCTCGGCCGCAAAATCGTCTTTAAAACATGAAATTCTCGCGCCGACTTTTATTCCGGCTTGTTGAAGCGGCTCGATGTTGTCAACCGAAAGCGCATCCGCAGCAAGCCCGCCCGAGACAATTTTTCCGGCTTTCGGCGCGGGAAAATTAAATTTGCCAGCATCATTTTTAAAGTCGATAATCACCGCGTCTGCCCCGGTGTTTTCCATCTCTTCTTTTATCTTCGCTACATCCGAAATATCCGCAAGCGAGATAATAAGACCTCCGAAACCTTCGCTTTTGTCATCTCCCTGCGTTTCGCCTGAATCACCGCCTTGCGCACCGTCCGAAGTATCGGCGCCGCTTTGCGTGTCATCATCTTTCGCGGCTGTTTTATTAAACATTCCCGAAACAAAAGCACCCGCAATCAGCGCTAAAATTACAGCAAGGCAAACCGTCCCGACATATTTCGGGACGGTAAACGGCAGCCTGCTTTTCTTTTTATGTGGTCTATATCCGTATCTTTTCATTCTTCGTTATATTTCTCTTATTCTAATAATCTTTCTCGGGCATTTTTCGGCGCATTCGCCGCAGCTCACGCACTTTTCGTAATCGATTTTCGAAAAATTCTCGGTAACGTGAATCGCATCATATTCACATGCTTTTTCGCAGATTTTACAGCCGATACAGCCGACTTCGCAAATTTTTCGCGTCACTCCGCCCTTATCCATGTTGCTGCACCCGACGTAATACCTGTTTTCTTTGGGCACCAAAGTTATCAAGCTTTTCGGGCAACTTTCGATGCAAAGACCGCAGCTTGTGCATTTTTCGGGATTAATGTAAGCGACTCCGTCGCTTATTTCAATCGCGCCGAACGCGCATCTCTTTACGCAGGTACCAAGCCCGATACAGCTGTTTTTGCAGGTTTTTTCACCGCCGGCAAGGCGCATTGCGGCATCACAGCTCTCAATGCCGATGTATTTATATTTCTTTTCGGTGTCGCTGTTTGCGCCGCAACATCTTACGGTAGCGACAAAAGATTTAACATCTTCGGCCGAAACCCCCATTATCTCGGCGATTTTCGCCGCGGTAGCGGCACCGCCGACGCTGCAAAGCGTAATCCCGCTTCCTTCGCCGACGATTGATTTTGCATATGCCTCACATCCCGCAAAACCGCACGCGCCGCAGTTGGCTCCCGGAAGGCAATCTGCAATCGCGGGGATTTTTTCATCTACTTTTACCGCGAAAACTTTAGAGGAGTATCCTAAAATCAGGCCGAAAATGATTCCCATAGCCGAAAGCGAAAGAGTCGCTTTGAGAATATTCATTATATCCATCACATGCCTCCTATCTTAAGTCCCTGGAAACCGAGGAACGCAAGCGAAAGAAGCGATGCGGAAATCAGCGCAATCGGGAATCCTTTATAGCTTTCGGGAATATTGTTATGCTCTATCCTCTCCCTTACTCCGGCAAAAAGCACGATCGCAAGGGTAAACCCGAGCGCTGCAGTAAGCCCGAAAACAACCGATTCGATAAAGGAATATCCGTTTTGGATATTTATAAGCGCCGCGCCGAGCACCGCGCAGTTTGTCGTAATCAGCGGCAAATATATTCCGAGCGAAAGATAAAGCGCAGGCAAAAGTTTTTGGAGCGCCATTTCGATAAACTGCACAAGAGCCGCGATAACAAGGATAAATGCGACGGTGCGCATATACTCAAGCTCGAGCGGGATAAGAATAAACCTGTCCACCGCCCATGTGAGTGCCGAGGCAAGAGTCATTGTAAAGGTGACCGCCATGCCCATTCCGAAAGCGGTGTCGGTTTTTTTCGAAACCCCGAGAAACGGGCAGATGCCGAGAAATTTTACAAGGACGAAATTTTCAACCAAAATCGCGCTTATGGTAATAATAAAAATATTGCTCATTTCCCGGCTCCTTTCTTCTTAAGTAAATACTGCACTCCCGCCATCAAGAAGCCGAGGCTTAAAAATCCGCCGACCGGCAAAATCATAATAAGCGCAGGTTTGAAGGCAGCCGGCATCACTTTAAGCCCAAGCCACGTGCCGTTGCCGAGAATTTCGCGAACCGATGCGATGATGACCAGCGCAAGGGTAAAACCGAGTCCTGCACCGAGTCCGTCGAGCATCGACGTTACCGGACCGTTCTTTGAAGCAAAAGATTCCGCACGCGCCAAAATAATGCAGTTGACAACGATAAGCGGTATGTAAAGCCCCAGCGAATTGCTAAGCGAAGGAACAAATGCGGCCAAAATCATATCAACGAGCGAAACGAATCCCGCGATAATAACGACATATGCGGCGATGCGGACCTTGCCGGGGATGATATTTCGCAAAATCGAAATAAACAGATTGCTGAAAATCAATACAGCCGTGGTCGCAAGCCCCATTCCGATGCCGTTTTCAACGCTTGTAGTAACCGCGAGAGTCGGGCACATGCCGAGTACCTGGATGAAGGTCGGGTTTTCGGTAAGAATCCCGTTGAAAAGAGGTTTGAAAAATGATTTTTTATTGTCCATTGCCGTCTCCCCCTATTCCGAGTAATTCTTTTACCGCGGCGACCGCCTCATTTGCCCCTCTGATAACCGCGGAGGAGGAAATGGTGGCTCCCGAAATCGTATCGACCTCGCCGGAACCGAACTGCCCGTAAAAAGCGGGATCGGTAATTTTTGTGCCGATGCCCGGTGTTTCTGACATCGAAATTATTTTAAGCCCTAATATGTTCCCGGATGTATCGACGCCGACAACAAGATCAATAGCACCGCCAAACCCTATCGGCGAAGCCTTTGCTGCATAGCCTACAACTTCGCCCGCAGCGCTGCCTTCGAAAATTTTCACCGTGCCGGTGTCGGCGCTTTCTTTATATTCGGTGGCAGCCGGCAAAACGGCGTTCATGGCATCGCTTTGCGCTTTTTCCGCAAGCTCTGCTATTTTATCTTTCGTGACCGCGTTCGCAAAGCCCAAAAGAAGTGCGACGACAAGGGTTATCGCCGTCAAAATCAAAGCCGGTTTTAGAATTGACGAGAAGAAATCTTTATGAACTTTTACTTTATCGATTTTTTCAAGCTCGAATTTTCCGCCGGCAAGCGGCGGAGAAGAAATGAGGTTTCCGCTTTCGATGTCAAGCTCTCCGTAAGACGTTATCGGTTGTTCCTTCTCGTCTTTTCTGAAAAGCTCGCCTTCTCTGTTTTCAAAATCAGGCATTCTTAACAGCACCTCCCCCGAACTTTTTGCGCTTGGTTAATTTATCTATTGTAAATGCAAGCGTATTCATAATTAAAATCGCAAACGAAACCCCCTCCGGATAGCCGCCGAAATATCGGATAAAGACGGTGAGCGCGCCGCAGCCGACTCCGAAAATAATCTTTCCGGATGGGGTGACCGGGCTTGTGACATAATCGGTTGCCATAAAAACCGCGCCTAAAATAAGCCCGCCTGAGAGGATTTCGTAAATCATAAAATCAAGCCTCGGCATCGCCTGCGGGAAAATGAAGGTCAAAAGCGCGACCGTGCCGATAAACGCAACCGGAATATGCCAGGTTATTACCTTTCGGATAAGCAGATACGCGCCGCCCGCCAAAAGGACTATAGCACAGGTTTCGCCGATAACTCCGCCCCTGTTGCCGAGAAGCAGCTCAAAGAAACTTTGGTCGGGCAGCTTTCCGTTTTTCAAAAAACTCAGCGGAGTCGCGGCGCTCATTGCATCGACCTGAATATTGCCCAGAGGGTTATATATCGGATATGTATAGTTTGTCATGTCTTGCGGCCAGCTGAGGAGAAAAACCCTCGCCGCAAGCGCGGGATTGACAAAATTGCTGCCAAGCCCTCCAAAAATTTGCTTAACGATAAATATCGCGAAAAACGCGCCGACAATCGGCATCCAGACGGGCACCGTGGGCGGCAGATTAAAAGCGAGGAGAACGCCGGTAACAACGGCGGACAAATCAAGAAGAGTCTGTTTTCTCTTAAAAACAATACATCCGAGATATTCAAACAGCACACAGGCCGCAACCGAAACGAGAACAATAACAAGGCTCATAAATCCGAAAAGATACACCGACATAATAAGAGCGGGCAAAAGCGCTATCAAGACGTCGCCCATTATCGATGTTGTATTTTCCGAATTTCTCAGATGAGGTGAAGCCGAAACAATAAATTTGTCGCTCACTTAGATGTTCTCCTTTCTCTGCTTTTCCTTTTCCGCCATTTCTTTGCGCTGTTTATTAAGATGCGCTTTGCTTACACGGATTTGTGAAATAAGGTTTATTCTTGCAGGGCAAACATATGAACAGGATCCGCATTCGATACAGTCAAGCATTCCGTAGCGGTCGGCTTTGTCAAGGTCTTCGCTCACCGCGAAGCGGTAGAGATAACACGGTTCCAAAAACATCGGGCACGCCCGGACGCAACGCCCGCACCTAATGCAGTTCCCCTGTTCTTTGCCGCTTGCGCTTTTATCGGTGAAAACAAGGATGCCCGATGTTGTTTTTATAACCGGGACTTCGGTCGTAAACTGCGCCGTTCCCATCATCGGCCCGCCGATGATAATTTTCATCGGATCACCTTTGAATCCGCCGCAAAACTCAATTATTTCGGACAGTTTTGTTCCGATACGCACAATCAAATTTTTCGGGGTTTCTATCCCCTCGCCGCTGACCGTCACATACCTCCGGTAAACCGGAATTCCATCCCGGAATCCCCTTGCAAAAGAAGCGGCGGAATCGACATTCATAACGAGCACACCCGCATCAACCGGAAGTTTTCCGCTTTTTACAACTCGGCCGGTAACCGCCTTAATGATATGCTTTTCACTGCCCTGCGGATATTTCGTTTTAAGAACTTTTACATCTATTCCGATATATTTTTCGGCCGCTTCGGCAATTGCCTTTATCGCGTCTTTCTTATTGTCTTCAATACAAATAGAAGCAGCCGGAAGCGAAAGCCCTTTTCTTAAAAGCTCAACCCCGAAAAGAACCTCCTCCGCCTGTTCGCACATAAGGCGGTGGTCAGAGGTCAAAAACGGCTCGCACTCGGCGCCGTTTATCAGCAAGGTGTCGATTTTCCCGACCGCCGAGGAGACTTTAACCGCCGCAGGGAATCCGGCGCCTCCCATTCCGACAATTCCGGAATTTTTTGCTATTTCCACCAAGTCGTCCGCTGTGATTTCGTCTATATGTTTCCCATACGCCTTAACGTCAGGCGACAGGGTATCGTTAAAATCATTTTCGATTACAATCGTTTCAGCTTCTATTCCGCCGGGATAGGGATGCATAACAATATCCCGCACCGTTCCCGAAACCGGGCTGTGAATGCGTGCGGAGACAGCAGCCTCGGACGACGCGATAACCTGTCCGAGCAGGACGGTGTCGCCTTTTTTGACGACCGGCACGGCAGGCACGCCGATATGCTGCGCAACCGGAATATACAGGACTTCCGGAACAGGCATAATTTCAGACGGTTTTTCCGCGGTATGCTTTTTTTGATAATCCGGGTGAATACCCGCTTTGAATGTTAGCGGCATCCAAATTCCCCCTTAAGTTGTATTTATTACATATATAGTTAATTATATATAATAACAAGATAATTAACAATATATTTTTAAGCTAAAATTGATGAAAACCGCAATAATGGTAAATTTTTCAGCTTTTTTTAATTAACAAAATGCAATATAATTTCAATATAGTATATAGGCCTTAAAGCGCACATATTATTAAAAAAGAAAGCCGGAATGCGGCCATGCTGCCGGCTCATATATTACATCTTGAAAGGCAGTTTTATTATGAACATCATGCTACTTAAAGAAGGAAAGATTAATGTCGTTTTTGACCGAAACGATCTTGCCTCCCACGGCATCTCATATGATAAGCTCGATTATAAAGAACCGGTTACAAGAAAGATTTTTAAAGAAGCGCTGGATCTCGCGAAAAGGCAGGTAGGCTTTTGCGCGGACAGCGGGCGCCTTTATGTTGAAGCGTTTCCCTGCCTCGGCGGCGGATGCGTTGTCAGTTTTACCAAACTCTCAAAAGACGAGACGGCAGCCGAAAAGATTACATATGATTATATCTATGAAATCACCGGCTCGGATAATTTTCTTTCCGCAGTTCTTCTTTTAAAAAAATCCGATTCGCGATATTATGTTTACAAATATAACGAAAGCTATTATTTCGTTTTATCTCTTCCCTTTCCGCCTCTTTCGGAATACGGCGAAGAGATTTCGGAGCCCTCAATGACTCTTTGCGCATTAGAGGAAGCCGGAAAGCGAATTAAAATATAAAACAAAGGCGGGAAATATCCCGCCTTTATTATTTTCTTGTTTTGATATATAATGATGCAAATATCAAAAAGGAAAATTTATGTATACTATCGAACAAGCGGAAGAAATGCTCGAGCGGATTTCCGAGGAAATTCCGCAGGAATTTTATAACAATCTCAACGGCGGCGTCCTCCTCCTGCCCGAGGCAAAACCGCACCCCGAAGGCAAAGGGGATTTATATGTTCTCGGCGAATACTGCCGCGAGCGAAATCTCGGCCGATATATAAAAATATATTTCGGCTCGTTCATGAAATTTTACGCAAACGTACCATATGATGTTTTATATGCGAAATTAAAGGAAACACTTCTTCATGAATTTACCCATCATCTTGAAAACCAGGCCGGCGACCACTCGCTTGATGATGCCGATGCGGATTATATGGAATCCTATCGCGGCAAGCAAAATAATTAGATTTATGTAAAACAAAACCTGCCGAAAGGCAGGTTTTTCTATATTTTGGCTATGCCAAATTTATTATTTCGGTTCCCCGCTCTTTTGCAATTCCGACGGTAAAAGCCGTTCCTCCGCTGCGTCCTTCGTTATAATAGCAAACGCAGACATCGGCGTTTTCCGCTAAATATCTGTTGCGGAGATGCATACACCCCGGGATATATTTTTTTGTTGCATATATTATCTCGTCTGCATTATCACAAATATATTTAAATTCAGCTCTCTGGCTTTCGCGCCAGTTTTTATCCTGTTTTTCGCACGGCAAAACAAGGCAAAGTAAAATTTTGTGCTTTTCTTTCGCGCGCAAAACCGCCTTTTCGGCAAGTAAATCAAACCCGAGCGCGCCGCCCGCTAAAAACCTTGTAACACCGCAATCGATAAGCTCAAGAATCGCAGCATCAAGCGCTTTTTCAAGCCGCTCTGCTTCTTTTGCCGAGATGATTCTGTGCCCCGTAAAAAAACAGGAACTGTATTTTCTCTCATCCACAGGGCCACCGCCTATTTAGCATATTTCTCGAAAATATATTTCTTTCCGCCGCCGTCCGCCGCCTGAAAAACATTATATCCGGGATGGTAATTTCCTTCTATGATTTCAGGTCCGTTTTCCGAAAAAGCGACATCCCAGCCGATGTAGCGCACTTCGGGGACGAGTTTCGCGGCTTCCCTTACTAAACTTTTTGCCTCTTCCCAAAACGGGATTTGAAAACCTTCAAAATTCACGCCAGAAATCGGGTGCTTCGTAAAATTCTCGCCTTTATTATTAACGGCAGTGGTGATAACCACTCCGCTGCCCGCATCGACAATGGCGGTCAGGCCGCCCGCTCCCATATTATCGACCTCGCCGCCGACGCCGACGCGCAAAGAAGCGTAAACGATATCGGCTTCAAAGCCGCAAAGCACGCTTCCGATTCGCACGGTATTTACCGATGACATATTAAGCGATGCCATTTTTTCGTGCTGAATAATAGCCTCTTCGACAAGGCTGTATCCTTCATTTTTAAGCGTTTCAAATTTCGGCGCGGCACATTTTTTAATACCCGAGCCGCTGAAAGTATAGTCTTTTTTTGCGAAAACGTATTCTTTGTCTTTTATGAACGCTTCGAAAGATTCTTCGTTTCCGTCCTGCAATATAAAAAATTCGCGGCGAAAAAACTTTTTAAACTTCTTTGCAAATAAAGTCTTTTCTTCAAAAATCGGGCGGAACTCGATGTTATTCATTTTCCGCACAAAAGCGACGTTATCCGCAAGTAAAATGTATTTTTTAATCTCATTATCGGTTTTATTATACAACTTGTAAAGATGAAAATCGCTTAACGCGGCGCCGTATTTTTTTGATATTTTAAGATAAAGGAAAAACATTTGAAGGGCGGACTTATCAACAGCCCGCCCATCTTCTTTAAATATCTTCATCATTTTTGCGTATTTCGCGCCGAGCGCCTTGTTTAAAACATTGCTTAAACCGGCCATTATTTTATAATTTCTCCGCTGACGCTGCCCGAAAGTCCGGCGGCATTAGCTTCGTCGGTGTCAATATGAACCGCGGCCGCAAAAGACGGGCTGACGCGAACAACGGTTTCGCCGAATGTGACCGAGCGCGCGCCGTCAAGTTTCACACTGACAATTTCTTTATCCGAAACGCCGTATCCCGCAGCTTCTTCAGGGGTGAGATGAATATGTCTTTTTGCGACCATAAGCCCTTTTGCAAGCTCAACTTTTCCGCAAGGCCCTTCCAAAACAATGCCCGGCGTTCCCTCGATATCTCCCGATTCGCGGATAGGCGGAGTTATGCCGAGAGCGCGCGCATCTGTGTAAGAAACCTCTATTTGTGTCGCCGGACGCGTCGGTCCCAATACGGTCATCATAAGGCTGCCCTTCGGGCCGGTAACTTTAACCTTTTCTTCACAGGCGAATTGCCCCGGCTGTGAAAGCGGTTTTTTCTCTGTAAGTGTATGCCCCGCACCGAAAAGAACTTCGAGATCCGCCTGGGATAAATGCAAATGTCTTGCGGATGTTTCAACTAAGATTTTATTCATACTTCACCTCATAATTTTAATAACTAATTTTACCATTTTAGTATTTTTTTATCAAGACCTCTTTACAATTTGGCAGTATGTAACTATAATTATTTTACAGTTTGTATATTTTGTTTCGGAGGTTTTAATTGATTACCGATGTATCGCGGTTACTTACCCTTCTTCGCAAAGAACGCGGGGAAAGCCAAAAACAAGCGGCAGGAAATTTGGGGATTTCGCAGGCTCTTCTATCCCACTATGAAAAAGGTATCAGGGAATGCGGTCTTGCCTTTCTGTGCAGAGCAGCCGATTATTACGGAGTTTCGACCGATTATCTGCTCGGCCGCGATTTTACCCGAAGTCCTATGACCGAGCTTGAAAAAAGCTCATTTCCTAATTCTTCACCTGATAATATTCTTGTTTACAGCGCATTTGCTGCGCTTTCCGAGCTTTGCGCGAACGAAAAATATTTTGAAGCGGGCGATTTGTTCCGAAAATATTTGAGCTTGGTGTTTTATCGTTTCTTTAGAATAATCCATGCGTCAAGCGAAAAATATGACAAGTCATATTTCATTGTAAGCGAAAACGAATATGAAAATATCTGCGACAGCGTCTCCGCTTTAATCGAATGCGAGTTAAAGCGAAAACTTAAAAAACTCTCATCCGAAGATGCCGGACAAATCAGCAGAGATTTTTTCAAGAGCCTTGCAAAATCAAATCTCGATTCGGTCTTTACCATTATAAAAAATGTAGAAAAAGAAA